>JANDLT010000041.1 GCA_024330265.1 Pyrinomonadaceae bacterium MAG19_C2-C3 | reverse complement strand
TAAAAGTGCTGTGTTTTCACCGCGTTAGCGGTGGCTTGAATTTAGCCGTGCGTTTTAACGCACGGGAGAGAGTGAACATGTCCGGCGTCGCGTCAGCGACGATTGAACCTGACCAGCGTTTTCAATCGTCGCTGACGCGACGAGGAGTGATTCCGACGGTTTCCGTGCGTTAAAACGCACGGCTAAATTCACTGCATCGCTACGCGATGATTTATGCACAGGCTTCAAATTATTTCAGGTTCGAGCATACTCTACACTTAGCGGCAATCATCCGTCACGCGAATGTGTGACGAAGATATGAAACATTCGTGGCGGGCAATGCGAAACTTTCGCCGCCACTCAAAACCTTTTCGTTTCACAATCAACAGGGAGGAAATCAAGTGATGATAAAAAGCATTAACTCCGTTTTCGCGTGCCTTCTCGCGCTCGCGGTGACGGCGAGTTTAAGCAACGCGCAAACACAAAAGACGGCGACGACCGTGCCAATCGAGGCGCACGTTTATGAAACCGCGAAGTTGGAAGCGACCGCCGCGCGCCTCGCCGGATTGCGTCTGCCCGCCGGATTTCGTATCGCCCGCTTTGCCGAACTCACCAACCCGCGCATGATTGCCGTCGCGCCGGACAACACGATTTATGTGACGCAACGCGAACCGGGAACGCTCGTGATGTTGCGCGATACGAACAACGACGGCATCGCGGACGTGCAAAAAGTCGTCGCCAAACGCGAACATCTTCACGGCTTGGCACTGCATAAGAACAGGATGTATCTCGTCACCATCAACGGAGTTCTGGTGGCGGATGTGCGACCCGACGGAACGCTCGGAGCGTTGCGAACTATCATCACAGACTTGCCCGACGCCGGACAGCACCCGAATCGCACGCTTGCCGTCGGCACAGATGAAAAACTTTACATCACGATTGGCAGTACCTGTAATAATTGCCGCGAATCGGAAACCAAACCCGAACTTGCGACCATCGTGCGCGCGAATCTCGACGGCACGAATCGCAAAGTATTCGCTTCGGGTTTGCGAAACACCATCGGCTTCGGCTGGCATCCCGTGTCAAAGCGTCTGTTCGGTATGGATCACGGCATAGACTGGCTTGGCGATGACGACCAACCCGAAGAACTCAACGAACTAATCGTGAACACGAAATACGGTTATCCGTATGTGTACGCGAACAGCAAAATCTACCCGCACGGCGAAGCCCCTAAGGGTTTTACGAAAGAATCATGGGCGCGCATGAGCCGTGAACCCGCGCTGCTTTACACGGCACACAGTTCACCGCTTCAGATGACTTTTTATACCGGGAACATGTTTCCGGCGGAATATAAAAACGATGCGTTGGTGGCGATGCGCGGTTCGTGGAATCGTCAACCACCGAGCGGTTATGAAGTCGTCCGCGTCCGGTTCGATGCAAGCGGCAACCCGCAACGCATCGAACCGTTCATCACGGGTTTTCTCATCAAAGGCGGCGCGCCCGACGGCAAAGACGCACACATCGCGCGCCTCGCCGGACTCGCGCAAATGAACGACGGTTCATTGTTACTCGGTGACGATACGAACAACGTCATCTATCGCATCACCTACGAACAGGCGGCGGGGCAAGCGATAAAATCAAACGCGGACGCGAAGATGATTGTGAGCCGGATGCCGGAGATGCAAGCCGTGCCTTCGAGCATCACAATTCGCTCAAATGCTTTCACCAACAATCAGCCGATTCCCGAACCACACTCCGCTTATAATCAAGATTCCTCGCCCGCCCTTGAGTGGTCTGGCGTACCACGCGCGGCGAAATCCGTCGTCATCGTAATGGAAGACCCCGACGCCGGTAATACGCGACCCGTGACCCACTGGCTCATCGCCAATCTTCCGGCGAACGCGACGACCTTACCCGCGCGGGTTCCGGTCGGTGAGCGAATCGCAAATTTGAGCGGTGCGATGCAAGGCGCGAACAACTTGAGTACGTCCGGTTATTACGGTCCGAAACCGCCTGCGGGCGACACGTCACACCATTATCATTTCCAAGTTTTCGCCCTTGACCGCGTGCTTCAACTGCCGTCGGGTTTCAATCGTCAAGCGTTGCTCGATGCGATGAGAACCCACGTCATAGCGAAAGGCGAAATCGTCGGAACATATCAACGCCGCTGATTAAAGCCGGAAACGAAGAAACGTACCAAGTACGTTAATGTCGCCCGGCGTTGTCACCGCATCTGATTGGCGCATGTAATAAATTTCGCCAATCAGATGTTTGTTTAGCTTTCTGTTCATCCCAATCTGAAAACGATTACGTGACCACGCGCGAACGCTGGAATCGTAAAAGACTTCATCCGAGACGACGACGTTAAACTTGAAATCATATATCCGCGCCGGGTGTTCGACCTGTACGCGGTTGCGATAGCGCGTCGCATCGGCGGCGAAACTTCGCAGACGACGCTCGAATAGATTGCGGTCGGTGAGAGTAAAAGCTTTCAATTTCGGCAACGTCACGGTGGCGGCGAACGACAAACGATTTTCATGGCTGCGCTGCGTCCGGCTTTGTTGCATCGCGGCGTAGAGGTAAGACGGTGACAGGGTTAGATATTTAGACGGCTTGTAATTCAAGCCGAAGCCACCGCGTTCATCAACAAACCGGCGAAGGTTATCGCCCGCGCGAAACTGTGTGCTGATAAGGAAATCGAATTGACGGTTGAGCGGAATCGTAAGTTGAACATCGTTCCAACTTTGCGTGTCGGAGCGCGGTGCGGTTTGCGCGCGGGCGATGCAAGGTTGTATCAACAACAGAACGCACAAGCCGAAGCGTAAGGTTCGCGGCAAGTGACGACGGGTGTAATTACTCACCTTACATAACGAAGCGGCTGTGCCGCCCGATGTGCGGAAAGGCTGTGCCTTTCCGTCGGGTGTGGAATATATGTCGCGGCTACGCCGCCCGTGCGAGGCGCAGCCTCGAAGATACTTGAGAAAGCATCGTCGGTGAGGCAAAGCCCCACCGCACATCAGGCGGCAGAGCCGCAAAACTTCGTCACCGCGTGAGGTGAGTAACATTATTTGAAACCCGGTTTAGCATTTGATGTTCGGATTCGGAAACGCATCGGTCTGGTCTTCGCCCGCGTCATCGTTAAGGCACGCGAAATCCTTCTCGATTAACAACGATAATCCCTCCGCCACACCGCCTAAATCTTGTTCGCCACTGATACCGACGCATGTAGTTTCAATGAGTTCGCGTGCGAGTGTGAGCGGTAGTTTGATTGTGATGCGACCTTCGTTAAAACTCGCGCGCAATGCTCCGACGCAAAATTCAACATCCGTTTCGACAATCAATTCATAAACCAGACTTTGATTGAGACCAAAGTTGATCACCTCTGCGACGCGCCCGACTTCGCCCAAGCGCGCGACTTCGCTTCGCGTCAAACGCAAGCGCAAACTGTTTCCCTTGATGCGTAATTTCATGTTGTGAAAATCGAAACGAACCGTGAATCTTGTGATGTACCAAGAGCGTGTCTGAAAGTCCCGCAAGGGACGATTTGATAATAGCCCAGCGATTTATCGCTGGGAAAAGTATCCAAAAGTTATCCGAGTCCCGTAGGGACGAAAGAAATCTGCCGTCCCTACGGGACTCGAATGTCTTTTTGTCCGATACCCAGCGATAAATCGCTGGGCTATTATCACGATGTCCGCTTCGCGGACGACAAAACGGACTTTTCAGACACGCTTTAAGCGGATTCTGACACACCGCACACATCAAACGACATGCGACATATTCTTAAATCAATTCTATTCATCACGTACGCCTTAACGCTGACGCCCGAAAGCAAGACGTTGTGCGCGCAAACTCCCGCGTCCACCGCGAGTGTCGCAACCTCAACGCCCGCCGGAAGCGCGAGTCCGGCGGCGGTTGCATCACCAACGCCGATTCCGCTCGCGGAAATCGTGACGCAAGCCGACGCGGTGACGAGAAACTCACGCGACACGAACGCCAATCTCGCCGCCAGTCAAATCACCGCGCAAGTCGAAGAGGAACTGCCCGCTTTGACCCGCGAGATTGATGCGCGCCTCATCGAGAACAGGCGCATCGTCGAACCTAATCCGTCGCTTGAAACGCTTCGCACACTCGAAGCGAACTGGCAACGCATAAGCCAAACCCTTAGTGCGTGGCGACGCGATTTGACGACGCGCGCCGCACAGCTTGACGCTGAAATCGAACGCCTCACGACGCTCGGTGAGACGTGGCGGCAGACCTTTGAGACGGTGCGAAATTCCGAAACGCCGCCGGAAGTTTTACAGCGTATCGAAGCTGCCGTCGTCGCCATTCGTCAGGCGCGCGAAGCGACCGAGCAGCAACGCGCGCAGACGCTAACCCTGCAAAGCCGCGTTGCCGCGCAAGACGGGCGCGTCATCGAAGCCCGCGCTGCCGTCAGACTGGCGCGCGAAGCCGCACTCAATCGCTTGTTCGTCAAAGACAGTCCGGCTATCTGGAGCGCGGAAGTGCGTTCGCGCGCCGGACTGGGTTTAGTCGCGGAAGGACAGAGTTCGTTCCTCACTCAACTGACGGGACTGGGCGAATATGCGAAGCGCGAACAGATAAGATTTCTGATTCACGCGGTCATCGTTTTAATTCTCATCTCGGCTTTGTACTGGGCGCGAAGGCGCGTGCGAATGTGGGCGGCGGACGAACCGAAATTAAAACCGACCGCCGAAGTTTTCGATGTCCCCATCGCCGCCGCGATTGTGTTGTCGGTGCTGTTGATAGGAATTATCTACCCGCAGACTCCGCGTTTGTTGCAAGCGATTTTCGGTGCGGTGGCATTGATTCCGACGATTATAGTTTTGCGCCGCCTCGTCGAACGTCACCTGTTTCCCATCTTAAACGCGCTCGTGATTCTGTACTTCGTTGATTTACTGTTGACCGTCATCGCGGCGTTGCAAGTTCTATCCAGATTGGTGTTCCTCGCGGAGATGCTCGGCGCGTTGTTGTTTCTGTGGTGGTTAATTAAATCGGCGCGCCTGTCGAAAGTCTCCGAAGCGGGGCGCGACCGTTTATGGCGCATGACGCGCATCGCCGCCCGCATCGCGGCGGTTGGTTTCGCGCTCGCGTTTATGGCGAATGCCATCGGTTACGTCAGTCTCGCTAACCTAGTTGCCGATGCGGTTCTCGGCAGTGCTTATACAGCAGTTGTGCTGTACGCGATTTCGCGCATCGCGGACGGCATCATCGTCATCGCCTTGCGCGTCCCTCCGCTCTCGCTCTTGGGAATGGTTCAAGCGCATCGTTCGCTCGTGCGAAGGCGTTTGCAACGTGTGGTGCGCTGGATTGGAGGTTTTTTATGGGCGTCTTACTCGCTCGAATTGTTATCGTTGCGCGTCCCGTTCATCGAGAAAGCGCGCGAGATTTTAACCGCCGAACTCGCCATCGGTTCATTCTCTATTTCGCTCGGCAACATCCTCGCCTTCGCCCTCACAGTATGGGCGACGTTCCTGCTTTCGCGCTTCATACGCTTTCTTTTGAACGAAGACATTTACCCGCGCCTCGACCTCGCACGCGGCGTGCCTTACGCGATTACGACGACGACGCACTACGTCATTTTACTCGTCGGCTTCGTCATCGCGGTCGCGGTCTTGGGTTTCGATATGACCAAGTTCACGATTCTCGCCGGAGCTTTCGGCGTCGGACTCGGACTCGGTTTGCAAAACATAGTCAGCAATTTCGTGTCCGGTTTGATTCTACTTTTTGAGCGTCCCATCAAAGTCGGCGACCTCGTTCAAATGGGCGATGCGGCGGGCGTCGTCAAACAAATCGGGATTCGCGCCAGCATCATCAATACCGGCAAAGGTTCGGACATCATCGTTCCCAACGGCAAACTGATTGCCGAGTCGGTGACGAATTGGACGTTCTCAAGCAATCGCCGCACGATTGAAATCAGAGTCGGCGCGGCTTACGGAACCGACCCGCACACAATCATCGAATTGTTAAAAGAGGTTGCCGCCGCCGATGCGCGCGTCGCCGCCGACCCGCCGCCGCAGGCTCTGTTCGTCGAGTTCGGAGCAGACGCGCTCTATTTCACGTTGCAGGCGTGGACGAACAATTCCGAGTGGATACAGGCGCGCAGCGACCTCGCCGTCGCCATCAACGCGGCATTCGTCGAACACAAAATTTCCAACGCCAATCCGAACTCGCAACGCGATTTACATTTGCGAAGCGTTGACCCGCAAGCCGTCGAAATTCTCACCAACGTCGGTGACGCCCGACGCGACGGCGATGCGGCTTGAGTAGAAGCCGCCTCAAAAATGATTTCCCCTCTGCGGAACTTCGGCGTCTTCAACTCGGCGTGTCTCTGCGTTAAGGAATTCTTTGACGCAGAGTACCGCAGAGGGCGGACGCAGAGTTCCGCAGAGTTTTCAATCAAAACTATTTGAATGCCATCCGTCATGGCTATCAATCCGAATACAAAACAGGTTTCACCGCTCTAAAACCAAATCATCGTCGGCGGCGATGCGCGATACGTCAACGAACGGTAACAGGCGTTTGTACCTTACATCGTAAGCCCGTATGAATTCGTTGGCGACGACGGCGTATCCGGTGTCTGTCGGATGCACACCGTCAAGTGAGAACAAGCCGCCCAAAAAATCGGTGGTCAGGAATCTCACATTGAACAAACTTCTACCGTTGCGGCGTTCATTACCACTACGGCTTTCAATGATAGGCAGACCGAAACGGTCAACCAGATTCAGCAGCGTGTTGACATCCGCGAGTGCCGCGCCTGTGGCTTCGGCGGTGCGGCGAATCGTGTTGTTGAAACCCACGACCGCCGCCTGAATCTGCGTCGCTTCGGCGGCGGTCAGAACCACGCTCGCGGGCAACGGCGACATGCTTCCGCCCGTGAGCGCGGCTTGAATTAACGGCAGGGCTTGCGGAGTAAGCAAATCGTTCTCCGTGATGCCGAGCCGCGTCCCGACCGAAGCGATAGTTTGACCGAACAACGCGACGACTTGCGGAGCAGGGGTAAAGAACGGAATCACCGTCACATCGGGAATGTTGGCGACCACGATTTTCGCGTTCGTCGCCGCGACGCGGTTAAGTAAAGTTTGATAATCGGCGGCGAAGCTTGCTTGCGAAGTCAGAAGCACGGGGTTCGTCGCCAGTGCCGCACCGAGCGCGTCGTTATTGCCAATCCAGACGAACACCGTCGTCGGTTGCAAACTCTCCGCGATTTCGATTTGCGTGCGTGACCTGCCGGAGAAAAAATCGGGGAAGCCCAAAACCAAATCGGTCAGCGAATCAACCGGCATCGTCGGGCGCGTGTTTAAGACATCGGTTAAGCGCGCACCCGGCACGGCGAGATTGAAAGGCTGCTCCATAGGGTTGACGCGCCCCGCCGATGTTCCGGCAACCGGAGTGATGACGGGCGGCGGACCCGGTGACAAAAGTTGAAGCACGTTCGGCACGCCGGGTTCGGCGATAAGCGGCAGAGTCAAATCCGCTTTCGCCTGACGCGCGACAAGACTGGCATAACCGTTGACCTGTTGCGTTCTAAGCAACGAGTTGTTTTGATAACCTGCCGACAGCGAATCACCGATAACGACAAGGCGCGCGAAATCGCTTCGCGCATTGCGTCCGGGATTGCGTCCGGCGAAGCGCGATGACGATTGCGCCGACGCGGGAAGCATCGCGCCGCCGCCAGTCAACAATAACGCGATGAGCAGCATGGCGCGCCATGCGCGGCACACGACGAAATGAGCGGGTGTTTGAGCCTTCATTGATTTTAACTTTCCTTTGTGGATGTGGAACTTGAAACGTAAAGCTTAACAGTAGGGTGGGCATATTTGACGCCGCACGGCTTCGCTTGTCAAGAAGTAGTGCCGCCAATGAAAGAAGTGGTCAGTGGTCGCTGGTCAGTAGTCAGATAAAACACACAGGCGTGTCGCGTTTTTTCATTCGTGGTGATGTGCCGCCAGTCATGAAAACCCACGTTACAAAGGTTGAAGAAAGGCATGATTTGAAAATTCAAATCATGCCTTATCTCTTCGTTCACATCCACTCGACATCTCGCGTCAATACTTCGGCGTCATGCCCAGGTTGTACATCGTGAAGGCATACACGTCGGCGGTCGCGTCGAGTTGCTTGGTCGTGTTGCTCGCGCCGTGACCGGAATTGGTTTCGATGCGAATCAGGACGGGGTTTTCGCCCGCGTGTTTCTCTTGCAGGGTCGCGGCGAATTTGAACGAGTGCGCCGGGACAACGCGGTCATCGTGATCGGCGGTCGTGATGAGCGTCGCGGGGTATGACATTCCGGCTTTCAGGTTGTGAAGCGGTGAGTATTTGACGAGGTACGCGAACTCCGCCGGGTTGTCGGCTGAACCGTATTCCGCCGCCCAGTTATAGCCGATAGTGAATTTGTGGAAGCGGAGCATGTCCATCACGCCGACCGCCGGAAGCGCGACCTTGACTAAATCCGGGCGTTGCGTCATCACCGCACCGACGAGCAGACCGCCATTTGAGCCGCCCTGAATCGCCAGCTTTTCGGTTGACGTGTACTTGTTCGCTTTCAAGTATTCGGCGGCGGCGATGAAGTCGTCGAACACCGTTTGCTTGCGTTCCTTCATGCCCTGTTCGTGCCACTTCTCGCCGTATTCGCTGCCGCCGCGCAGGTTCGCCATCGCATACACGCCGCCTTGTTCAAGCCACGCGAGAAGAAGTGAACTGAACGACGGATTAAGCGGGACGTTGAAGCCGCCGTAAGCATAAAGCAACGTCGGATTCTGTCCGTCAAGCTTCATGCCTTTTTTATGCACGACGAACATCGGGATTTTCGTGCCGTCCTTGCTTGGATAGAAGACTTGCTTCGTTTCATATGCGTTCGAGTCGAAGCCTTTGATTTCCGGCGCGCGGAACAAAGTTGATTTTTTGGTGGCGAGGTCGTAACGATAAATCGTCGGCGGGAAGGTGAAGGAGGTGAAGGTATAGAAAACTTCCTTGTCGTCTTTGTCGCCGCCGAAGCCGCCGACCGTGCCGATGGCGGGCAGGGTAATTTCATTTTCAAACTTGCCCGTCTCGTCATACACGCGCACGCGATGCGAGACATCTTTCATGTAGGTGGCGATGATTTTGCCGCCGACGTGTGAAGCGGAAACGAGCGGTTCGCTTTGTTCCGGCAAGATGACTTTCGCGTTTTTTATATCGGGTTGTGCCGCGTCAACGAGAATGATTTTGCTGTTCGGCGCGCCGTCGTTGGTGAAGACGAGAAGCTTGTCATTGATGTTGCCGAAGACGCCGTATTGATATTTGAACGTCAGGTCGGTGACGGGCTTAAACGTCTTTTCATTTTTGCTCAAGTCGCGGACGAACACCGCGTCGCCGTCTTTGCCTGTGCCGCGGTCTGAAACATTAAGCATCAAGAAACGCTCATCGTCGGTCGTGTCGGCGGTGTGAAAGCGTTGCGCGGTTTTCGGGTCTTTGTCCTCAAAGATGAGTCGGTCATCGGTTTGTGGAGTGCCGAGTTTGTGGAAATAGACTTTATGAAATTCGTTCTTCGCGGAGTAAGCTTTATCGGCTTCCTTCGGCGCGTCATAGCGCGAATAGAAAAAGCCGTCGCCTGCCCAACTGACACCCGAAACTTTGACCCACTCAACCGTATCGCTCATGTCTTTGCGTGTCGTCAAATCCATGACCTTGATTTGCTGCCAGTCGCTGCCCGCTTGACTCAAAGTGTAAGCCATAAAGCGCGCGTCTTTCGACGGCACAGTTCTGCCCAAGCGCGTCGTGCCGTCGGGCGAAAGCGTGTTCGGGTCAATCAAAACTTCGGGTGTGCCGTTCAAACCTTTTTGCATGTAAAGCACGGCTTGATTTTGCAGCCCCGTGTTCTTGCGGAAGAAATAAAGCCCGCGCTTTTCCGACGGAGCGGTATATTTCGGGTAATCGTAAAGCTTGCCGAGACGCGCACGAAGCGCGGCGCGAAACGGAATCTCTTCGAGATAACCGAACGTCACCCTGTTCTGTGCCGTGACCCACGCCTCTGTTTCCTTCGAGCGGTCGTCTTCAAGCCAACGATACGGGTCTTCGATTTTCGTACCCGCGTAATCATCAACGTGACTGACTTTTGCGGTCTTCGGATAAGCGATTGATTTGTTTGACATGGTTTGACCATGAACGTCCGCAAACGGCGCGAACGTCGAAGCGACGAGTGCCGTCGCCGCCAACAGACTGTGTAACGTCTTTCTTTTGCTCATAGCTGACTCCCTAAGAATTGGTTGAATCATTAAATCATCGGAACTCATTTCGGGAATTGAATCAATGAACCGATGAATCAATGATTCAATCACTTTGCCGCGTGGCGTGCGTCATGGTGTCACGATTCGCGCCCGCTTCTTTTTACAAACTGCCGCCACCTGTACCGTTCGTACCATTCCCGCGCGCCGCGTCGCGGTCAAGCAGAAACGCGACGGCTTCACTGATGCGGTCTGTCACAGTAGTCAGATTACGAACCTCTCGCCGCAAGCTTTCTTGCCCTTCCAAAGAGGCGTAAAGCAGTTGCGCCGTTTGCTCCGCTAATGTTGCGGTTTGCGCCGCCGATGCTGCGGTTTGCGCCGCTGATGCGGCGGTTTGCGCCGCAAATGTTTCGGCGCGCGTCATACGCTCGTTTGATTCAATCATGTACCCGGCAAGAACGCTCCGCAGTTCCTCGTCGGAAGCCCGCAAGCGGTCTATGTCGGTTGTGAACTTGGCTTGTTGTGCAAGGATGAAATCCATCTGCCGTTGTCGCCATTCATCATCTCTGTTTTCGCTCATGCTGTTTCCTTTAATCATCGATTCATCGGAACTCATTTCAGAAATTGAATCAATGAATTGATGAATCAATGGTTCAATAATCTTGCCGCGTGGCGCGCATAATAGGTGATGATTATATCCGCACCCGCGCGGCGAATCCCTAGAAGTGTTTCCATCATCACGCGCTCCTCATCAATCCATCCGAGTTGCGCGGCGGCTTTGAGCATCGCGTACTCGCCCGAAACGTGATACGCCGCGACGGGAACATCGAAGCGGTCACGCACCGCGCGCACGATGTCCAAATATAAACTCGCCGGCTTGACCATCAAAATATCCGCGCCTTCCGCGTAATCGAGTTCGGCTTCGCGTAAGGCTTCACGCGCGTTCGCGGCATCCATCTGGTAAGCGCGTCTGTCACCGAATGACGGCGCACTCGCCGCTGCATCGCGGAAGGGGTTGTACAAGCCGGAAGCGAACTTTGAAGCGTAAGCCATAATCGGCGTGCCTTCAAAATTGTTTTCATCCAACGCTTCACGAATCGCGGCGACTTGCCCGTCCATCATCGCGGACGGCGCGACCATATCCGCACCCGCCGCCGCCTGACTGACCGCCGTGCGCGCAAGGAGTTTTAACGATTCATCGTTTAAGACTTCGCCCGCGCGCACAACGCCGCAATGTCCGTGCGAGGTGTATTCGCAAAGGCATGTATCGGCAATCACGGTCATCTCCGGCACACTCTTTTTCACGGCGGCAATCGCCCGTTGCGCGATACCGTTTTTAGCGAACGCCCCCGAAGCCGTTTCATCTTTCGCGTCGGGAATGCCGAACAGTAGAACGGCGCGTATGCCGTCTTCCGCCGCCGCCTGTGCCTCGCGCGCAATTTCATCAACTGACAAATTGAACACGCCCGGCATCGAAGCGACTTCGCGCCGCCCGCCCGCGCCTTCGCACGCGAACAACGGTAAGACTAATTGCTCGACGGCGAGTCTGGTTTCGCGCACCATCGAGCGCAAATTAGGACTTTGCCGCAAACGTCGCGGGCGATGAATCATCAAAGACATTTAAGTTAAATCCTTTTATTGACAAGTAAAATTTCGTGTCGTGATAACTTCGATGATAGGCGGCGGACGAAGCGCGTGGCAACTTGTCGCATGTTTCAAAGGCTTATGCTGACCCGCGCTGCTTGACGTTTCGCGTCCGGCTTCTCAATAATATCCGGTCGTTCGCGGCATGGCGGGGTAGCTCAGCCGGTTAGAGCGTGAGATTCATAACCTCAAGGTCGCGTGTTCGAGCCACGCCCCCGCTACTTAAATCAATCATCGGACAAACACTAAAAGTGGCGGATGTCTTAAACATAAGGCATCCGCCACTTTAGTGTTCGCAGCTAACGAGTGTGACGACAGATGCGGAATATACTGCGCGTCTGTCGCACTCGCGGTTGTCGGTGGATAAATTTAGTTGCGCGTTTGGTCGTCAATAACTCCCGGTTCGCGTGGTTGATGGGCTAGCCCGAAGAACGGAAAAGTGTTGGTGAACGGAACATCGTTGGCGTTGGCGTTGTCGGTCGTGATAGCCCCGTTAGTAACAATCGTCAGCGCGGTGTCAACCACGTCATCAACAAGCCTCCGCCCGTTCGGGAAAGCGGCTTGCGGGTTGTTGCCGCCGCCGTCGCCTTGATTCGGAATGCCGAGGTTGAGCCGCACGAAATCGCCGCGTGTGACGGCGATTGACGCGAGCAAGTTGATGTTGGCGTCGTTTGTGCCGAGCGCGCGAAGCGTGGCGACGATTGAGCCTGCGAACCTTCCCGCCGCATCGTCGCGCGTGGTAGCCAAGTTGTGTTCGTCTTTACGCGCAAACGGAATCAGCGCGACGTTGACCGTCGGCGTCGCAACGCGGTCAACCTGTTTCACCGGAGTGAGGTCTCGTCCAAAGAAGCGACGCACAGGGACTCGAAGAGCCGTCGCTTCAGCCGGACGACTGGTCACGACCTCGACGCCGAACTCGTTGTTGGCGGTGGGTTGAAACATCGAAATCGGAAAGCTGAAAGCGATGGTAAGGATGTTGTATCCGGCGAATGTGTCGCGTCCGCGATTGAGGGCATCGGGGTTGGGCGCGCCCGACGTGACCGAATCAACAAACCGCCGAAAGCCCGGAATGTCGAACCTAAACGGGTCGTCAACGAGTCCGGCGAAGAACTGTACGCCCGTCGCTTGGTTCGTCGTAATCACACGCGCGGGCGTGTTTGGAGTAAGTGCCGCCGGAGTGGTCGGAGCGGTAAAAGTCGTGCCGTCCATCAAGCGAATGGTCGCGGTTTGCGGTTGAGTCGTCGCGCCCATCTTGGGGCTGAATCGGACATCTATAGTTCTGTCGGGGATGGCGTCGCCCGTCATCTCCAAGTTGAAGCGATAGCGCACGCCCGGATCGAAGATGCCGAAGTTGACGGCTTCGCCGGGAACGATAAAGCCGCCGACCGTGACCATCAAGATGACGCGCGTGTTGTCGTTCGGGTCGAGAAAAGAATAGAGATCCGCCAAGTCAGCGGAACGGTCAACCGAAGCAATCGGCGAATCACCGTGGTCGGCGGCTTCGGTCGGAGTGTGAGTCGTGAAAAACAGAGGGATAGCGATGATTGCCGCGAGGAGAGCGATAATCGCAGAACGGTGGCGGGTGAAGCGAAACATAAAAAAAGTTCCTTTCGTTATCTACGGTCAATGTGGTTGGAGTCTCCGGCTTGGAGCGGTTTTGATAAACAACAAGTGTGTATCGCGGACGCCCTAAAGATGAGTGAGCGCGAATTTTATACCTTATCCTTGTGCGCTGTACACATTTTGAGTCGGGATAGAAATAGCAATCACACGAGGCGGCGGTCGGGATTAAGTCGCGGCGTTCCGGTCGTCAACCGTGATGCGCCACAGTGCTATGTGTTCATCATCGAAGCCTTTCAGCTTCGCTTCGAGCGGCTCGATGCGGAGGTGGTTGTCGGGGTCGGCGAGCATCGTCTCCACTCTCGGATCGTCGCGCACGGCGGTCGAGATAACGATGTCGCATCCCGTGGAGAGCGGTTCGAGGCGCGCGGCGATGTTGACGTTGGAGCCGAAGTAGTCGAGTCGCCCGTTGAGCGTGACGGCGATGCAGGGACCTGTGTGCATACCGGCTTTAAGCAGCAACGGTCGCCCGCCTTCCGGCGGGGCGGCAAGTGCCTTCTGCGCCTTGAGCATCGCGCGTATGGCGGATGCCGGGTGGCGGAAGACAGCCATCACCGCGTCGCCCAGAGTTTTGACCATCGCCCCCTCCTCTTCCGCCACCGCGTCGCGCAGAACATCGAAGTGATTCATCACCGCCCCGAAAGCGGGAGCGTCGCCAATCTCGCGGTAGAGGCGCGTCGAGCCGCGCAGGTCAGTGAAGAGAATTGTCATCTGACCGACGGAAATCTGCTGGTTGGGGCGCAAGGCTTCATTGGCGAAAAGGTCGCGGAAGAGTTGGAGCGCGGTGGCTTCCGCCGCCGTCGCCGCCTGATCAGTCCATATCATGCGTTCGAGGATGAAAAGCTGCTCGTCGTCAGTAGCGTTCTCTATATTCAGCGTCGTCGTGGTGTGCATATCCAACTCGTCGTTCGACCAACCTTCGCCCGTCGCCCGGAGTGTCAGGGCGGGCGCGCCGCCTTGCTTCACCATCAATGATTGCCCGCCGGGAATCAGCAATGTACGCACGCGGTAGCGACCTTCTTCAAGCGTCAACGGCAGGCTGCGTTGCGCTTCGGGCTTTAACAGTTGTTGCATCACGATATGCGGCGTGACCTGCGGACCGCCGACGCAGAATTCGTTAACTTCGATTTCGCGTACCGACGGATTCGGGCGGAAGGTCAACTCGACCGAGCGGTCGAAGTTGACTCTCGAATCAATATGGCAGACATCGCAGTGAATTTCGGAAGGAATATCCGCGAGCGTGCCGCTAACCTGTTTTGCCCCACGGCAGAGCGGGCAGAGCATCTCCCAACGGAAATCCAGCAGTCCGTGGCGCGTCGCCAGCAGGCACAATTCGAGTACATCGCGGCGCGAGGCTTTCCAGCAATCCGCGAGGGCGTAAGGGCGCAAGCGCATGAGCGTCAAATCGTCCGCCTCTTCGATGGTCGTGATGAGGCGTTTGACGAGTTCGGGCGACGCTCCTTCGGTTCGCAGTTTGTCGCCCATCGCCGCAAGGCGCGCCCGCCCGCTGTCGGGGAATTGTGTCGGGTTGGGTTGTTCAGCCGGTGTCTGACCCCGCGACGCCAGTTCGTCGTAGCGGCGATAGACATCGGCGAAACGACGGGCGGTGATGACGCCGACCTCTAGCGGGATGGCGATGACTCCGAGCGGCGATTTCGGGCGCGCCCAGATGTCTTGAACCAGCCGCGTTCCGCCTTCAGGTAGGGGAAACATTTCCGTCACGAGGCGCATATCGGAGACGGGACCGCTCAGGTAATTGCGGACGACGCTGTAACGGAAGGGGCGAATCCATTCAAACGGTTCTTCGTCCCATTCCACCTTCATTCCCAGTTGCGTGTAATGCAGACGGCGGCGCGCGTTGACCGACGGCGTTTTCTCGTCGTTGCCAATCGTGACCGCCGGAAGTTTGGCGTCGCGGTCGAAACGGTTGGTGTCAGCCACCAACGACCACAGTGCTTCGGGAGTGTTTTGCAGTTGCCACTCCCATCGGTAGTGAAACTCTCGATATGGCATATTCGTCTCGACCGAAGGTGGAATCGAAAAGCATTAGTTAATGTGGACAGGGCGCACGGACGGCGCGTTCATCGAAGACTTTAGGGCTAAGTCCGGGCGTCGCTTAAGGCGTCATTCTACTACAAAGTGCGCCTTTGACTTATATAGATGAAGCGTGCGCGTAATTCTAAGTCGCTTTTTCTCAGTATTTTAGCTGTTTCCAATGTGCGCTCGAAAAATGTCCCATGAGCCTAGCTTCGAGGAACGCGAAAAGCCCCTGAAAGCTGGAGATTTTGGCGAAATGAATTACGCGCACGCTTCATATAGATGCCTGTGCAAATTAAAGTAGCTTTGTTTTCACCGCGTTAGCGGTGGCTTGAATTTAGCCATGCGTTTTAACGCACGGAGCGAGGATGAAGATGTCCGTCGTCGCGTCAGCGACGATTGAACCTCGTCGTCGTTTTTCAACCGTCGCTGACGCGACGACGATTCTATTGTTCCGGTTTCCGTGCGTTAAAACGCACGGCTAAATTCATCACATCGCTACGCGATGATTTATGCACAGCCTTCACTTGTATGTGAAGCAGAAGTTGAAGCGACACACAAGCGAGCCGAATCGGTAGAGTCTTGACATGAAAAATCAACGGTTTCAACCTCCGATTCGCACTCATAGCGGTTTGCAGGTAGTGCTGCCGATTGAAGTTTTAATTTCCTTGAGCCGAAATCTTCGCAGATGAATCGTTCTTGGCAGGTAAAGCATCGGTGATTGGGATATTGGCAAGCCGCGTGTGAGTCTGCGCCGGGTTATCGGGTGTTCTAATTGTTGGTAATGACGTGGTTTGTATCGCCGCTTTGGACGGTTCTATCTGCTCCGGTAATCTCGCGCTCCGTGTGACCGTGCGAGGGCGAGCAACGGGCATCAACGGCAGTCCGACGGTCGCCGGGTTGGGGGCGGGAGCATCGGATTCATCAAAGCCAAACGACCAGATGAAGCCCGCCAGTAAGGTTGATTGATTTCTCGACGCTTGTTCCATGTCTCTTTTCTCGAAAACGAATCTGTCCGACCAATCGCGGCGGTATTCAAGCCGTGTTTGTAAATTCTCTCCGAGCCGGTATTCGCCCGTGACGGTTATCCCTTGAAGTTTTTGCGCGGTTCCGGTCGTGAAGCCGTCGTAATCTCTGTACAACTCATAGCGCGGACTGATGAAGAAACGCTTTGTCAATTCGTAACGCAGGTATGCGCCTGCCCCCGCCCAATGCACTCTGCCTTCATCCGGCAACCTGTCGAAGCCATAAACATAATCGCCCATCACGCTCAATCGCGGCGAGAGTCGGTATGAAACAATCGTGTCGAAGAGATGACGCTTGTGACGGGTGTCGTCGGTTTGTTCCGCCCCGCCGATGTAGTTCGGTGTAATGGATAAATTTGAAGTCGGCGTCAGAGTAAGGGCGAGTCCGAAGGTTTTGCCCGCGTTATTGTCCTCAACATTGTCCCATCCGTTGACGACTGCGCCCATTAAACTCACCTTATCGTTAAAGGCATAAGTCGCGCGCAAGCCGGAGTGATAGGCAGGCGTGGCAAAGGTATAGAGCAGTCCACGCGAGTAGTTCCAATTGTTTATGGCTTCGTCGTTTTCAGCACCGCTCCACGTTATGAATTTACCGATGTCAAACTGTAATCCCTTGCCGATTGGCGCAAGGTAACTGCCGTAAGCCTGTTGGAAATTTTTATAGACTTCACTTCCACCCGGCTCGAACGCATTCAAACGGTCGGCTGCCGCCCCGACTTGCAAATCAAGTCGAAACCCAAAGCGCGAGTTCTCGGCATCGGGTGTTCTCTCAAACGCAATCTCCGCGAGATTGAAGGCAAACTGGTTGTGACGGGTATCGAAGTAGCGCAAGGGATTGGTGCGGCTGGCAGGACGATTGAAATTATAAGTGTAATAGGTATCAATGAATCCGCTGACATCAGTGGTTCTGAAAAAATCTAGGAAGCCGTTTGACGACGGCGCGGTTGAAATCGGTGGATTTGAAGCCAGTGAAGCATCGGGTTCGGTTTGCGGAACGGGAGTCGTCGTGGCTTCCGGCGGTTGAACTTCCGTCGGTCGAACGATGATGGCGTCAGGCGTCTCCGTGCGACGTTCGGTTTCCAATTTTTCCAAACGGTCTTCAAGTGTTTTGATGCGGCGAAGCAGTTCCGCCTTCTCTTGCTCGGCAGGTGTTGATTGTTGCGCGAAAGCTTCGGGCGACAATAAATTCAAACAGAGACATAAGATGAGGACAAGGCTTTTGTGGCGATAACGTCGGGAGTGGTGACGCCCGCATGATTTAACGATGAAGTTCAACATAGCTCTCCGGCATTCGTTTCAAACAAATTTTCTTAAACTCATACGCCCGGTTTTGAAACTGAAAGAAGGGCGGCGTCGCAGTCGCGCACCCTCTGGCACAGCACGCGAATGATGCCTTGCGCGACATCGGTGTATTGCGTCATCAATTCGTAAAGCGATATTTGGTCTATACAGAAAAGATATGTGTCTTCGGTCGCGGTCACGGAAGCCGAGCGCGGTTGCGGGTCAAGTGCCGAAAGTTCTCCGAACACCGCCCCGACACCCATATTGCCGAGAATTTTATCGTCGTCATGGATACACACTTGTCCCTCGACGACGATGTACATCGTTGTTCCGATGTCACCCTTTTTGAAGATTTCCCGACCCTTCTCGACATTTAATTCTTCAAGCACGGATGCCACCTCAACCAGCGATTCCTCCGGTATCTTTGAAAAAATACTAACCGATTTCAAGGTAAGAACCTTTTCAATTGTTAGTAACACGAAGTCCCTACTTTCCTTTTGAAAGCCAATCTCATAACGGTATGGCGAGACGAATCATTTTACCGGGTTTTCCCCGCTTCCATCCGTTTAATCGTTCCGATATTGCCCGCATTCTCCAAACGTCGCACCGTCCGCAAAACTATGTGGCTCGAATCCGTTCGTAGTTTTTCGACATGCTCGCCGTAGGCTTCCGCATCCGATTCAAAGAGTGACCAGATGGCAGTCTCGCGCACCACCGGATCGGTATCGGATAGGGCGGACACCACCCCGTCACGGCAATCTTTCATGCGTGATTTTCCGACGACGAATAACGCGCAGGTTTTACTCCACGGCGTTGATTGTTCTTGTGAGCGGCAAATGATTTCTTGGATTCGCCCGGCACGCTCGCGGCGTGATTGTGGAAAGGCGTGGATTAGCCGGTTGAGACGCTGCTCCGGCGCGATGTCGTCAAGCAGAGGAAAAATCATGTCCCTAGTTTCCTTCGCCAAGAGATTATCGAGTATCTCAAGGGCGGCGGCTTTCTTCTCTACCGAGTCGGTTTCCAAATTTAGTTTGGCTTGCAGTATCGGCTCGGCGTGATAGTTGAAAGAGAGAAGCATGAAAATACGTTCTTGATTCTTTTTGACTTCATGCTTGAGAGCGCGTATCAGTGAGTCGCTCACCTCATCAATGCCAATATCTTCGGCAGCAATCAATGCCCACGTCGCATCGCGCACCTCAGCCTTAATCGCTTCGTCAATTTTCGACGACTCGGCTGGCGAAGCTTTGTATTTGCACATCACGAGTGCCGATAAGATATGACCCCGCACAGACTCGTTAGGGAGATTGATATTTCGACCGAGCATAGCGAGCGCATTGTCGCCTCCAATGCGTCCGCATATTTGAGCGACACGGATGCGTAAGGCGTTTGAATGCTCTTTCGATGTCAGGGCGGCTTCCAACTCCGGGATGATGTCTTTACCGAAATTGACCAGCGCGGAAGATGCCGCTTCGCGCACCGCCGCGATTGAAAGATTCTCCAGCATCAATGGAAGTAGATTTAAGTTTTTTACTTTCCCTGCCGCCGTGAGCGCGGCTTTCCTCACTTCCATGTTTTCATCGCGCAAAAGCTTCACGAGTGGTTGATAAAAATTGAAGATGCCCACGTCGCCCAAAACCTGCGCCGCGAGTTTTCGTTCGCCGGAATCTACATCGATAAGCAAGTCGTTCAAACTCGCTCCCGCCGTGAGTACGCCGTCAATGCCGCCGCTTCGCAGCAATCCAACCATCGCTCCCTTTCTCACTTCCGGTTCGGTGCTGGCTAAAAAAGCAGGGACTTTATCGAAAACCTCGTCGCCCCCGATGGCGCACATCGCGCGCAGCACCTGACCGCGCAGGTTGGCGTCAGAGTCTGATAGAACTAACTGCCGCACGGGTTCAATCCCTGATGGTTGATTCGGCGTAAGGCACATTGACATCGATAGAACTAACTGCCGCACGGGTTCAATCGCCGCCGCGACCCTCAAAGCTTCGATTCGCTTGAGCGCGTATCTTCGCACTTCGGGTTCCGTGTGGTTCAACGATTTCAACAAAAATGTTTCGTGCGCGGGATGCTCGTTTTCTTCAAGCAGATTCAAACAATAGATAACTTGATTGGCGTTCGCGCTCTCTAAACTTTTCTCTATGACATCGAAACTCGATTGGTCTGTCATCGAAATAGAGTGTCCGCCGAACCTCTTTTTTCTGGTTAAGGCGGCGGTCAATTCGATTGTGTATGCGCGTCGCAAGAGGACGCTTAAAACTATGCAAGCGGCGATGATGATTAAGACTATGTAGAGAAGATGAATCGCTTGCAGGGCGAGCGTTGAAGTCAAAAGCAAAAGTATCGCGCCGGATAAACCAATCGCCACCGGCTCGACGATTGACTCTCTCACCGCCTGCGTGTGCAACCGTTTTCCGATTGGCAACGGTTGATACAGAATGCGAAAAGCCGGTGCTTGAATCGAACTGCGAATCACTTCATCCAAGAGTTTGGTCGCCACTATCATCCACAAAAAGACGGCGGCGGAGCCGAACAATAAGTAACCCGTCACTGCCGAGCCGGTGGTGACGGCGATACTGACGGGCAGTGCCAACAACCCGAAACTCAACCCGTAGCGCGTCAACATGCGTCCCGACACGAAGGCACTACTGATGAGGTCAACGACGCCAAGCATGGCGAAAAAAATGCCAAAGAAACTGGCTAACTGTTGTTCGTCAGGGAAGCCGCTTTCCACGCGGTCATAAAACACGTAATCAACAAAATAAAATCCGATGTAAGACAATAGCGACAGGCTGAAAAACAGAAACAGGTAAGGCTCTTTGCAAAGTTCGTAAAGCGATTTGGATTCTTTCTTCGTCTCCGTCTCATCCTCTGTGGGAACAAAACGAACGGCAAAAACCCGCAGCGTATAAACAAGAACGACGAGGGATAAAACCGACCCGGCAAGGGAAAAAAGAACGAGATTCAGCGTGCCTAAATAACCGACGATGAACGGAACCGATAACCCGCCGAAAATGCTGGCAACAATTTCTCCCGTCCCGACCAGAGCGAACAAACGCTTGCCCTGTCGCACGTTAAGCAGAAATCCCGCCAATGCCCAAAACTCTATGCCCTGTAAAATCCAGTGGACATCCTTCCACACCATCAATCCCATCACCACCCATTTTGAATCGCTGACAGATAAGGCGAGATAGAAGGCGGCGGTTGAAATTGAGACGACGACAAGCGTGGTAATAAGCAATTTGGATGGAGCAATCCGCGCTTGAAGTTTTGCATAACCGAAGCCGAGAACGGTTGAAATGCCCGCCGTCAGCATATAGACGTAAGGCATCGCCTCGACGGAAAACTTACGCAGGAAAAATGTGTTAGCCGGAGTCTCAAGGAAGATAAGAGAAGTCCCTTGAGCGAATGAGTGGACGAGCAAGAGTACTAACGGGAAGCCATCGCCGGGGCGAATGTCGAAAGCTGCTGCCATGTTGTCTTTTAATTTGACCATCAATTCAACCATGCGATTTTTGAATCGCCGTTTGTGGCATGGGCAAATCTCAAACGAGGCAAGAACCTCAGACCCGGTTCACTTCAGGAAGGAAAAAATTGGCATCACGATTTTGTGGACAAACAAATATGAAGACATCGGTGACGCCGATATGAAGGCGTCACCGATGTCGAGATACGGATTGTCAGGACTTAGGCGTATCGGGTTTCGTGTGATTGTTTCAATCCGCACCACGCCTGAAAAGCGCGGTGAATTAGCGATTGACGACGGCTAAACCCATAATCCCGGAGAAGGCAAGATCATCCTCCAAGTACACGGTTTGCACCCTACGCAAGCCGCCATTTCGCTGCGGATTCCGCGTCACCCGCAGGACGTTAATGACGGGAGCAATCGGTCGCTCGCCCATCGAAGCCACGTCAAAGGCATTCAGTTGATAAAGGAAGCGACCTTCCGGGTCGAGCGCGATGTCGGTCGAACCTAAGCGAAGCGGTCGCGGGTCGTTGGGGTCTGGACTCGGCGTGCTGTCTCCCGGATCATAAACGCTCAGAGGTTCATTCACTTGCCCGTTGCCAATGCCGAAAAGGGTTATTTCGTTTGGTATGAACGAAGATGCCCAGAGAGATTGCCCGTCAGGTGAGATAGCCAACCAGCATGGGTCGCGCAATCCTTCGTCAGAAAGATCGTCATCGGTGAACGAATCAACGAGCGTGAGGACTCCCGAATTTCTCACGTTGTACAGGTCAACTCCGGGAGCGCGATCACCCGCAAACAATTCCGGCACCGCCGTGGTGACATACAACTCTCTGGGTCTAGCCGGATTAAATAACGCTCCGAACGGACCGCCGCCGCCCGGATAAAAACGCCGGTCAACCAGACATCCGGCGCGGCTGACACGGAAGCTGTCTATATAGTTGCCCAACAGTCCGGTGGCAATCAACACATCACCGCTGCGGTTGAAAACCACATCGGCGAGTGTCGAACCAAAACCTAATCCACTCCTCGCCGGAACGGTTCCGCAATCTAAAGCTCTTAGCGAGCCGTTATTTCTAATCCTGAATCCGCTATAACTCGCCGGTTCGGGAGTTTGGACGGGTGAGTGTCCGGCATTAGCGACATAGAGCAGATTGCCGTTGAGTGCCAGACTTACCGGTCGCCGACCGCCTGAAGAAACAGTGTTTATATGTCTCAGCGAACAATTCGACTGCACTTCAAAAGCTGAAATTGTGCCGTTGCCGTCGTCAACCTCGGCGTCGCCGCCGGGATTCACGGCATAGACAAAGCTACCGTTGCTGACAATTGCGTGTTGTTGAAATCCGCCGACGAATGGGTCGCCCAAGCCCTCCGTGTCATAGCGACCGACGCGGACGAGCAAGCCGCTTCTGGGATTGCGCGAGAAGGCTTCGACGGCATTGTTCACCACATCGTCTTCAGTGCTTGGGTCAAAGTCCGGGTCAGGATTGATGTTGGCGTTGGTGAACACACAACTTCGAGCTTGACCATCATTACGCCGCTCATCAGAATTACGATCTCGTTCTGATTCTCGACCTTTAGCCGTCTCGGTCGTGACGTTTGCTTTGGCGTCGGTGGATTGACGGGTCGCCTTGAGTCTGGATTTTCCGATGTTGCGCGACAATCTCACGCGCATTCCTTGGGGCTGCTGTTGTGCCACGCTATCATCTTTTGAATTTAGATATTTAGCGTGTGCCGACGATGCTAGGAATGGGCAGAGAGTGAGTGAGGTAATGGTCACAGCCATCACCAGAAAGGGGATGCGATTTTTCATGTCTTAGTCTCCATTAAAGATGATTGAACGAAGGACGGCAGACCGAACTTTTTTGCGTGTCGTGACGACGCACATACCGCGACCGCTAAAAGATGGCAGAAACGAAACTGTTGAGTGGTGGAAGTAACACTGTAATCATGTTCCGGGAACGAGAAACTTACAGCACTGTGATTCCGACTGGCGAGGATGATTTGAGTGGTAAGGCGATACGGGAAGTGTCTTACCATAGACCGTTTGCCTATACTACAAAGCAAACATAAGAGCCGCATTGAAAAGAGGTTTGCGGCACTCTATTGTTACCAAAAGACTTAAATGCGAAGTCCGTAATAGGCGGCAGACTATCACCATCAAAAAACTAAAGTCAACAATTTGGTTGCATATTCTGAAAAGGCGACATAAACGCAAATCTACGCGGCTCTTTGCGCCGGAATTGCGATCTAAGAAATTCCCGGTCGAATTATGATGAACCGTTTCGACATCGCCGCTTTAATTAACGTGCTGGGTTGGACGCTCGGCTTCGCGCTGTATGCGATGCTGTTCGCAATCGCGGTGCGCGCGGTGAGCGGAAAGAAACGCGGTGCGGTGCGCTTCAGCGGCTTCGATAAGTTACCTTTGGTGACGGCGATTCTCGGTTTGATGTGGAACGCCGGAACACTCGTCACGCACGCTCTGCCCGCGCTCGGAATTGAAACGATAAGCGGCGCGCTCATCGTCCTGCTCGAAGCGGCGTCGCTGTCGGCACTCGGATTTTTGCCCGCCGTCGTGGTGCATTCGGTGATGACGCCGAACGCGCGGCGCGATGAGCGAACGATGCGCGGGCGATGGCTGACCGTCGCTGCTTATACGCTTTCTTGCGTCGCCGCCGTGATGCACTTAGGACGTTTGGTCATCGCGGGCAATTCGTTGTCAAGAATCGCGTTGTACATTTCGACGATTGGGTTTGCGGTTTTGATGCTCTGTTTGTTTCGTGTGACGCGCGGTGAACACGGTGCGCGGCGCGCGGTGTGGGCGACGGCACTCGCGGTGTTCGCCGTCTCCGCGTTGCATCTGTCCATCGGCGGAAGCGAGGGCAATCATGAACGCTGGTACATCGAACTCGTCGGGCATCATGCTTCTTTGCCGCTCGCGTTTGCGATTCTGTATCAGGATTATCGTTTCGCGTTCGCCGATGTTTTCTTAAAACGCGCGCTCAATCTGTTCGCCCTGTTAGGACTCGTCGCGGTCGGGTGCGCGGCGAGCGCGTGGTTGTTGGCGTTGCCGCCGGTAGAAGACGGCACGGGTTTCGGGTGGCGTTTGGACGCTCGCGCGTTGGGCGTGATGTTCGTGGTGTGGGCGGGAACGATTTTCGTTTATCCGTACCTTGCGAACTTGACCGCGCGCTTCGTTGATAAAGTCATACTGCGCCGCGCCGACTATGCGGAACTTCGCGCGCAAGTCGCACAAGCGGCGCAAGAGCGCGAGTCAATTCCGCAACTTCTTGACGACGTGTGTACGCGCCTTCGTCCCGCACTGACGGCGGACAGTCTCGCGTGGCGCGAGGTTGATGAAGCGTTTGCGGGGCAAGTCAAGTCGCGCGACGCTGAGAGTCTTAGCGTCGGGATTACGACGACCGAAGCTCCGCGTTACGAATTGATTATCGGTGAACTCGCGGGCGGGCGGCGTCTGTTTTCCGATGACTTCGAGATGCTCGAAGCCGTCGCCACCATTATCGCGCGCCGCATAGACCAACTGCGCGTGACGCATGAGCGGTGCGAACAGGTTCAGCGCGAACAGGAAATATCGAAGCTCGTGACGGAAGCCGAACTGCGTGCGTTGCGCGCTCAAATCAATCCGCACTTTCTCTTTAACGCCTTAACGACCATCGGTTATCTGATTCAGACCGCGCCGCCGCGCGCCCTTGAGACGTTGATGCGCTTGACGGATTTACTGCGGCGCGTGTTGCGCGCGGGCGAAGCGTGGACGACGCTCGGTGAGGAACTGAAGTTAGTCGAAGCTTACCTTGACATCGAACGCGCACGGTTTGAGGAACGCTTGCGCGTGCGCTTCGATGTCGCGCATCAACTGCACGAACTGATTGTGCCGTCGCTTGTCGTTCAGCCATTGGTCGAGAACGCGATTAAGCATGGCATCACTTTGCTCCGCGCGGGCGGCGACATCACCATCGCGGCGCGCGTTGAACACGATGCGCTTATCATCAACGTCACGGACACGGGCGCGGGGGCGAGTCAAGCGCAACTCGCCGCCGGAAGAAGCGCGGGCGTCGGACTCAATAATGTCGAACAGCGTTTGCGTTTGTGTTGCGGCGCGGCGGGCGAACTTCACATCACAAGCACAACGGGCGAAGGCACGTCCGTCACCTTGCGCGTTCCGGTGCGCCGCACGCGAACGGCAATCGTCGCGGACACAAACGGCATCGCGGCAGACAAGGTTGCGGCAGGTGTGGTGACAATGGACACGACGACTATCACGACGGAGCAACGAACGTGACGGGCGAACGATTGCGCGTGGTCGTCGCCGATGATGAGCGTCCGGCGCGCTCTTATCTTGTGGCGATGTTGGGGACGTTTGAAAACGTCGAAGTCGTGGCGGAAGCCGCCGACGGAAGGGCGGCGATTGAAGCGATTGAACGCGAAAAACCCGACCTCGCGCTGCTCGATTTACAGATGCCGGAAGTGAACGGTTTGAGTGTCGTGCGTTTCGTCAAAAAGAATTTGTTGCCGCTCGTCGCGTTCGTCACGGCTTACGATGAATACGCGGTGCGGGCGTTTGAATTAAATGCGATTGATTATTTATTGAAACCTGTCGAGCGCGCACGGCTCGGTCAAACCTTACTTCGCGCGCAGGGGCGTTTGGAACAAGCCGAACATCCGGCGGACGTTCGCCACATCGAAGCCGCGCACTTGCGCGGGGCGATTGAAACTTACGACACAGAATCGCCGCGCACATTTCTCGAACAGATTCCGGTGCGGCGCGCGGGCGGCGAAATCGTGTTGCTTCCCGCGCGCTCCGTCGCATCCGTCATCGCGGACGGCGAACTGCTTCACCTTCATACAAAGAGCGGCGAACGCTACATCATCAATTATCGCTTGAAAGATTTAGAAGCCCGACTCGATTCGAGTTTGTTCGTGCGTCTCTCTCGCGGCACGCTCGCCAATCGTGAAATGATTGAGCGCGTCAATCCGCTTCCCGGCGGCACATACATTTTGACGCTCTCCGACGGGCAACAACTTCAAGTCAGCCGGAGCAATGCGCGCGTGTTGCGTGAGCAACTTCTTCGTTTGTAACTTACCTTATGCAGTGGAAGTATTTAGCGGCTGTGCCGTCTGATGTGCGGTGAGTCTATGACTCACCGTGAAATACTTCCCAACTTGCTTTGAGGCTATGCCTCAAACGCGGGCGGCGCAGCCGCCAAAATGTTCTGCGGACTGCGGAAAGGCAAAGCCTTTCCGCACATCAGGCGGCAGAGCCGCAAAACTTTATCTGCCGTGTAAGGCGAGTTTGTTATTCGTTACCCATGTTGCCGCGTCGCGTGCGTCTGCTTATTCGTTTAAGCTATCCGACCATTCATTGATTGATTTCGACCGTTCATTAAATACCCGTCGCCCACCACCGCGCCCGCCGCGTATCATCCCCGTTTAACTCACACGACGATTTCAAATCATCGGACAGCGAAGTTTTAAGGAGATTTTTTTAATGACTTATCAAACATGTTCCGGCTGCATCGTCGGCATCGTTATCCTGTTCGTCATGGCGTTTGCCGTCGGCACTCAAGCACAAGACGCGGGCGGGACATTGCGCGGCACGGTGCGCTTTGAAGCCAACGATACGATTGTTGACAACGCCAGCGTCATCATCGTTCAACTTGGGCGCGCGACGCGCACGAACGAAGACGGAAGCTATGAATTTCAAAATGTTCCGGCTGGAACTTACGATGTCGCGGCGCGCCTGACACGCTTTCCCGACCGCATTCAGCGCGTCCGCATCACAGGCGGCGACACGGTGACGCTCGACATCCGGTTGAGCGTCGCCCCGATTCGTGAAGACGTGACGGTCACGGCTTCAAGCACAGAGGAGACGGTTGCCGAAGCGATTCGCCCGACGACGGTGGTGGATGCGATTGAACTGACGGAGCGCGTGGCGACCGGCTTGGGCGACGTTCTCGAATATCAACCCGGCGTCGCCAAACGCTCGTTTGGTCCCGGTTCGACGCGCCCCATCATTCGCGGCTTCGACGGCGACCGCGTACTTGTCTTGCAGGACAATCTGCCCATCGGTTCGGTCGGTTCACAATCCGGCGACCACGGCGAACCCGTCAACGTCTTGAACCTTGAGCGCGTCGAAATCGTGAGAGGTCCGGCGACATTGTTGTACGGCTCGAACGCGCTCGGCGGTGTCGTCAATACCATCACCGGACGCGAAACCGCACCCACAGAACCGCGCGGATATTTGACCGGATACGGCGGCACGAACAACCGTCAGCGCGGCGGGGCTGCCGGATTTGAAATGCCCATCGGAAGTAAGTTCACACTGTTTGCCGACGGCGGCGGCGGGCGCAGTGAGGATTACGAAACGCCGCTCGGCAAAGTCATCAATTCGCAAACGCGCTCTTACGACGGCTCGGCGGGATTCGGTTACTTCGGTGATAAATTCTTTTTCAAACTCAAAGCCGGATACGATAATCGTCTTTACGGCGTGCCGTTCGCCGGACTCTTTGAAGGCGCGGAGGAAGAAGAATCTGGAAGCATCAATCCGGCGGGCGTGCTGCCGCCTGACCTTGAGGATGTGGCGCAAATCAGTTTGCGAATGCGCCGCCAGAATTTTCGTTTCAGCGGCGGTCTGCGCGACCTCGAAAATTCGTTTCTCTCCGGCATGCAGATGTTCGCAGACTACACGGATTATCAACACAAAGAACTCGAAGGCGCGGAAGTCGGAACAGTTTTCGATAATGACCAATTCACTTATCGCGCGGTGTTTGAACAACAACGGCGCGGACTGCTTTCGGGTCGCTTCGGGTTTCAAGGTTTGAATCGTGATTATGTGACGACGGGTGCGGAAGCCCTCGCTCCGCCGACGAAGCAAACCGGATTCGCCGTTTTCGCTTTGGAAGAATTGAACTTCGAGCGTACCGTCGTTCAATTCGGCGGGCGCGTCGAAACAAATCGTTATCGTCCCGACGGCTTGCGTAATCGCAACTTCACGGGCTTCTCCGGTTCAATCGGCGTGCGTTATAGATTGTTTGAAGGCGGCTCGCTCGTCGGCAACCTGTCACACTCTTACCGCGCTCCGGCACTCGAAGAACTTTATAACTTCGGAGCGCATATCGGGACGTTGACCTTTGAAGTCGGCAATCAAGACTTGACCAGAGAACGCTCGAACGCCGCCGATTTCGGGTTTCGTTACGCGGGCAACCGCCTTCGCTTAGAAGCCAACGGATACTTTTATCGAATCAGCGATTTCGTTTTTCTTGCACCAACCGGAGAGGTTGAAGACAACTTACCCGTCGCCAATTATTCGCAAGCCGACGCGCGTTTCACGGGTGCGGAAATCGGCGGCGACTTCGCTCTAATTCAAAACCGCTTGTTGCTCAACGCGACTTTCGATACCGTCAGTGCGCGCCTGATTGATACTGACACACCGCTTCCACGCATCCCGCCGACACGCGCCCGCGTCGGGGTCGAGTTCATCGCGGGCGGTTTGCGCGTGCAACCCGAAGCCGTGTTCGTCAGTGACCAATCGGAAATCTTTCCGACGGAAACACGCACCGCTGGTTACGGCATCTTTAACTTACGCGGCACATACACGATTCCGACCGCGCACTTCGCGCACATCGTCTCCGTGAGCGGCTTCAACCTAAACGACAGGCTTTATCGCAACCACACATCATTCATCAAAGACCTCGCACCGGAAATCGGGCGCGGCGTGAGAGTCGCTTATACGCTTCGCTTCTTCTGAAGCGTCGCAATCGCGGGCGTCCATGACATAGAATGCGGGCGGAACAAACCTTTTTAGTGTTGGTTTGTTCCGCCCGCAAATTTTTATCTCAAATTCCAAATCAAAAGGCTTGAAACCGACATGATGCTTAACCCGCGCGATAACTTCAGAACCGCGTCAATCAGCTTTGCCCTTATCATCACAATGTGCTTTTCCGCCATCGCACCGATTAAAACTTTCGCACAGAACACCGTTCCCCCTCCGTACCCTGTGAAACGAAAAGAGAGTCGCCGCCAGTGGTACGCCGACGGGCGGCGCGCCGTCGTGGAAGCTAAAGCGTTGCGTCAACAATCTAATCGTGCGCGCAACGTCATCCTGTTCGTCGGTGACGGCATGGGTATTTCGACCGTCACCGCCGCGCGCATTCTCGAAGGTCAGCTGCGCGGCGAAAGCGGCGAAGAAAATCTTTTGAGCTTCGAGCGTCTGCCTTACGTCGCGCTCTCAAGAACATACAGCGTCAATCAACAAACGTCCGATTCCGCTCCGACGATGACCGCGATTATCACCGGAGTCAAAACCAAAGACGGCATGTTGTCGGTTGACCAGAACGCGGTTTCGGGCGACCACACGAGCGTCGCGGGCAACGAACTTCCTTCCATTCTGATGCTTGCCGAGCGCGCCGGACTTTCAACCGGAGTCGTCTCGACCGCGCGCATCACACACGCCACGCCCGGAGCGTGTTACGCGCACACGCCCGAACGCGAGTGGGAATCGGACAACAACTTATCTGCCGAAGCACGCGCCGACGGCTATCCCGACATCGCGCGTCAACTGATTGAATTTCCTTACGGCGACGGTCTGGAAGTCGCGCTCGGTGGCGGGCGCACCAAGTTTCTGCCGCGCGAGACGGACGACCCCGAATACACCACGCGCAAGGGTGAGCGTCTCGATAAGCGCGACTTAACGCGCGAGTGGCAAGCCAAACGTAAAGGCTCGAATTACGTTTGGAACAAGAGTCAGTTCGATGCGATAGACCCACGCCGCACCACGCACTTGCTCGGACTCTTTGAACCGTCGCACGTCAAGTATGAACACGACCGCGCAAAGGATACGGCGGGCGAACCCTCGCTTTCGGAGATGACCGCGAAGGCGATTGACATGCTGGCGCGCAACCCGCGCGGCTACTTTTTAATGGTCGAAGGCGGGCGTATAGACCACGCGCATCACGACGGCAATGCTTACCGCGCCTTAACCGAAGCCATCGAACTCTCGAACGCGGTAAAGACTGCGCTCTCGAAAATCAACTTGCGCGATACGCTCGTCATCGTCACCGCCGACCACAGCCACCCCTTCTCCATCGGCGGCTACCCGACGCGCGGCAACGACATACTCGGACTAACGCGCGAGAACGGCGCGGAGGGCGAGCCTGCCAGCCGGTTCGCACGCGACCGCAACGGCAGACCCTACACGACGCTCGGCTACCTCAACGGACCCGGCGCGGCAACGAGTGATAAACCACGCCCCGACATCGCCGCGACCGACACCACCGCACCCGATTATTTACAGGAAGCACGCACGCCGCTTGGCAGCGAAACGCACGGTGGCGAGGACGTGGCGATTTACGCGGGCGGTGCGATGGCGCATCTCATTCACGGCGTGCGCGAACAGAACTACATCTTCCACGTTATGCGCGAAGCCCTTCGATTCCCGCGCCTTAGTCGAAGTCGGAAAAAAGGAAACTAAATTCGCGCGGTGCTAATACTGGATTAAGAATGTTTAGAGGCGGGTTATACCCGCCGTCGCTTGCCACGCACGGCGGGTATAACCCGCCTCTAAACATCAGCCTTATTTATTTTATGCAATGTCGGTATGAGTTGAGTTTTACGAATTGTCGGAAGCCGTCTTTTCGGTTTCGTATCCGGCTTCAATCCAACCGTTTGTGCCACCCGTGACGTTGTGCAGGTTGCGGAAGCCGTGACGCGCCAGCACGCTTGCCGCCGCACTCGAACGATAGCCGCCCGCGCAGATGATGTATGACGGAAGCGAAGTATCGAGATGGGCAATCTCGTTTTCGAGTTTGGCGAGCGGATAATTTACGGCGTGTGGAACGTGACCGCCCGCGTATTCCAGATGGCGGCGGACATCAATGATTTGTGGTTGTTTTGATGATGCGGAATCGTCCCCGCGATTGAGAAGCACAGCTAAATCTTCAACCGAAACTTGCGATACGGAAGCGGTTTCAAAACCCGATCACACCATGCCTCGACGCCGCCCGCGAGATAGCCCGCGATGGTTTCAAGTCCGACGCGCGCAAGTCGCATCGCGGCTTCGCGCACCGCTTGTTCATCGTTTGCGATGATGATGATTCGCTTTTCGTGGGCGATTAAAATTCCCGCCCACGTCGCAATGCCTGCGGGTGAATCATGTCGTAGAGCAGCGCGACCTTTTTATCGTGGTCGGCGATAACCGGAAAGTTGAGCCGCACGCCTTGCGTTTCCTCTATGTCGTCAATCCATTTGTGATCCGACTCCGAAGGGTCAACGCTCAAGCCGATGACTTTAACTTTACGACGGTCGAACTCCGGTTTAAGTTTGGCGACTTCACCGAGTTCGGTGGTGCAGACGGGCGTGAAATCTTTCGGGTGCGAAAACAGAATCGCCCAACTATCATCGCCCAACCATTTATGGAAATTGATTGTGCCTTCCGTTGTCTCCGCCGTGAAATCGGGTGCGGCGTCTCCAATCCGAATCGTCATAAAATACTCCCTTTAGTTTTTACTGTTCTCGTTTCGCAGTCTTGTTATGGCTTGAAATCGTCGCGCGCCGAAGTAAATCGGGCGCGCATATTAAATCGATTTCTCTATCGCGTTCAACACGTCGGGAGATGGAGACGGTCGCAAAGTTTCGCGTCGTCCGACATCGCGCAAGGGCAATCAAAATAAACTTTGTCGGGTAGTGTCGGGCAAGTAGAGTTGATGTAACATAACGTTATTCACATAGGGAATAAAACGCCGCGCATCTCGCATTTCAATACAAGCATTTAACTCCTCGCCATCCTTCTTCCACGCAATAAAAAATTAGGAGATTTCCCCGATGGCTAAACGATTAGAGTATAAGCACGCGCTCGCAATCAGGTGGCTGCACTGGATTAACTTTCCGCTGCTCGCCGTGATGATTTGGAGCGGGCTGTTGATTTACTGGGCGAACTCCGTCTATGGCATCAAGCTGTTCGGCTATGAATTGTTTCACTTTTTTCCAAAGGGGTTTTTCGAGACGCTCGGCATCCCGTTTCGACTCGCGGAAGGCATGGCACTTCATTTCTTCTTCATGTGGCTCTTTCTCATCAATGGGATTTTGTATGTCGCTTACACCGTCATCTCCGGCGAATGGCGCGCACTTGTTCCGGTCAGGGGAAGCTTCCGGCGCGCGTTGCAAGTCACACTTTATGATTTGCGTTTGAGCAAACATCACCCGCCGCAAGGTAAGTACAACGACGCGCAACGCATCGCTTATACGGGCGTTATCGTGATGGGCGCGGGTTCGATTCTGACCGGATTGGCGATTTATAAGCCGGTCAGTTTCGCGTGGTTGACGTGGTTGCTCGGCGGCTATGAATGGGCGCGTTGGGAACATTTCTGGTTGACGGTTTTGTATGTCCTGTTTTTCCTCACGCACGTCGCACAAGTCGCACGCGCCGGATGGAACAATTTCCGTTCGATGATTACCGGCTACGAACTCGTTAAAGTTGATGCGACGCCGATTGAAAACACGATGCCGGAAACCATGTCACCGGAAACCGGAGGTGTCCGCTCATGAACGATGAACCTAAGATAAACAACGAACCGGAGACAAGCGCGTCAACCGAAGCGAACAAGATTGAAGCGACGGCAAACACCGACGCGACGCAAACGACTTCAACGGAAGTAACCGCGACGGAAGCAGCCGTGACGGAAGTGACCCCGCCGGAAGCGACGGCGACACAGGGCGCGCACGAAGAACAAACGGCGGAACACAGCGCGGCGCGTCACGCATCGCAAACGGAAATCATCGCCCCCGAAGCGGACAAAGAGAACAGTGCTTTTATCACGGGTGAAGCGCGCCGCCTCTCGCCCGTGATGGCGGACGATGCCGCCCGCCGCGCGATGGGCGCGCGTTCGCGGCGGACGTTTATCATCGGCGGCATCGCCGCTCTCGGTGCTTACGGCGGTTGGCGTTGGCTTCACGCGCGACCCGACGCCGATGGCATCCCGTCGCCCTTGCGCGCCGCGCATGAATTCAATCGCCGCCTATCGGAAACTTACTTTAGTTCGTCGCGCCTCGCTCCCGAATTTCCGCGCGCACGCGCACGCGAACCGCGCATCAACGGCGGCGAAGGTTTGAGCGAAGGCTTTAACGCGGAAGCGTGGCGGCTGCAAGTCGTCGGCGTGCGCGACGCGCGTTCGTTCCCGCAATACACCGACGACATCGCGTACATGACGGCGATGGACAACGAAAACTCCGGCGACGATTCGAGTCAGCTTCACGAAAACCCGGATGCGAAAACCGCACCGGACGCGCACACGGCGAGCATCATGGACACCCTCGCCGCGCCTAAAACGAACGAGTCCGGCTTGCTTTTAACGCTTGACGACATAAAGCGTTTGCCGCGCGTCGAGATGACGACCGAACTCAAATGCATCGAAGGTTGGAGCGTGATTGTTAATTGGGCGGGAGCGCGATTCGCGGACTTCGCCAAAACTTTTCAACCGCCGACGCGCGATGGTTCGGCGTCCGATGTTATGAATCGCGCCCAAGACTTGGTGCGCTATGTTTCGTTCGTCACACCCGACGGTGGCTACTACGTCGGCATGGACATGGCGAGTGCGTTGCATCCGCAAACTCTGCTCTGTTACGAGATGAACGGCGAACCGCTCAACATGCCGCACGGCGCACCGCTTCGTCTCGTCACTCCGGTCAAGTACGGCATCAAGTACATTAAGCGCATCGGGCGCATCGAGTTCACCGACGCGCGTCCCGCCGACTTCTGGGCGGAGCGCGGCTACGATTGGTATTCGGGACACTGAAGCAAAGTAGAAAGGAGAAGGGAGAAAGGAGAAAGGAGAAAGTTCGGAAATAGAAAGAAGCCGCGCATCATCTTTTAACCGAAACTTAAAACCAAACAGACCACAATATGTTTTATAATCTGCGTTCAGGAGACACAAAGTATGGTTTTTTCACGCAGAGTCTTACTCTTGAACGCTTCTTACGAAGCACTCGGCACGGTGGATGTTCCGCGCGCCGTGCGGCTGGTTTATAAGCGCACGGCGGAAACAATCGTGCGCGACGGCACGCGCGTTCTGCGTTCACAGCATTTCACGTTTGAAGTTCCGAGCATAATTCGTCTTGTCGAATACGTTGACGTGCGCCGCCGTCGTCGCGGGCAAGCGGGCAAACAGCGTCAACGAATTTTGATGCGCGACCGTATGCGTTGCCAGTATTGCGGCGTGCGCGGCACGCTGTTCGACTTGACGCTCGACCACATCATGCCGCGTTCGCGCGGCGGGCGCACCGAAGCCGAAAACCTGTGCGCGGCATGTATCGTGTGCAATCAACGCAAAGGCGACCGCACGCCGGACGAAGCCCGTATGCCGCTTCTCGCTTCGCCGTCCGCCTTGCGCTACGGCTTAGACCGCGCCGTGCTTCACCACTTCGCCCTCACGCGCCCCGAATGGCGTCCCTATCTTTTCCTTGATGCCGACGCCGAAATCAACGTCGCGTGAACGATTCACAAAGCACATCGCCGCGACGGTGCGCCCTCGCCGTGATGATGAAAGTTCCGCGTGCGGGTGCAGTCAAGACGCGACTCGTGCCGCCGCTCACACACGAAGAAGCGGCGGGTTTGAGTCTCTGTTTCCTACGCGATTTGACGACGAACATCAATCAAGTTTGTCAGGTTTTCGCGTCGCACGAACAATCAGAACTCACAACCGAAATTACAACCGACATCGAAACCAACGTCACAGTCGAAGGCGTCGCAATCTATACGCCTCAAGATGAGCGCGCATCGCTTGATGAATGGCTGCCCGCGAGTTTCCACCGTCTGCCGCAGCACGGCGAGACGCTTGATGCGCGATTGATAAACGCCGCCGAAGATTTGTTTCATCAAGGCTTCGCCGCCGTGTGTCTCATCGGCGGCGATAGCCCGACGCTACCCGCCGCGTGCCTCACGGAAGCCGTCACACGTTTGACCTTGCCCGGTCATCGGCGCGTCGTCATCGGTGCGGCGGAAGACGGCGGATACTATCTCATCGGATTCACGGAAACGCCGCATCATCTTTTTTCCAACATCGAATGGAGTACGGCGCGCGTTCTCACACAGACGCTTGAGCGCGCCGCCGACATGGATTTGAAAGCTGAATTATTGCCTGCGTGGTACGACGTGGACGATGCCGCATCGCTCTCTCGTTTAATGAGCGAACTGTTTGCCGCCCGCGACGGTGAAAATGAAATCGTCGGCTATGAAGCCGCGCACACGCGCGGGTTTTTAACGCACCTTCGACAAAACGACGGACTCACGACGCTTTAAGGTTGAAGCACGCTTTCGCCGTTTGCTTGACGGCGGAGTTGTTCGATGACGGATGCAATCGCGGGGGCGAGGCGTCCGTTGGGCGCGAGTTGAAGATACTTCTCGTAGGCGGCGACGGCTTCTTTGTATTGTTCGGCTTGCTCGTGTGCCGAGCCGAGAAGTTGATAAAGCACGGGTTCGGTGTCGTTGAGTTGGGCGACCGCCTTTTTGAAAGCGACGACGGATTGGGCGTGGTCGCCGCGTTCTTCGTAGAGCCTGCCGAGTCCGGTCAAGGCTTCGGGTTGGATGCCGCGCCCTTCGCGTATCGCGCGGTTGAACGCGGCAATCGCGCCGTCAGTGTCGTTTTGGGAAAGCAATATGCGCCCTTCGACGGCGGAAGCTTCCGCGTTATTGGGACGCGCACGGCGCGCCGCGTCAACCTGTTCTAGCGCGCCCGCATAGTCGGCGGTGTCGGCAAGCGTGCGGGCTAAACCGATGTGCGCGGCGAAGAGTATGGCGGGACGCGGGCGCAGGGAAATCGCGCGCCGATAATTTTCAATCGCGGCTTGAACGCTTGGCGTGTCGCCTTTTTCGCGTGCGGCTTCGGCTCTTTGGAACGCGAGTTCGGCGGCGTCGGTGGTCGGTGTGAGACGCGCGTTTAAGGCGAGGTTCGGCGTGATGACGACGGGCTGCGTGTGTTCGGTGAAGCCCATAGCGCGGGCGCGAAGCGTGTGGCGTCCGGCGGGGGCTTTCGGGATGATGATCGTGCCGGAAGCGTCGGTTGTGCCGTAGCGTATATCGTCAATCCAAACGGCGGTCGCGGGTTCGGTGCGAATCGTAATTGAGCGCGTTGCGGTTGATGTTTGGGTTGAAGCCGTTGCCGGAGTGCGCGGTGAAACAGCGCGTGTTGTGCGGCGTTGCGCGGTCGAGATGGAAGATAGGAATGCGATGAAGCACGCGACGACGCACACGCATCGTAGTGTGTGGCGCAATGAGCGTGTGCGTGGTGCGATGAACGATGCGGGCTTTGTCGGGGTGCGCTGAAAAATGATTTTTATGTTCATCTTTTCATCTCCTTGGATGCTCATTTATTCTTCCGGCGAAGCGGTGCGACGCGGGCGAACGGCGTCGGCGTTCGTCGCGTTGTTCGTCGGTGGTGAGGCGAGGCGCGTTGAGGCGTTCGTACCGACGTTCGGGCGAAAGCGTCCTTGCTCGTCATAGAGACGTTGGTATTGAAGTTTGTTGCGGATGACGCCTTGAACGTAACCGCGCGTTTCACGAAACGGGATGGCTTCCGCCCATTCGTCAATCTGAAGCGGGAGTTCGGCGCGCCACCGGACGGCGCGTCCGGGTCCGGCGTTGTAGGCGGCGGCGACGTATTCGAGGCGGGCGAATTTGTCGAACTGTTCGCGCATGTAAGCCGTGCCGAGTTGGATGTTAAGCGCGGGTTCAAACAAGGTGTTGACGGTTATCGTGCGGTTGATTCCGGCGCGGCGGGCGGTGGTCTGCGCGGTCGGAATTAGAAGTTGCATTAAGCCGTAAGCTTTGGCGGGTGAGGCGGCGCGCGGGTCATAAACCGATTCTTGACGGATGAGTCCGGCGACGGTGTACGGGTCGAGCGAGTTTTTCGCGGCTTCGGTTTTTATCGTTTGCCAGTTCGATAACGGATAGAAAATCGTCCACTCTTCCGGCGTCATCTCTTCCGGGTTCATCTGTGAATAATCGGGAAAGCTGCGGCGAAGTTGGCTGAAGGCTTCGACCATTTCAAAGCGGAGTTGATGAAGTCGGGCGATGGCGAGATTGACGCGCGGGCTGTCGGGAGCGTCAACCGAGACGTGGCGCAGTTCGGCAAACGCCGCATCGTCCATGTTGATGGTGGCGAGTTGTTCGGCTTTTGCGATGGCGCGGTCGGTGATTGACAGGTCGGCGGATTCTACGGCGACGGTCACAGGTTGAAGGTTGGCGACGGCGCGTGTGAGCGACGTTGAAGAAGCGGACGACACGCTGACTTGGGCGACTTGGGTGGTGACTTGATTCGCGCGCTTCATTTCATCAAGTCGCTGTTTTGAAAGATAGCCGTACCAGTTGGCATCGTAGCGAACGAGCATCGCGTTATAGAGTTCGGCGGCTTCTTGGAAGCGTCCGGCGAGTTGCGAATCGCGTGCCGCCCAGTATCCGGCGCGCCCGCGACTGTCGGTGTTTTTGTCGGCGTAGTTTGCGAGGTGTTCGATGAGAAGGCGCGAAGATTCGAGGTAATCTTTTCGTTCGTGGGCTGCCCACGCTAATTCAAATTGTGCGCCCGCGACTTCCGCCGCGCCGGGAAACTGCGCGACGGCGGCACGGAAAAAATCTTGTGCGCCGACGCTGAAGCCGCGCGTTTTGGCTTCCATTCCGGCGGCAACGAAAGCCTGTGCCGTCCATAAATTTTGTGGATGAATGCGGCGGGCTTCTTCGGTGACGCTTTTCGCCAAATCCCATTGACGGTCGCGCGTGTGGACGAGGGCGAGATGGTAAAGGGCTTCGGCGTGTTCTTCGGCGGATGTCGGAATTGCGCGCAGGGCGGAAACCGCGTCGGCAGAGCGGCGCGCGTTGGCGGCGGCTTGCCCGCGTTTGAGTTGGTTTACGGCAGTGGCGAGAGCGGGGAAGCGCGCGAAGGCGAAGGTGTATGCGTTGGCGGCGTGCAGATGTTGTTTCGCGGCAAAGAGTTTATCGGCGCGTGTGATGGCTTCTTCCGGTGTCGCATCGGACGGTGTGGTGTTCGGAACTGTGTTCGGAGCGATGCCGAGTTTGACGGCGGCGGTGCGCGCCTCATCGGATGCGGGGGCGTAAAAATAGAGACGGCGGTACATGGCGCGTGCGCGTGTCGCGTCGGTTTGTTCGTAAGCTTGAGCGGCGAGTAGAAGCGCGGCGGCATCGTCTTTGTCGGTTAAAGATTTGACGAACAGAGGAACTGCCCCGCTTGCGCCGGTCTGCGCGGCGATTTCCGATGCGCGCAAAATCGCGGTGCGCTCGCGCAAAGATTCCGTGTGTTCGCGTGCGAGTTGTTCAAAAGCGGCGCGGGCTTCGGTCGGACGGTTGAGGCGCGCGAGTGCTTCGGCGCGCGTGAACAAGGCTTCGTCGCCAAGCGCGGTCGCGGTGTTTATTAAACGAAGCGACGCGGTATCGAGAATGGAAATAACGCGGTTGAAGTCGTTGCGGGCGAAGGCGAGTTGCGCGCGTGCGAGGCGTGCGAGGGCGGCGACGTTTGTGTTCGCGTTTTCGGTTTCAATGCGCGCGAGTGCGTCATCGTTTGGCGGCGTCGCGGCGCGCATCATGTTTTGCAGTGACAGGCGCGCGGCTTCCGAACCGGGTTGCGGCGGCACGGTCGCACAACTCGCTGACCATAGGGGAGCGAAGGCGAGTCCCAACGCGAGGGCGATGAGAACGGAGAAGACGGCTATGGGGCGACGGCGCAGAGTGTGTTTCACGAATCGAAAATCTCCTTGAAAGTATGTGGCGCGAAGTTCGGGGAAGAATGCGAATAAGGGGATTTTACATGATGAGATGAACTTCGGCAGCGTTGGCTTGAAGACAAAAAGACGCCGCGCGCTTCTTTGATGCGTGAAAGAAGCGCGCGGCGTCCCTTTGATTTCGGGCGGAGAAAACCTGAAAAGTGATTTACTTACCTTACGCGATTCTGGTTTTCAGCCGCGTTCACGCGGCTTTCCGCGAAGCGGCGACTAGCCACGCGATTCATCGCGTGGAAACTGGCGTGAACATTGGAAGGGCGTTTTAACGTCCTTTTGGAAATCTCGGCTTTAGCCAGTCGCTAAAGCGGGTGCGGGAAGGACGTTAAAACGCCCTTTCACCCTTTAGCTTCCCCAAACCCAGCCGTCAAACGGAACCTGTCTAATGCCGCTTTGCGGAAAGCCCGATGAATCGGGCTGGAAATCATGACCGCGTAAGGTGAGTGATTTACTGCGGGGCGGTGTCGCCCGCGTAAGTCGCGCCGAGTTTGCTCTGGTCGCCTTCGGCAAGCGTCTTGACGAGTTCGTGATGAAAGTAGTCGTAGCGCGCGGCGACGGGCGGAGCGACGCGCTTGTTATACATTTCGCGCGAACGGTCAATCTCTTCGCTCAAACGGTCGTAAAGATTGTTTGCGTCGCGCCCTTCACTAACTTTCTGCTCATTGTAAAGTTTGATTTCGGAAACCAGTAAGCGTGCGAAGCGGCGCGCGTCGTTGTGCAATTTCTGTTCTTCTTCGTCTTCGACCGCGACGGGAAGGTCAGCATTCGCGGCACTGCCGAAGCGACGCGCCGAACCGAGCGGAGCAGCGTAAGAAACGGGTTCATCTGGTGCAGTCGGTTCGGCTTGGACTGCGGTTTCAGCGAACGGCGAAGCGGCTTCGACATTTATCGCGGCGGGCGTGGCGGGGTCATCGGTCGCGTCTGCCTGTGACATCGGGCTGGAACTTGACGCGGCGCGGTCGGCGTCCGGCGTCGCTTCACGGGCGGGGAAGCGCGGCGGTTCGTTAAGCGGTGTGGTCTGCATCGAATGTTGATGCGGCGGGGCATCGGACGCGGATTCGGAAGTCTGTGAAGTCGCGTGCGCGGGCGATGCGAGTTGATTCGCCGCTCGATTCATCATCGGTTGTGACATCGAAGCTGATGAAGACGGCGGCGGTTGATAACTGAAGGCGGCGGGTGCGGGAACGTTGCGCGGTTCGGTCGGGGCGGGGCGTTGGGTGGCGAGAAGTTCGACTGCCATGCCGGACGCGCGGACGATGACCTCGATGGCTTCCAGATTTACCGCGTCCGCATCGAGCGTTCCAGAGTCGGCGTATAAAACGGCGACGGCGCGATTGCGTGCGACAAGCGGTACGGCGACGGTACGGCGCGGCGTTTCATCACCGAGTCGGCTGTAAATTTGTTCGTCAACCGGACGGTTTTCCGTGTCGCTGCTCAAGGTTTGGCGCGTGCTTACGGCGTCGCTTAAAAGCGTTCCTGAAGTGAGCGGCAAGTTAATCTCGCGCACCGCAGCATCACCGACCGTGCCTTCCAAACCGCGCGCCCGCCAACCTATCGCCTGCTCATTACGCACGACGAAGAACACGACGCGCGGTGCAAACGACGCGGCGCGATTGACGAGAGCATCGAGAATTTCGCTTTGTGTGCGGCGGTCGTCAATATCGTCGAGCGCGGCTTTTAAGAGTGCGGCATCGCTTGTCTTGTGCGGCTCAACCGGCGGCGCATCGCTCAAACCGCTTTCGTAGGCTTGACGGGTGCGGGCGGTAATCATCGCGGCGAAATCTTGTTTCAAAGACGCGAGACGTTCATCTATGAGACGACCAATCTGGTCGCGCAAACTGTTTTCTGATTCTTCGCTAAACACGAGAGGGAATCTCCTTCGGAACTAATGTGTGAGGGCTTGGGTGATGGTGGCGAGATGTCGGAGTGCAAAACACAACAACGATAAATGTGACGATGATGGATGGCGATGAACCGTTAAGGCGCACACCGCGAAAATTATGAGTGGAGCTTGGAACGAACGGCGTGAAGCAGAGTGTGCCGCGCAGGGAAAAGTATGACGGGACGGGCGAAGCAGTGTCAAGACTGATAGTGGATAGTGGATAGTGGATAGTGGATAGTGAAAGAAATTAACAAAGGCAGGAATGCGTCACTGCTTATCACTATCCGTTATCCACTATCCACTATCTAGGGCTAACGCATCTTAATTTTTCAGGTGAAAGAAGTTATGGCATTTTCTCT
>JANDLT010000005.1 GCA_024330265.1 Pyrinomonadaceae bacterium MAG19_C2-C3 | reverse complement strand
TGCCTCTCAATTTTCATTCGTGGTGGTGATGCGCGAATCATTGAGGCTCACGTTAATTTACATCGCCTTACCGCATGAATAACAGAAGCGGGCATTGGGGTCGCGTTGCGGTGCGCCGCAAGATGGGCAACCGTTAAGGCGTAAGTTAGAGCCGCACGACGGGCAAAAAGACGAATCGGCATTGACGGAAGCACCGCACGTTCCGCAGCGTCCGGGCGTTGGCGGAACATAGCCTCCGGCTTGGGCGGAGATGTGTGCCTCGACGATGTTCCACGCGCTTTCGGTGGCGCGGTGTTGCCAGTAAGCACCGAGCGCGGGAAGCGCGAGCAGCCACGGTTGAAGGATGATGGCGACGGCGGCGACCGCCGCTTTATCAAACCATTTTTGCATTCCGATTTCGACGCGCGTGCCGCCGTGTTCGGGCGTGATTTTAACGGTCAGGGCTGAAGAAAGTCCGGCGATGTCGCGCAGTGTTCCGCTCTTGCGGGCTTGAATGACGCTAGTACGCGACACCTGCATCGTTTGGACTTCGTAGGTTTCCTTCTCAAATAATTGTTGAAGTGCCGCCGTTAAGCGCGGCGGGTCGCATTCGACTCCGGGATAAAATCTATTGTCCATATTCGTTAGTGGATAGTGGATAGTGGATAGTGGATAGTGAAAGACAGGAACAGTTTTTAACTATCCACTATCCACTATCTTTAGGGTTTGGTGTTGTCGGTGTTCATGTGGGCGGCGATAATCGAATCTGTGATTTCGATGCTTTGGTCAAGCAGACGGAGTGCGTCGGTGTCTTTCGTGTTGTCGCGCAGGGTGGAGAACTGCGCGCGATGTGTACGGGCAGCCGCCTGTAATTTCTCGAAGGCTTTCGGAAGCAAAATCTTTTGCGCGGGACGCGATGAAGCGTCGTCTATGTTGTCAACGGCGGCGTTTAGTGCGCGCACGATGTCGGAGAGTAATTCGGGCGGCGTGCCGGTGCGAAGTTCGCCGTATTTTTCCGTGTCTTTGCGGTTCTGCTTCGACGCGGCGGGCGAACCCTTGAGGGCGGACAGACGGCGTTCGATGACTTTGACGAATACGTCAATGCGCTTGTCAATCTCTTGTGCTTCGCGCACGCGCATGTCTTCTTCGTCGGTCAGCCAGTCGCGGTTTTGTGTGACGACGGTGCGGGGCGGGGTAAAGTTGTCGGTCACGATTTCGTGCGGCGCGGCGCGGACGGCGACCGTGCCAAACATGAATGATGCGAGACAGATGGCGACGAAGCCGGAACGTGTCTTAGAGCGAATGGAGCGCGCGAGTTTGAAAGCATTTGGTGATGTATGTTGATTCATTATGAGCGTGTTGATTTATGAAACTGTGAACAAGTTAAAGTTGTGACGGTGGTTGACGGGCGTTGTCATTGCCGATTTTATCGGGAGCGCGTTCATCTTCACCGTCATTTTTTTCAACCGGAAGTTCATCGTCAACCACGTTTGAACCGAAGTACATATTGAGCATCGCGGTTCGCGTGCGGCGCGTGAGGGCGACGGTCGTGGTGATGTGAACGGCATACGCCGAAGGTGTGATGCGGCGCATGGTTTCAAGGCGCACGACATGCGAGCGCAAATTCAAGTCGAATCGTTTATACACGTCGCGGGCTTTATTGAACGTATAGTCATTTTTGACTTGGGCGAGGGCATCGTCTATCAAAGCCTGATACGCGCCGATTTCGAGTGAAGCGTTTGCGAAATCCCGCGCGGCGGTTGATTGTTCGGCTTGGCTTAGGCGGCGGTCGGCGAGTTCGAGCGTGAAGCGTGCGCGCTGTTTGGCATCATCGGCAGAGCCGAGTTTGGTTTGTTCGACCGCCGACATGCGACGCAAAGGCGGCGGTGCGCTCGTCGCTTCGACAACCTGTTGAACGATGTGGATGACAGGCATCGGGTGCGAACGCGCGAAGGTGATGTCGGCTTGGGAACACAAAAGAACAATCACGGGCGCGATGAGCGACATGTACGATAAATCTGCGCGCATAATCGAAGCGATGAAGGTTGTGCGAGATGAAAGCGAAGACACCGTTAATAGACCTCTGGTGGCGTGAAGTAGAGTTTGGGAAGTTTAGTTTTTATCTTTCAAGTTCGTTTCTTAATTCAGTTTAGTTCTTGTTTTTACGGCGCGCCTTTTTCGCTTGCTCGCGTAGGCTCTCAAGACGCAGACGCACGCGGTCAATCTCCGCCGCGTTCTGTGTCGCATCGGCGCGTCGTAGAAAACTTTCATAAACCGTCAAAGCTTCGGGGTATTCGCCGAGTCGGTCGTGCATACGCGCGATGAAATAATCGGTCACAGCGAGTTCGGGACGCGCTGTTTTAAGCCACTGAAATTCAACGAGTGCTTCGCGGTAATTGCCCTGCTCGTCAAGCGCGGTCGCAAGATTGGCGTGCGCGGCGTAATCGTCGGGAGCGAGTGTGAGTATGCGACGAAGTATGGCGGTGGCTTCCGGGTATCGGCGGGCTTGGACGAGGGCGGCGGCGAATCCGGTTGCATAACGACTTTCGCGCGGCGCGAGTTCGGCGGCGCGTCTAAAAAAGTCGAGAGATTGCGCGGGCTGCGTGCGGCGCGTGCTTTCACCGAGTCGCGCGTAGAGCGTCGCCAGATTGTTTGTATCTTTCGCCGTTGTGTCCTTTGTCGTTGAAGATGTGCGCGTCGCCAAAAGTTTATCGGCGGCGCGCACATCTTCAAACGCCCGCGTCGCGTCGCCCGCATCAAGCAATAACTCGGCGCGCGTCAAACGATAACTCGCCTTCGCGGGAGCGATTTCGATTAAACGATTGAACGAGGCGAGTGCTTCATCCGTGTTCTTCGATTCGAGTTCGAGCAGTGCGCGCTTGAGCCAGACATCTTCGCCCGCGTTTGTTGTCGTCGCTTGGCGCAACCCGGCGAGTGTCGCATCTTTGCCCTGCGCCACTTCCCGTGCTTGGGCGAGTAAAGACTTCGCTCTTTGATTCGACGGCTCTAGCTGACAAGCTTTTTCGAGTATGGCGACGGCTTCTTGCGGGCGTGCGCGGTTGATGAATAAATCGCCGAGCGCGACGAGCGGCAACGCCCAATCGGGGCGAAGTTCGCGGGCGCGTGTGAAAGATTTTTCGGCTTCGGCAAAACGCTTGAGTGAAACGAGTGCGTTTCCGCGTTGGTATTCGACTTCGGCAACATCAGGCGAGACGCGCAAAATCGAATCATAAAGTTCGAGTGCTTTTGTAAAGTCGCCGCGTTCGTGCGCTCCTTGAGCCTGCTCGAAAGTTTTCGCCGCGTCAAACTCCGCTTCCGTATCGCTTGTCGTCTGCCCGAATATCACGAGATTCGCCGGACTGTACAGCCCGCAGACGATAAGCAAAGCGAAGATGCGTAAGGTACGATTCATTGATTTTTAAGTGTTCGAGTTTTGGTGATGACGAAACAACATTAAAGATAAACCTTGATGCGGCATAATTGAAATATCACACTCATCAGCGAAACGAAAACAGAGACGAAAAACATGCCCGTCGGGTGCGTAGAGTTTAAGCTTAAAGCGAAAATGATGACGACGAAAGTCAATTCATAAGTCGCATGGCTTGGAGCGAGTCATGTCTTAATGGTAAGACGCGAGTAACACGGTTGCGCCGTTCATACCCGCTGGGCTAACATGCCTGACGGGTAATATAAATCACACAAACTCGACGCGGTAATAATCGCAAATAATAATCATTGGGATTTGCGCTGGAAATTGTCATAACTTTTCGGAAGTGCCAAAGTTCAGAATCGCAAATTCTTTTGCCTATAAATCATTCGTGAACACGCTCGAATTACATCTGGACAACGCCGCCGCCACACACGATGTCGCGCGGACGGCACTCGCCAAAGAGCATCTCTTGCGCGGCATACTGCGTGAGATGCGTGCGGTCGTAGTAGCGTTTTCCGGCGGCGTGGATAGTTCTTACCTTGCACACGTTGCGACAGGCGAACTCGGTACGCGCGCCCTGTGTGTGACGGGCGAATCGGCAAGCCTCGCCACTTCCGAGCGCGACGCAACTATCGCCCTCGCCGCGCAATTCAAGTTTAATCATCAAGCGATTCCGACGAGTGAAATTGACAATCCCAAGTATCAAGCAAACGACGGCGAGCGGTGCTTCTTTTGTAAAGATGAGCTTTATACAAAACTCGCGCAAATCGCCCGCGAACGCGAAATAGAATTTATCGTTGACGGTTCGACGATGGATGACCTTAACGATCATCGTCCCGGCAGACGCGCCGCCGCGCAATACGGTGTGCGTAGCCCGCTTATCGAAGCCGGAATGAATAAGAAGGACGTGCGCGAACTTAGCCGTCTCGTCCATTTGCCGACGTGGGATAAACCCGCAAGCCCGTGCCTCTCGTCGCGCATCGCTTACGGAACTCCGGTCACTATCACGCGGCTTCGCACGGTTGAACGCGGCGAAGAGATTATGCGTTCACTCGGCTTCCGCGAATTTCGCGTCAGACATCATGACGAACTCGTGCGACTGGAAATCGCTCCGTCGGAACTCGACAAAGTTTTATCGCGCCGCCTCGTGGATGAACTCGCCACACGCTTTCGCGCCCTCGGCTTTCGCTACGTCACGCTTGACCTGCACGGCTATCGAAGCGGCGCGATGAATGAAGTTCTGAGCAGTGGTCAGTGGACAGTGGGCAGTGGTCAGTAAGAACAAAGACCGCGCTCACTTGAGGTTCAATTTTATGCTTGACATCTCAATCATAAATCCCATGCTTCACTGACCACTGACCACTGACCACTGACCACTGGAGAAAAACTATGGCTAACCCGATGGTGGATGATGCGCGGGAGATAAAGGAAGTCAATCCTTTCGAGTCTATGATGTCGCGCTTTGACCGCGCCGCGCAGTTGTTGAATTTAGACCCGGATTTGTACAACGTCCTGCGTGTGCCGAACCGCGAAATCAAAGTTTATATTCCGGTGCGAATGGATTCCGGGCGGTTGGAAGTTTTTGAAGGTTATCGCGTACAACACAACTTCGCGCGAGGTCCGGCGAAGGGCGGCATACGTTATGCCCCCGATGTATCGCTTGATGAAGTGCGCGCTCTCGCGGCGTGGATGACGTGGAAGTGCGCGGTCGTCAATGTCCCGTTCGGCGGCGGTAAGGGCGGCATCATCTGTGACCCGATTCAGATGTCACAGGGGGAACTTGAACGCATGACACGGCGTTACACGGCGGAGTTGATTGATTTCATTGGACCCGAAAAAGATGTCCCCGCGCCCGATATGAACACTAACGAACAGACGATGGCGTGGATTATGGATACGTATTCGATGCACGCGCGTCACACCGTCACCGGAGTCGTCACGGGTAAGCCCGTCCAACTCGGCGGTAGTGCCGGACGGCGTGAAGCGACGGGCAGGGGATTGTTGTTCTGCATCAATGAAGCGATGAAGCGGCTCAAGATGACTCCGCCGCAAACGCGCGTCGTCGTGCAAGGTTCGGGCAATGTCGGCGGCATCGGCGCGGAACTGCTTCACGAATCCGGGTATAAAGTCGTCGCGCTTTCCGATATTCACGGCGGTATTTATAACCCGGACGGTTTAGACATTCCCGAAGCGATGAAGCATTTACGGGCGACCCGTTCGCTTGAAGATTTTCCCGGTGCGGAGCGCGTTTCAAATACCGATTTGCTTGAAATTGAATGCGAAGTTCTCGCCCCGTGTGCGACGGAAAATCAAATCACTTCGCAGAATGCCAACCGCATAAACTGTAAAGTTTTAGCCGAAGGCGCGAACGGTCCGACGACTGCCGCCGCCGACGAAATCCTTCACGATAACGGCGTGTTCGTCATCCCGGATATTCTGGCGAATGCGGGCGGTGTGACGGTTTCATATTTTGAATGGGTGCAAGACCGCATGGGCTATTTCTGGCGTGAAGCCGTCGTCAACGAACGCTTGCAGGAAGTAATGGTCGCAAGCTTCAACGATGTTGCGAAATACGCCGATACGCACGGAGTTGACACGCGCACGGCGGCTTACATGTTGGCGATTGACCGTGTGGCTTACGATACGCGAATGCGCGGCATTTATGCTTGAGTTTTATTCTCGCAGACAACGCTTAATCGTTAAAAAGGCTTGATTTCCAGTGACGAGTAGAGTATGGTCTGCCGGAATTTATCTTGTACAAGACTGATTACCTCGTCTTCGTACAGGCTTAAATGAAATTCAACTTCGGGTGACGATAACGACGATTTTTAACAATCCGATTCGTTGCCAAACGACCTCGCAAGCTAGAAACACAGTCGGAAGAAACGATGCTCAAGCTACGGTTTGAACACTTTCGGTAAGCACTATTTTAAGTTATAAGTTTCTTCCGCTGAAGCCTGCCTCAATCTATAAGGCTTTAATAGGTCGGAGATGGTGGCAGCCGCAGAAGTTGAAATTTAATCAACTTGTTTGTCAAACGCTTGTAATTTAAGAGCGGCACGCGCCGTGAAATTGAAAGATTCACCGGTTATTCAAAGCGGTATGAAACAATCCAGTTTAGGTTCACAACTTGGTTCAACTGCAACTTGTGATTGCTTCGATCACGGTCGTTCATTCCGCACATATTTACCATTTGTTTTCGCAGGAGGAATGCGATGGAATTAGCGAGAAGAGCGCAAATGCTCGCGCTCGTTACGTTACTGCTGTGTGCCGTGGCATCAGCACAAACTCTACGTCCAGCCAATGACCCGCGCAATACCGCGCCGACTATTGGCACGGGCGGTCCCATAGGCGGACCGACCGGACTTTTCACCGTCTATGACGGACAAACCTTGCGACGCGGTGAATTCACTTTCAGCGCGGCTTACAGCAACTTCGACCGCGACCCCGGCAATGTTGACATCACTGAAATTCCTGTCAGCTTCCAAGTCGGTCTCGGTGATTATCTCGAAGTGTTCTTTAACACAGACGCTTACAAGCAATATAAAGTCAACAGTGCCGGACGCTTAGGCGGTGCCGCGCAACTCTCCGGCTTTCTTCTGCCAAACTCGTTTGCCGGAGCCGCCATCGTGCAGGGACCGATAATCGCCGGTGGCAGTCGAGCCGCGATTTTCCGTCCGGCGCGCGGGCAAATCACCTCCGGCGGGTTCAGTGGAGTTATCGGACAACCGTTCGTCCAATTCCCGTTTGTCGGGGGCGCGTTCGGCGGATTCGGCAGACAAGGCACACCTGCCGGCGACCAACAAAGTCAAGGCACATTGGGTGCTACGGCTAACGCGGGCGGCGGCGGCAGCACATTCGGTGCGGCTGACAACTTCCCCGGCATCGGTTCGCCGTTTGGCAGCATCCTTCCGGGTATTGTCTTCACGACAACGACGACGCCGCGCGGCACGTTGTCTCCAATCATCACGCCGACCTCGTTCTTGGAAGCACCCGCTTATTTGCCGGACGCGCCGTTTCTTAGCCGCACTTACGGGCAGACGGCGTTTAACACATTCGTTGCCGGAGCTAAAATCCGCGTGACCGATGTTAATAGTTCAACGGGTGTGGCACTCATCCCGTTCTATCGCTTCTATGCGGAGAAGGGCGACGATTTCAATCAGTTGAATCGTGGCGCGAGTCCGGCGGGCGACTTAGGCGACTTCGGCGGCATTCTGGCGATTGATTCACGTCTCGCCCGCGTCGCTAATTTGTCGGCAAACATCGGATACATTTTCAACAGCAATCCGAAAGCGACGATTGGCGGACAAGAGTTCACCTTGCTTGACCGTCCCGACGAACTGCTCACGGGTATCGGTTTCGATTTTCCGGTCAATCGTTATTTCCAACCGATTGCCGAACTTCGCTCGACGATTTATGTCGGCGGTCGCACACCGAACTCTTTGCAAAACAACCCGATTGACGGTTTAGCGGGTGTTCGCATCTATCCGGCGCGTTATGTCGGCTTCTCGGCGGCGTATCGTCGTCACTTCAACCAGCAAGATAGAGAATTCGGTGAAAACATTCCGGGCTTTACGCCTTCGGATGACCCGAACGGATTCTTGTTCCAGTTCTTCATCGGACGCCGCAATGAGCGCGCTCCCGATGTGTTGCCGAATCAGCCGCCGGTCGTCAACGTCACCGCCACAGGTGGGACGCCGATTGCCGACGGTGGAACGTCCATCGTCGTTTGCCCGCGCGACCCTTCATTGGCAAGCCCGGCAAATTCACAAGTGCAAATCACGAGTACCGCATCCGACCCGGACGGCGACACGTTGCTTTACACCTATACGACCACTGCCGGACGCATCGTCGGCGAAGGTCCGAACGTCACACTTGACTTAACGGGTGTCGCACCCGGCACAAACGTCACCGTGACATCGGAAGTTGATGACGGCTGCGGCTGCATCGCGTTCGATACCACGAACGTCAACGTCACGGAATGCGAACCTGCACCGCCCGTGGTTGTTGATTGTCCGACAGTCACACTTAGCTGTGTTGATTCGGTCAACGTCGGTTCACCGGCGACGCTTACCGCGAATATCAGCGGTGGCGACCAGAACGTGACGCCGACCTTCAACTGGACGGTGACGGCTGGCACGATTACCAGTGGTCAAGGTACGCCTTCGATTACTGTTGATACGACCGGACTCGGTGGACAATCATTCACCGCGACCGCGACCGTTGGCGGCTATGACCCGACATGCCAGAACGCGCAATCATGCACGGTTCAGGTAATTGGTGCGCCGGAAACAGCTAGGCTGTTCGACACATACGGCGACGTGCTTGACGATGACGCCAAACCGAGACTCGACAATCTCGCCATCGAACTGCAAAACAGTCCGACATCGAGAACGACAATCTTCGGCTACGGTGGTCGCACCGGCGATGACCGACGCCGACGCAACGGTCAGGCTCGCGCTGACTTTGCCCGCGACTACCTCATCAACCAGCGTGGTATTGATGCGGGACGCATCACGACTGTTGACGGTGGTTTCCGTGAGGAAGCAGCGACGGAACTCTACATCGTTCCATCAGGCGCGGCGGAACCGACGGCATCACCGAATGTTGATGCCAGCGAAGTGCAACCGCGTCGCGCGCCACGTCGCCGTCGTGGACGCCGCTAAACCTTAATCCGGGCGTGCCTTTCTAAAAGGCGCGTCCCTTCACCTGAAAATACGGGCGATGTTTCCATCACAAGAAACATCGCCCGTTTTCTTTGTGGTCAATGCTCATATATCGACTTGCAAATCGAAATAAGAAACGGGTGTTTAGAGGCGGGCTATGCCCGCCTCTGCGACGTGCGCCGCGAACCGGCGGGCATAGCCCGCCTCTAAACAGGTTTAAGTTTGATTTGCAAGTTCGTATTACTTGCCGGACTAAGCCGTGCGATGCGTTATACTGAAAAACGCGGCGCACAGTGTGACGCTTACACGACGACCACGAAGTACAACGGTACGAAATGATTGCCGCATCCTAAAACCTCTTCCGCGAATGCGAGACGTGTATCTTTCGTCTTGTATCTCGAAACTCAAACACACGGGTTTTTCAATTCCGACAAATTAACCGAATTCATAATTGACATGAACATGATGACGAACAAGATTAAAAAGTTTTGCCATTACGTCTTAATCCTGACGTTGCTCCTCACGTCTTTCGCAATCAACCCGCGCACTAATGTTGTCGCCGCGACCACCAATGACGCATCGAACGAACCCGCGATTGATTGGCGCGTGACGGGTCCGATGGGCGGCGACATACGTGCGATTGCAATTGACCCGCAAAATAAATCGCGCCTTCTCGTCGGCACACTCGACGGGCAAATCTATTCTTCAAACGACGGCGGCACGAACTGGACGCAACTCGTAGGCTTTCGTCATCCCGGTCTTTATGTCGAATACATCATCATTGACCCGCGCGACTCGAACACGTTTTACGTCGCCACGCATCGCCACAAAGACGCGGGCGGCTTTTATAAAACCACCGACGGCGGGCAGACATGGCGCGAGCATCTTGCCGGTGAAGCCGTCCACGCTCTCGCACAGGCTCCGAAGAATCCCGACGTACTCGTCGCCGGAACGAATCGCGGCGTGTTCCGTTCAATGGACGCGGGCGATTCATGGAAGATGATTCCCGAAGGCGGCTTTCCGGGACTTATCAACATTGATTCACTTGCCGTTGACCCGCGCAGCGTTGATACGATTTACGCCGGAACGTGGTATCTGCCTTGGAAGACGATTGACGGCGGCAAGACTTGGGCGCGCGTCAAGAACGGGATGATTGACGACTCCGATGTGTTCGCCATCGAGATTGACCGCCGCAATCCCGACCACATCATCGCTTCGGCGTGCAGTGGGATTTACGAATCGAAGAACGCCGCCGGAACGTGGCGCAAAGTTCAAGGCATCCCTTCGACTTCGCGCCGCACACGCGCGATTTTGCAAAATCCCGGATTGCCCGACACGATTTTCGCCGGAACGACCGAAGGCTTATGGCGTTCGCCCGACGGCGGCAACGTGTGGACTCTGATGACGCCGAAGCAGTTGGAAGTCAACGCCATCGCCGTTCACCCCGACGACCCGAACACCGTTTATATCGGCACGAACAATTACGGCGTGATGATTTCACGCGACAACGGCAAAACATTCAGCCTTAGCAACAACGGCTTTTCCGGGCGTCGCGCGTATCAACTCACCGCCGACCGCGAACGTCCCGGCAGAGTCTATGCCAGCACCATCAACACCGCGACGGGCGGCGGTTTCTTCTTTATCAGTGAAGACGGCGGCGTGACGTGGAAATCTACGACGAAAGGTTTGCCGTCGCGCCTCATCACATATTCGATTTTGCAAGACGAGAAGAACCCGGAAACGCTTTACACGGGAACGAATCTCGGCATGTACGTCTCAAACGACAGAGGCTTGTCGTGGGCGGCACTCGGCGCACCCGCCGAAGTTAAAAAACCGAAAGCGAGAAAAGCGCGCAATACCCGTGTGCGCCCGACCGCCACACAACGCGCCGCCGCGCAGAGCGACCGCACGGCGATTCAACCCGCCGCCTCTCCGCGTCGCGTTGATGAAGGTGTTAAGCGCGCCCAAGTTGCGCTCAATGCCGCCGGATATAACGTCGGCACGCCGGACGGTGTGGCGGGAACGCGCACCATCACTGCCGTGCGTAAATTCCAACTCGACAAACGGATTCCGCAAACCGGCGTGATTGACGCCGCGACCTTCACCGCCCTTGGCATTGATGGCGGCATCCCGACTGACGGAACTGCCGCGAGTCTGCAAACCGCACCGCAGGCTTTGACCGATACCATCAACGCCCTCGCTTATACGTTCGACGAAAAAGACGGGCAACGCGGCATTCTCGCCGCCACGAACGCCGGACTTTTCCGCACTTATAATCCGACTGTGGGTTGGGAAAGACTTTCTTACGGAAAAGATTTCGACGCCCGCACGCTTTGCATCTCGGCTTCGCCGCAATCACCGAACACGATTTACGTCGGCACGGCGACATCCGGCACGCTCCGTTCACAAGACAACGGGGCGACGTGGCAGAACGTCGAAGGCATCCCGACGAACGTACCAATCAATGTTATCGAACAAGACCCGAAACGCGCGGGTTATGTTTATATCGGAACGACGCAAACCTTTTATGTCTCGCACGATGGCGGGCAGAAGTGGATGCGTCGCGGCGGCAATCTCCCACTCGGCACGTTCACGAGTATTCTCATCAATCCCGAAAACACCGATGAACTCTTTGTGTGCCGCGCTTCGGAGCGTGTCACATCGCGCGAACAGGAAGGCGGCGTATATCGTTCGAGCGATGCGGGCATGACGTGGCAACGCATTGACACGGAACTCCCAAGCCAGCGAGTTTGGACGCTCGCTTTCGATTCCAATAATCCGAACCGTTTGCTTGTCGGCTCACACTCGGCGGGCGTCTATCTCGCCGAACGTGCGGGCGGTGCGCGTGCCGCGACGCTCGGCGCAGCTTCACAATAAACCTGTATAAAAGTCCGGTTTCGACTTACCAGCCGAAACGGTAAAAACTCCAATCACGGGTTAAAGTATTGAGTGCTTTAACCCGTGATTTGTTCTTTGCGATTATCATGTCCGCCTTGACACCGTGTTGTCTGCGCGTGTACATTCCCCTCTTACTCGTCAACTCGGCGGTGACGTGTCGGATCACATTTGGTGGTCATTTGGGCAGGACGAAAACCATTAACTTCTTAACATCATCAATCACTTTTGCCTACCCGCTTTTCATCTCATCTGAATCTGACAACGACACCCGAACACATCGCCCGCGCGTTTGTCGCTTAACCCGCGCGTCCGGTTTAGCAAAACGTGACTTCGACGATTGTCCATTTCAATCATCGAAATCAGGTTGATGCTTGAGACGGTTTCGCCGGAATAAATACGAGTTGAGGCACGGCTTAATCTAATATCGCCGCGCCAATCAAGGGGAGAATTCTCACAGGAGTTTGCATGTCCACCGAAGAAAATAACTTAACGTCGGCTCAAGCCGCCACCACCAACAATTCACCGAATAACGACGCCACCACGCCGTCACCCACCACCGACACGACACCCGATGCCGCGTCTTCAACCGCCACTGCACACGCCGTCGCCGCCAACGGCATGAACGGCGAATCCACCGGACAAGCCGCGCAAACCGCGCGTGCCGTCCCCGAAGAAACGTCGCCTTCAACGGAAGCAAATAATGTTTCTGTCGAAGCCGACGCCACACCGGACACTGCACCGGATGCCAGCCCGTCGCGCACTTCAACCGCTTCCGCTTCGTCTTTCAATAAGACGAAAGCGATGGATGACGATGACGAAGATGGCGGCGGCATGGGCGATATGGATTTCGGGGCGTTGCTTGACCAGTTCGAGCAGGAGCAGAAAGCCTATACGGAAGGCGAAGTCGTGCGCGGTACCGTCGTCGGTATCACCGAACGCGGGGCGATGATTGACTTCGGCTTTAAGTCCGAAGGCGTTGTTCCGCGCGAAGAATTTGCCGACGGCGTGATTGATGTTAAGCCCGGCGAAGAAGTCGAAATAATCGTCAAAAGCATGGACTCGCCGGAAGGCTATCCGATTTTGTCGCGTGCCGATGCCGTGCGTATGCGCGCTTGGGATGACCTCGACAAAGCGTTTCGTGAAGAAACCCCGATTAAAGGGCGCGTCATCGAACGTGTCAAAGGCGGTTTGCGCGTTGACATCAACGGCGTCGCGGCGTTCCTGCCGGGCTCGCAAATTGACGTGCGCCCGATTCGCAACCTAGACGTTTTCCGCGACCAAGAAATCGAAGCCATCGTCATCAAGCTTAATCGCAAACGCGCGAACGTCGTGTTGTCGCGCAAGGCTCTGCTCGAAGAATCGAACACCAGCCGCAAAGAAGAAACCCTTGATAACCTCGAAGAGGGAATCATCGTCGAAGGTCAACTAAAAAACCTGACCGACTACGGCGCGTTCGTTGATTTGGGCGGCGTGGACGGCTTACTTCACGTCACCGATATGTCATGGGGACGCCTTGCGAATCCCGCCGGTATGTTCAAGGTCAATGACCATGTTCAAGTCAAAGTTTTGAAGTTCGACCGCCAGCGCGAACGTGTCTCGCTCGGCTATAAACAGCTTCTGCCCGACCCTTGGGAGAGTGCCGAAGAGCGTTACCCGCGCGGGATGCGGACACACGGGCGCGTCGCCAGCGTCACGGATTACGGCGCGTTTATCGAACTCGAAGCCGGAGTTGAAGGCTTGGTTCACGTTTCGGAAATGAGTTGGTCGAAGCGCATGAAGCATCCATCGAAGATGGTCAATCCCGATGATGAAGTCGAGGTTGAAGTTTTGGGCGTGGACACGCGCGCCCGCCGCATCAGTCTCGGCATGAAGCAGATGCAACAGAATCCATGGGAAACATTGTCGGCGCGCTATGTGCCGGGAATGCGTGTCAAAGGTCGCGTGCGTAATCTGACCGACTTCGGTGCGTTCGTCGAGGTCGAAGACGGCGTTGACGGACTGGTTCACGTCTCAGATATTTCATGGTCGAAGCGCATCAAACACCCGGCGGAGATTCTGAAAAAGGGTCAGGAAATCGAAGCCGTCATCACCAACATTGATACGGAAAATCGTCGCCTCTCATTGTCCATCAAGGACATGGAGCCGAGTGCATGGGATCAATTCACGGAGACTCACAAACCCGGTGACATCGTGCGCGGACGCATCACACGCTTCGCTAACTTCGGCGTCTTCGTCGAAATCGCGGAAGGTCTCGAAGGCTTGTGCCACGTCTCGGAACTCTCCGATGAGCGTGTCGAACGTCCCGAAGACATCGTTAAAATCGGTGATGAATTGGAATTCAAAATCCTTCGCGTCGAACCCGAATCGCACAAAATCGGATTGTCGGCGCGCACCTCCGTCAAGGAAGAACCAGTCGCCGCCGACACGCGCACCTATTCGAGCGAACGCGGCGGCGGTATGGCTTCACTCAGTGAACTCGCCGACTTCCGCATCGGGATGCCGAAAGAAGATGAACCTAGGGAAGCCGAATTGAGAGATGCTAAACCGACGGAAGATGAACCCAAGGAAGCCGAATCAATGGCAGATGAACCGGAGAAAGTTGAAGAAGCGCAAGCCGAACAGTAGAGTTCGCAGCCTTACATCCCGCTTGATTTTTCAGCTTGTTTCCTGAATCAACCGCAAGTCCCGCGCTTTGTCGTAACATCGTACAAGGCGCGGGACTTCGGGCGTTTCGCCCTTAAAACAAGAACACATGCGCGAAAGATAAAGTGTTGAAGCGTAAAGTCTTGCATGGCATGCGTATCTTCTGCTACCGTGATTATCACAGTACTTGATAGCAAAATCTCAACACAATTAAGGTACAACAAAGTTCATGGCAAAGGGTAAAGGCATGACGAAGGCGGACTTGGTGGATGATGTCGCGCGTGCTTCGGAATTGACGAAGAAGGACGCCGAACGGTTGGTCGAAATCGTGTTCGAGAGCATCATCGAAACGCTTAATCAAGGCGAGAAAATCGAACTGCGCGGCTTCGGTTCGTTCCGTGTGCGTGAACGCGGCGCGCGGCGCGGGCGCAATCCTAAAACCGGCGAACCCGTGAACATCAACGCCAAAAGCATTCCGTATTTCAAACCCGGCAAAGAACTCAAAGAACTAATCAACACGGCTTCCGAACCCGGAAGCGATTCCTGAAATTCAACCATAAACATCATGGATAGACTTTGGAGTCCGTGGCGTTACCGCTACATCAAAGGCGAAACCGGCGAGAAGTCGGATGCCGCTTCGGGTGATGATGTGGCGTGCATCTTCTGTGCGATTCGTGATGCGGAAGACGGCGCGCGCACGTTCGTCGTTCACCGCGCTGAGTTCTGTTATGTCGTCCTCAACATCTATCCTTACACGAGCGGGCATCTACTCGTCGTGCCATACACGCACGTCGCCGACCTCGACGCGGCATCGAAACTTACGACCGACGAGATGATGGATGTAGTGAAGAATTGTCAAACGATTCTGCGCGAAGAATACAAACCCGAAGGTTTCAACATCGGCATCAATCAGGGACGTTCGGCGGGGGCGGGCGTTGCCGCCCATCTTCATATACACATTCTCCCGCGTTGGCACGGCGACGCCAATTTTATGACGACGGTCGCCGAAACGCGCGTCCTGCCGGAAGAACTTGCGACGGCTTACGAAAGGTTGTGTAAGCATTTCTAATTTGTACTTGAAAAGAGTGTTTCAACCTAAAGAAGCGCGGAATAGAAACCAAAATCTACTGTACGCTTCTCCGCGTTGAACCGCTTTCACAATTACCAACTCTGCTCTAAGGTCATTTCGGCATAAGTAGCCCCATCAGGGGCGAAATAATCATAGCCCACGGCGTCAGCCGTGGGTTAAAGATGAGATTGAACCAAAGCCCCGTCAGGGCAATGGCATTAAGTTAAGAAAATAATCGCCCGTTTGGAGGCGGGCATAGCCCGCCTCCAAACAACCTTAACTTAATGCCATTGCCCATCAGGGGAGACACAAGTGAGACTAATTCCCACAGCTGACGCCGTGGGCTATGACTATGCCGCCCCTTTGCGGGGAACTGATGTTGCTTTAGCTCAAACCATGAGCAACTTCAAGCGTCGTGTCCGTCTGGTGATGCGGTATTTCGGTTAAGTCGCGGGCGAGGATTTCACCGACGCGGTTGATGAGCGGGCGCAAGGTCGCGGCATCGTTGGCGGAAGCGAGGATGCAATCACGCGCGCCCGAATTGGATACTTCGCGGCGTATCGCGTGCGCCGTTTCTGAATCAATCAAATCGGTTTTATTAAGAATCGTGACGCGCGGGATGTCGCCTAGTTCAAGACTGGTGAGGATGCTTTCGACGGATTCGATTTGCTGCATGAGGCGCGGGTTGGCGGCGTCCACAAGGTGAATTAGAAGGTCACTGTCGCTGATTTCTTCGAGCGTGGCGCGAAACGCGGCGATTAAATCGGGCGGCAAATCGCGTATGAATCCGACCGTATCGTTGATAATTATTTCCTGTTCGTGCGGCAAACGAAGACGGCGCGAAGTCGGGTCGAGCGTCGCAAACATGCGCTTCTCGGCGTGAACCGTGCTTTGCGTTAAGGTGTTGAGCAAGGTTGATTTTCCGGCGTTCGTGTAGCCGACGATGGAGACGATTGGCAGTTCGTGACGAGCGCGTGCTTTACGCCTTTGCCCGCGATGACCACGCAATTCTTCAATCTGTTTCTCTAAACGATTGATGCGGTCGCGCACGCGGCGACGGTCGGTTTCGAGTTTCGTTTCACCGGGTCCGCGCCCGCCGATGCCGCCCGCGAGACGTGAGAAAGCGGAATCCTGACCGACGATGAGGCGCGGCAGCATGTATTTCAGTTGCGCGAGTTCGGTTTGGATTTTACCTTCGCGTGTCTCGGCGCGTTGGGCGAAAATGTCGAGTATGAGTTGGGCGCGGTCTATGACTTTTAGGTCGGTCGCTTCACCGATTGAGCGGACTTGCGCGGGGCTAAGTTCGCGGTCGAAGACGATTAAGTCCGCCCCTAATTGCAGGGCGCGAACGATAAGGTCATCGAGTTTGCCGCGACCGAGAACGGTGCGCGGGTCAATCGCGTTGCGGCGTTGAATGATGCGGTCAACCGTCACCAATCCGGCGGACGCGGCAAGTTCGTTCAACTCCGCCATAGATTCTTCGGCGTCAATGTTCGTGTTAGTCGTGACGCCGACGAGAATCGCGCGGTCGGCACTTGTCGCGCGTCGCGCGGTTTGACGGTTGCGCGCCATTTCCTGTTCAAGCGAGTTGATAAGTTCGAGAAAATCAACGTCGAGTTGCGAAGGAATTTGCGGCTCAAGAAATGCGAACGCGGCTTCACCGTCGGGTGAAACACCGTCGGCGTTAAGCGAAGTTCCGTCAATCGCGTGCGCCTGATTGTCTGCGTTATTTTGCGCGGGCAAGAGGTGCGCGGCGCGAACGATGCCGGGAAGCCCTGTGCGTTCGTCAACGTCAATGGTCGCCATCATGTCAAGGCGCAAGAGAGCCAAATCGGTCAAATCGTCTTGCGTCAAAGGTTCGTGGCGCAGGTGCGTGTGTATGCAGCGCAGCCCGCGAAAGCGGTCGGTGGCGACGCGCGTGCGGCGCAAGTCGGGAAGTTCAATGCGGCGCGCGTCGCCGACGATAACGGATTCAATGTAACCTTTGCGGTCAATCAAGACTCCGATTTGGCGGCGCGTTTCATGCGAGAGTTCCGACATCTGGCGTGCGAATTCCGGCGTCACGATTTGTTGTGGAGCGATGCGGCGGGTGTACAGCTTTTCGATGCGGCGCAGTTGGTTCGGCTTCAAACCCGAAGTGTTGCCTTGTATGGTACTAATGTTTCTTGACTCCTTTGAACTGATGTCTGGGTACTCAATTTGTCCCGACAGGGACTTTCGACAATAGCCCAGCGATTTATCGCTGGGGATACGGCAGTCAGATTTTTCAGTCCCGTAGGGACGACTGAAATACAAGATGCGAGGAGATTTCAGTCGTCCCTACGGGACTTCATCCTCTTCCACGTCTGTTCCCAGCGATAAATCGCTGGGCTATTTTCAATCGTCCCTGTCGGGACGGAAATGTGTCCAGACCTTAACTCCTTGAAAGTAATTGTTCCGGCAATGCGCGCCCTGAAACTAATTCTTTAAGTTGCGTGCGAACGTTATTTAGATGCAAATTGTAGCATGATGATTGTCAACCGCCGCACCGCTTTTTCAGGTCAAGTTAGACACTTCTCCGGCGAACGTCGTATGATTGAAGTTAAGTTTATAGGGGAAAAGAAACAGTTTATGAGTGAATCGAAAATCACGCGCATCAATCCGGCGGCGAGTCTTCCCGATGGCGAAATTATTATCGAATGTGAAAACTACGATGCGAGTCAACCGCGTTTGTCGCGCGTGATGATCGGCGGCGAACAATCGCGCATCGTCAGCGCGAACTCGAAGCGTATCGTCGCGGCAGTACCGGAAATTAGCCGAAAGGGAAGCGCGCGTGTAACGATTGAAGGGCGTGACCGCACAGCGAGCGAGGCGGCGACGATGTACGTCGGGCGCAAACTCGCGGAAGACATTCACGCGGTTGCAAACCCGGCATTCGATCCCGATGAAGGCGCGTTGTATGTGACGCGCTCCGGTTCGCGCGGGCAGCGTTTGCCGATTACGATTTTGCGTGTGGACAAAGACGGAGCGCACGCTTTTTCCGGTGAAGTCGTGAACCCGACCGGCATCGCATTTGACCCGCACGGCACGATGTTCGTCACGAGTCGCATGGACGGCAATGTTTATCGCGTCACGGAGTTTAACGAAGCCGTCGCCTTCGCGCGGGATTTGGGAACGGCGACCGGACTCGCGTTTGACCGTGAAGGGCGCATGTACGTCGGCGACCGCACAGGCACGATTCACCGCATTAACGCGATTGGCGAGGCGGAGGAATGGGCGAGCGTCGAGCCGAGCGTGTCGGCATATCATCTCGCGTTCGGGCTTGACGGCGACTTGTTTATGACGGGTCCGACAGTTTCGAGTTTCGATGCCGTGACGCGCATTGACCGTTACGGCGAACCGACTGTGTTCTATCGCGGCTTGGGCAGACCGCAAGGTTTAGCGTTCGACCGCGAAGGCAATCTTTACGTCGCTGCCTCTCTGCAAGGGCGGCGCGGCATCGTCCGCATCTCGCCCGATGGCAGCGATGCGGAATTGGCGGTTGCCGGAATGAACGTCGTCGGACTCGCGTTCAATCGTGACGGCGATATGGTCGTTGCGACGAATGACACGGTTTATAGTTTGCCGCTCGGCATACATGGAACGCTTCTTAATTGAAAACTTTTAAGGCTTGAATCGAATCAAGCGACACTCAGTGTAATAACAAGGTAAAAAAAGATGAACGGTGAAATAAACGCTGAAATGATTGGCGAATTCGTATTGTGGATGGTGGCATTGGTCTTCTCGCTGTCACTGCATGAGTTTGGTCACGCATGGACTTCCAACTACTTCGGCGACGACCTCGCGCGCTCGCAAGGTCGCGTTAGTCTTAGCCCCGTGACGCACGTTGACCCGATTGGAACATTGCTTTTCCCTGCGCTCGCGTTCTTTACAGGCGCGCCGCTTCTCGGTTGGGCGCGTCCTGTTCCGGTCAATCCGGCGCGCTGGCAAAATTACCGCGTCGCCAATTTTTGGGTGTCGGCTGCGGGCATCATCCTCAACCTCGCACTCGCCGTTATCGCCGGAATCGGTTTCCGGTTGTTTTACGAGCCGGGCGTTACAGGTTCAGCCATAATCAGTTTCTTGTGGATTATGTTTAACTTGAACGTCGGTCTGGCGGTCTTTAATCTACTTCCGTTTCCACCGCTCGACGGCAGCAAGATAGCCCGCAGTTTCTTGCCCGACAGTGCGCTTCCGGCACTCGACGCGGTTGAGCAATACGGCTTTATACTGTTGTGGGTCGGCGTTATCACCGGAGTTTTTCGACCGATTTTCAGCTTCGTTCGCAGCTTCTCACAAGGCTTGTTGATGATTGGGACTTAGATTTGAACACACGCATGAAACGGATTTTCAGCGGCGCGCAACCGACCGGCAATCTTCATCTGGGCAACTATCTCGGCGCGCTTCGCAATTGGACGCAACTTCAACACGAATACGAAAGCTTCTTCTGCATCGTTGATTTGCACGCCCTCACGCAACCGCAGAATCCGCAAAGTTTAATCACTAAAACGAAGGAACTAGCCAAGTTATATCTTGCCGCCGGAATTGACCCGACGGTTTCGACCATCTTCATTCAATCCGATGTCGCGGAACATACCGAACTGACGTGGCTCTTAAACTGCCAAACGCGCATCGGTGAACTTGAGCGCATGACGCAGTTTAAGGAGAAGGGCAGAAACACCGAACGCGAAAGTACGGGCGTCGGGCTGCTGGATTATCCCGTCTTGATGGCGGCGGACATCCTGCTTTATCAAACCGATTTAGTTCCTGTTGGCGAAGACCAAAAGCAACACCTCGAATTGACGCGCGACCTTGCACAAAGATTCAACCGCGACTACGGCGAGACGTTCCGCATCCCCGAACCGTTCATCCCGAAAGCGGGTGCGCGCATCATGTCCTTGAGCGACCCGACGAAGAAGATGGCGAAGTCCGACGTTGACCCATCAGGGAGCATCGGCTTACTCGACGATGCCGACATCGTGACCCGCAAATTCAAACGCGCCGTCACCGATTCCGGCACGGAAATCAAGTTTGATAACACGCGCCCCGCGATAACCAACTTGCTCACGATTTACGCTTTGCTCACGAATCAAACGAACGAACAAGTTGAAAACAACTTCGCGGGCAAAGGCTACGGGCAACTCAAAAGCGAATTGTCTGAAGCCTGCATCGCGTTCCTACAACCGTTTCAAGAACGCTTCCATAACATCACCGATGAACACTTGCGCGACATCCTAACGGGCGGCGCAAGGCGTGCGCGTGAAAGCGCGAGTCAAACGCTCGATACCGTCAAAGAGCGTTTGGGAATCGTCGGCGCGAGAGGCATTTAATTGCGTGAACATTTTGGAAGAAGTTTTTTATCAAGATGGCAGTCTGCGCGATATTTATGTATGCGGCACTACATCCGAAGACTGGCAAAAATTGCTGGCTTTTCTTCAAACAGCAAAATATCAAGTTATGTACAGACTTGATGATGTAGAAACTTCTTTGCCCGACGACTTCGACCAAATTCAAAAGCACATGGGCAACTTGGGACAACTCATGTCAGTTCATGTTGACGGCGTAGTTCTTAATTGTCATTTCTTTTGGGTAGAAGACATTGAGTTTGATATTTCACCAAATGAAGTTGATACAGAAAACAAGGCGGTCAGTGTTTTTGAGTTCATGACACAGGTTGGGCGTGTGTTGCAGAAGGAAGTAGTCTTAACGCCGGAAAACATGCAGGAGCATGTTCACGCTCGATATAACCTGAAGACAGACAAAATAGAATTGGTAAGCACATGAGCGAAAACTTGGAAGCGATACAGGCGAATCAGACGCCGCCGCAAATCAGCGTTATCAATGCTGAACCGGAAATCTTTTCGGAGCGCAACGGCGAAGAATTGAAACTCGTGCTTGGCGAGTTTGCGGGTCCTATGGATTTGTTGTTGTACCTGATACGCCAAGAGCAGGTCAGTATTTACGATTTACCTTTGGCGCGCATCACCGACGAATACTTGCGCTACATACAGTTGATGCGCGGGATGGACATCGCCGTCGCTGGCGAGTTTCTGTTGATGGCGGCGACCTTGATTGAGATTAAATCGAAGATGTTACTGCCGCGCGCTTCGAGTCAAGACCTTGTGGAAGATGCGGCGAGTGACCCGCGCCATGAACTCGTGCGGCAGTTGTTGGAGCATCAAAAGTATAAAGCAGCGTCGCAAATGTTGTGGTCACGCGCGACCGTTGAACAGGCGACGTTTCGCCGCGCCCCGATTGAAACGGATAAGGAAAACCCGGAAGTCTCGGCGGGCGTGTTCGATTTGTTGCGCGTCTTTCAAGTTATACTCGCCCGCCGCAAAGAAGAAGTCTTACTTGAAATCGAACGCGATGATATGACGATGACGCAGATGTTCGACCGTCTGCGCGAGATGGTCAACACGACAAGAGAGTTGAGTGTCACTCAATTCTTCGAGCGCACACGTTCACGGCGGGAACTCGTACTCGCGTTTCTTTCGATTTTAGAACTCGTCCGCGCCGGAGAAATCAGCTTCACGCAATCACAAACTTTCGGAGACATCACTATGAGGGCAGTAAGCAGTAAGCAGTAGGCGGTAGGCAGTTTTGCCGCTTACAGCCTATCGTCCACTCTTTACCGCACACTGCCTTACTGCTAACTTTTTTTAGCTGCCTACTGCCTACTGCTTATGCCCCACGACGAACAATCAAAACTCAAAATAGACGAACTCTTAAACACTGACGACCAAGACTCCGCGCACCCCGCAGACCTTGACGACGCCGAGAGCATCATCGAAGGCATAGACTCTGCCTTCATGCCCGAAGAACTCGCTGCCGAAAATGACGATGATGATGACGACGAAGATGATGATGACGAAGATGCGGAAATTATCATCTATGACGTTGACGCCGAAGACATCGCGGAAGCCGCACTCGCCGCCCGCGCGGTGATGTTGGAAGACGCGCAACCTGCGGAAGCAAGTGATGTCGTTGAAGAACACGCGCAAGCCGCCGATGAAGCCGTCGGTTCACAAACACACAGCATCGCGGAATTGATGGCGATTATCGAAGCCTTGATTTTCGTGTCCGATGAACCTTTGCCGCCGAAGCGTCTTGCCGAAGTTTTAACCGAAGACCGCGCCACGATTGAGATGGCGATTGATGAACTCGTCAAAGAATTTAACGAACGCGGCAGTGGCTTGATGCTCCGCGAAATCGCGGGCGGCTGGCAACTCGCCACGCGACCGGAACACCATGAACACTTGCGCGCGTTTTTGAAATCTCAACCAAGCGCGAAACTATCGCTGCCCGCGCTTGAGACGCTCGCCGTCATCGCGTACAAACAACCCGTCACTGTGCCAGAAATTTTAGAGATACGCGGCGTCCAATCCACTTCGGCAATCAAGACGCTTCTGGATAAACGCCTCATCATCTCAAAAGGCAGAAAAGAAACCGTCGGACGCCCGATGATGTACGGCACATCGAAAGAGTTTTTGATGCAATTCGGTTTAAGAGATTTAACCGAACTTCCAAGCATCGAAGACTTTGAAGACTTGGCGGGCAGCGCGGCATAAAGTCGTGCGAGTGTTAAAATCAAAGTGAGGTCAAAAAGCAATGAGTAAAACTTTTACGCTTAATTTAGAGTCGGAAGAAGCGACAAATCTCGTATCGGCAATCAAAGATTGTATCGCTGAAATTGACCGTGCGCGCGAAAACATCAAGCACGACCAAGATGAGATAGATATTCTCAAAGCCGAAACGCACACCATCATCGAACGCATAAAGAAAAATGTGGAAGCAAGTTTTTGATTTGATGAAGCGCGTTGTAATGCTGACGCAAGATGTCGAGCGACAACGCAACGATATGAAAGATGTGCGCCGCGAACTTAAAGAACTCGCGGCTATCGTCGAGCGTTTGGTGTATGAACTTCAGCGGCAAAAAGAGAATGAAACACACGAACGAGAAAAGCTAGAGTTACGGTTAGAGAATGCTCTACTTCGCGCACGGCAGTTGCCGCCAAATAGCAGCGCAGAATAATTGAAAGAGGTACAAAGATGAACTTAAATTTACCCGAACATTGGATGGACATTTTCTTTTGGATTTCAATCACTCTATGGGTTGTCACTTTGGCATCGCACATATTGTTTGCCGCAGGTGTCGCGCGTGATGCGCGGCGCATTCAAGACGAAGGAAATCAAACCGCACTCGTTACGCCGACCGTCTGGATGCTCGCCACGCTCGCGGGCGGCGTGTTCGTCGCGGCGGCTTACTGGCTGATTCATCATTCATCGCTCAAGCGTGACGTGAATCGTTTTTAACTTCATGAGCGATAGTCGTCTCTATAATAAGTTTCTGCGTGCTGAAGAACTCGGCGTGCGTTTGGAAATCGTCGCCGGACTGCCGATTTGGGAAGCACATCCCGTTTATAAACACCAGAAAGCGGTTGACGTGATACGCGCGACTATCGCGCCGACGGAGGGGAGCGAATGTCCGTGCGTTCACGCGGCGGACATTTACATCAACTTTCCCGACGGCTCTTTGAAGCGTCCCGATATTTCGATTTTCTGCCGCGAACCCGACGAGGAAGAAGAAGCCGTGCGGCTTGTGCCGGAAGCGGTGATTGAAGTTATTAGTCGTGGTTACGAAGCGAAGGACATGGAAATCGCGCCGCAGTTTTACTTGGGTCAAGGTGTGAAGGACATCGTTATTTTCAATCCTTACACGCTGGAAGTTGTACACATTCGCCAAGCACACACGGCGCATCATACATCGCCGATTGACATTGAACTGCTGTGCGGATGTCATTGCACGGTCTAAGGAAAAGCATGGAACAACGGCTGCAAAAACTTATCGCGGAAGCGGGCATCGCGTCACGGCGCGCGGCGGAAGAAATCATCCTCGCGGGCGAAGTCACGGTCAACGGTGAAACTGTAACCACACTGGGAACGAAGGCAGACCCGGAGCGCGACCATATCAAGGTGCGTGGCAAGTTGATAAATAACGCGCTGAAAGAGCGGCAGAAAGTTTATGTCTTGCTCAATAAACCGCGCGGATATCTGTCGAGTTTAAGCGATGACGAAAAGCGACCCGTCGTGACTCAGTTGTTGCCCATATCGCTCGGACGCCTTCATCCCGTCGGGCGTCTGGATTTCAATACCGAAGGGTTATTGATACTGACGAATGACGGAGAGCTTACGAATTTCATCACGGCGGCGCGCAACAAAGTCGCTAAAGTTTATGAAGTTAAGGTGCAAGGATTTCCGCCCGATGCCGCGATTGAGCGTTTGCGGCGCGGCATCAGATTGGATGAGGAGACGCGCACCGCACCTGCCGAGATTGTCAAAACGGGCGGGACGGAACATAACGCATGGTACGAAGTCGTGCTGCATCAAGGCATCAGCAATCAGATACGTCGCATGTTTGACGCCATCGGTCACGGTGTTTTGAAGTTGCGCCGCGTGCGTATCGGACACATCCGCGAAGACCGTTTGCGAACCGGCGAATGGCGGTATCTTGAACCGGAAGAGGTCGCGCGTTTTACATCGAAGCGTGTGGACGATACGAGTCGGGAACGCGATGAGGACAAGCGCGCGGCGGACAAGCGTGCGCGTGAGCGTGCGAGGATCGAGCGTGAGAAAGCGATTGTGAAAAAAGCTTTAGCGATGAAAGCGGCGCGCGCGGCGGAAGCGAAAGCGGCGCGGGCGGCGAGTAATGCGAAGCCTACGCGAACAGTCGGCAATCGTCGCCGCGGTTAAGATATTGATGTATGTTCAACGGCGATGCTCAGGGTGAGCTTTGCCCGTTAGCGAATGTTGCCATAGTGAACATATAAGACAAGTTAAATTTTTATTTTACGGAGTCATAAAGTTGATGCAATACGAATTGAACGAAGACCAGCAACAAATCAAAATGAGCGTGCGCGAATTTGCCGAAAGCGAAATCGCGCCGCACGTTCACGAATGGGACGAAGCCCAACATTTCCCGGTTGAACTCGTGCCGAAACTCGCGGAATTAGGACTAATGGGCGTGATATTCCCCGAAGAATACGGCGGCGCAGGAATGGGTTATATCGAGTACGCGACAATCATCGAGGAGATTGCGCGCGTTGACCCAAGCATCGGTTTGAGCGTCGCCGCGCACAACTCGCTTTGCACGAATCACATTTTCATGTTTGGCAATGAAGCGCAGAAAAAGAAATATGTGATGCCACTCGCGCAAGGGCAAAAACTCGGTGCGTGGGGTTTGACGGAAGCGGGCGCGGGTTCGGATGCGTCGGGAACGCGGACGACGGCGGTGCGTCGGAACGGCGGTTGGACGGTCAACGGCTCAAAGAATTTCATCACGCACGCCATTACCGGCGATACATGCGTCGCCGTCGCTTCGACCGACCGAAGCAAAGGTAACAAAGGCATCACGGCGTTTGTGTTCGAGAAGGGAATGGAAGGTTTTTCACCCGCCAAGAAAGAGAACAAGCTTGGAATGCGCGCGTCGGAAACCGCGAGCGTCATGTTTGAAGATTGTTACATTGACGACGCCCAACGGCTCGGCAACGAAGGCGAAGGCTTTTTACAAGCGATGCAGATTTTGGACGGCGGGCGCATCTCGATTGCCGCTCTCTCTGTCGGCATCGCGCAAGGAGCTTACGAGGCGGCGATACGTTACGCGAAACAGCGTGAACAGTTCGGCAAGCCCATTGCTGAATTTCAAGCGATTCAAATCAAGTTCGCGGACATGGCGACCGAGATTGACGCCGCGCGACTTCTCACACTTCGCGCCGCGCAGATGAAGGATGCGGGTAAAAGAGTGACGAAGGAATCGGCGATGGCGAAACTGTTCGCGTCGGAAGTCGCGGTGCGCGTCGCCGAGCATTCGATACAGATTCACGGCGGTTATGGATACACGAAGGATTATCCGGCGGAGAAATACTGGCGCGACGCGAAGCTTTGCACCATCGGTGAAGGCACATCGGAGATTCAACGCATCGTCATCGCCAAGCAAGTTTTGAAGGAGAGTTTTTAGATTTCATCTTCAGAAGTTTTAACCGCAGAGACGCGGAGAACGCAGAGTAAGTCGCAGAGTTTTATAAAGTTTTCTCTGCCTCTTCTTTGCGTTCTCCGCGTCTCTGCGGTTTAATGTCCGTTCGCAAATTCAACCGCAAAACTTAGACTTCCAAATCTGCAATCCGCTTGACCAATACCACCAACATCGAACGCATACTGGGCGGCGAAGTACGCCACGTCGCCCGCGCGATTTCCAAAATCGAAGACGGGGCGGAAGACGCCGCCGAATTGATGCACAATCTTTTCCCGCACACCGGACGCGCCCTTATCATCGGCATCACGGGTTCACCGGGTGCGGGCAAATCGTCGCTGGTTGACCGTCTCGCGTCCGTTTATCTTGCACAGAACAAGCGCGTCGGCATCGTCGCGGTTGACCCTTCAAGTCCGTTTTCCGGCGGTGCGATTTTGGGCGACCGGATTCGTATGCAAAGATTAGGGCTTGACCCGAATGTCTTTATTCGTTCGATGGCGACGCGCGGGCAGTTGGGCGGATTGTCGCGCGCGACGGTGGATGCCGTCGCGGTGTTGGACGCAGCGGGCTACGATGTCGTTATCGTCGAAACCGTCGGCGTCGGGCAGGATGAAGTCGAGATAGTGAAGGCGGCGGATGTCACGGTCGTCGTCGTCGTTCCCGGCATGGGCGACGACATACAGGCGATTAAAGCGGGTATCATGGAAATCTCCGATGTGTTTGTTATCAACAAAGCCGACCGCGACGGCGTGTTAAGAACCGAAAAAGAATTAGAAGCGATGATGAGCTTGTCGCATCGTAATGACCTGTGGAATCCGCCGATTATTAAAACCGTCGCCACCGAAAACAAGGGGTTGGAAGATTTGGCAAACGCGATTGCGAGCTATCACGCTTTTTACAAGCAGAGTGAACACGGGCAAGCGCGGCGCAACTCGATTGCGCGCTGGCGCATCATTGAACTTATGCGCGAACAACTTTTGCGACGTGTGATGAAGGACGATAAGACCGCGATGCGGCTTGATGAATTGGTCGAAGATGTGGCGGCGAAAAAGATTGATGTTTATGCGGCGGTTGATGAGCTAATCGGGAGTTGAAGGTTATGAGAATAGAACACATCGGCATCGCCACCGAATCAATCGAAAAATCTTTAGGCTTCTGGCGCGATGCGTTAGGTTTAGAACTCGTCCACACGGAAGAAGTCGCGGAGCAGAAAGTTCGGGTGGCGATGCTGCCTTTAGGTGAGCCGCGCATCGAATTGTTGGAAGCCACGAGCGACGATTCACCGATTGCGAAGTTTTTGCAAAAGCGCGGGGCAGGTGTTCATCACATCGCCGTTCGGGTTGACGATATACACGCAACGCTTGAGCGTTTGAAGGCACAGGGTGCAAGGTTGATTGATGAAAGTCCGCGACGCGGAGCGGACGATTGTTTGATTGCATTTGTTCATCCCGCGACGGCGGGCGGTGTGCTGCTTGAACTCGTCCAGCATGAAGACGATACGGAGTAATACTGCGGAGTAGTACAAGGTTTTTGATTATCACAACGAATTTGATTTAAGAAAGAGGTTATATTTTGAAGTTAATGACACGAGCGTTGGTCGCGGTTCTGGTTGCTGTTTTAGCCGGAGTAGGTTTATGGGTGTGGCGTGCGAATCACGCCTCGGCATCGGAAATTGTAATCACCGCCGAAGACATGGCAGCGTTTTTTGAAGATGAAACGCCGCAGGTCAAAGCGCAGTTCGCGGGAAGTCCAGAGAGTCGTAAGAAGATTGCCGAAGAACTCAAACAACAACTCGCGCTTGCCGAAGAAGCCCGCGCCAAAGGCATCGCCGACGAACCGGAAGTCAAACAACAACTTGAGTTGCAACGCTTTCTCGTTCTCGCGCAAAACTACGCGAACGAGAAACGCAAGGAAGCGACGGCTAAAGGCGAGACGATTACCTCACGGATTTTTCGTGAGCGATTCGCCCCCGATGCGGAAGTCGCCGCGCTTATGAACGAACCCGGTCGAATGGTTGATATAAATAAAATCTACGAACAGGAAATCGAACAACGCGCCAAGATGGGCAGCCCCGCACCCGAAGCCGATAAGGTTGAAGACTTAAAGAAGAACATCGCCACGACATTGCTTTTAGCCCGCAAAGGCGAAGAACTGATGCGGGAAAATCCGGCGTTCCGGCGCAAAGTCGAATTGCAACTTTTGCTTCAACAATCCGCCGTCATCAATCGTAAGTTCGGTGAGACGCTAGAAAAACAGTTTGAGCCGACCGATACGGAAGTTGACGCATACATCGCAAAGAAGCGCGCCGAAGCCGAAGACGTATTGAAGCGTGTGCGCGCGGGCGAAGACTTCGCGGCGGTGGCGCGCGAAGTTTCCGCCGACGGAAGTAAGGAGGAAGGCGGCGATTTAGGCTTCTTCGGTCGCGGTCGCATGGTCAAAGAATTTGAAGAGACGGCGTTTCGATTGCAGCCCGGCGAGACAAGCGACATCGTTCAAACCGAGTTCGGTTTTCACATCATCAAGGTTGACGAGAAACGCGACAAGAACGATGAAGGCAAACCGGAAGAACAGGTGCGCGCACGTCACATCTTGATTCCCGTCGCCGCCCTTCAAGCCCGCAACCCTATGCAACCGCCGCAGGGTTTCCGCGAAAGCGCGCGTGTTGCCGTGCAAACTGAAAAAGTCGAAAAGTATCTCGAAGAAATCGAGAAGCGTCACAAAATCGAAGTCGCAGAAGATTTCACTCTGGACGTTGACCCGGCACAGGCTCTCGAAGGTTTGGGCGCACCGGGTTCGCTTCCGCCCGGCGCGGAAATGGAAGTCGAAGCCGCACCGCCTTCTTCGCCGCGCGACGCATCACCCGCGCCGCGTGAAGGAAGGGAAAGATAAAGCGGTGGAGTTCGGAGACTACCGGGTCGAGATTTTAGCGACGCAAAACTTCGGTCTGGACGGCGGCGCGATGTTCGGAGTCGTGCCGCGCGTCCTGTGGTCGAAGGTGATGCTGCCCGATGACCAGAACCGGATACGGATGACTACAAATTGCGTTTATATCGAAGCGGGAGATGAGCGCATCATCGTTGACACTGGGATGGGCGATAAGTGGACGGACAAACTGCGCGCGATTTATAACGTCGCGGAAACTCCGACGCTCAACGGACAACTTGAAAACCGAATCGGCATCATGCCCGAAGACATCACGATTGTCGTCAACACGCATTTGCACTTCGACCACTGCGGCGGAAACACGCGCCGCGATGAGCGTGGCGGCATTGTTCCCGCTTTTCCGAACGCGCGTTACATGGTGTCGCGCCGCGAATACGAACACGCGCGAAATCCTTTTGAACGCGACCGCGCCAGTTATATGAGCGAAAACTGGGAAGCGATTGCGAAGTCGGGTCAGCTTGAATTGTGTGATGATGATTATGAAATCGTGAGTGGTTTGACGATGGAAACCGTGACCGGACACAATCAAACAATGCAGTGCATGAGACTGACGCGAGACGGGCGCACGCTCTTTAACTTTGTTGATTTAGCACCGACGCGCTTCCACGTTCAACCCGCGTGGCTGATGGGTTATGACCTGTATCCGGTTGAAACCTTGGCGAACAAGAAACGCCTTTTGCCACAAGCCGCGAGGGAAGATTGGCTGTGCGTCTTCATGCACGACCCTGACGCGCCGCTTTATCGTGTGGTTGAAACAGAGGGAAAGTTGAAAGCGTTTGTTATCGAAGAAGGGGAAGCGTGAAGTTATGCAGCATGTAAATCTTGATGAAGCGCGCGAGAATCTTTCGGTGTTAATCGAAGCAGCCTTGATGGGTGAAGAAGTTGTTATCACGAAAGACGGTCAAACGGCGGTGAGGCTTACGCCTGTGAGTCAACCGAAACCCCAGTTTGGCAGCGCGAAAGGAATCGTCACCTTCGCTGACGATTTCGATGCGCCGCTTGAAGACTTTGAGCCTTACACGAAATGAAGTTGCTGCTTGATACGCACTCCTTTATGTGGTTCGTTGCCGGAGATACCCGATTAAGCAAAACGGCGCGTGAGGCAATCGAAGATGCCGCCAACGAAAAGTTCGTCAGCGTCGCCAGCGCGTGGGAAATAGCAATCAAGCATAGTCTCGGCAAAATCGTTTTGAGCGAGCCTTACGAGATTTTCATGTCAGGACAAATCGCCGTCAATGGCTTTGAGTTGCTCAACATCACCGTCGAACATACGGCAATCGTGGCAAACCTCGAACTACATCACCGCGACCCGTTCGACCGTTTGCTTATCGCGCAGGCGATGGTTGAAGGCATGACGATTGTCAGCAAAGACGATGCGTTCAAAGCCTACCCTGTGATTTGCGCTTGGTGAGACGAAGCACGGAAACGATTTGGGGAACTGAAAACTTAAATGGACAAAATCAGAATCGGAATCATCGGCGGCAGTGGCTTGTACCAGATGCCGGAACTGTTTGACATCGAAGAAGTAAATGTCGAGACGCCGTTCGGCAAACCTTCGGACGCTTTTCTAGTCGGAACACTGGAAGGCGAGCGCGTCGCGTTTCTTCCCAGACATGCGCGCGGGCATCGTTTGACGCCTTCCGAGTTACCGTTTCGGGCGAACATCTACGGGATGAAACTGCTCGGCGTCGAGCATATCTTATCGGCATCGGCGGTCGGTTCATTGCAAGAGCAGTACGCACCGCTTGATATGGTGATTCCCGACCAATTCTTTGACCGCACACGCGCACGCGCACATGAATCAACTTTCTTCGGTGAAGGCATCGTCGCGCATGTCACCTTCGCCCGCCCCGTTTGTGAACAGTTGGGCGATGTGTTGGAAGCGGCGTGCAAGAAAGTCGGTGTCAATATTCATCGCGGCGGAACTTATCTGTGTATGGAAGGTCCCGCGTTTTCTACGAAGGCGGAATCGAATGTGTATCGCGCGTGGGGCATGGACATCATCGGCATGACCAACTTGCAGGAAGCGAAACTTGCGCGTGAAGCCGAGATGAGTTATGCGACGCTGGCTTTAGTGACCGACTATGATTGCTGGCATGAAGAACACGATGCGGTATCGGCGCATTCGGTGATTGAGGTCTTAAATCAGAATGTTCGCAACGCACAACTTGTGATGAAGGAAGCGGTGCGCTTAATCGTCGAAGGTGATTTGAAAACGCCTTACGCGGACGAACTCAAGAACGCGATTTTTACCGCGCCCGAATTGTGGAACAAAGAAACGGCGCAAAAGCTAGACGCGATAATCGGGAAGTATGCGAAGCGGTAAGATTGTCTAACCGCAGAGGCGCAAAGGGCGCAGAGCTTACGCAAAGAATGAAAACTCTGCGGCTTAACTTTGCCTTCTCTGCGTCTTTGCGGTTAAAACATCTTCCATGCATCAGCCGCGCATCGAACACGCGACACATTTTTAAGGAATCACTATGCAAAACTTATTTCACAAGACAGCCTTCGCTTTCACCTTCTTACTCGCCGCCATCGCTTTCACTTCAACCGCGCACGCGCAAGGCGTCGGGCGCACGAACGACATCAGTATCGTGCGTGACCCGGAACTCGAAGCCAAGTCGCTGGTTGATTTGAGAGCCGCGCGCTTCTACTTCAAAGAACGCAAAGCATACTTCGGCGCGCTCGACCGTTGCGAGGCGGTGCTTGCCGAGAATCCTATGTTCTCGCAGTTGGACGAAGTGCTTTACATCGCCGGTTCGAGCAGTCTGCGCCTCTCGCGCAGTCAAGGCAGGCAAGCCGCGAAGTTGCCGCCGGAAAAGTTGCGCGAACAAGGACGCACATACCTGACGCAACTCGTTAAGGAATATCCGGCGAGCGATTTCAAGGAGCGCGCCGAAACCGAGTTGCGCGAGATTGAAGGGGAAGTTAAAGCGACGATTAAAAAGCCGTGACTTTTCCGGCTAATGTTTGTCTCGCCTGATGCTTTTCTACATTCCACATTTCTAAATTTCAGTTTTCTTTACTTCACTATTTCACATCGGGAGTCAACCATAACGTGTCATTATTAGTCGTCGGTTCAGTAGCGTTTGACGCCGTGCAAACCCCTTTTGGCGAACGCGAAAAAATGCTCGGCGGTTCGGCAACGCACTTCTCCTTAGCCGCGAGTTTCTTCGCTCCCGTGCGCGTCGTCGGCGTCGTCGGCAGCGATTTTGGTGCAACGGAAATGAAAGTCTTTGCCCGACGCAACATCAATACCGAAGACCTTGAACGAATTGAATCGGGCAAAACTTTCTTCTGGCGTGGGAGTTACGATTTCGATTTGAATACCGCGCACACGCTTGATACACAACTCAACGTCTTCGCCGACTTCAAGCCGAAATTATCAAGCGAAGCCAAACGCACGCCGTTCGTTTTCTTGGGCAATATCCAACCGGATTTGCAGCGCGAAGTGAACATGAGCATCACGGGTAAAAAACTCGTCGCACTCGACACGATGAATTTGTGGATTGACATTGCGCGTGATTCTTTGATTGAAACTATTAAAGACGTGGACATAATGATTATCAACGATGCCGAAGTGCGCCAGTTATCGGGCGAACCGAACTTGCATAAAGCCGCGCGCTTAATTCGCGCGATGGGACCTAAAACCCTCGTCATCAAACGCGGCGAATACGGGGCGGCACTCTTTACCGAAGCGGGTTATTTCACGATTCCGGCGTACCCGCTCGAATCCGTATTCGACCCGACGGGGGCGGGCGATTCGTTCGCGGGCGGCTTCATGGGCTATCTCGCCAACCACGAAAACGCGGACGACGCGACGATACGCCGCGCGATGATTTACGGGGCGGTGATGGCTTCCTTCAACGTCGAGGAGTTCGGCACGGAACGTGTCGCACGTCTTACACACGAAGAAATCAACGCGCGCTTTCAAGAGTTCAAACAGATGACGCACTTTGAAGCCGTGCCGTTTGAACCGAAGGCGAAAGCGGCGTTGTAGGTTGCTTGAACCTTGAATGGCGTTCGTGTGAAATCATTATGCCTTGTGAAGTTGAATACACGGATGAGTTTGAGAATTGGTGGAGACTATTATCGGAAGGCGAACAAGATTCGATTAACGATTATGTATCGTTGCTTGAAGTTAATGGCGTAACATTAGGTCATCCATACTCATCTTCTGTTCATGGTTCGCGTCACGGACATCTGCGTGAGTTGCGCGTTCAGCATAAGGGAAGACCACTTCGCGTATTGTATGCTTTCGACCCGCGACGGATGGCGATTCTACTTATCGGGGGCGACAAGACGGGCGACAATCGTTGGTACGAAGTTTATGTGCCGAAAGCCGATGATTTATACGACGAGTATTTGGAAACAATCAGAAAGGAAGGCTTAATTTAATGGCTGGTCACAAACCTTTTCGATTATTGCGTGAGAAGATGTCGCCTGAACGACTCGCGGCATCTGATGCGCGGGTGCAAGCGACCTTGCGCGAAATGCGGCTCGCAGAATTGCGCGAGTCTTTGCAGACGAGTCAACAACAACTTGACGACCTGTTAGATGTCAAACAGATTGCCGTGTCAGAGCGCGAAGATATGCCAGTCGGCACGTTGCGGAAGCTAATCAACGCGCTTGGCGGCGACCTCGAATTGGTGGCGCGTTTTCCCGAAGGCGCAATCGTGTTAAAAGGGTTCGACGATGCGAACACGTCGCGGTCGTGATTCTAAAACGGCGGTTGAAGTTACGAAGTTATAAGGAACACTCAAGGAAATATATGTCACAAAACAAACCCGATGCTATCAAACCCGATACTTACGAGCATGACGTAGAAGCGTTCATTGAAGATAAGCCGCTTCAAGTTGACCCGCGTGTTGATTTAAGTGATGCGCGATTCGTGCCGCTCCACACGTTCGGCTCTCCGGCGGAAGCCGAGATGGTGAACGATATTTTGCGGCAAAATGGCTTGCGCTCCGCCGTGCAGTCGGGCGGCGATGATGCTTTCTCCGCTTTGCTTTCCGTGACTTCGCCCGGTGCGATAGTCCTGATTGACGAGCGTGACCTTGAGCGGGCGCGCGAAATCTACGATGCTTTCTTCGGGCAGGACGCGACGCCTTTAACCGGAGGAATGACGCCGCCGGAACAGGGTGCATGATGCAAAGCGCGCGGCAACCTTGTGTCGTGATGATAACGGCGGCAAGTCAGGTGGAAGCCCAAGGACTTGCGCGCCTGTTAATTGAAGAACGACTCGCGGCGTGCGTTCAGATTCTGCCCGCGATGCACTCGCTGTATATGTGGCAGGGAAGCATCGAGCAGAGCGACGAGATTTTGTTGCTGGTGAAAACGATGTTCGACGTATTTCCGCGTCTTGAAGAAACGATAAAGCGGCGGCACAGTTATGACACGCCGGAAATCATCGCCCTTCCAATCATCCGTTCGTCCGCCGCTTATCTGTCATGGATGATGAAGCATGTTTCATCCGTTGATGAAAAAACCGAACGGGAAATCATCGAACGCGAAGCGACACCCGCCATACCCTGACGGCGGGCAAAGTCTTCGCGCCGGAGACGAATTAGAAACGCGCATCGAACGCATCCTGCCCGGCGGTTTAGGACTCGCGCACGCCGCCGGACGCACGATGCTTGTTCAACTAGCCGCACCCGGTGACGTGGTGCGTGTGCGAATTGATACTGTGCGCGGTAAGACGTTGTTCGCGTCTATCGTAAAGATATTAGAACCTTCCGCCGTGCGCGCCTCGCCGCCGTGTCCATACTTCGGCAGGTGTGGCGGGTGTGACTTCCAACAGCTTACTTATCCGGCTCAACTTGAATCGAAAAGGGGCATCATTCGTGATTGCTTACAACGCATCGCCCGGCTTGAAATCGTGCCGGAGATTCATATCACAGCGTCGCCCGACCCGCTTAATTATCGCCTTCGTGCCGAATGGCAACTCGATGCGATACATCACAGGCTTGGATACTTCGAGCGTAACTCGCATCGCATTTGTGATGTCACACAATGCCCGATTCTACAGCCCGAACTCGAAAACGCATTACGCGATGCACGCGCCGATGCTGCGACGTGGGATTTAGAGGCGAAGGAATTGCGCGCGACAAGCGGCGACGGCAAAACGGTTTCCGTCGTACCCGTTTATGAAGCCGAAGCTTTCAATTCTCCGCCTTCAAGCGGCGAAGCCTTGATAGACAATGGCGAACTTGGGCGCACCGTCGGCGCGGAGACTTATCGCTTCAACGAGCATTGCTTTTTCCAAGTCAACCCCGCCCTGCTTCCCGCTTTAATCAACGAAGCCTTGCGTCACGCCACGACGCGAAACGCGCATACCGCGCTTGACCTTTACTGCGGCGTCGGTCTGTTCACGCTGCCCCTCGCCCGCCTTTACGAGCGCGTCATCGGCATCGAATCCAACCCGACAGCCGCGCACTACGCCGCACAGAATCTGCATCATGCTTCGCTCACCAACGCCCGCATCGAAGTTGCCGATGTCGCGGTATGGATGTCGGACAATGCTACGACGTACAGTGCGATGATTGAAGATGTCGAATTGGTTTTGCTTGACCCGCCGCGCGCCGGAGTTGAGCCGGACATCATCAACGCTTTGATAAGTCTACAACCTTCGCGCATCGTGTATGTGTCATGCGACCCGGCGACGCTGGCACGCGACATACATTTGCTTTCGGGTTCATACAGCTTGGAGCGCATCGCGGCGTTCGACATGTTTCCGCAAACTCACCACGTCGAAACCGTCGCGCATCTCGTGCGACGCTGTTGTGAATCCTAAAAGACAAAGCGACTGAATAAAAGTTCTTGCGAATAACAGAAGTATTTGCGACCATGTTCATATATGGCGCGAAAACTGCCACCTCACCACCGCTTTCCCAAAGACAATCGAATTTGGCGACTTATATGGTTTGGAGATGTCCGGTTTAATCCGAGCGTCCCGACAGAACCGACGATTGAAGTTCTACTTGCACCTCTACTTGATTCTCAAACACCAATAGCCGACATTGATAATCCCAAGTCGTATAACTATTCACAGAGCGTTGCGATTGAAGTTGGTATAGGCTACTTGCCCATCCTTCGCATCGGAACATTTTGGCGTAACGGATTGCTTTATAACTTGCCGCAGGGCAGACCCCGATACGCTAGCGCAACCATTCACACGCCTTCTCATATTAAAGCACAAGCGACACTTGCCATCTCTTGCAGTTTCAATCCAAAGAGAGAACCACTTAAAGGCAAGTACGAACCAAATAATTATATCGGTCGCACTGTAGCTATCCGTAACGGCTTTGCTGAATACCGTGATTACTTTATTCCCGATGCACAGTATTCGCTTCGAGTAGGTGGCAGTTTAAGCAATGCAACGGGTTTTAGTCGCGCTAAAGTTTTGCGCTTTAAGTGTGATGTTGCGCTTCATGATAAAAACGGAACCCTCATCACTATAAATCGCCCTGTCATCATTCCGTGTGCAGAGATTCTTCGATTTTACTATTCGAGTTCAACTGCCTTAGCGCGCGAAATTATTAGCGGCGGGGCAGGAAACTCAATCTATGACACACATAACACCTTGTTTAATCCCGCCCATGATGTGACGTATATCAATAACGAGACAGGTAAAGCGGTTATTCAACTTCGTCCCCGAATGAAAGACGTGGATGCCGCGAATATTGCCCGCATTCGATTTGATGATTTCGCTTATGCACAGACGCGCGGTATTTATGACAGCATATTAAAAAACCGTTCCGACAATGGACAAAGTTCCAGTGTCGAAGCCTATCCGCCGTTCACTCAATCAACGATCTGGACAGCTTTGGGCAAAGAAATTCAGTTCGACTTTCGAGAGCCAGAACGAGAGCGACAGTTTTTAGTTTATGAGTTGCTAACTTGCGATGCAGCATTTCCATTCTCGGAGCTATGGTTTGACCGTGACAACGATGGGCGTTCCCAAGTCAACCCCGAAACGCCGGAAGAATACTTCACCAAGCTTGAAGCATACAAAAGCATTGCTAGAGATGCTGACCGCATCCAGTTCGATGAACCGCAAGGCGGTATTACCAATGATAATGAGCCTTCGCTAGACTACCCAGAGTACGAGATTATAAACGCTACCACTCGCTTTCCTGATTTGCGGAACAAAGAAGTCAAGAAATTACCGCAGAATCGCACCACGCATCGCGCAGCACAGAACAAGACGCGCCCTTACCGGATGGATGAACCGGAGTCTTATTCGACGGGGGAGGGAAGCTATAAGGATGTTACAACTGCTCCGTTTGCCATTACTTTGCCAGAGTTAAATGCGACGATGGGTGATGAGGTCGAAGAAGTTGAAGGCAAGGACAGGAATCGGCGGGATGAAATAATAAGCGAGAGTAATCCGAACGAAAGTGAATCGCTCCGCCGAAATTTCGCCCTTCCCGCCGACTTTGACGAGTTCACCGAAATGCTTGGTGAATTGGGACATTCTTCATCCGTCGAGTGGTCGTTTATTCAGATTGTACCGGATGGTGCGGATGTACCTTCTGACGGCAGGTCTGTGTTTCCGCTTCGTCCCTACAAAAACAATTCGGATAAATTTTCCAATTGGTCTTTCATAGACGCTGAAACTACACAACAACGACGGCAAGCACTCATCGCCAAGTTGAATAACGGATCGCGGTATTACTATCTACTGGAAGCCGAACACCGACCCGATGTTGATGAAGACGGAAGACGTAAAGAGAAGTTTTCGATGTTGCTGTTAACAGGTAACATTGATGACGGAAAAATTACGATTGACGAATTAAAAGACGTTTTGATGTACTGCGTAACACATCGAGCCGTGCAATTACACGATGATGAATTGGCGTTTCTGCGGCGATCTTCTATCAAACATACATCAAATTCGACCTATCGAACAGCGGAAAGAGTACATAGAGAAATAAAAAAGCTATGAAAGTAAATAGAAGCGGTCTCATAAATACCTTGTCTGTCTCTCTGCAACACTCTGCGTTTAATAAACTTAAGGAGGAATGCAGAGAAGCGAAGAGTGCCGACGCAGAGGCACACAGAGTTGATACATTTATGAGACCAGTCCTACTTAACACAACGTATTCTGCTTGTTAGTTTAGCTTGCTTTGCAACCATGAGCAGTTAGGGCATCTTAAACCAATAAAATTCCTTTCCCGGTACTGAATAATTTACAAAATTATAGCGGTTGGGTTGGGCATAACATAACTGAACATTTGGGTTGTCAAATGCGACATATGCTACACCAAGAGTTGAAATTTTATTGTTAAGAGGTGCAATAACTACATTGAAATCAGGGTGCTTGTTGATTTGCTTTTCGATAGATTCTTTCGTGCTTAACGGGTCAATAAGAGAAAAATCAAACTCATTTATATTGATGTACGATGCAATTATCTCTTGATAAAAAACACGATTAGTTTTGTGGTGTTCAGCACTAATGGATTCTTTCTCACTACCAAAGCCTACAGAAACAATAGATGCTTCATAGTTTTTGATGACTTCTTCTGCACGCTTATGTTCAAAACCTGCCAAGACAATCAAGTGTGTTTTGCGTGATGGAGTTAAGTTACCTGAATAACCTAAAACCGACCTAATACTTTCAACACCTGTGCTTAACCATTTGTGTTTTCCTGTGTCTCCTATTGAGTAATCAGCAGCAGCGACATATATCAGATTTACCGTTATCTTGCTTGAAGCTTTGCTTCTGAGTAATCCCAAAAGTATCAATAAACCTTCTCGTGTAAATGTTGTAATATCAACTATTACTTTCTTGGTCGTGCAATTAATAGCCGCATCAAGCGAGGAAGAGAGCGCATCAGCGATTTGAAGGGGTTTGTTACTATGAAACTGTACAGATTGTGCTACTGAAGCAAATCGTTGTTGCAAGTATTGGCTATTGCTTCCAACAACCTCTATTAAATCGTGGTTTTCGCACACTAAAACCTTTTTAACTGACAACGGAGAAACTGCATCAGCAACTACTTTACAACGCTCCTCGTAACTCGCTGAACAGATGAGCAAATCAATTTGTCCCGCAAAATGTTCTGCGAAGGAAGTTAGCGGATACTTGCCAGACACTTGGTTAATTCTCCGTAAATAGGTTGGTTTGGGGGTTGTCGAAGATTTCTTTATAGCCGCGAATTTTGATTCTTGACGCAAAGGCTTCAGGGTTGTGCATAGCTTGTTTAACGGCTTCGTTCGTCATAAACTTGTATCCTGCAAAACCGTTTGGGTCGAGCAGAAAATACGGTGCTAGCAGACGGCTTAGAATATACAAGCGAGTTCTACCTAACCCGTTTTTCCTGCCAATCCCAGATTCATGAAAATACCCATTTCGCACACCCAATTTCAATACCTCTAAAACTTCTTTATCTGGCGTATCTGAAAATGCAATGGAAAACACCCGGCGTTCTGAGTTATCGGAAATTAGAATGTGGTGGAATGCTGAACCAAGAGCATCAATTAGCTTTTTAAGTTTCAAAGCTCTATCCGAAGCTATCGGATCATTCTCTTCATTTTTATAAAGCTTTTCAAACTCTTCAAATAAGTATTTGTCCGCGCGTTTTCTAACAATGTCGTTTTGAACATTCGGGTCAATAAGATGCACACCCTGTTGCTTGGTCTTTGCATTATCCTTAGCTAACATAGAGGCATACATCTGAGATGCTGCTTCCAAAAATTGTCTGATTACTCCATCAGATATATGGACAAGTTGGTCAAAGCCAGAATAACTATAGGTTGAACCGGATTTACTTGGACCCTTGAGACTAGCAATGTACATAGGACGGGCATAGCGAACTACGTCGTCATTCGCTCTGTACCCGCGCCCCGTTTCTGGAAAATCTGTTTTTATCTTCTCGCCTATCTTCCTTATTGCTGCTTCTTGTTTTGCATCTGGCGGAAAAAAATCAGATGGATCAACTTCAATCCCAGCATTCATAAGCCTCTTTTTTACAATCTCACGGATTCTCTGGTTGTAATGGTTTTTTTCAGACGTAGATGTATATACCGCAGAAATATTGACCTCATTATAGTCGTGGGGCGCATCTATCCTCGAATTAAGGTTAGTAATATATGTTTTGTAATTCAACTGAGTTGATATTTTGAGGCTAATATCGGAACTTGTGCGAGCAGACACCCAAGTATTGAGAACCATTGTTTGAGTGTGAGACAAATTGTCTGCATCATCAATTAACAGAAAAATCGGACCCTGCGGCATGAAACTAAATTGTTTGACAGCACGCAACAGTGGAAGCAAGAAGTCATAGTATGAACACAGCGCGCCCTTATAAGCTACTAGCTCGCTTCCGAAAGACATTTCATTGACATATCCGTTTGCAGCACGGAAAACGCTGTCACAAACATCTTTTAATTTAGTGAACAATTCGTCTGCACGATCATCATCTGAAATCTGTGGTAATTCTTCGTACCAGCCGGAGTTGTGCAGAACTTTGGCAAATATATTTTTATAAAAGTCTTTTATTTCTGTGAGAGAATCTTCCAGTTTTAGTTCTTTACTTAGCTCTGCGAGCGACCCAAAGCTAATTGCAGCAATGTACATTGTCATTAAGTGCTCATTAAGAAGTGCCGCTGCGTGTTTGTTATCTAAACGCTCCAACTCTGTGATTTGTAGCCCGGTTGATTTAACTGGTATGTATATAGCAAAGAATGGGTGGTCACGGAGCGGCGTTTTCTCTCTGGCAATTAACTGGCAGTCAGGTCGTAGATACCTAAACATCATGCTCTTACCTGAGCCACGCGGTCCATTAAGAAAGGTATGACCCGGCTTAGGTACGTTGTAAAAGTCTGTAAATACATTGACAAAAAGGGAAATAACGTCTTCAGCCTTTATCTCTTCCGGTGTCTGCCATGCAAATGGATTGTTATTAGAATTAGTCATTTTTACTTATTGCCTTATGACTGGCTTTCTGTCACTGCCTTTTCGTTTAACTCAACTTGTTCTTTTAGTGACTCGCCGGTTAGTTGTACCCCTGATGCCGTTTTCAAATCTCGACAAGCGTTATGGATAATACCTACTGACATAGATGGGTAACCGTGTTCTTCCATTCGATAACCAGCAGTCTCTGCAAGAGTATCCATATCATCACAAAATTCAATCGTAACCGTAATGCGACTTATCCTTATGTATGGACTCATAAATCGCATACAGTAGGTACGCTCAAGGTGTGTTTTGGTCGTTCGTACATAAATTTCGTTCAACAAATGAACTTCTTCTAAGTCATGTTCTGTTTTCTTGCCGAACTTCTCCACAATGTCTCGTTTGTTGAGTAGAAAATCTAATTTAACTTCATGTTCTTCTGGCAAGATGGTAACGCTGTGAAGTACACCAGAGTATCTATGATATACCTCACTTTCTTTTGGGAGAAGTTTATGTTTTTCAAAAAATCCCGCCGCTCTTGTATAATCATCAGCTAATTCATCAGCAAACTTTAATATCGCCGCAAGAAGTTGCGTTCTAACTAGCTGCCCCAGAATCGGCTGTGTTTCAGGTAGAAGGCTGATTTTGTCCTTCTCCTTGCCACCATGCGCTACTGCAATACGTGCAATTACACGCTTCTCAGCTTCGTCCTCACCTGCTACCGTACCAATATGTCGAAAAACCTCGATCGAATTTTGCTCATGCTGATAGCGACCAAATGCATTCCCTGTGTCATGTATATGAATGGCAACTAACAACAAATAGACCTCATAGGGAGTTAGGTCACAACTTTTGGCAGAAACAAGGTTAGTAGCTCGTTGAATTACAGTCTTGATATGTTCAGGACCGTGATCAGTTAAATATCCCCCATCTTTGATAGCTGCACCGGCTGTAACATGGATATGAACACCTTTATTTAATTCGTCTGCAATAGCTATGTACCTTGCTCCATAATTCCTACCATTAGGAAATTGGTCATTTCTAGTTTCGGTTTTGAGCCACTCATCGAGGAGTTTGTTATTAAGTTCCATGAGTGCGAAGTTGCGGCGCGGGGGTAATTCGGTGATTATGTGGAGCGAAGAATAGCTTCAAAAACTACCTTTGCGAGAAGTGGCGGCACGGCGTTTCCAACTTGTTCCTGCTGGAAACCAATTGAACCTTTGAACTCAAACCAATCGGGAAAAGATTGTAGCCTAGCCGCTTCACGCACAGACAAACCACGATCATAATTTGGATGGATAAGCATGTTTTTACGATAATTACCGATTACCTTCGACGGTTGGTTAGGATGCAACCGATAATATATGCCTGTATGACATCCTTCCCGATTAGTGTAATTGTGCATTAGATGAGATGGAATGTCTTCCCAGTTTCCACCTTGTGGAATGTGTTGGTATCGCTGTAAAACGAATTGGGCGTTTCTTGTTACTAAATGATTTGAGCAAGATTGCAAGCCATTTTTCATGCTTTTAGCATACTCAGATGGAGCGTTTGACCCGTAATTTAATTTGCACACCGAAGCTCCGTTTACTAACGAGGGCAAATCGTTGATGGCTTCTGCGACTGTAATGTGACGCGAGTGTGTTGGTGACGGTAGATTGACGCTTAACCCATGCCTCGAACCAATTATGAAAAGACGAAAACGATTTTGAGGAACACCAAAATCGGCAGCGTTTAATAATCCATGCGTCAAAGTGTAACCACATTTCTCTAGCGATTCGAGAATGGCTTCGACAAAACGCCCACCCTCTGTTTCTAATATACCTTTAACATTCTCGAAAACGACCCAATCAGGATTGGTGATAGCGACGACCCGTAAAAACTCCTTAAATAGCCAATTGTTTGGATTGTCTTCTGACCGAGTACGTTGATTTGAAGTCGAAAATCCTTTGCAAGGTGCGCCTCCGAAAACGACGACTTGACCACGATGAGTTTTAATGTCATCACCAGTAATCTTGCGAATGTCTTGAGTAAATAATTTTACGCCAGCGTGGTTATGAGCGTAAGTATTTGCAGCATGAGAATCCAGTTCCACTGACACTTTTACTTTAACGCCTGCGAGACTGGCTCCAAGCGACATTCCGCCAGCACCGGCGAATAAGTCAATACCTATCATCCAAAAAGTACCTTCACCAAATACGCAAGATGAGCAAAGCGCAGTCTTAATAGTCAAAATCTATTGTTTATTGAGATTCCCGCGTCGAATAGGCTATTGTTCGACGACGCGCAGCGTATCATGCGATATAGGTACTGTCCAGATAATTTTCATACATTTATGAGTGTGAAGGTATGGCTTAGTGAAGCTACCTCGAAACCCATAACTTAAATTGTGTCTGTTGGATAAGAAATTACGGAATAATGGGGTAGCGGATCGCGGCGACACCTAGCAACCTTGCAAGGACTGATTTATTAAGCGTACCGCCACTTCGTCTAATGTATTTGATTGCGCCCTCTATCTCCTGTCGAGATGGTTGATGGCGAGGGTGGTACAGATTGTTATGTACGATTTGCCAAAACCAAAACGGCGCAATGTTCGGTTGTCGTTGCCCTTGTTTCGGCTCAAGGTGGCGAAGCCAAATTGAACTCCAAATCTTATGTTGCCGTGCAAGACGCAAGAAACGTTCCGGGTAGTCCGTCATTAGATAGCGCGCTAACCCAAGCAAGCAACGACGTTCTGCGACGCGCAGTTCTTGTAAATCGGTGGTGCTTTTGTTAGTGACGCTCGGAAGGTAAATTGTTGACTCGTCGTTTGCAGCAATGGTCTGACGCAGGCTTTCTATACAAGTGCGCCGCATACGCACAATCTTCATTAACTGCCGCAAGACCGCGAAATACAAATGCGAATACACGGTAACGGTTTCACCCACTCGTATAAAACCATCCGTTAAACCTTGCAATAGCTTATTTGTAAAATCAACTTCAATTTGTGTCACCGGAAACGGTTGCGAATTTTGCTCTTCAAACGTTTTCGCTAAATCGTGCCTGCAATGGTAGCAGTGCGTTAGGGAATCAGCTACCGCCTTACGGTGGTCGCCAAGTTCGTTACGATGAAAGTTGATTGGTGCTTCACACTTCGAGCAGCAATCCCGCAGAATTATTTGATGTTTCTCACAAACGCAGACAAAGGCTAATCGCCACTTACGGCGAAAGTACGGTTCGGAATCTTCAGCTAAACATTGTGGACAGTATTGCAAGCCGAACAGCGTGCGCTTGCGATGATACACGCCTACGGGTAGCACCCATTTCGTTGCGCCGTATAGCTTGTATTCTTCAAAAAGTGTGTCACAGTAGGAAGCAAGGGTCGTTTCGCGCACACGTTCAAGCGGTGTGTTAGTTTTAGTCGCTAAATTATGAATTACTCGTTCATCCGCCGACTTATCAATGTCACGACTCCAAATTGCACGACTGCCGAACAGATGCACGCAAAAAGTGTGAAGTTTAAGCCCGTGAGCCATCGCCAAACGCATGAGCCACGATGACAGAAGTTCATCGGGAAGCGGTGCGAGTCGCGCTGGCAAGACATCTTCAATTAAGCCGTTCGCGTACATATACAGCTTGCATCAAATCGCTTGGCGTTTGCGCTCCGAAGGTTGAATCCAGTTCAAGCGTTCCAACCCACTTAACGTAATGTGTTCTTGATTTGATTTAATTGCCTGTATCGCCGCGCGGCTAAGGACGGTTGATAGCTCTCCAATTGTGCCTTCGCTCATGCTAAGAAGTTTCGTGGCGAGTGACGTATCGGTTAAACCCGACGGTTTGGCGAGCGGTAGCGTCACCTCAAAACTTGCCAGCAAGCGCAAAAAGTCTGCGTTCATCGTCCAACGCGGAAGCGTCATCGGTTCAAAGCGGTTGGCGAGTTGCGGGTCGGTGTTAATAGCATTGAAAGCGTCTTTTGTTCCAACGCCGACGATAGGAATTTGCAGTTCATTACCTAAGTTTTTGAGCGTATTAAGAAACTGTCGTTGCCGCGATTGATTTCCGGCGATGATATTGTGAATCTCGTCAATCACCAGCATCTTCGTATTAGTACGGGTTAAAATACGAATGGCTTGAAACTGCTTTTTGTTAACCTTCTCATTGAACTTAAATGGTGCGAATAGCTTCATAAGTATCTCATCGTAGAAGCGGGACTCATCTGGCACGGGCGGGGCTTGAATCGTAAAGACAGGTAGTGTTACACCGCCGCCATCAGCGTTATCAAAGGATTTGTTTTGCGATTGAAAACGATTGATTATCATCGTCTTGCCGTTATTCGTATCGCCGACTAACAGTAGGTTGGGCATCCGGTGTTTCTTCGGAAACGACAGCAAGTCATCCAGTTTCGCCAAGATTTCCGCCGCCCTCGTGTAGCCTATCCACCGCGCGTTATGAATACGATTGATGCGCTCCTCGTCAGAAAGCGTTAATGCCTCTCGCGCTGTTCCACTTAGGTGATGGGTAGAAACATTTGAGGATTTGACTTCAGGTAAAGATTCGGCTTTAGTCATCGCTTGTTTCTCCTTCGCCGACTGTTTCTTTCGTGCCATCCGGTTCTGCTGCTCCGTTGCGATGTTTGACCCAGTGCAAATCGCTCCAATCAGGATTTTCACCGCGATTAGCCGCCAGCACGCAAAGCGCGTCTATCCATCCTTGCCACTTCCGCACCTCATCACCTTCGAGCGTCCATGTCTCAATAAAATTATCTTCAGTGCAAAACTCAAGTTGTAATTTGATTAGCTGCATGACTGGTTTTCCTTTCGGTTGTTTTAGGGGAGTGTTGGTGGGTCAACGTCGGGTTGCGTTAGCCGGTAGTAAGTAGCGCGAGTGACTACTACATCTTGTAAACAGTAATCGGCAATCGCCTGATGTCGCCTATCGTTATAGGCATCGAACACATCCCCGCCGTTCATACCTTCAGTTTTGTTGACTTCGAGTCGTAGAATTTCCGCGAGATGTGAGAGAGAAAGGGCAGGTGTGCGCGGATTCCAATTTGCCCACTCGCGCATCGTGTCGTAGATGGGTTGACTTCGGTAACGCGCGAAACTAAGCCGCACGCTCGGACGCACGCGATTTATCCGACTTCGATTGTAGATAAACGGTAAATCAAAATCCATCACGTTATGACCAATGTAGGAGTTACGCAGTTGAACTGCGATAGTGTAAAAAAGCTGAATGAATCCACCAAAAGTCACTGACGAAGAATACATCAACTTTTTGATTGCGACGCCGCGCACATGCTCCGGTGTCGAAGCGGCACGGGTTGCGCCTGACACTGAGTCGCCGCCCGCCCACGATGCCTTTACGCGCTTGCTTCATCGGCTCGAACCCGATGCCGCGACGCTCTGGGAAGAAGCCCGCACCCAAGTCGAACTCGCCGCAGGCATCCTTGTCATTGACGATTCGACGTTGGATAAACCCTTTGCCAACAAGATTGACTTGGTGGCTCGGCACTGGTCGGGCAAGCACCATGCCGTCGTTTCGGGTATCAACCTTATCACCTCGTTGTGGACGGATGGTGATAGACATATCCCGGTTGACTACCGACTCTTTGACAAAGCCAAGGATTCTTTGACCAAGAACGACCACTTCCAAGTGCTGGTAAAGGCGGCGCGGGAGCGCGGCTTTACTCCGGCGTGCGTGGTGTTTGATGGGTGGTACGCGAGCCTTGAAAACTTGAAAACACTCAAGGATTTCGGCTGGCGGTGGCTGACACGCTTGAAAAGTAACCGCCTCGTCAACCCGGACAACACGGGCTTGCGCGCCGTTTCGAGCATTGCGACGGATGCGCGCGGGTGCGTCGTGCAGCTGAAAGGCTACGGGCTGATTTGCCTCTTCAAGATAGTCGCCACAGACGGTGACATTGAGTGGTGGGCAACCAACGATGTGGCGATGAGCGAATGGACGCGCATTAAATTCGCGGGCTTCGCGTGGATGATTGAACAATATCATCGCGGCATCAAGCAGTTTTGCGGCGTGGAAAGAGCGCAGGTGCGCGCTGCCCGCGCACAACGTAATCACATCGGGTTGGCGTTGCGTGCCTTCTTGCGCTTGGAGTGTCATTGCTACAGGAGAGGTATCAGTTGGTTCGAGGCAAAACATGCGATCATCCGGGAGGCAGTCAAAAATTACTTGGCAAATCCGCTTTACTCTCTTACTTCAACTGCGTAACTCCTACAATGATTAAGTCACGCGGCGGATTGAAGTTTTCAAGTAGTTTCCAGAACTGACGAAGCGTGCGCCTTTCATTGGTGTGCAAACTCGCGCTTTCACTGTCAAAACCCAACACGCCGTAACGGGAGGGCGTGCCGTCTGTTTCAATGATGATGCCGATGCACAACACGCGCCCGTATTCGGCGTGCAAAGCCAACTCGCGCCATTCTTCGTCGCAGATACGCGCGTGAGGAGAGACGGTATCTGCGCTTTCGGTTGACGAACTTTCCCTCTGTTTCCGCTTGTCATGGCACAACCGCCTAACAATCGCGGGATTGAGCGCGACGTTAAAAGGCGACGCGGCTTCGGGTGGCAAACTCTCGACATCGAAAAAGATACGTTTCACAGAGGGTTTCTCCCGCTCTTCTCAAAACAGCGTTTAACTAAAGCCTTATAATTTAAGTCCGTACCGTTAATAAAACAGCGTTTTGCGTGTGCAACAACAAGGAAGTGGTTTATACCACATTCGCAGGCGCGAAGTGAAGCAAAAACTAATACGTAGATATACTAATTACAGATATAATATCTACGAATAGTAAATTTGCCCATAAAGTCTAAAAGTCAGACTACTTTATAGGAAACATGAGTTCTACCTATTAAACCCAACCTGCCCACAAGGTCGGTTCTATCTTCAACTTGTACACCGAACTAACTAAGACGCAGATGTTGTGACACAAAACCTTGCACATCAACGCACACGTACCATGATGTACGTGTGTTGGTTGCAAAGAACAGTGTTCATACTCGCCGTTTAACTCGAACACGCCGCATAATCCACTCGTGATCGGGCGCACTCGGCAAATGTTTCGGCAGGTCGAGATCGTCGTCAACTAATGCCTCCATAGGCACACCGGCGACACGCGCATATTGTAAAATTACGCGCAACGGTGGCTCGCGCACTCCCGTCTCGTACTCGCCGATGTGCCCGACGTAGAGTCGCGTGCGAGTTTCGCCGAGTCGGTCGAACATCTGTGCCTGCGTGAAATCGAGTGAAAGTCGTATCGCGCGTAGCTTCGTGGAAAGTTTTATCGGCACGGGTCTGGGTGCGCGTCCCATCAGAAGGATCCTCCTGATGAATTACATCGCTTGCCGTTGACCTTACCCCGTATTAGGGGTAAAGTGCCGTCCTGTTCGGGATCTGCCGGAAGACTCTTCTGTGTCCTTCCGACAGCCCGCTTCACACCGCGCTCTCCGCGTACCTGTGCCTGAACATTTCTGTTGTCTGTTTTGTCAAAATCCACCTCGAACCGCGCCTAAACGGTTCAAGGTAGTTACCGAGTGGTTATCGAATTGTTCGCAAAGATAGCAGAGGATATGCGCGGCGTCATCATTTCATTAGGGAGAAAATGTGTATAGCAACCTCGTTCGTCTTACGCTAATCGTTGTTGTCGTAGCGACGCCGTTCGCCGCACAGCGTCGAAAGCCGGTTCAGCACAGTCCGACGCCCCTTACTGCCGCGCAGATTGCCAAACGCATCTTGCCGAGCATCGTGCGCGTCGAGATGACTGGCTGTGAACGCGGGAGGGTCGTGTTCGGTAGCGGGTTCTTCGTGGACAGAAATCTTATCGCAACCAACAGGCATGTGGTCGAGTGTGGTAGCGAAGGATATGTCACGCTCGTTGAGCGGGAGGAGAAGCATCGTGTCGTTGCCAAGTATCTCGACCCGGCACATGACCTCGCGCTGCTCAGGGTAGAAGGATTGAACGCCCCGGCACTACCTCTGAGCGACACGCAGAACCTCTCGGTCGGCGACAAGGTGTACGCTGCCGGGAACCCGAAGGGCTTCGACGGCACGTTCTCCGATGGCATCATCAGTTCCTTGCGCTACGTGGCGGGGCGCATCCAATTCACGGCGGCAATCTCGCAGGGTAGTTCGGGCGGCGCAGTCGTTGATGAGTATGGGCGTGTGATCGGCGTTACCGTCAGTTCGGTGACATCAGGTCAGAACCTGAACTTTGCCGTTCCCACATACTATCTGCTTCAACTGAGCGCGCGGGTGAAGGAAGGTAAGGTCGCTGATGCCCTCGCCGCCGCGCCGAAGTCATCCTCAACGGCGTCGAGCCCGCCGGTCGCGGCACGCCGCACGAACGCGCTCGGTTATACGCTCATCATCGACAACTCAAGCACGCTCCAAGAACAACTGCCGCTTCTCAAGCAAGTCGCAACCTCCATCATTGAGCGTAATACGACGGATGAAGGAGCCGAAGTCCTTTCGTTCCGTGCAAGCGGGGAGCGTCGCATCCAACGCTTCACGACTGACCGGCAAGCGTTACTCAACAACATAAGCACGACGGATGCCGTCAGGCGTGGATGGACAACTCCGGTGATTGACGCCGTGTACTATTCGCTGGTGAAAGCGGCTAACCCGACATCGCTTTTCGATGCGTCGAGCGGCATCGTCGTACTGACGCACGGCATGGACGGCGTGAGCGAGCACTCATGGGATGAACTACTTGGCTTCGCGCGCACGCGCAAGGTTCCGGTGTTTTGCGTTCTGTTTGCACCGGAGTCACCTGACTGGAAAAGCTATTCCGACACGACGCGAATGCTTGCGGAGATGAAGAAGTGGCAGGAGCGGATGAAGGCGAGCGAGCAATTCCTGCGTACCCTCACACAGGAGACCGGCGGTAAGTTATTCATCCCTAAGTTGGAGGAACAGCTAAAGCAGTTCTCCGCCGAGATCATACAATCTTTGCGTGCGTCATCCGGCAAGGCGGCGACCACGCAGATGCAAGAGAATACGGCGAGTTCTCGTTAGACTCACGTTCTTGCTTTCGATTGCTCCTCACGGGGAGAAGTGTCAACTGCCCGCTGCTCGGTAACTTGCATTTACTACCAAGCTATGCGGACGCTATTGCGTCATATGTTCAACGAACCGAAGTGACATACTCCCCGCCTATATCAGAGTTCATTTGCGAGTAAAGTACAGGGCTACTCTGGTGAATTACTTTGTAGGCAACTCATTGACTTTGTGGGCAGATGGGAGTTCATAGGCAAAGCAGGTAACATTTTGTGGGCAAAGTTGTAATCAGATTACGGAAATGCCAATTCATATCGACGCAGACAGTTTAGGTGGAAACAGCAAACCGTCCGCTATGGCTTTGCGGTTCGTGACCGCAGCCAATTGTAGGCAGTCATACATTAAACCGCTTGCTCGAAACACTCGTGATATAACTTCTATCTGATGCTTCTTCAAATTCCATTCGTAGCCAATACCTTCCTGCTTCAGGACATCCCGCAAATCATCAACAAATTTCGCCCATGCGGGTCGCATTATGTTTGTCTCCGATGAAGTAAATCGCTTTAGTGTTTCTTCTAATTTACTCCCAAAGTCGAATCGGTGTACTTCTCGAATGTCCATGAAGTAAGTCGTGAATTTGGGAGTGAGGACACGCCTACTGTTTTCTTCTACTGAGTATCGAAGCAAATCGGCGAGAAATTGTAATTTGCTTAACTGCAAGTCAAGCGCGAACCGGGGGTTCGTTAAAGAAAGGTCAACCCTTTTAAGCGCAACCGAAAGATCAAAGGCGCGATCTAATTCGAGTGCGGTATTAACAGCTAGGTGTTGATTGATGGTGAGAGGAAGACTCGTCAGACGATTGTCGAATAAATCCACTCCTGATTTTATTGTGCGACCAAGCTCCTCAGCGTGAACATACGCAAGTTGGCAAGAACGAGCGCGCTCACGGTTCAGCGAGCGATCAGTGTCAAAAATCAACGCGAGGGATAAGTAGTATAACCGTCCTTCAATAATCTCCTCAGGCGTCCCAACAGCTTGGGCTTTTCGGTCAGCCCAAGTGAATAGCTCAATTACATGAGGATCATCTATCATCAGTCCAATGATTGAGTTCTGAAACTGGCTAAAGAACTCATCGGCATTATCTAATAAGCTGGCTGTCATCAAGATAACTTCACGCCAGCGGTCGGACAACAATGTCTCTGCACTGAGCAGGCGACGCAATGCGTTACCAGAGGCATCATCAACAACTTGTTTGGCAGCAAAATACTCCTGAAATGTTAGGTGGGAAAATGAGTAGATGCGATGAGCGCGTTCCGAGAGGATTCCATGTTGCGCTTCAACTGCTTTTAGGACTGCCTCACCGTCAATGTCGTCGCTTAACTCAGTACTGGGCAATTGGCGCAAGTAGTTAACGATGTGCCTTGCCAATTCTCCCTGTGGCACGAAGTATTTGTCCTCTTGAAAGGTGATAGCAGCGACGCGCGCAAGCATTTGCCGCTTTCTATTGTGAGTCAACCCACGATAAATCTCGTCACGCTTGATGCTTCGCGACGCATCCCATTTCTTTAGTAGTGCATCCACAGCCTCCTCATACACCTCAACTCGCCGCTGAGGAAACTCTAAAGTTTCATCGAATGAGAGACATAGTAAGGTCAGAAGAATCGGTACGCTCGCCAACTCGTATAATCTGTTGTTTTCGGGTTTGCTAATCTCCTTTTCAAACATTTCATACTTCCATGGGTCATCCTTAAACCACTTAGAGGCAAAAGTACGAATTTGCTCGTCGTTGAAGTCCGCCAATTCTACATAGGTAAAATGCTCAAACGTATAATCCGTTGCCGCAATACGACAGGTTATCAAACACTGCGCCTTGTAATATTGGTTGCTGAAGTCTCGTATTTCCGTAATTGTTTTGCTGCGACGGTCTTCTTCTTGATTGACTTCATCCAAGCCGTCAAACAAAACCACAGCATCGCCTTTGTCCAACATACGCTCGACAAAGGGCAGAGCGTCAGGAAAGTCACATATTTCAAACTGTTTAACGATAAATGGCTTCAAGGTAAGTCCTGAGTCCGCCCACTCTTTGAGCGAAATGAAAATAGGTACCTTATCTAACTTACCCTCTGTGGCTTGCAGCGCGATATACTTTAGGAAAGTCGTTTTACCCGCTCCGGGCTTGCCCAATATGAACAACTTTCCATTTACTGACTGCTTGACCAAGCTCAATCCGCTCATGCGGGCGACAGCATCCTGCTCAAGTTGCCTTGGGTCTTCGTGTAGCTCCTTGATGTCGTATCGGCGGTAAGCGGTTGGTCGGTCGAGAATGAGCACGTCAGTAAAGATGCCTTCTAATGAAATAGGTTCTGGCATTCCAAGTACACGGATTGTCCCGTAGAGCTTCTGAATCTTGCTAAGGTACTTATTAGCTGCTGATTGCCACTCAACCCTTTCCCATGCTGCTTTGGCTGTCTCAGTGGTTTTGTTAAGTGCTTTGGAGCCGAGCTTTGTTACTAAACTTTGGATGATGTCTTCACCGTACTTTGACCACGCCCACACTCCTGCAGAACCGGCTAATGGAATAAGTTGTTCGATTGGCATTCCTTAATCCCTTCGTGCAATTTCAATCTTTATACGAGCCGCTCCAAGTATTGACTGTTTTCCTTATATAAGTTATGTAGCGTGTATAATTTATAGGGCTTACGCAAAAGCCATTTTGACGGAGGGGGATTTCAGTTGCCCAATCAAGTAATCAGATAACTGACCAAACTTAATTTGATAGACCGTTCTACCCGTCTCGTAAGCTAGTTCTTTGAACCGACACCAGACCAGCATCGCACACGCAATGTGATTACGCTGGATTCTTCCGACCCGACATTGGCAACCCTCAAGACCTGTGACCTGTTTGGCTTCTCTGTGCAACTGCTCAATCTTCCAACGAACGGCACACACCTCTCGTGTGTCGGCGGTCGAAGTTTGAGTCACATCGTTGGTGACGACATAATCCGTGCGATCTTTTGAGACCACGAGCCGGAACAGTTGGAGGCGATGCCCACGCGGAAAGTCTTTGACGTGGAGGTTCTTGCCATGCTCTTTCTTCTTCACTGCTCCACGCCAGAGAGTCCACTCGCCGGTACTTAACAACAGTGCCGTCGCCTTCATCCACCTGCCGATTAGCTTGGAGGGGGCAGTAGTAAATTTTGCCGTTTCGCTCGATGTGGAGCATGAATTGGCGGGTTGCGTACCATGTATCCATCAGCACACAGCGAAACTCAAGCTGCTTGTGGTGCATCGCTAAATCGAACATCTCGCGCGCATGGTCAAGTTTGGTTTTGCCGTCATCATCGGGAGCAAAGATGCGATAGTCAATGAGCCAGAAGCGGTTGAGTTCAGCATTGACATAAATGCAACTGACGATGCCGATGCCGCGAATCACCGACGAGGTTGTGCCGCTCCATTGTCGGCGCACCACTTCAATTGAGCGCGAATGATTCTTATCAGCAACCGTGTCGTCAAAGATGAGAAAGCCGGTGGGTGATGCGATAAGTTGCTCTTTAGTCTGTTCCCACACCATGCGTGGCGAGAGTTTGTCGTCACGCAAGAACCGGTTGAGTTGGTCGTGACTGAACTTGCGCGAATGCTCCGCAAAGTTCGTCAACGTGTAGTTGATCTGGCTGCTCACCAGATACTGACAGTAATCTAAGCGCGTGGGTCGGGTGTTCTGAGCCATGCGCTAATTATCAGCATTTTTAGCTTTATGCGTAAGTCCTAATTTATGTAGCGTGAAGAACCAATGCGGGCGTGCAGGATTGATGTACAAATTATATTTCAAGTAATAGTTAGAGGAGAAACGTGGCGGAAGACCGTGTGACTTACAGCTTCGTAACGGGCAAACATCAAGAAATAAGTATCTAATGTTTTAAGAAGTCTCAGCGCGCACACTCGACGAGATAGGGCGCGTTATTTCAAAATCGGTATCACCGGCAACCCTGAACGAAGATTCAAGGAAGGGTATGCCAAGCACTATGATGAAATGATTGTTCTATACCGCTCAAAATCAATTAATAGCGTGTCGCAACTAGAGGTCGATTTGGTCAGCCACAATAAAGAACTCGTTGACAACATCATTGCTGGCGGTGGCGGCAATTAAGGCGACCCTCCGTAATTCTTATACGTCGTAATAGAGTATTTGAAGTAACAAAGCCACAATCCGCTTCGCAGATAAACGCGACTTTATAAGCAACCCTCAGCCTTTATAGGCAAAAGCTACTTTGTAGGCAAAGGCATAAATAGTATTTCGCGCTCTGTAATAGCCGTGATAAGAGTTGTCATCGTGATTGAAGTAAGGATAAATCAACTGTTAAAAAAGCAAGGGCATACGCTCTATTGGCTGGCGAAAGAGACAGGTATCAGTTACTTGGCGTTATCAAACTTGGCAAAAGGCAACACAAGCAGTATTAGTTTTAGTTTGCTTGAAAGCGTTTGTCAGGCTTTGAAGTGCGGCACAAGCGATGTGTTGGATTATATCCCTCCATCTTCCAAAAATAAATCGCGTGCGAGTTAGTAATTAAAGTTCTTCTATCTCCTCAAACGGTTTGATGTCGATGGATGAGAGGGATATATCGGTTGTTACGTGTGGTGTAATCGGCGCAATGAGCGGGCGTGCCGTCTCACGATGATGTTCACGCTTTACTCTTTGTCTTCTGACCCGCTTTGTCTCCTTAATCGCCGTTTGCTCTTGCTCTCTCAATTTTTCATAAGCCTCAAAAATCAACTGCTCGTTAATGTTCGTCCGCCCCTGCGCTTCCAAGTGTCTGCGGGCTTCACGTAGTTCCCACACACTTATCGCGGGGCGGCTCGTGTCGCGGTACGGAATTGCACGGTACTGATTAAGTTCAGGGTCATAGAAATAAATAACGCTGATGTCACGCGGGTCGCGTTTGAAAACGAACTTGCGCTTACGCCTTGAATCCGATGGGTCGGAGGCATTGATATAGGGACGCAAGACATCGTGAAAATAGTGAACATCATCAATCACGACCCCATACTGCTGTATTGTACGTTCTTCAAATGGCATAAAGTCTAACCGCAAGCGTTCTTCGTCCATACGGCGTGGCGGAACTCCGACTCCGAGTTGCTCCGCGCTACCAAAAATACCTTCCTCATACTTTTTGATTGGACTCGTTTTGAGCGCGCTGTGAACTCTCTGGTGGTAAACCTCAACAAAAAAGGTTGCTAAATATTTCTCTAACTCTTTCAACGTCATCACGGCTTGGGCTTCCGAATCGTAGTCGCCTCGTTGTTTAACGTTTGAAAAGGTCGTTCCCGGTAGAGCGTGAATTTCGCGGGCGATTGTTCCCATGAGTCGTTCAATATGTCCACCATAGTTTGGGCGCGCAACGGGTCGCCACGTTAAATCAATACCGTATTCTTCACACGCGCGACGCAGCATATTTCCGCGAAACTCTTTGGCGTTATCAGCGTGGATAGCGCGCGGCAGCCCCCAGACAGACCAATTCGTTCCAATGTCCTGACGGGCGAGCCATTTCTCTTTCGGCAGTATCGAATTGGCAATCGCTAGCCCTGTGGCAAGATTTCCGGGCGGGTCGAGCGAAACGTAAAAGCCGCAAACCATCCGGCTAAATACATCAATCGTGACAGTGATAAAAGGTCGTCCGATAGATAAACGATTAAGACCATCAACCAGCATGATGTCGAGTAGCGTGTGGTCAATTTGTACTACGCTCAAAGGATAATCAGCACCGGGAAAGTTGCCGCGAATGTGAGCATAGGTTTCGCGCGCGACGCGCACGCTCTGTCGGCGTTCAAGTTTAAGTTTATCGGAAACGAGAGCGATGCGATTGCGAATCGTGTTCGGGTGCGGAGCGTTGAGTCCCGCATGACGGCAACGACGCGCAACTTCACTGCACGTTTTTTGAATTGAACGCTTCTGTTTGTTCAAGTAAAAATCTTCAATCGTCGCCGCCATAATCGCTTCCTGCTCCTTCGATAAACGGCTTTTGCCACGCCCGCCGTTTCGTTTAACCGGCAACAGGGATGACACTCTTTCGGAACGCGAGTAAGCGTCAATCCAACGGTAAAGAGTCGCAAAATGAACACGTCCCACGCGGGCTTGCTCCTCAACCATCTCGCGTGTCCGGCGCGGTGCAACAAGTAGCGGACGAATCATAGCGAATCGCCGTTGAGCTTCCTGCCAATCTGCATCGGCGATAAGACCGAGTTCGACTTCCTTTTGTGTTTGCCCTGTCGTGAAGCTTTCATCCGGTGTTGTAGTGCTGCCAACGCTCGACTTTGCCACTAGGGAAGGGTTGGCAGGTAGCTCAACAGGGTCTAAATCCTTGATATAAAGTCGCTTTGATTCGCCTGTCTGCTCATTTGCTGCTAACACTGATTGAAGGTCAAGCAAGTGCGTGATGCGATAAGTTTGGCTATTACAGACAACAAGCTGTTCAGGCGCAATAAAAATGCTGTGGCTCATGTAGATTGTGTCCTTGCTTTTAGATTAGTCGAGCGTCCAAATAGGCGTTTCCATCGTCAACGGAAGGTTGAGGTCGCAACCTATCCGACATTGCGCGACGAGTTTCCATAACATGGGGATTAGTTCAGCGCGGTTCATCGGGTCTTTGAAGCAAGCCAGAGTAAGCGCGTTGGGAGTAGTCGCACGTAGCTCGTTGAGAGTGTCGAGCAATAAATGAACTCTATCCCAATCGCTTTCAACGCGGCGATACTGACGGAGAAACTTGGCATTCTCTAAGTAGGGCGTGCGAATCTCAATTTCTGTCAAAATCCGAAATCGCCACTCCCGTTCACGCGCAAAAGCGCGGGCGGCTATGAACTTCGGCTTCAACTCTTTCCAATTGGCGAATAGGTCTTGGCGATATTTAACTTCCGCGAGAACGGGCGGCATACCCTTCGCGGGAACGATGTCGGTACGGTAGAAGATGAGTATGTCGGGCGTGTAAGAGTGAGGTCGTCCTGCTTTATCAACGAATGGCACGCGCAGAGGTTGTTCTTCAAAACGCGCCACGTTCAAGTCAAAGTCGAGTTGGATAAGTAAGTCGCGCTCTAGCGATGACTCAAACATCGCACTTGAGTTCGTCAATGTTGTGCTTGAAACGATTCCGGTTATATTGCGGTAATTACGCGGTATTTTCCTGACAGGCATGATGTGTTATCTACCTTAATCTGTTATGAGTTTAACTGTTCGCGGTTAATCGTGTAACTGTAAAAACTGTTAGCACCTACTTGTGTAGTTGTTCGCATCAACCGATGTTCAGAATCCTCGTTTAAAGTGATTTATTCGCATCAGCTTCTAAAATTCACAGCATTCAACGAACAGTAAGCTTCGGTTAAGGTAAGGAAATCACAAATGAAAAGAAACATTCCTCTCATTTTGGCGGGCATCGCGCTCGGTGCGTTGCTGGCAATGCCGGTGCTGAATATGTGGCGGGGCAAGGGAAAACATTTGACCCGCGTGACCGTCATCGGCGACGCGAATCTTAAAGCACAACCCGACACGGCGGTTCTCGTGTTATCGGTTGTGACGCAGAGTCCGCAAGCTCTCGCGGCGCAACAGGAGAACGCGCGTAAGAGTGAAGCGGTGATTAGTGCGGTGAAACAGTCGGCGGGCGCAGAGCCTGAAGTGAAGACAAGCGATTACAGCTTGCAGCCGCAACGCAGTTACAGGGACAACCGTATGCCGAGCATCATCGGCTATGAAGCCCGCAATACGGTGACGATTAAAACGTCCGACTTAAAGAACACGGGGGCGGTTATTGATGCGGCGTCGCGTGCCGGAGCGAACAGCGTCGAGAGCATCAACTTCATTCTGCGCGATGATAATCCGGCGCGCGGCGATACGCTCGCCGAAGCGACACGGCAGGCGATGGTGAAAGCCGAAGGCATTGCCAAAGCACTCGGCGGGCGCGTCGTCCGCGTCGTCGAAGAAATCGAAGGCGGCGCGGCGGCGCGCAGTTCTTACGGCGATTATGCGGGGAGTGCCAACATGAACTCGAACATGATGAGAGCGGATTATGCCGTAAAACCTGCTTATACAACGCCGCTTGAAGCCGGTTCGTTGAACGTCACATCACAAGTGCAAGTCGTCGTAGAAATCGAAGTCAAACCTTAGTTGTGGTTAACTGAAATTATTTGGTTAATCGTTCTCGCCGCGCTACTTTCACTTGCGGCAGATGACATGGTTTGAATATGGAAGCCGCGAACAACTCAAACGCCGTTTTCTCCGCCCGCCCGCTCGGTGTCGCGGCGATTTGTTTTGCCTTGGGAATCCTCGCGGCGAAGTATGTGCCGCTTTCTTTGTGGGGTCTGATTGTCGGCGGCGTCGCGGCGTTGGTTGCATCTGTGTACGCGGCAAGAGGCGGACGAAATGGTCATGCACACATCGCCGCTTATTTGATACTCGTATCGGTGGCGTGCGCGGGTGCGGGTCTGATGCTTATCAAAGGGTGTGAGTGTCTGCGTGCCGACCGTGTGTGTGGATTGTTTGTGCGCGGTGTTATCGAATCCGATACGGTCGTCGAACTTACAGGTACGTTGGCACGCGCTCCCGAAGCCGCGCCCGATGGTGTGTCGTTGTTATTAGATACGGAAGTTTTGCGCTTCCGCGAAACCGATTACAGGGTCAAAGGGCGCGTGCGTTTGTACGCGGTGATTGATGACGAAGGGACGGCGGCGGCTTATCGTGATTTGAGATTGACTTACGGTGCGCGTCTGCGTGTCGCGGTGCGTCTGCGGCGTGAAGAGGAGTTTCGTAATCCCGGCGTCGTGTCTTATACGGAATTGCTTGAGCGTCAGGGCATTGATGCGACGGCGACGATAAAGAGTTTTTTGCTTGTCGAACGCTTGGAGGATGAAGCGATGTCCTTCGCTCCTTTGCGTTGGATTTATGAGATGCGGAGTCGCATCATCGGGCTTGCTAATCGCACGTTCGAGCCGGATACGGCGGCGGTGTTCAACGCTTCGATGTTGGGAAACGAAAACTATTTATCGCGTGCGGTGGCGGAGCGGTATCGCATCGGCGGGACGTTTCATGTTCTCGTCATAAGCGGAATGCACATCGGCATTATCGGCGGGCTGGTGTTGTGGCTGATGCGGCGTATGACGGGGCGGCGTGTGTGGCAATGGGCGGGAGCGATAGTTTTCGTGTGGCTTTTTGCGATTGCGGTGGGAGCGGAAAGTTCCGTGATACGCGCGGCTTTGATGTTCAGTATCATCGGACTTGCGCTCGCCCTTAATCGTTCGCCCGCAAGTCTGGATGCGATGAATACGCTTGGCGCGGCGGCTCTCGCGTTGCTTGTGTGGCGACCCGATGATCTGTTTAGCCCTTCGTTTCAATTAACTTTTCTCGCGGTCTTCGCCATGCTCGCGGTGGCGATTCCCGTCCTCACCAAGTTGCGGCGCATAGGGCAATGGCGACCCACGACGGCGACGCCGCGCCCGCCGCGATGTTCCCCTATGTGGCGCACAATCGGTGAAAGCTTGTTCTGGAGTGAGCGCGCGTGGCGAGAGGAACAGGCGACGATGATATGGCGGTATCGTTTGATAAAGACGCCGCTTGCCGCGTGGTTGGAACGACGGCGCGTACAAAGATTGGCGCGTTATGTGTTCGCGGCAATCGTGATTTCGGGAAGCGTGCAAATCGTGATGTTGCCGTTGATGGTTTTATATTTTCATCGCTTCTCGTTCGCAGCTTTTGTACTCAACATCTGGACGGGCTTCGCGTTTATCGTGATGAGCGCGGCGGGCATCGTCGCGCTCATCATCGCGGAAGTAAGTACGCCGTTTGCGTCGCCGTTCGTGTGGTTGACGGAAGCGATGAGCAGCGTGGCGACTTACGGCGTTGACCCGTTCGTGCGACTGGGCATCACGGGCTTTCGCGTGCCTGAATATCACGGCTGGCAATGGTTCGTTTATCCGCTCTACTTCGTGCCGCTCGTGGTGTTGATTGCGCGGCTGAAAAGTTGGGACGCCGTGCGGCAAACGATTGACGATGAACGCCCGCGTAAGTGGTACGAAACGCGGCGCGTCACCGCCGCATCGTGCGTCATGCTTATCTTGTTCGGCGTGACGATACTCGCGCACCCGTACAGCGCGGATATTAAAGCTGACGTGTTGCGCGTTGACTTTCTCGACGTGGGACAGGGCGATGCGGCACTCGTCACGCTGCCAGACGGGACGACGATGCTGGTTGACGGCGGCGGGCGCGTTGGTTTTAGTCGGAGAACGCAGAGGACAAATGATAAAGCATCTGACACGGATGATGACAATAATGATGTCGCACCGGATTTCGAGCCGGACACCCCGCGCATAGGTGAAGCCGTTGTATCGGAGTATCTATGGTGGCGCGGGCTTGACCGCGTTGATTACCTCGTCGCCACGCACGCCGACGCCGACCACATCGAAGGCTTGTCCGATGTCGCGCGCAACTTCAATGTGCGCGCCGCATTCGTCGGGCGCACACCGTCGCGCGATGCTGAGTATCGAGCTTTCGCGGAAACGCTCGCACGCGAAAACGTACCCGTCGAAGTCTTGAATGCGGGCGACCGTTTGCGTTTCGGTGAAGCGACGATTGAAGTCGAAAACCCGCGCGCATTAACCGACTTGACGATTAACCGTGTAGCTTCGAGCAACAACGATTCGCTTGTCCTGCGCGTGCGTTACGGCGAACGAAGCATTCTTCTGACCGCCGACATCGAAGCCGCGACCGAAGCGCGTCTCGTGCGTGATATGGCGAACTTGCGCTCCGATGTGATCAAGGTCGCGCATCACGGCAGTCGCACGTCATCAACCGAAGCCTTCGTTGAAAAAGTCGCGCCCGCCCTTGCCGTGATTTCCGTCGGTCAGCGTTCGCCCTACAATCATCCCGCCGCCGAAGTGGTTGAGCGTTGGCAACGTCACGGGGGGCGCGTGATGACGACGGGAACGCACGGGACGATAAGTGTGATAACGAACGGACGCGACTTGAATGTTGAAACGTTTATAGAGAGATAGCTCGCAACCCTGAATACCGCGCTCAATCAACATCAATCGCGTGTGCATGGAATCAAAGCTCACGCGGTGAAAGCACCGCAGCTTTAATTTACACAGGCTTCATTTGGACAATGGATTTGTTTGCCGCCATCTCGTTTTTCTAAATCAGTCACCTTACGCGGTGGAGCGGCTGTGCCGCCTGATGTGCGGAAAGGCGAAGCCTTTCCGTTTCGCTTCAAAGATTGTATGGCGGCTACGCCGCCCGCGTCTGAGGCGTAGCCTCGAAGACTTTTCATGTACTCGACGGTGAGGCGAAGCCCCACCGCACATCAGGCGGCAGAGCCGCAAAACTTCATCCCCGCGTAAGTTTCGATTTAGTGACGCATCGCCGTGTTCATCGCATCGAGAATCATCGCGGCGGCGCGTGGCGGGTCGGGCGCGCTCGTAATCGCGCGCCCGACGACAAGAAAATTCGCGCCCGCGCGCACGGCATCGCCGGGCGTCATCACGCGCCGTTGGTCGTCACGGGCGGCAAACGCGGGACGCACGCCGGGCGTGACGATAAGAAAGTTGTCCGTGACGTTTTCGCGTATGGATTTGATTTCGTGCGCCGATGCGACGACGCCATCGAGTCCCGCTGCGTGTGCGAGTGCGGCGAGTCTTACCGCTTGGCGTTCGATGGAGTCGTGGAAGCCGAGTTCGTTTAACGTCGCCCCGTCGTGACTCGTTAAAATCGTGACGGCGATAAGGGCGGGCAGCGGCACATCGAATTCGTGCGCGGCGTCGCGTGTCGCATCCAAAGCCCGCCGCATCATCTCCGCGCCGCCAAGCGCGTGGACGTTAAAGAGCGACGCGCCGAGACGCACGGCTTCGCGGCTGGCTCCCGCGACGGTGTTCGGGATGTCGTGGAATTTCAAATCGAGAAACACGCGCGCTCCGTTGCCCGTGACTTCGCGCACGATGTCACCTCCGGCAAGGGTGAAAAGTTGCGAACCGATTTTGAACCACGACACCACGTCGCCTAAAGCGGCGATTGTCTCGCGCGCCGCCGTGATTGAATCCACGTCGAGGGCGACAATCAATTTATCGCGTGCTTGTGTGAACGGTGAATCGTTCGCGGCTTCGGAAATTTGTGTGTGAGTCATAATGTGCGATGCGCGATATTAGCCTGACAACCGACGGCTTCATCGAGCGAGCGCACGCCGCGTTCGCGCAAGATGCCGGATAAATCTTCGTTGATGCGTTGCACGACGCGCACGCCGCCATAGACGAAGCCCGTGTAAAGTTGAACGAGCGATGCGCCCGCGCTGATTTTGTCCCAAGCGTCCCGTCCGGTGAAAACGCCGCCCACTCCGATGATGACGAGCGAACCTTGGGCGAGCGTGTAAAGTCGGCGGATGATTTCCGTTGAACGACGGCGAAGCGGCGCACCGCTCAAGCCGCCCGCGCCGCACGCTTCGACGGCGGCGCGCGGAGTTTTCAAATCATCACGGGCAACGGTCGTGTTTGTCGCAATGATGCCTGCGAGCCGGTTGCGACGGGCGACATCAACAATCATTTCCAGTGCCGCGTCGTCAAGGTCGGGCGCGACTTTGACGAGGACGGGCAAAGGTTTCGTTTCATCACGGGCGGCGAGTTGATGATTGCTTCGCTGAATCGCGGCGAGCAGTTCATCGAGTGCTTCGGGGCGTTGCAGGTCGCGCAGGTTCGGCGTGTTCGGTGAACTGACATTGATGGCGACGTAATCCGCGACGCTTCGCACGGATTCAAAACTTGCGACGTAATCCGCGACGGCTTCATCAATCGGCGTGACGCGGCTTTTGCCGATATTGACGCCAAGCACACACGCCGGACGGTCGCGCTTTAAGTGTGCGACGAGAGCGGGCGCGCCTTTGTTGTTAAAACCCTGACGGTTGATTAACGCCGCATCATCCGGCAAACGAAACAGGCGCGGGCGCGGGTTGCCGTCTTGCGCGAGGCGCGTCACCGTTCCGGTTTCGATAAAGCCGAAGCCGAGCGCGGCGAGTGCGGCGGCGTGTTCACCGTTCTTATCGAATCCGGCGGCGAGTCCGACGGGGTTGTCAAACTTGAGTCCGAAGCGTTCGATACTTCCATAAATGTCGCCGTAAGTTTCGCGGTAATCCTGTATCAGTTGACGACGAACGAAAGCGCGTGATGCTTCGCCGCGCAACGCGAACGAGAGTGCGCGCATAGACCATTCATGCGCGGTTTCGGCGGGAAGGCGAAAGAGAAGCGGACGCAAAAAGTTTTCGTGAATCATCCGGTAAGTTTAGAACTCATCTCAGAAAATAACTTCACTGTCGTTTAGAGGCGGGCTTCCGCCCGCCGCCGTTGGTTGATGATTTGGTAGATTCAAGGTCGCGCGCACGGCGGGCGGAAGCCCGCCTCCAAACAATCTTATTTTTGAAATGGCTTGTAGTTACACGCCGTTGGCTAAAGTTCGTTGCAAAGATTGGGCGAGCAGTTTTTCAAGCGCGTGGCGTTCACCGAAAAGATAAAGCGGTTCGGCGGCGAATCCGAAACCGGCGATGATGTGATGCTCTCCGGCGACGTGAACGAAGCGGGCGAGTTCGTTTGTTTCGTCCGCCTTCAAGCCTAAATCGTCGCGTGCGGAATCGGAAACTGTGCGCTGTTCCGGCGTCCAGAGTTTGATGAGGCGCGGAATTAAAAGACTGGTGTGGGCGATTTTATACAACACGGAAAGATGTCCGCCGTCGTTGCTGCGTTCAAAGATTTCCGCGAACTGCCCGTGTGAAAGCCACGCCATGCGCCCTATGGAACTGATGTGCGGGCTGACCTGTTCGCCCGCCTCGAAACTGCGGCGCGAAGAACCCGACCAACGCGAATTGACAAACAACAGCACATCGGAAATTTCTTCCGCGTGATTAAGCATCGTCGTCCACACCCGCGATTCAAAAACGGGTTCGGGTGCAAAACCGAGACGCGGATTGATGTGGCGCGAAAGTTTGATTAAAGGCAACATCCCGGTCATCGCTCATTATTCATTTACGATACTTGAAAATCTGAAACAGAATCGTTCCCGTCGTGATGACGCCCAAGAATTGTCCGGCGACGACAACCCAGTCTTTCATCAGCAGCCCGTGCATCGTCCATAAGACATACGATGAAAACGCCAGAACGTAGAACTTCGTCGAGACGCCTTCGGTCGAACCTCGAAGGTGATTTTTTCTGACTTGATCGGGATGACCGATTATCTTTGAAAGGGCGGAAACGGTAAAGGTTAAAACGCCGACGATACCGACGAGTGAGAAATCATAACTCATGAATCTTCGCCTTTAATCTTTGGTGTGACGATGTGCGCGCCGGACGGAAGCGTGAGGGCGAGCGGAGTGCCGAGCGTCTCCGTGTACTCGTTATAAAATTTCTGTGAACTGAGAACCATAAAGCCTTGCCGCACCAGCGAGCGCAAGCGCGTGTCACTCGAAGTGAAAGCCAGAATCGTGCGGCATCCGGCATCCCGCGCGGTTTGCAAGCGCACGCGGTCGAACTTGCAACTTAATCCCAAACCCCGCGCCGCCGGATGAACGACGAGGCGGGAAATCGAAGCCAGTGGCGGAGCGGCATCGAAGTTCAAATCGAGAAAAACTCCGGCGTTCGGTACTTCGGCAAGGTGAGAGTGAAAAGTTAAACGCGCCGCCGCCAGTAATCGCTCACCGTCGAAAACCGCCCAGTGCCGCGCCTCATCTTCGTATTCATCTTGCCAACTGCCGTTAGGGAAAAGTTCGGGTGCGATGCCAACGGTTTGCCACGCTTCGACGCGCAAACGGAAGATGCGTTCGAGCGTCGCCGCATCGCTGATTTCGATTGGTTCGAGTTCACGCCCTTGAAGCGGGTTGGTATCAGGCAAGTTCGTATCACCTTCGTCCGACCAGAAAGTAGGTGGTCGTTTCGCCGACGCCTTTGACGTGAATTGCGCCGCGCTTGTCAAAGTGAAATTTGTGTTCGAGCCGCTTGTGAGTTTCATCCGTGACTTGAATGCATCCGGCGAGGCTGTGCGATTCCATGCGGCTCGCGGTGTTGACGGTGTTGCCCCATAAATCATAAATGAATTTTTTCGTTCCGATGATTCCCGCGACGACGGGTCCGACGTTGATTCCGGTGCGGATGCTGATGGCGGAATCATGTTCGCGGTTAAAGCCCGCGATGGCGTCTTGCATGTCCAGTGCTAATTCGGCGACGGCTTCGGCGTGGTCGTCGCGGCGTTGCGGGATGCCGCCCGCGACCATGTAACCGTCGCCGATGGTTTTGATTTTCTCCAGCCCGTGATGGTCGGTCAGTTCGTCGAACAGGGAGAACATCTCGTTGAGCGTATAAACCAGTTCGACGGGCGTGATGCGCGCAGACCATTCGGTGAAGTTGACTAAATCGGCGAACAGCACCGTCGCATCGTCGAACTTTTCCGCGATGACGGTCTGCTTTTCGCGCAGTTGGTCGGCAATGGATTTCGGCAAGACGTTGAGCAACAACCGCTCGGATTTTTCGCGTTCGACGCGCAGTTGTTCGAGATAGATTTTCTCCGCATCGCGCAGACGCTTCTTCTCAAGCGAAGCATCAATGCGGGCTTTCAACAGCACGGGATTAAACGGCTTCGGCAAATAATCTTCCGCTCCCATTTCGATACAGTGGACGACGCTTTCGATGTCGTTAAGCGCGGAAATCATGATGACCGGAACATCGCGCAGGGCGAGGTCGGACTTGATGTGTTGAAGAACCTGATACCCGTTCATGCCCGGCATGATGATGTCGAGTAGAACCAAATCGAATTGTTGTTCGCGCATCATCCGCAAAGCTTCGACGCCATCGCACGCGACGCTCGGCGTATGCCCTTCGCGCGCAAGACGGCGCGAGAGAATGTCGCGGTTGACTTCATTGTCATCAACTACCAGCAGCGAACCGTGAAGCGCGGTGCAGACGTTGGTTTCCGCTACCGGGTGAAGCGTCATCACCACGTCGCGTATCAAGTCGGGGACATTGGTTATTTCGGCTTCCGGGTCAAAGGCTTTCGTGGCATCGCCACTTGTTAAATCTTTTTGCGAGAAATCAACGATGTCATCTATCAAGACGAGCAGACAGTTGCCGGATTTATGTACCTTGTGCAAATCGGCGATGAAGCGTTCGTTGAAGCCGTCGGCATCTTCAAGCAGCATCTCGCTGTAACCGACGATGGCGTTTATCGGCGTGCGTAAATCATGGCGGACACGCGCCCCGAAGGTTTCAAGATTGGCGGCGCGAACTTCGGCTTTGAGTTTTTCGGGGTCGAGAATTTCATTGACGAGATTGAGCAGGTTCTTTCCCGAAACGTGAATCTTTTGCAAATCGGGAATGAACTCGTCGCGCTTTAGGGAAGCCGCGTCTTCAAGCAGCATCTCGCTATAACCGATGATGGCGTTTATCGGCGTGCGAAGTTCCTGACGAATGTGTGTCAGCATCGCGCTTTTAAGGTGAACGCCCTGCGCGGTGCTATGGAGTGGATGTTCGGTTTCGCTCATGGCATGGTTGTCGCAGTGGTCGTTCGCTTCAAAAGCGAATCAATCTTTTCAAGTAAGCGCGGCAGTTCGACGGGCTTGGTATCGTAATCGTCACATCCGGCTTGGAGTGCTTTCTCACGGTCGCCCGACATCGCGTGTGCCGTCAGTGCGATGATAGGGACGCTTTTAACTTGTGCCGATGCTCTGATTTGTTGTGTCGCTTCCCAACCGTTAATCACGGGCAGACTCATGTCCATCAAAATCAAATCGGGATTTTCGCGTTGTGCCATCGCCACGCCTTCCGCTCCGTCAATGGCGATGACGACTTCAAAACCCTTGCGTATCAATCGCCGCGAAAGCATGTCGCGGTTCATTTCGTTGTCTTCGACTAAAAGTATTTTCGGCATCACGATTCATCCTTCTGGTACTTAAAATTTATGCGTACAGTTGCTTGCCTTACGCAGTGTTGCGGCTCTGCCGCCCGCTGTGCGGAAAGGCTTTGCCTTTCCGTCTGTGTCATAGAACGTTTAGCGGCTACGCCGCGCGGCGCGAGGCATAGCCTCGAAGATATTTGAGAAATTCTTAGCGGTGAGTCGGAGACTCACCGCACATCAGGCGGCAGAGCCGCAAAGCTTTATCACCGCGTAAGGTGAGTTAGTTATAGCTCAAACAGTTTCTTGATGCGGATGTGCCGCCACGATATTGCGAACTTCCTGTAAAAACTCTTCGCGGCTGTATTCCGTTTTGGTCAAAATCTTTTCAACACGCCCGCTTAAACGCAAACGGTCTTTGGTAGTAAGTTCTTTCGCGGTGAGGACGATGACGGGAATCGAACGCCACTCCGGGTGTTGGCGAAGTTCTTTGACAAACTCGAAGCCGTCCATCTCCGGCATCAATAAATCGAGCAGAATCAAATTCGGCGGTTGCTTCGCCAGTAGTTCAAGCCCGACGCGCCCGTTCACCGCGCTGCACACAGACCAGCCTTCGCGCTCAAGCGAGATACGCAGCATCTCGCGCACCGAAGCCTCGTCTTCGATAACGAGAACCGAGCAGGTTTGGGCATCGGTGCGATACTTTTTGAGTACGGCGGAGAGTTGTTCGCGGTCAACCGGCTTGGTCATGTATTCGGACGCGCCGAGCGTGTAGCCCGTGCTTTTCTCGTCAACCATCGTCAACATGATGACCGGAATCGCGGACAGTTCGGGGTCGGCTTTAAGCTGCGTGAGAACGTCCCAACCGTCCATCTGCGGCATCATCACATCGAGCGTAATCGCGGACGGTTGAAGCTGTCGGGCAAGGCGCAAACCCTCTTCGCCACTGCTCGCGGTTTCGGCGCGAAAGCCTTCTTTGACTAAAAAGCGTTTCATCAAATCGCGCACCGCCGGGTCGTCGTCAATGACAAGTACGGTGCTTGTGCCTTCGGGAAACATATCTAAAGTCGGCTCGGTGAACAGAGTCGGCGGTTGGACGGGTTCTTCATGGATGCCCGTCGGCAAACGAAGCGTGAAGGTCGAACCTTTGCCGTATTCGCTTTCAACCGAGATGTCGCCGCCCATCATTTGGCAGAACTTGCGGCTAATCGCCAAGCCCAAACCCGTGCCGCCGAACTTGCGCGTCATCGAAGCGTCGGCTTGGGTGAAAGCCTGAAAGAGTTTGCCCAACTGTTCTTCGGTCATGCCGATGCCGGTGTCGGTGATGCGAAACGAAATGTAAGGCGTTTCATTTATCGTTTCGCGTTTGACTTCCAAAACGATGCGCCCGTTTTCGGTGAACTTGCTGGCGTTGCTTAAAAGGTTGAGCAGTGACTGACGGACTTTCGTGACATCGGCGCGCATCGTATCAAGCCTTTGGTCACTATGGACATCGCAGTGGACTTCGAGCGTGTTCGAGTTTTTGGCGACCATCGGCGTGATGGTGCTTTCCACATCTTTGATAAGCGTGGCGATGCCGAACGTCTCGTAATACAAATCCATCTTTCCGGCTTCGATTTTCGAGACATCGAGAATGTCGTTGATAAGTGCCAACAGGTGTTTGCCCGCCGTGTTGATTTTCTGCAAATCGGGAACGAACTCGTCCTGCCCCGTGTCTTCGGCGGTTTCAAGCAGCATGTCGCTGTAACCGATGATGGCGTTAAGCGGCGTGCGTAGTTCGTGGCTCATGTTGGCGAGAAAAGCACTTTTCGCTTGATTGGCGACTTCGGCGTTCTCCTTCGCCTTTTCCAGTTGCGTCTCCGCCCGGTCGCGTTCGATGACGCGACCGAGTTGCGTGCCGACGTTCTTTAATATCTCTGACATCGCTTCGTCTTGCGGCGGCACGGTATCGGAAAAAAATTCGAGAACGGCGGCGACTTCTTTGCCGACGAGAACCGGAAACGCGAAACCGGCTTTGACGCCAACTTGCCGCGCGGCTTGGACGCGCGAAAAATTCGGACTCTCGTTGACATCGGTAATCCACATCGGCTGTCCACTCGCTAAGACTTGACCGGGCAAGCCCGACCCAAGCGCAATCCGGGCTTCTTCCGTCGCCACTTGAAAAGGCTTGAAGCGTTCGGCGTCGTCCAAGTGCCACAGCGAGGTCGAAACCAGCGTCGTCGAGTTTGCGGCTTCGGGTGTGTAGGCATGACCGATTGGCATACTCGTGAAAGCGCAAACTTCATCGAGCGCGGTTTGCAAAACTTCTTCGATGCCGGTCGCTTTATTCGACGCGACGGCGATGGTTTGAAGCAACTGGACGGAGGCTTTTTGTTGTTGAAGTTGCGCGGTGCGCGAACGCACTTTGTCTTCGATGGTCGTGTACATGTTTTGCAAGTTGGTCGCCATTAAATTAAACGAACGACTCAACGTGCCGATTTCATTTTGAGTTTCGACTTTAACCCGTTGCTCAAGATTGCCTTCGGAGATTGAACGCACGGCGCGCGTTAATCTCGTAATCGGGGCGGTGACGGAGCGCGTGACGAACATCGAAAGAACCATAATCAACCCCAGCATGACGAGTGCCGTCAGAATCATGCCGTAACGAAGTTTTCTAAAATCGCTGAGTGCTTCGGCGCGGTCAATTTTGACGACCATTCCCCAACGCAGTTCCGGCAAATACTTGGCGACGGCGATAGTTTGATTTCCGGCATAATCCGGCATCATCGTCGAGCTTCCGTTTTGACCGCGCACGGCTTGCTGCAAAAGCGGCATCCGGTCGCTGCCGGACGGGATGCGACGCCCGAAAGCGGCGTTTTCGTCTCCTCTGACATCGGTCATAAACACCACGCCGTCGTCTTGCTTCACGCCGAATACGACTTCGCCCGTCTCACCGAGATACTTGTCATTGGCGTCGTTCTTCTGTGCGTACTCGCGCAGTTGCGCGATGTTTAGTTGGACAGCGACGACGCCCAACAGTGCATCGCCCTGACCGCAACTTGCGCGGCACAACGGAGCGGCGACAAACGCGGCGGGTTCGCTCCGTTCATCTTTCACGAAATCCGAGACGGGCGTGATGCGCTTTTCATAATCGGCAACGGCGATGTCTCTATTGCCGTTGTCGCGTGCCTGTTCAAAGGTTTTTCGTAACTCCGACTTGGTACTGCGCGCGTCGCTTTCGTTGATGTTCGCTCCGTAAGTGTGAGGTGCGACCGTGTAAATGATGTCGCCGTTTAAGGCGATAAAGAAAATATTCGGGTAGTCGTAGGTATCGGAGTAGATATTCAAATATCTGAACGTGTCTTCACCTGCGCGCAGTGCAGTTTGATATTCGTTTGAAGCGAAGCCGTTCGGGAAAGCTTGATTGAGATTGACGAAAACATCCGCCGTCGTCGGCATCTGCGCCAGCGACGCGAGTGTTCGTTGTCGCCCGCGCGTGTAGGTCTTGACACGTTCCACACGGTTGACGGCGACGGCTTCCAGACTGTCCGAAACCTGTTCTTCGAGGGCTTTATAGGCAACCCTGTCCACCAGCGTAATCAGTACAAGAATCGGGAGTAAGCCGATGACGAGAAACCAACCGAGCAGACGCATGGCGATGGTGGGGTGCTTGAGATTTTCTAGGATGGGCATCAATTTCTCCGCTATCTAAACATGAGAGGCTTCTGCGATGTATTAAGGCTAAAATGTTGACTTCGAGGTTGAGTGCCTGTGTCTAAACTCTGGCGCGATTGGTGAAAGGACGGAGGACTGACATGATGGAATCTCACATCAAGGTGGCGGGTTATATTTAGTTGGAAAGGGAACGTCGTTGGTGGCGCACGGCAATCTGGAATTGACGGGCGCGAGCGGCAACGAAATTGTTTGCGAGCGCGGCTAAACGGTGTGAATCAGGCGAGGGATATAACAACCATCACCAAGCGGTGAAGTGACATTTATACTCTTGCGCGGCATTGTAGGCAAGTCTCGAATCTGCTTCAACGACAAGCGGCATATAGCATCGAAATCATCTTCTAAACTCATGGCAACGAGGCAAGGCAAACGCACGATAAGTCAGCTTTACCAAGTAACATGGAGTGAATAATTTAAGCAGATTTGGTTCATTGAGCGGGGAAATTGAAATGCGATTGCCCCACACCACCACCACAGAGTCCGTCAACTATATTTTGCTTTAACCATTCCGCACTCTCTGTTATAGTTCGCGCCCACTTAGTGATTTCAAGGAATCATCGGTAAGAATCCTCGATATATCTCCCAGTCGGCAAAAGGGCGATTGGGGTTTTAAGATTAACTTCCCCTGTTAAGAGAGGAGCATCCATGTCCGACCTTCCGAAGTATCTCTCCATCATCGAGAACGGTCTCCAACCTAAAGCGACCAAGCCCCAAAAAGTGATTGTCGTGGGTGCCGGGATGGCTGGCTTAGTCGCCGCCAGTGAACTGCTCCGTGCCGGTCATGACCCGATTATTCTCGAAGCCCAGCAGCGTGTCGGCGGTCGCGTCCAAACATTGCGCGAACCGTTCACGGCGGGGCTTTATGCCGAAGCGGGTGCGATGCGCGTTCCCCAAAGTCATACGCTCACGATGGGCTATATTGACAAATTCAAGTTAAAACTTTTCCCCTTCACGATGGGTAATCGAAACGCCTATTACCACCTCTGTAACCAACGCTACCGCATTGAGGACGCTCACATTGATCCCGATTGCCTCGGATTTGAAATCAATGAGAACGAGCATCACAAAAGTCCCGGACAAATGTGGGCGGAAGCGATTCAGCCGATTACGGCAAAATTAGAGGCTAAGGGTGATGCCGCGTGGTCGGAGATTTTTGCGGAATATGACAGATACTCGACGCGCCAGTTTCTGCAAGAGAATAACTGGTCGGAAGGCGCAATTGAGATGTTCGGCTTGTTGGAAAATCAGGAATCGCGCATGGAAGCTTCCTTCGTCGAAGCACTTCTGGCGAGCGTTGGTCACGTCTTTGAAGACATGTATCAGATTGAAGGCGGCACAGATCGTCTGCCACACGCTTTCCTGCCTGAACTGAAAAACCGCATCCGTTTCGGTGCCGATGTTCTCTCCATTGACCAGTCGGATGACTCTGTGACGATTCAGTACCAGACTGCGGCTGAACGAAATCAAGTGACCGGCGATTACGCGGTCATCACCATACCGTTCTCCGTTCTGCGTCATATCGAGGTGCTTAAACCATTCTCGCGCGGTAAGCAACGTGCCATTCGCCAGCTTCGCTATGATGCTTCGACGAAGATTTTCTTTCAGTGTCGGCGTCGTTTCTGGGAAGAGGATGACGGTATCTACGGTGGCGGCAGTGTGACCGATCTGGCTGTCCGCAACATCTACTACTCCGAGCATGGACGCGAAACCGGACGCGGCATTATGGTTGCGAGCTATACATGGGCGGACGACGCACATCGCTGGGGGTCGCTGACACCCAACCGGCGCATCGCTCAGGCACTGGAAGATGTTGCACAGGTTCATCCGCAGATTAACGAGGAGTTTGAGGTGGGTGCCTCAAAGGTCTGGCACGAAGACGAATATGCGTGCGGCGCGTTCGCGCTCTTTAATCCCGGTCAGCAGACTCTCCTTCACGAACACATCATTGCGCCTGAAGGACGTATCCACTTTGCCGGTGAACACACGACGATTTTGCACCGCTGGATTCAAAGTGCGATTGAATCGGGCTTGCGTGCCGCCGATGCGATTCACCAAACCGCGCACCAACAAACGATGAGCGCACCTTCCTAAAGCTAAATGAACTTTATCGAAAAAGCCCGCATCATGGACGGAGCGCGCATCAACCGCGCTCTCGCCCGCCTTGCCTCTGAAATCGTCGAAGAAAATCACGGCGTCAAGGATTTGTACCTTGTCGGGATTCAACGGCGCGGCGTGCCTCTCGCCATGCGCCTCGCCGACCGCATCGCCGACCTCGAAGGCTCGCGCCCGCTCACAGGAATCCTCGACATCACGCTTTACCGCGACGACCTAACGACCGTCGGCGCGAGTCCGGTTCTGAACCGCACGGAACTGACACATCCGGTCGAAAATCGCAGCATCGTACTTGTTGACGATGTGCTTTACACGGGACGCACGATTCGCGCCGCACTCGATGCCTTGCTTGATTTCGGTCGCCCGCGTCGCGTCCAACTCGCCGTCCTGATTGACAGGGGACGCGAACACCGCGAGCTTCCGATTCAAGCCGATTACGTCGGTAAAATCGTGCCGACCAAGAAAAGCGAGATTATCAAAGTCCTGCTCAACGAGTTCGACGGCGAAGAAGGCGTCGCCATCGTCGAACGTCCCGACGACCCCGCCGCATAAAATGATAAGTGAAAGCGACCTTCCGAACGGTCGCTTTTTTAATGTTCACACGACTCGCTTTTCAAACATCACGATGACGTTTTCACGCCAACACCTTCTCGGCATACGCGAACTCGAACCCGCCGAAATCACGCACATACTCGACGCGGCGGAAAACTTTCGTCATCTCGCCGACCGCCCGATTAAGAAAGTCCCGACCTTGCGCGGGCGCACCGTCATCAATCTTTTCTTCGAGCCTTCGACGCGCACGCGCACATCTTTTGAAATCGCCGCCAAGCGTCTTTCCGCCGACACCATCAACATCAGCGCGTCGTCGTCGAGCGTCACGAAGGGCGAGACGCTGCTTGATACGGCGCGCAATCTTCAAGCGATGTCGCCCGACTTAATCGTGATTCGTCATTCTTCGGCAGGCGCGGCTCACGCCCTTGCCCGCGTCTGTCAAGCCGGAATCATCAACGCCGGAGACGGGGCGCACGAACACCCGACGCAGGCTTTACTTGACGCGCTCACGATTCGCCAGCACAAAGGCACGCTGGAAAATCTGCGCGTCGCCATCATCGGCGACATTCTTCATTCGCGCGTCGCCCGCTCGAACATTCACCTGCTCACCAAACTCGGCGCGCACGTTCGTCTCGCCGCCCCGCGCACACTGCTTCCGCCGCAATTCGCCGCAATCGCGGAACGCAATCTGGAAATCGCGCCGAACATCGAAGACGCCCTGACCGATGCCGATGTCGTCATCGTGCTTCGCATTCAAAGCGAGCGACAAACGGATGCGTTCCTGCCTTCGATGCGTGAATACGCCGTGCATTTCGGCTTAAATAAAAAACGTCTCGCCCGCGCCGCACGCGACGTTATCGTGCTTCATCCGGGACCGATGAATCGCGGCATCGAAATCAGTTCCGATGTTGCCGACGGCACGCACTCGCTGATTCTCGACCAAGTAGCCAATGGGCTTGCCGTCCGCATGGCGACGCTCTATCTACTTTCCGGCGGCACACCACACGGCGCGGCGAACATCGGTGACGCCTTGCTACGCGACTCAACTTAACGACCCGATATGACAAAACTTCTCATCACAGGCGGCTACGTCATAGATTCGACGCAAGGCATCAACGCCGGAAAAAATGTCCTCATCGAAGACGGTCGCATCACCGCTTTACTCGCGCCGAACGATGCCGCGCCCGACGACGCAAACATTTACGATGCGACCGGATGCGTCGTCGCACCCGGCTTCATAGACATGCACGTTCATCTGCGCGAACCCGGTCAGGAATATAAAGAGACGATTGAATCGGGGGCGATTGCCGCCGCCGCCGGAGGTTGGACGAGCATCTGCGCGATGCCGAACACCGACCCCGTGAACGACAACGTGGCGGTCACGCGCTTCATCATCGAACAAGCCGCACGCGCCCGCTTAAACGGCGTGTGTGCGAACGTCTTCCCCATCGGTGCGATTACCAAAGGCTCGAAGGGAACTGAACTCGCGGAGATGGGCGAGATGCGCGACGCCGGAATCATCGCCGTTTCCGATGACGGTCATCCCGTGCCAAACGCCGGAATGATGCGCCGCGCGATGGAGTACGCGCATGGTTTTGATTTGCCCGTCGTTGACCATTGCGAAAACCGTTCGCTTTCCGGTGGCGGCGTGATGCACGAAGGCGAGTGGTCTTTGCGTCTCGGATTGCGCGGGCAACCGTCGCTTTCAGAAGAAGCCGACGCGGAGCGCGATTGTCACCTCGCGGAACTCACCGGAGCGCACGTTCACCTGTGCCACGTCTCGACGCGCGGCACGATTGACATCGTGCGACGTGCAAAAGCGCGCGGCGTGCGCGTGACATGCGAAGTCACACCGCACCACTTCACCTTGACCGACGCGGCGGTCGAAGGCTATGACACGAACATGAAAATGAACCCGCCGCTTCGCACAGAAGATGACGTTGAAGCCATCCTCGAAGCCTTGCGCGATAACACGATTGACGCCATCGCCACCGACCACGCCCCGCACCACGCCGACGAAAAAGCACTTGAGTTTGACGGCGCACCGTTCGGCATCATCGGACTCGAAACCGCGCTCGGTTTAGCCTGTGACCGTCTCGTTCATCAGGGCGTTATTGACCTCAACCGACTCGTCGAACTCTGCTCCGTCAATCCCGCGCGCATCTTCAATCTGGAAGGGCGCGGCACGCTTCGTCCCGGCGCACACGCCGACCTGACCATCTTCGACCCTGAACAAACATGGACGGTCAACGCCGAAACTTTCAAATCTAAAAGCCGCAACACGCCCTTCCACAACCGCACGCTTCGCGGCAAACCTGTCACCACGATTGTCGGGGGAAGACAGTTCGCGCAAGAATTTGAGTTGTAAAACTCTGTGGCGTTTCGGTTGCCGTCTTACGCGCTCAAAACATAAAGAAACCCGACGCGCTCTCCCCTTCACGTCGGGTTTCATGTGCGGTCGCTCACTTATTTTTCAGGAGCAACCGAACCTCGTATTAACTTGTATTGTGCGATTTAAGTTGGGGACTCACACGCGCTCTCCCCTTCACGAGTGAGTCCCCTTCGCACGGACAGCCCTCACGAAGGAGAACCGCCGATCTTGTCAAAACTTTTAACGCTCACATCAAAACCGCTTTGAGCGTTCGAGTCGAAACTTTTATTTCGACCGGGTGAAGCGGTCAAACCGTTCCACGCTTTCCGTCTTTTGCAACGGGTGTGCCATGAAGTGTGAGAGGTGATAATGCGGGGAAAACATTGAAGATTGCGTGACTTTACAAGTCATCTTGGCGAATAAGTGACGCGGGCTTGACGCATTATGACTTGGGTGTGCGCGGGAATGGTGAGTGTGTCGCACGTTCTGGTGTAAAGGTTCTCAAAGCCTGATGCTGCACTCGATTTGTTCGACGGCGCAAGGTGCGCCCGCCGGAAAGATTGATGTAAGCTGGCACACCAAAGCCAACACACATCGGGGAAAGAAAGATTATGACCGCAGAAATAATGCCGTCTGCCAGCGTCGGCGCGGTGGATAAAGAAGCCCAAGATTTGAAACGTCGCGTCGGTGACAATCTCGTGCGCCTGCGTCGGCAACGCGGATTGAGCCTTGAGCGTTTGGCGAATCTCGCCGGAGTCAGTCGCGCGATGCTCGGTCAAATCGAAGCCGGAGAAAGCACGCCGACTATCGCTCTACTGTGGAAAGTCGCACGCGGGCTTGATGTGCGCTTCGCGGATTTGCTCGGTGACGACGCTCCGGTTGACGTGCAAGTGATGCCGCAAACTTCCGCGAAGATTTTGCGTTCCGCCGACGGTGCTTTCGAGAGTCGCGCGTTGTTTCCGTTTGATAATCGAAGGCAAGCCGAGTTTTACGAACTGCGTTTGCAAGCCGGACATAGCGAACATGCCGAAGCGCACGCCGAAGGAACTTACGAAAACCTTGTGGTTCACGCCGGACGTTTGCGCCTCACGGTTGGCGACGGCGAAGCCATAAATTTGCGCGCCGGTGACGCCGTGTACTTTCGCGCCGATGTGCCGCACGTTTATGAAAATCACGGCACGCGCGAAACACTAATGTACCTCGTGATGACGTATGCCGAACCGCGACACTGAAATTAGTGGATAACGGATAGTGGATAGTGGATAGTTAAAAATCGATTCTTAAACTATCCGCTATCCACTATCCGTTATCCACTAAATGAAGTGAGGTGAGAGAAGTTGGACGATACGAACGAAGCATTGAAAACTCCCCGACCGCTCGGCGATTGTCGAAGCGCGACGCAGTTCGTTCACGCGGGCGAACGGTTGCCCGCGCACGGCGGTACACCCGTCTCGACTCCGGTTTATACGACGGCGACTTTTACTTACGATTCAATGACGGAGTTCGATGCGGTGTTCGCGGGCGACAAGCCGGGCTACGTTTATTCGCGTTACGGCAACCCGACGATTGCCGCGCTCGAAACGGCGATGACGACACTTGAGAGCGGGGCGGGAGCGTGCGCGTTCGCTTCCGGGATGGCGGCGATGCACGCGGGTTTGATGGCGTGTGACCTTGCGGCGGGGACGGCGGTTGTCGCTTCGCAAGATGTGTACGGCTCGACGCTGGAGTTGCTTTATACGGTCTTCGGTGCGTTTGATGTTCGCACGCGGGTCGTTGATTTCAGTGACCTTGACGCGCTCCAAAAAGTGGTGGAGGAAACCAAGCCGCGCGTGCTGGTTGCCGAAACGATTTCCAATCCGCTGTTGAAAGTGTGTGACATTAAGGCGTGTGCCGACATCGCGCACGCGGCGGGAGCGCGACTTATCATAGACAACACGTTCGCGTCGCCGTTCCTGTGTCGCCCGCTTGAACAGGGTGCGGATTTCGTGATGCACAGCGCGACGAAATACTTGAGCGGACATTGCGATACGCTCGGCGGCATCGTCGTCGCACGCGACGCGACGGATTTACCCGCGCTTGTCGGAACGATAAGGTTGACGGGCGGCGTGCTTGGAACGTGGGAAGCACACGAGATTTTGCGTGGGATTAAAACGCTTGGCTTGCGTATGGAAAGGCAGTGTACAAATGCCTCTCACATCGCGGAGAGACTCGCCGCGCACCCGCGCGTCAAACGAATTTATTACCCGCTTCTTTCTTCACCGCACAACACGACGCAAGGCGAGACATTACGCGAGACACTACACGGTACATTGCGCGAAGGTTTCGGCGGCGCACTCATCACGCTTGTTCTGGCAGATGATTCGCGTGATGCGGCGTTTCGCTTTTTAGATAATCTGCGTTTGTGCGTGCGCTCGACGAGTCTCGGCGACGTGTTCACGGGCGTGACGCATCCGGCGACGGCTTCGCATCGTGAACTCTCACCCGCCCAACGCGCACGCTTCGGCATCACGGAAGGCATGACGCGCATCAGCGTCGGCATCGAAGACGTTGATGATATTTACGCCGACATCGAACAGGCTCTCGGCGGCGAATAAATCTATCAGGAACGAAGCATGATAAATCTCAAACGCGAACACCTCGCCACGATTGGCGCGCATGGCGAACGTGATTATCCTTACGAATGTTGCGGCTTGCTCATCGGAACTTTCGCCGATGATGGAACGAAAACCGTCGAAGAAATTTACTCGATTTCTAACGCCCGCGCTGAAGCCGACAAACGCCATCGCTTTCTCATCACACCCCAAGAATTTATGCGCGGCGAACGTCACGCGCGAAGTCGCCAACTCGATGTCATCGGCATTTACCATTCGCACCCGGACGACAAGGCAGAACCCTCGCAGTTCGACCTCGACCACGCGCTTCCGGTTTATTCGTACATCATCATTTCGGTGCGCGAAGGACGAGCGACCGATGTGTTTTCATGGTTGATGGAAGACGACCGTTCGCGTTTCAATGCTGAAGAAATCATGACGACTGAAAATTAAATCAAGAAAGTTGTCCGGTAATTTGAAATCTAAAATTTCAGATTGATAACTAAGGAGTTTGAAGATGGCAATCACGGTTTTAATTCCCACCGCTTTGCGTCAGTACGCGGGCGGAAGCGGCGAGATTTCGGCGGAAGGCGCGACGGTTGGCGAAGTCCTCGACGCCGTGATGCGGGAACACGGCGAGTTGCGTAAGCACCTGTACGCGGACGCGGATAAGTTGCGAAACTTCGTCAATGTTTATATTAACGATGACGACATACGGCATCTCGAACGCCTTGCGACGAAAGTTAAAGAAGGCGATACGGTGACGATTGTGCCGTCTATCGCGGGCGGCAGTGTAGGTAGTGTCGGGATGGTGATGGGCGAAGCAAACACGGAATTGCCTTCGCTCACGAATCAAGAAATCTCGCGTTACAGTCGTCATCTCATCCTGCCGGAAGTCGGTATGGAAGGGCAGCGCAAATTGAAAGCGGCGCGCGTACTTATGATTGGCACGGGCGGACTCGGTGCGCCTCTGGGGATGTACCTTGCCGCCGCCGGAGTCGGGCATCTCGGAATTGTTGATTTCGATGTCGTGGAAGAATCGAATCTTCAACGTCAAATCGTTCACGGCACAAAGGATATAGGGCGGCGCAAAGTTGATTCGGCGCGTGAGCGTCTCGCGGACATCAACCCACTCATCAACATCGAAACGCACGAAACGCAGTTGACGAGCGATAACGCGCTTGAGCTTTTCCGCGAGCATGACATCATCGTGGACGGCACGGATAATTTCCCGACGCGATACCTCGTCAACGATGCGTGCGTCTTGACGGGTAAGCCGAACGTCTATGGTTCGATTTTTCGTTTTGAAGGACAGGCGAGCGTGTTCTGGGCGCAAAAGGGAGCGTGTTATCGCTGTCTGTATCCCGAACCGCCGCCGCCCGGACTTGTTCCGTCGTGCGCGGAAGGCGGCGTGCTTGGTGTGCTGCCCGGCATCATCGGAGCGATTCAAGCGAATGAAACCGTGAAGCTGATTTTGGGTGATGAGGCGGGAAGCGAGCCGCTCATCAATCGTTTGTTGTTGTTCGATGCGTGGCGTATGCGCTTCCGCGAGATGAAGTTGAGGAAAGACGCGGCGTGTCCGATTTGCGGCGACCACGCGCCGATAAAAGAATTGATTGACTATCAGGAGTTTTGTGGGCTTAAATCTCCGGCAGCCAACCAATCCGAAGGAGACATGATGCAAGAGATAACCGCCACAGAACTCAAACAACGTCTTGATAAAGGCGACGACATTCAAATCATTGACGTGCGCGAACCGCACGAACACGACATCGCGCATTTAGAAAACGCGAAGCTGATTCCCCTCGCGCAAGTCGTCAACCGTATGGATGAGATTGATGCTTCACGCGATACCGTCGTCCACTGCAAAGGCGGCAGCCGTAGCGCGAAAGCCATCGAAGCCTTAAAGAGCGCGGGCTTCACGGGCAACCTCTCGAACCTCAAAGGCGGCATCGGGGCTTGGTCAAACGACGTTGACCCAAGCGTGCCGAAATACTGAAGCGTTCGCGTGAGGCAACATCATCACAAAGTTATTCAAGCTGTTTTCGACGCAAGGCGTTATTGGTCGGCGCGGGTATGCAACTCTCGGTGCGGTGCTGTTTCTCGTCAAGCACAACATTGACCGCTTCGTGGCGGTTTATTATTTCAATCGTCCGTGGTCGCTGTTCAGCTACTGGATGCCAAGCGATGTTTTTAGCTTGCCCAAGTTGCCGCCTGACCAAGTGCCTTTTTACTTTACGCTTCTCGTCATCGCTCTCATCTTTATCTGGGTCGGGGCGACGTTGACTTTGCGCCGCTTGCGCGATGCTGGGCTTCCTTTGTGGCTCGTCGGCATCTTCTTCGTTCCGGTCGTCAATCTTTTCTTTTTCCTGTTGTTGAGTTTGCTGCCGTCGAAAACAGCACTGCAAAATAACACTGCCTCACAGAGCGGAAGCCGGATTAAAAATCTGTTCGCACACTTTGTGCCGGAAGGTCAGGTGGGTAGCGCGTTCGCGGGCATCATCATCACGCTGCCGCTTGCGCTCTTGGCGACACAGTTTTCCATCGTCGCGCTGGAGAACTACGGTTGGGGTGTGTTCGTCGGGTTGCCGTTCTTTATCGGCTTGGCTTCGGTGTTGATTTATGGCTATCAACGCCCGCGAACTTTCGGTGCGTGTCTCGCGGTCGCACTGCTTTCGATAGTATTGTTCGGGGCGGTGCTTATCGGGCTGGCGGTCGAAGGCTTGATTTGTATAGTAATGGCTGCGCCGATTGGGGCGGTGCTGGCGGCGTTTGGCGGGGCTATCGGTTATGTGATTCAAAGGCGCGATACCGCGCACGCACCGCCCGCCACGAACACGTTCACGGTTTATTTCAGTCTGTTTTTACTTGTCCCGTTTTTGATGACGATGGAAAGCCTTGACGCGCCGCAAACGCGCATCGTGCCTGTCCGCACCAGCGTCATCGTTGATGCTTCGCCAGAACAAGTCTGGCGACACGTCATATCTTTTTCGGAACTGCCGGAGCCGGAAGGAATGTTTTTCAAACTTGGTTTCGCGTATCCGGTGCGCGCGGAAATCGAAGGTCGCGGTGTCGGTGCGGTGCGGCGGTGCGTGTTCTCGACGGGAGCATTCGTCGAACCGATTGAAGTTTGGGATGAAGCCCGATTGTTAAAATTCTCCGTCACCGCGCAGCCGCCCGCGATGCGCGAATGGTCGCCTTACGGAGCAATCGAAACGCCGCATTTGGACGATTATTTGCTTTCACGCGGCGGGCAGTTTCAACTCACGTCGCTCTCCGGCAATCGCACGCGACTGGAAGGCACGACATGGTACGAAGTGCGTATCTTCCCGCAAAGGTATTGGCAAACGTGGTCGGATGTCATCATCCACCGCATACATACGCGCGTTCTCGAACACGTCAAACAACTTGCCGAAACGGACGCGCAAACTCAAGCTTCATCACTTAAAGACGTTTCGACGAACGCGGATTCGATAAACGGTGTGACGTGGCGCGCGAGTGCTTCTGGTGCGCTGTAATTGATGGCATGTGCCGCGTCTTCGATGGTGACAAGGCGCGCGTGCGGCATGGTCGCCGCGACTCTTTGCGCCCAAGCTTGCGGGACGAGCGGGTCATGTTCGCCGCGTATCACAAGGGTTTGTGCGGTGATGTGCGGCAAGCGGTCTTCGATGTGGTCGGCAAGGGCGATGCGAAGCGTGCGATAGGCGCGACGAAAGCCGGTGACGAAAAAGTATTCGCGGAAAGCGAGCCACATCAGCGCGGGTGATTCGTGCGGCGCATCCATCGCCAAACGGAAAAGTTGTTGCCGCACCGTGCGCGCGTCCGGGTCAATCGTCGGGGCGATGAGAACGAGGCGCGCGACACGGGAAGCTTCATTCGCCGCGAGATGCGCGCAGATTTGACAGCCGAATGAGTTGGCGAGAAGCACAGCGCGCTCAATGTCGTTCGCGTCAAGCCACGCCCGCAAACTCTCGCTTAACTCATGTACATCAAACACGCACGCGGGTTTTTCGCTTCTCCCGAAGCCGGGTAAATCAACCGCGTAAGTCACAAAATCCCGCGCGAAAACTTCCATCGCCGGACGCATATAACGATGCGACATGCCGAGTCCATGAACGAGTACGAGCGGCACGTTTGACTTGAGCGCACGCGACGGCACGCCGCGCATCGCGTACATCTTGCCGCACGGCAAACTTGTCCACACATCTTTTATGGAGAATCGCGTACCACTCATCTCGTCATATTGTTTATAAGAAATCGCGGCTAAAGAAAAGAACCGCCGATGTGAACGACGGTTCTTTCGCTTGCCTAAACATGCCGAGGGCGGGACTCGAACCCGCACGCCCCGAAGGACAACGGATTTTCTTACCACTTCGGCTTTCGCCGCCCGTCATAAAATGCGGTTCGTGGTCTGGACTATATCTTCGCCTTTTACCGTTTCAACAGCAGTCAGGCGGGAACTGTTTAGTCTCTACACTTTTTCAAAGCGGTGTTTCGTGCTTTGAACTTAGCTCGGTATTGCCATCAGCATGACCTGTTAAGGTTTCACCGAATTTAACTCCATCCACATAAAGGTTTCGCCTTACGCGCTCAAATTGTCTAAGTCCGTTGCGTCTACCAGTTCCGCCACCCCGGCTTGGGTTTGCGGCGCGCACGATAACATGCGCGCCGAAGCCTGTTCAACCGTGCTTTCACGCGGGCTTGTGCGCGATGTAGAATACGGGCGTTCAAGTCGCAAAAATCACTCAAGTCCGGTGGCTAAAGAGTCGTGGCAGTGTCGCCAATAATGTCGCAAGAGAAACAACAATTTTACCGCCACTTGCAACGCGCGGGACTCAAGCGCACGGCGCAACGCGATTTAATCGTGGATATTTTCCTGCATACGGAAGACCATCTTTCGAGCGAAGATTTGTATCGCGTCGTCAAAGAGCAAGACGCTTCTATCGGGCAGACGACGATTTACCGCACCTTGAAATTACTCGTCGAAGCCGGACTTGCGAGCGAAGTTCGGTTTGGTGACGGGCGTTCGCGTTATGAACCGAACAATAAATTTCCGCATCACGACCACCTGATTTGTACCAACTGCAATCACACGATTGAGTTTTATTCGGCGGAACTAAAAGCGATGCTCGAATCAATCGCCGCCGCGCATAATTTTCATCCGACCGAACAATCTTTGAGAATCTTCGGGTTGTGTGCGGCGTGTGCGGTTGACGCCGCGTCCGATTCGCCGCCCGCGATAAATAAAAGCAGCGCGCCGGGTGCTTTCGGTATCGCCAAGTAAGTCAAGATAAACTCAAGAAAGCGATGTCGGTTTCGTAGTTTCAGCCAACGCGGGCGACGGTCACAGCCTTCATACTAAGTCGCTTGATTCTCGCGTCGAAAGCGGTTAAGTTCGATGTGTCCCTTTTATACAATTCAACAGTGCAATTAAGTCGGGCGTTGATGCCGCACACGCGAATAGTAATTTTGCTTTTTCATAAATAACAAAAGCGCATCAGACGCCGGGCAACACGGAAAACTTTATGAGCGTTAATCTTAAATTCGGTACGGACGGTGAACCGTCAATCGTGGCGGAAGGTTCTTATCTGTGGGATGCGGCGCGGCGCGTGGGTATGCGTCTCCCCGCCGAATGCGGCGGCACGGGACAGTGCGATACATGCGCCGTCGTCGTCAATGAAGGTATGAATTTGCTTTCGCCTTTGACCGAAGCCGAGCGAAAACATCTCAACGCCGAACGGTTGGCGATGAATGAACGACTCGCGTGTCAAGTCAAAATCGAGCGCGCGGGCGACTTGACCGTGACGCCCGTTCCCGTACTCGAACGCGATGAGACAACGGAAGAAACGGTTGACGATTTCCGTCGCAACTTTCGCAAATTATCGCTTGATAAAAAATTCCGCGCCCTCGCGGAATTTGAAGTCGTCACCGCATATCAAGCCTTGAATGCCATCGCGGGCGTGCCGTCATACATCGGCGGTAAAATCGTCGAAGTGCTGGCAGGACGCGGGCGCACACTCGATGCGCGCGAACGCGACGCGCGGCGTCCCGCCGACCATGAAGCGAATGTCACCGATGCCAACGTCAACACCGATGAGGCTTTCAATAAATGAAGCGACATCGCACATCCGACACGACACACGGTACGACACGCGACACATCAGCCGCTTCCGTGTTTCATACTTCGTTGTTGTGTGCCGTGTTGTTTATGCCTTTGAGTTTCATCGCGTGTCCCGGCGATACCATGTCATCACGACAGCCGACATCAAACGCCGCATCGGAAACGAATACGACGGAAAATAATTCATCAAATAATCCGTCCGCCGCCGTCATCGCACCTTCAAACTTCGATGGTGAACGGGCTTTCGCGCATGTCCGCGAACAAGTCGCCATCGGTGCGCGTCCCGCCGGTTCGCCCGCACTCGCACGCGCCCGCGACTACATCATCAAACAACTTAGAGCCGCGAACTTAAACGTCACGACGGATGAATTTCGCCAACCGACGCCACTCGGTGAACGCACCTTCGTCAATATCATCGCCGAACTGCCCGGCGAATCCGCCGACCAACTCGTCATCGCCAGCCACTACGATACAAAGTATTACCGTGACATGAATTTCGTCGGAGCGAACGACGGCGGTTCGTCAACCGGAGTCTTGATTGAACTTGCACGCGCTCTTGCCGCCCAGAATCGCAAGCCGCGCTTGACGCTCAAGTTCGTGTTCTTCGACGGTGAAGAAGCGTTTTGCGAAAACTGGGACGATTGCAGCAAACCGAATCAACCGGATAACACTTACGGCAGCCGTCGCTACGTTCGGGCGGCGATTGAGCGCGGCGAACTTGGGCGCATCCGCGCTTTGATATTGCTTGATTTAGTCGGCTATAAAGATTTGGAGTTTCCGCGCGACTCGAACAGTACGAGTTGGATTGTGGATACGATTTGGCGCACCGCCGCCGAACTCAAACACGCCGATGTGTTCGTCAACTCGGAGGAAGCGATTGACGACGACCACACGCCGTTTCTCGAAGCGGGCGTTAATGCAGTGGACATCATTCAACTTAGTTCCTACCCGCACTGGCACACGGCGGAGGACACGCTTGATAAAATTTCAAAGCGCAGTTTGCAAATCGTCGGTGACGTGATGCTGGCAAGCATCCCGCGCATCGAAGAACGACTGGCGACGACGCGCCCGCGATAAGTAAAATGTCCAAACAAGATATTCAAACTTACCAAGTAAAACATTAAGGGGAACATGAAATGAGCAATGAAACCGAACGACACGCCGAGACGGTGATGGTGCGCGGCGAACACGCAACGCGCGGTGCGGAAGGCGAAAAACTTTTGGTCAACGGTCAACGCATGGCACTTCGCCTGTGGGAGCATGAGAAAGTCGGCGTCGGCAAATCCGAACATCAAAATGTTTACGAATACGTTGCCTACGTCATCAAGGGCGCGGTGCGAATCACGATGGATAGACATTCGTTTGAGGCACACGCGGGCGATAGTTATTGCGTTCCGGCGAACACGCCTTACTCTTTGGAAATCATCGAAGAAGCGACGGTAGTTGAAGCGACCAGCCCTTCGGATCGCGGCGATGTCACGCCGGTCGAATAATCCAAATTTGAATAACCACGCGACGCACCATACCAAAAGCTATGAGCGGCAAGAACAAAGAAGCGACGCAAAGACTGCTTGCCATCATCGTGATTATTGCGATGATGATGACGATGGGGATACCCATGCCAGTGATAGTTTTTTTCGCATTTGTGATTTATTTCGTGTGGAAAGCGGTGCAACACACCGAACGCCAAGAGGTCGAACGTATTTTCGATTTCTATATCGCGGCGAGTGAAATCTTGCGCGACGACGAACGCCGTTGGTTCGGTTTTGAAATCTCGAAAGTCACGCGCGACGGTGAAAGCATCTTGCACGAACTGCGCGACCCGCCGCCGCTTGTCCACTTCGCACTCGGCGCGCTCGCTTATCGCGCCGGAGATTACGCGGTTGCCGCCGAACGTCTCGCGCACATCGTCGAAACCGACGATGGCAATGAAACAAGGCGTATGACCGCCTCGCCCGAACTTCATCGCTACGTTCAAGTTCTACGCAATCTCGAACGCGAACCCGCGCGCGGACCTCAAACCATGGCGGCGATTCGCAGTCTTGAGCGCGCCCGCTCCGCCCGCTCCGCGCAGATGCTCGAAGAAAGCCGCGCCAAACTCAACGAAGCTTCAATCGCCGCGGCTTCAACGCAACAAAAACTTTTCGCCCACGAAGCGAACCCGCACGAAGCGAACGCGAAAACCAAAACCTCGACTCCAGCGACAACCCCGATATTGCCGCCCAACAACGTCTCGTTCTTCGACGACGCCAACAGAAACAGTTCCGACGCACCCGACGCTTCCGATGCCGCGCGCTTCAATCCACGCCCAAGCATCACCGCTAACGAACAAACAGCAAGCGATAACCGCCCAAGCGCACCGCCGCCTATCACCGAAGTCTTGCGCGACCTCTATGACGAAGAAAAGAAAACAGCCTAATTAGTGGATAACGGATAGTGGATAGTGGATAGTTAAAAACAAAATGCCTTTCACTATCCGTTATCCACTATCCACTATCCACTATTAAAAATGCTTACTGCTGAAATCATCGCCACCGGGTCGGAACTGCTTACGCCTGACCGCACGGACACGAACAGTTTGTGGCTCACTGAGCGTCTGAATAGCATCGGCATCGAAGTCAAATTAAAGACTATCGTGGGCGATGATGATGTGCGTATGGAAGAAGCGATGCGCGATGCTTTGAAGCGTTCGAGCATCGTGATTACGACGGGCGGGTTGGGTCCGACGGAAGATGACGTGACGCGCAAAGTCGCGGCGCGCGCCCTCAATCGTCGTTTGCAATTTAATGACGCGGTGCTTGAAAACATTCGCGCGAAGTTCACGCGCTTAAACCGCGAGATGCCGGAAATCAATTCGCGGCAAGCGATGATTGTCGAAGGCGCGCAACTTCTCGACAACCCGCACGGAAGCGCGCCCGGCATGTACATCGAAGCGGATAAGGGAATCGTCGCTTGTCTGCCGGGTCCACCGCGCGAGATGAAGCCGATGTTCGATAACTTCGTGCTGCCGAAACTTGTAGCCCGCGCCGGAGAGGTGCGCGTCGCGCGTCGCACTTTGCGCGTCGCGGGGATGGGCGAATCGGCGGTGGATGAGCGCATCGCACCCGTTTATAAGCTGTACACGAATCCGCAGACGACGATTCTTTTTAACCGGAGCGAAATCGAAGTCAACCTGACGGCGACGGCGCGCACAAACGTGGAAGCCGAATTGTTGCTTGACGGGCTTGCCGGACAAATCGAAGAACGTCTCGGCGAAGCGGTGTTCGCATTTCGCGGCGAGACGATGGAACAGATTGTCGGGATGCGCCTTGCCGTCAAAGGCTTGACCGTCGCCACGGCGGAAAGTTGTACGGGCGGACTCATCGCGGAACGCTTGACCGATGTCGCGGGTTCGTCCGTGTATTTTATGGAAGGCGTCGTGACCTACTCGAACGATGCGAAAATCCGCTCGCTCGGTGTGCCGGAAGATTTAATCGCCACACACGGGGCGGTCAGTTTTCAGGTTGCGGAAGCGATGGCGGAAGGCATCAGGCGGCGGGCAAATGTGGATTACGGTTTGAGCGTGACGGGCATCGCCGGACCCGGCGGCGGTACGGCAGAGAAACCCGTCGGACTCGTGTACATCGCGTTAGCGGATGACACGGGAGTCGAACATCGTCGCGTAATTCTTCCCGGCGACCGTCAGTTGATTCGCTGGCGCGCGAGTCAAGCCGCTCTCGATTTTTTAAGACGACGCTTGCTTTAATATCGGGTCATCATCTTGAACGCATCTGTGCCAAGCCTCATCATCGCGGTCGCTTATCTGCTCGGTTCGATTCCGTTCGGTTATCTCGTCGTGCGTTTTGCGGAGGGCGCGGATGTGCGCGCGACGGGTTCGGGCGGGACAGGAGCGACGAATGTTTCGCGCAAAGCGGGTAAGTGGGCGGGGATTACGACGCTCGCCCTTGATGCGATGAAAGGGATGGCGGCGGTTCTCATCGCGCAGTGGTTCGCGGGAACGAATGAACACCTCGCGTGGTTGAGCGCGGCGGCGGGGTTCGCGTGCATCGTCGGGCATGTCTTTCCCGTATGGTTGAAGTTTCGCGGCGGCAAAGGCGTGGCGACGGGGTTAGGCGTCTTTTTCGTGTTAGCTCCGCTGGCGATGCTCTGCACGGTGGCGACATTCTTCGTCGTCTTCAAACTCACGCATTACGTTTCGCTGGCTTCGATAATCGGAACGCTTTCACTGCCGATGTATGTGGTGATGTTTCAATTCTTCGGTGTTATAAAAAACAATCAAACAGCATTGCCCGTCAGTCTCGCGGCGTCCGCGATTTTGATTGTGTGGATGCACCGCGCCAACATCAGCCGCCTGATGGGTGGCACGGAGAGTAAGTTTAAGTAGAACTCTCATAAAAACTGTTTCTTTTTCGCTCCCTGCGATTCTCTGCGTTAAGAAAGTTTTTAACGCAGAGAACCGCAGAGTTGAAGACGCAGAGGAGCGCAGAGAAAACATTTATGAGATTGCTTCTACAATTCACGATTCACAATTTACGATTCACTACTTATGAAACGCATCACCATTGTCGGGGCGGGAAGTTGGGGGACGGCTCTCGGTCTGGTCGCCGCGCGTGGTGGGCATGACGTGCGTTTGTGGACGCGCTCGAAAGACAATGCCGATTATATTAACCGCGAACATCGTCATCCGACCTTTCTTGAAGGCGTCGCTATTCCGGCGAATGTGCGCGCGACGAATGACTTGAACGAAGCGATTGATGATGCCGGAACAATCGTCATCGCCGTTCCGTCGCACACCGTGCGTCAGGTCGTGCATTCGATGGACAATAGGATTAAACCGCACACGTTGCTCGTCAGCGCGACGAAAGGCATCGAAGTCGAAACCGGAATGCGCGTGTCGCAGATTCTTGAGGCGACGTTGAGCGATAATGTCAAACAGCGTTTCGTGTGTCTGTCGGGTCCGTCGTTCGCTAAGGAAGTCGCGGTTAATCAGCCGACTGCGGTGGTCGCCGCGAGCCAATCGGAAGCGGCGGGCGGCGAGATTCAGGAGATGTTTAGCGTCGGCAACTTTCGTGTTTATACGAATGACGATGTTGTCGGGACGGAGCTTTGCGGGGCAGTGAAAAACACGATGGCGATTGCCGCCGGAATCATCGTCGGCTTGGGGTTAGGCACGAACAGCGTCGCCGGACTCGTGACGCGCGGCTTAACCGAGATGATGCGCTTCGCGGTCGCGCACGGTGCGAAGGGGGAAACCTTGATGGGGCTGGCGGGCTTGGGCGACCTTGTTTTAACATGCACGGGGGCGAGTTCGCGCAATCGTTATGTCGGCGAACAACTCGGTCGCGGCAAGTCGCTCGCGGCGATTCTGGCGGGCATGAAGGAAGTCGCGGAAGGCGTGCGGACGACGCGCGCCGTGATGTTAATGGCGGAACGCGCAGGGATTGAGATGCCGATAACTACGGAAGTTGACGCCGTGTTATACCGCGATGAGAAAGTCGCGGAAGCTATTAAGCGTCTCATGCAAAGACCTTTGCGACAGGAAGTTGACGAACCCGAATAAGCGAAGATGGTGTATGGTCACACCGAAATGATTGAAGGTAGTGCCGTGCATTCAAAGTGAATTTTTATGGCGACTGATGAAAACGAAAAAACAATCGTCTCGAATCGCGCGGCGTTTTTCGAGTATTCTATTCTCGATAAGTACGAAGCCGGAATCGCGCTTGCCGGAGCGGAAGTCAAGAGCGTGCGGAACGGACAGATTCAACTCAAGGAATCACACGTTGCCGTGCGCGACGGCGAAGCGTGGTTGATGAACGCGCACATCTCGCCATACATTTTCGCTCACGACGAGAACCACGAACCGACGCGGGCGCGTAAGCTTCTGCTTCATCGCCGCGAAATAGAAAAGTTGGCGGACGCGACGAGCGTTAAAGGGATGACATTGGTTGTGACGCGCGTGTATCTGAAAGGCGGGCGCGTGAAAATGGAAATCGGCGTCGCACGCGGCAAGAAACTTTATGACAAACGCGAAACCGAAATGCGCCGCACGGTTGACCGCGAAACGCGCGCTCAATTAAAAGAACGTTCGCGTTAATGCTTAACGCGAGTTAGCCCTTTACATCGCTCGTAGCCTGAAAAAGAATTTATGAAGATTGTGATTCCGGGTGGCACTGGTCAAGTTGGAACGATACTCGCGCGGTCGTTGCAAGCGGACAATCATCAAGTAGTTGTCTTGAGCCGCAAGCCGGTTCGTGCCGCGTGGCGAGTCGCAGTTTGGGACGCGCAAACGCTCGACATCTGGGCAGAGGAATTTGAGGATGCCGATGTCGTTATCAACCTCGCAGGGCGCAGCGTCAACTGCCGTTACAATGCCGAGAATCGGAGACAGATACTTGAGTCGCGCGTCAACTCGACGCGCGTTGTTGGAGAAGCAATTAGTCGTGCTTCTCATCCGCCGCGTTTGTGGCTTCAGATGAGTACCGCGACAATCTACGCGCACCGTTACGACGCGCCGAACGATGAGACTACCGGCATCTTAGGCGGTGCTGAACCGGACGCGCCCGACACTTGGCGGTTCAGCATTGATGTGGCGAAGGCGTGGGAGCAAGCAATGGATGAGGCAGCCATCTCGCCGCACACGCGCCGTGTGAAGATGCGCGCGGCGATGGTTATGAGTCCTGATGTAGGCGGCGTGTTCGATACACTGCTCGGCATCGTCCGACGCGGACTCGGCGGACGCGCCGGAGATGGTCGGCAATATGTTTCATGGATTCATTACGAAGATTTTGTGCGCGCTGTCTATTGGCTCATCGAGAAGCAAGAGATTGAAGGTGCGATTAACCTCGCCGCTCCGAACCCGTTACCGAATGCCGACTTTATGCGCGAATTGCGCGAAGCGTGGGGCATTCCGCTCGGACTTCCGGCGACGAAGTTGATGCTGGAAATCGGTGCTGTTTTTATGAGAACCGAAACGGAGTTGCTTCTAAAAAGTCGTCGGGTCGTTCCACAAAGGCTGTTGGAAAGCGGATTTGGTTTTCGCTTTCCGACTTGGGAAAGTGCCGCCAAAGACCTTTGTCGTCAATGGCGTGAAAATAAACATAGAACGGGCTAACGCCGATAATCACGCTAAAATTAGAATTGCATAAATCGAAAACGGAAGGACACTTTTAATACTAATGGAAATTGATGTCAGCACAGAACGCGCGGGCGAACTTGGTGTGCAAGCACTCGCTATCCCTTTTTTCAAAGGCGAAACGGCGGATGGTGAATTTACAAATCAACTGGATGAGACGACGAAAAACTTGATTCGTTCAACCGTCGAAGCGGAAGAATTGACGGGCAAAGAAGGCGAGATGGTTTATCTCTATCTCGGCGCGAACGGTGAAAGTCAGGACGCGCGTCCGCAACGTCTGTTGCTTATCGGTGCGGGCGAACGTGAAGAATATAAGGCGGCGCACGCCTCAAATCTCGCGGGTGCGGCGGCGCGTTTCCTGCGCGGTAAAAACGTCAAATCTATCGGCTTTATGCCGCGTGGTGGAAGCAACGGAAACGCTTCGGATGACGGAGCGTCAAGTTACATCAGCGCGTCGGTCGAAGGCGTGATACTCGGCATGTTCGATACGGATAAGTACCGGACGAGTGACCGCGAAGAGAGAAGCATCGAACGTCTCGTCATCATTGACGCGGGCGACGGGGAAGCGGGGCGTGAAGCGGCACAGCGCGGGCGCGTCGTCGGTGAAGCGGTCAACTTCGCGCGTGACCTTGCGAACGAACCCGGTCTGTATATGACGCCGACGGTGATGGCGGAACGCGCGCAGGGAATCGCGGACGAATACAAACTTGAAATTGATGTGCTTGATCATGAGCGCATGGAAGCCGAAGGCATGGGGGCGTTGTTGGGCGTTGCGCGCGGTTCAGTTGAACCCGCGAAGTTGATTGTTTTGAAGTACACGCCGGAAGGTTATGAAGCGAAGGAAGGCGCACCGCTTCTCGCGCTTGTCGGCAAAGGGTTAACTTTCGATTCGGGCGGCATCTCGCTTAAACCCGGCGAGAACATGGAGCAGATGAAGTACGACATGTGCGGCGGGGCGGCGGTTCTCGGCGCGATGCGTGCGATTGCACAAATCAAACCTTCAATGCCCGTGCTGGGCGTTGTGCCGTCGTCGGAGAACATGCCGGACGCGCGGGCGATTAAGCCGGGCGACATCGTGCGCGCGATGAACGGAAAAACTATTGAAGTCATCAACACCGATGCCGAAGGGCGTTTGATTCTAGCGGACGCTTTAGGTTACGCCAAGAAACTCGGCGCGACGCATCTCATAGATTTGGCGACGCTGACGGGCGCGGTCGTCATCGCTCTGGGCGATGTCAACGTCGCGGTTTTGGGGACTGACCAAAAACTTATCAACGACATTATCGCGGCGGGTACGGAAGTCGGTGAAAAGTACTGGCAACTACCGCTCGATAAAGAATACTCAAAGCAAATCAAGTCCGACATCGCGGACTTGAAAAACATCGGCGGACGCAAAGGCGGCACGATTACGGCGGCGGCTTTCTTAAAAGAGTTTGCCGAAGATACGAGTTGGGCGCACCTTGACATCGCGGGTACGGCGTGGAGCGACGACGCGAAACCGCACCGCGCGAAAGGTCCGACGGGCATCGCGGTTCGGATGTTGGTCAATCTCGTCGAACGATATGCCCGCGACGGTATGAAGTAGATAGAAGCGTTCGGTGCTTTTCGATGATTCACAGCTTGGGGGAAAGCAATATGAAAACATTTGGCTTGTTGGTCATAATTGTGCTTGTGGCAAGCATTTCTCCGGTTGCTCAAAACACAAATCAAAAGTATGAGCTTCCCGAACTGCACACGATAAAAACCGTTATGCTGTCGCCGTCATACAGTTGTCGCTCGTCAGATGAGTTTCAGCAAGGCTATCAGAACACTGCGCTTTTTTTGTCGGCGTATTCCAAGCAACGGAGCGATCCTGATTTGCTCTTTAATGGCGCGTGTAGGTCGGAAGATTATTTTACGGCTTCGACAGCTGGCGATGATATGTCGTTAATTGCTGATTTAGGTGCAGATGTTTCTCTGGAAGAAGTTTCCGCATCACGCGCCTTTAATCTCAAGCGAGTTCATTCTTATGGAGAGTTTTCAAAGTTTGCACAAGCTGTGAAGGTCGAGCTAAATCATACTTATGCTGTTCTATTGAATGAAAGGGACAAGCGCGGCTTATTTGTTTTTAAGGTTGTCGGCTACGCTAAGAATGAAAGAGTGGAGTTGAGGTACGCGGTAAAGTCGTATGAGATTTTACGGATTGGTTTGCTCATGTCTGAAGGTTTTGATTGGGAGAAAGCAAACAATTAAAAGAAGCGGCATTAGAGAAAAAGGGTGATTGACTACTACCAAATGCTCGGCGTGAAACGCACGGCGACGATACGCGAAATAAAGACCGCGTATCGTCGTCTGGCGCGTGAGCATCACCCGGATGTGAACCGTGAAGACCAAGCTTCAGCCCGCGACTTCGCGCAAATCGCGCTCGCGTATCGCACGCTTAGTAACGCGGAAGAACGTGCGCGTTACGATAATCAACGGCAGAATCTGGGGTGGCAATCCGGGTCATCGGTGATGGACTCGAACAATCCGCACGCGCGACGTATGCGCCGCGCCGCCGTGCAGCGTCGTTGGGACGCGGCGGTTGACCGTTGGATGGAAGCCGAACGAAAGGAAAATCAATATCGTTCGCAAGCCGTTTTTACGACCGTTTCACTGTTTCTTTCGACCTTCATGGTGGCGGTGTTTAAGCCGCGCATCTGGGATACGACGGACAATACCGGACGCTTAATCGTGTTGTTGCTGTTCACCGTCGGTCTGTGTCACATCGCGTTCCGCATACGCGACAGCTTCCGCCGGTACACATACAAAGCGACGGAAACCACATCCATCACCGAAGAAGGCGAACCATTGCCGAAGCCTTTCGCGCGCACGACCGCGACCGCGTTTCTGATTCTCGGTTACGCGGCGAGTTTCGGTTTGGGTTTGCTTGCCAGCAAATATGTTTATTACACGTTGCTGGTTGATATGGCATTCTTCTTTGGTAACAACGTGCGTCCCGACATGCTTTTCTATCCGCCCATCGCCGTGCTGTTAGTTGACACGATGCACACGGTCGCCACCAAAATTGATTCTTACTGAAGTGGGTTTCACCATCGAAAAACTTTCACACCACTTTGCGAAAACGGGCGTGTGCTTATCGCTCATCTTCGTCATCACCTTTTCGTGCGTGGTGTCGGGAAAAGGCGAATCGAACCAATCTCAAACCCCAACACTCGCGCCGGAATCCATCATCGCACGCGAACGCGCACGCTTGATGTCGGATGATGAAGAAGCGCGATTCGACGCCGTGATACGACTCGGCGCGCTCGGACGCAGGGACGCGGCACAAATCGCGGCAATAGGCTTGGATGACAAATCGGTGCGCGTGCGCGCAGCGGCAATCAACGCCATCGAACGCTTATCGCCATCGGATTTGACCGCCAACTTATTAAAAGCCCTCGCGGATAAGAACGAGTTTGTGCGCGAACAAGCCGCCTTCGCCGCCGGAAACGCGCACGGCAATCAAATCATCGCCAACCGTTTAATGGAGATTTTGCGAACCGATAACAGCGCGGCGGTAGTCGGTGCGGTGGTCTTCGCACTCGGCGTTTTGAGAAGCGAAGCGTCCGTTCCCGATTTAATCGAAGTCCTCAATTACTCACAACAATCGAGAGGTTTGTTTCGACGTTCATCACGGCGACGACGCATACAGGAAAACGAATTTGTGCGCCGCGAAGCCGCCATCGCGCTCGGTTTGATTGGCGACCGCCGCGCCGTACCCGTTTTAATCGCACAGCTAAACGGCGAACGCACGCCGGATGATGTGCGCCGCGAAGCCGCCCGCGCACTCGGTTTAATCGGTGACGTTTCTGCCAAGCCCGCACTGCAAGCCGTGTTGACGGCGCGCGATGTTTATCTCGCGGAAATCGCGTTCAATGCTTTGCGCCGTATCGAGGGCGGAAGTTAAAACTTTGATTAAACGGGCTGGATTGAAAGACGGTGCTAAACTGCACGAGGAGGCAAAACATGAACGACGTAACAACATTTGAACCGACGGCTGAAAATCGTATCAATTACAAAACATCCGTTGTCGAGTGCATCAAAAAATTTGATGTCGTCAGACAGCAGATGGCGGAAGACCAAAAAGAAATTGACCGTTTGAAAGCGGAGACGAGAGAAATTTTAGAGAGGCTCGAAGCCGCTTAAACATGGTATGTGGAAACAAATCCTTGATATGGCAAAGCGATTGTTGATGCTGGCTGAAGACACGAAACGTAATCGTGAAGAGAACAAAGAACTACGCGAGGAAGTGCGTAGATTAGCATCAGCACTTGAGCGATTGGCATACGAGATTCACCGCATCAGCGAGAAAGAAGAACACGAACGCGAAAAGCTTGGGTTACTGTCGGAAACCCGATTATTGCAGTTTGAAAAACTTTTATTGGCGCGTAATGTGGACAAAGAATCAAACGGAAATTAACCATTGATGGTGCATCTGCAGTTTGAAAATTGCTTCGGTGTCGGGACTTCAGCGACAGCTTACAACCCCAAAAAGAGAGAGGCGATGAATGATTTCATCGCCTCTCTTTTTGAATAAGTTGAAAATGGAACTGAAACTTAGCCTTCCGCTTTTTCGCTGCGACCTTGCCCGCGCTTGGCGACTCTGGTTTGCGGCAAGGGCAGACCGACGCCGCCGGACATGCCGATTTCTTCTTCCTCGAATGTTTCATCCGGTGCGGCGTCGCTGATAACCACGCCGTTCGGGTCTTTCGAGAAAATCAGTTTGCCGGTTCTCGAATCAATATCAACATGAACGAGGTCGCCCAAGCCGACCTGTTCGGTCGCCACCAGATTTGAGAGCGGATAAACGAGAAAGCGTTCAATCGCCCGACGCAGGTGACGCGCTCCGTATTTGAAATCAATGCCTTCTTGAAGCAGGAAATCTTTCGCTTCATCGGAACATTGGAAAACGAACTTCGCCGCGTTCGAGTGTATGATGCGTTGCTGTACGGCGGCGAGTTCGAGATTCAAAATCTGCCGCAAGTGATGCTCTTTCAGTGAACGGAAGACGACGACTTTATCAATGCGGTTCATAAACTCCGGCGAGAATTTACGTCTCGCGGCTTCGACCGCCGTGCGGTAAATCTTGTGGTCAACTTCCGTATCGTTCGGGTTGCGATTTCCGGCGACCGGAGCGAAGCCGATGCCGCCCGTAATCAATTCCGACATCTCACGCGCTCCGAGATTCGATGTCATAAAGACCATCGTGTTCGTGAAATCAACCCGCCGATTATCACCGAGCGTGAGCGTCGCTTTATCGAGAATGCCAAGCAGAAGTTGCCACAACGCATCGGAAGCTTTTTCGATTTCGTCAAACAACACGAACGAAAGTTTTACGTCGTCGGTATGGAAGCGGTCAAGGTTTTCCTGCGTCAGCAAAGGCGCGGTTTCGCGGTGTCCGAGATAGCCGGGAGGTGAGCCGATGAGTTTGGCGATTTCGTGTGAGTGCTGAAACTCGGCGCAATCTATTTTAATAATCGCGTTCGGGTCGCCGTGCAGAACTTCCGCCGCCGCTTCGATGACGCGCGTTTTACCCGAACCCGTCGGACCTAAGAAAAGCATCGTGCCGATGGGACGATTTTGCGGATTCAAACCGGCGAGAAAAATTTGGTACAAACCACTGACGCGACGCACGGCGCGCTCCTGTCCGACGATTTTCGCGCCAAGCTTTTCTTCAAACTCTTGGGCGCGCGGGCTTTTCTGGTCAGGGTCGAGATAAACCTTTTTATGAGTGGCGATGTGATTATTCATTTCGATGGCTGCAATCATCGGCGTCTTCCGTCCTTGCTTGTGAAGTTGAAGCCTTTAAGCGATGCGCTCATCGCTGCCAAAGGATGTGGGGCTTGATGCCGCGTGTGGCAAGTTCCTGCTATGGCAGGAGCGCGTCGTTAAGTTCGCAAGCAAATAAGATGCCGTTATAAAAAAATTGTCAAAGCGATGTTTCAATCACCGCTCCGGCGTTATTAAGAAGCGGCGCGGATATAAGAGGTTGTCCACTACATATCCACACCGCTTAAAGAGCGCACACACTATGTTCAACTGGAAAGTTCTCACCTTAATACTTCGGGCGCACGCAAATCAAGTGCGATTCTGACAAAAAACGGCACTCGAAATTAACACTATATGACGGAAAAGCTTTGACGACGGCGACGAAATCAAGCGCGTTTCCCGGCTCAACCGCACGAAAGCGTGAGATTTCAAACGCCCTTATCCCGAAGCGATTTGCATCGAATGCCGGTTGACATGAGAATGCTCAAAAGCGAGTTTATGAGTCGCGTCAAATGCCATTTGAGGTCGCTGAAAGCGGAAGTTATCCAACCCGACGAAAGTGTTAAACTCGCGGCACAAACAACAATCGAGAGACAAAACAAAATGGCGATTCTGAAAATAGTTAAATACCCGGAAGCGGTTTTAGAGCGTGCGGGCGACGCGGTGACGGAGTTCGACGACGATTTGAAACAGCTTGTCAGCGATATGTTCGAGACGATGTATAACGCGCCCGGAGTCGGTTTAGCCGCTCCGCAAGTCGGCGTGTCGAAGCAGGTTTTCGTGATGGATTGCTCCGGCGGCAAAGACCCGCAACAGAAGATTGCGATGATTAACCCGAAAGTCTTGCACACCGAAGGCGAGTACACCGCCGAAGAAGGATGCCTCTCATTTCCCGGCATCTTCTTCGATGTCAAACGTCCTATGCGCGCCGTCGTGCGCGCTCAAGATGTGAACGGCAAAGAGTTTGAAGTTGACGGGCTGGAGTTGACCGCGCGCTGTATGCTGCACGAAAAAGATCACTTAGACGGCGTGCTTTTCTTACAACGCACTTCGCCCTTGAAGCGCGAAATGGCAAAGCGACGAATCAGAAAACTGATAAAGCAGGGCGAGTGGTGAAAGTGAACGGGTAAAAGTTCATCCGATGAAAACGCGGAGATTAAATTTATCAAGCAAACAAGGAGCGAAAGATGGAAGACACGGAAGATAAAGCTATCGGTGATTGGGAACGTGTAGTTTATAGGATTATGGTCGAAGATATTCAAAACATTGCGATAGAAAGATTCGGGCGTGAGCTTACCGATGAAGAAATCGTGATTGTAGAAGACAAATTCCCTGATGGCGTCAATTGGGGTGAAGCAATAGAGTTTGCCATCAGCTACCACCTAGACTTGGAAGTACAGGAGGAGAGCGAAGATGACGATGATGACGACTTTGAAGACGGTGAAGATGATGAGGAAGTAGAAGACGGTGAGGATGAAGAAACGGATGAGGAAACTAAAGACAAGAATGTCTCATGACAACTTCAGTCTTTGTTTGAATAAAGCTTAATGGCAAGATTATTAACCATAAAAGAGGCGAGCGAATTTGCGAGCCGTTACGTTAATAGAAACGTCACGGCTTCCAACATCGCATATCTGATTAGCTACGGGAGAATCAGCAAGCGCGGTGACAACGGCGCAACCTTCGTTGATGAACAAGAACTTACGGACTACTACAAGTCATATTATGGCAGCCGCGAAATTGACTGGAAAAGGCAGCTTGGCGATGACCTGAATTGGGCTTTAGCGTTTGAAAATTTGAAAGAAGCAGAGACGACGAAGCATGTTCACCGATTGCATCCATACAAGGGAAAATTCATTCCGCAGTTAGTCGAGTATTTCTTAGACGGACGCACGGACGATTTCAAAACCGAAGCCTTTTTTCAGCGCGGCGATGTTGTGCTTGACCCTTTTTGCGGTAGCGGAACAACTTTAGTGCAAGCCGCCGAAATGGGTTTGCACGCCGTTGGCATAGACGTTTCCGCTTTCAACGCATTGATTTCAAACGTGAAAATTCAGAGCGTTGACTTATATGATTTACACACGCAAATCAAAACAATTACGGAAGCTCTGCGGGCGTTTGTCGTTGATTCAAAATACATCAGCTTCGAGCGCGAATTGGTTGAAGAACTAAACATCTACAACAATCAATTTTTTCCTTCGCCGGAGTTTAAGATAAAGGCGCGACTAAAAGAGATTGACGAAAGAACCTATGCGGCTGAAAAAGAGCAAGAGTTTTTACCGACTTTCGAGCGATTAGCTGAAGAGTTTCAAATCCAAATCACGCAACCACGAGATGCAAGGTTTTTGACAAAGTGGTATTTGCAATCGGTCAGACAAGAAATTGACTTCGCGTTTGAGCAAATTAAAAAGGTTCAAAACAAGCGCACAAAAAAAGTCTTGGCGGTGATTTTAAGCCGCACGATTCGCAGTTGTCGGGCGACGACGCACGCCGATTTAGCGACGCTTGTTGAGCCGATAACCAAACCTTACTACTGCGCGAAGCACGGCAAAATATGCAAGCCGTTGTTTTCGATTTTGTCTTGGTGGGAGCGTTACAGCAAAGATAGTTTGCAACGTCTCGCGCACTTCGCACGACTGAAAACCGAAGCCCAACAGATTTGTTTGAACGGTAATTCCGAGTCAATAGACTTACAATCTGAACTGGAAAAACGCAGTCCGCGCTTGGCTGAAATCGTGGCGCAACGAAAAATCAAAGGCATCTTTTCAAGTCCGCCTTATGTTGGTTTGATTGATTACCATGAACAGCACGCCTACGCTTATGACTTGTTCGGCTTTGAGCGGCATGACGGGCAAGAAATCGGAGCGATGCGAAAAGGGCAAGGCAAGCAAGCCCAACAAGAATATGCACAAGGCGTTTCGCGTGTATTGAGCAACTGCCGTAAATATCTTGCCGATGATTTTAATATCTTTCTCGTCGCAAATGACAAATACAATCTTTATCCACAGATTGCCGAAGCCGCGCGGTTAAAAATCCACAAACGATTCAAGCGTCCGGTCTTGAATCGAACGGAAAAAGATAAAGGCGCGTATTCGGAAACCATTTTCCATCTCAAGGCAAAAGATAGTGATTGACACGTTAAAGCAAGAAAAAATCGCGCTCGAAGTCATTAAGGTTCTAAAGTCGCGCTTTGACAGTTTTCCAGATGACTTGGCACAAAGCCGCAATGCTCCGTTTCATCAAGCGTTTCTCGGCGCGTTCGCTGACAAACTCACGGGTAAAGTTTTATCAATCCCGTTCTTTATCAGTTTGAGCAGTTGGGCGCATGGATTAAGCACGACGCTCGGACAAAACTTTTTTGAGAACGTCGCGCACATTCTTTGCGATGGAGCGAAAAAGGAATTTACAACCAGAAGAACCGCGACATTAAAACTTTCGCCAAGCCAGAAGCGCGCGGTATCAACTATCGTCACGGAGTTGTCAAACGGTGTGCGTCAGCCGAATGTTGATGCGGAAAATGAATTGATATTTGTCGGTGATGATGTGGAAACAATCGCGGCGACGGATTTCACCGCCGATGTTTTCTATCAGGACGCGGGGCAAATCGTGTGTCTCGAACTGAAAACCGTGAAGCCGAACAAAGGTGTTTTCAAGTATGAAAAGGACAAGATGCTGGAAGCGAAAGCCGCTTTGCGAAACAAGTATCCGAACAAGGAAATCCGGTACTATTTGGGGTTTCCGTTCGACCCTTTGAGCGTGACGCCGACGGGTTATGACAAGGTACGCTTCGCGCGATACAGCGTGGACTTTCGCAAGTACATCGCGCCGGATGAGTTTCTTTTAGCGGCGGAGTTGTGGGATTTTCTGGCTGGCAGCGAGCGGACGATGGAGATGATTTTGGAGATTATCAACGCGATTGCGATGGTGAATTTTCTCGATGACTTCGAGTTTATAAATGAAGTGGAAAACTTGAAGATTGATTCCGTCGCGTATCTCGATTTGCTTTCAAAGTGGAGATTGGAGCGCGAACATTCACTGGCGAAACGAGCCGCCGCGCTCGAAGCGAATATGAGGGGCAATGCTACGGCGACGCGCATCTACAACCAACCTTTGTTCACCGAAGCGGGAAAGTACAACGAAGACAGATGCGTGCGTTTGCAAGCTTTATGATAAGCGGCAAAATGTGCAGTCAACATTCAGACAGGCAAGACACCAAAAACGATTTACAACCACGAAGCGATTAACCATAAGGAGTTTCAAAATGTCAGCGACAATAAAGAAAACAGATGACTTCAAAAACGAACCGTTCACGGATTTTACTAAAGATGAAAACAAGCGTGCGATGGAAGACGCGCTTAAAAAAGTCGAAGGCGAGTTGGGACGCGAATACGAATTAGTTATTAACGGCGAGCGCGTCAGGGGCGAAAGCGGCGTGATGGAGTCGGTTAATCCGGCGAATCATAAACAGGTTGTCGGGCGTTTTCAGAAAGCATCGGCGGCGCAGGCGAATCGGGCGATTGAAGCCGCGCACGAAACTTTCAAGACATGGAGCAGAACGAGTGCGAATGAGCGCGCGGAATTGTTGTTTAAGACGGCGGGCTTGATGCGTGAACGCAAGCACGAGTTTTCGGCATGGATGGTTTATGAAGTCGCCAAGACGTGGGCGGAAGCTGACGGCGACACGGCGGAAGCGATTGATTTTCTTGAGTTCTACGGGCGCGAGATGTTGCGTTATGCGGAAGGTCAACCGCTCACAAAAATCGAAGGCGAAGAGAATCAACTGAAATATATCGCGCTCGGCGTCGGAGTCGTCGTGCCGCCTTGGAATTTTCCTCTGGCGATTATGGCGGGCATGACGGTCGCGGGTGTCGTGACCGGAAACACGGTCGTCTTGAAGCCTTCGAGCGACGCGCCGACGATTGCGATAAAGTTTTTCGAGTTGCTGGAAGAAGCCGGAATGTCTAAAGGGGTCGTCAACTTCGTGACGGGTGCGGGCGGTGAAGTCGGTGACACTCTCGTTGACCACAAGTTGACACGCTACGTCGCCTTCACGGGGTCGAAGGAAGTCGGGCTTCGTGTGAATGAACGCGCGGCGAAAACACAAGAAGGTCAGATTTGGATTAAGCGCGTGGTCGCGGAGATGGGCGGCAAGGACGCGATTGTCGTAGATAAAGATTTCGATTTGGAAGAAGCCGCGACGGGCATTGTGCAGGCGGCGTTCGGCTTCTCCGGTCAGAAGTGTTCGGCATGTTCACGCGCGATAATTCACCAAGATATTTACGATGAATTGCTTGGGAAAATCGTCGAGAAAACCCAGAAACTCATCATCGGAAATCCGGCGGATGCGAAGACGAACATGAGCGCGGTCATCAACCGCAAAGCGTTCAAATCAATCACCGAGTTTATCGAAAAGGGAAAGAGCGAAGGCGGGCGCGTCGTCGCGGGCGGAACGGCGGATGACAGCGAAGGCTTTGTGATTCAACCGACGGTCATCGCGGATGTCGAAGCCGGAAGTACGATTGAACAGCAAGAGATTTTCGGTCCCGTGTTGGCGGTAATCAAAGCGCGGGACTTTGACCACGCACTTGAGATTGCCAACGATACCGAGTTCGGTTTGACGGGCGCGGCTTACACGAACGACGAAGCGAATCTGGAGAAGGCACGCGACGAGTTTCACGTCGGCAATCTATATCTCAATCGTAAATGCACGGGCGCACTCGTCGGCGTTCATCCGTTCGGCGGCTTCAACATGTCGGGAACGGATTCCAAAGCGGGCGGGCGCGATTACTTGGGCTTGTTTATGCAAGCGAAACTGGTGTCGGAAAAAGTTCGCAAAGGCGACACGAAGGGAACGCAACGCGACGCGGGCGTTTGATGGTTGAGCGTTTATGTTGTGCGGTCAATCGTAGATAACGAAAGCGATTGACCGCACGGTTAAAGAATTAATGAGGTTAAAATTATGAGTAAGACAATCACGATAGATTCGGCGAAAGATGAGCGGGTTGATTATAAAGCGATGATTAACGATTACATCGAAAAGATGACCGTGATACATAAAGAGATTGCGGAAACACAGGACAATACAGAACGTCTGCAAGACGAGACGCAAGTTATTCTTGACCGATTGAAGTAGATTACAAATTGTGGAGTTGAGAATTATGAGTAAGACAATAACTTTGGAAACGCCGAAAGAAGAAAAGATTGACTACAAAGCCGAAGTCATTAAAGCCATCGAAGAAGTAAGTCAAAAATTGATGCGTATCGGAGAGACGCAAGAGCGTACTGCTCGCTTGCGCGATGAAACAGAATCGGTTTTGGCGCGTCTGAAAAGAACCTGATTATCGTGTGGAAAAGATTTTTTGAAGTCATGCGGCAAGTCATCTTGCTCACGGATAAAACAGAGCATAACGCGAATGACATCGCAAAGTTGCAAGAGTCAATGAAAGATTTGACGCTGGCAGTTGAGCAATTGCGTTACGAGATTTATACCGTGCGCGATAAGGACGAACATGAGCGCGGCATGATGTTGTTGCGTTTGGAAAATCAGTTGTTGAAGTTCGAGCGACGTTTGAAACCAAGCGATGAACCGGACGATGGCTAAACTTATCGCTTCAGACAAGTTTTGAAAATTCGATGAGAATAGTTTTCATGGGAACGCCCACCGCCGCCGTGCCGGTGCTAAGGCGCATCGTTGCCGATGGGCATGATGTCGTCGCGGTGTGGACGCGCGCCGACAGCATCGCGGGGCGCGGAAATAAGTTGACCGCGCCGCCTGTCAAAGAAGCGGCGATGGATTTGAACCTGCCTGTTTATCAACCAACGAAAATCAAGACCGATGAAGCGCGCGAGTTGTTCGCTTCACACGAAGCGGATGCGTGTGTCGTTGTCGCTTACGGGCGGATTCTGCCTGTGTCTTTGCTCGATACGCCGAAGCACGGTTGCATCAATGTCCATTTCTCTCTGCTTCCGAAGTGGCGCGGTGCGGCTCCGGTAAATTGGGCGGTGATGGCGGGCGATATGGAAACGGGCGTGACGACGATGCAGATGGACGAGGGGTTGGATACGGGCGACATTTTATTGCAACGCGGGACGACGATTGAGAAGGAAGAAACAGCGACGGATTTGACCGCGCGGTTGGCGGAGATGGGGGCGGATTTATTGAGCGAGACGTTGCGGGAATTGCCGAACTTAACACCTCGCAAACAAGAAGGCGAAGCGAGCCACGCGCCGATGTTGACGCGCGACATGGGGCATATAGATTGGACTAAGAGCGCGAATGAGATTGAACGTCGCGTGCGCGGTTTGCAGCCTTCGCCACTTGCTTTTACAACGCTCAATAGTCGCCGGTTGATTGTGTGGCGGGCGCGTGTCGTCAACGAAAATATAAATGGCGAAGCGATGAACGATGATGCGGCGCATGATGCCGGAGAAATTATTGAGGCGCGTGGGGAGAATTTAATCGTTCGGTGCGGGCAGGGCAGCGCGCTCGGTTTAATCGAAGTTCAACCGGAAGGGAAGCGGCGCATAAGTGTGCGCGATGCTTTGAATGGAATGCGCGTCACGGCGGGTACAAAGTTTGAGTGAATATCGAGTGAGTAAAGCGAAAAATCTAACGTCGAATGCGCGTGCGGGTGAAACTAAGGAACGTGTTTCTCCGGCGCGCATCGCGGCGTTTGAGGTTTTGCGACGGGTCGAAGGGGAAGGTGCGTTTGCCGCTCCGTTGTTGGCGACGATGAGTGAAAGGCTGTCGGGCGTTGACCGTGCGCTCGCGTATGAACTTGTGATGGGCGTGCTTCGTCATCAGCTTTGGCTTGATTGCGTTGTCGCGCATTTCGCCGGACGTGCGGTTGAAAAACTGGATGCAGGCGTGAGTCTGGCGTTGCGTTTGGGTTTGTATCAGATGCGGTTTCTGGAGCGTGTGCCGGATTCGGCGGCGGTCAATGAATCTGTCGCCCTTGTGCGTCGGGCGCATCTCGCGTCTGCCGCCGGATTCGTCAACGCCGTGTTAAGACGCGCCGGACGCGAAGCCGAATACGACCCGACGGTGAGGGCGAAAACGGATGCGGAACGAACTGCTATCGCCACGTCGCATCCGGTGTGGTTGATTGAGAGATGGAGCGTGCGGTTCGGCGCGAGCGAAGCCGCGAGTTTAGCGGAAGCGAACAACCACACGCCGCCCGTCGCATTTCGCATCAATGACCAAGACGAAACCAGCATCTTGGCAGAGTTGAATGCGGCGGAGACAATGACGGAAATAACGGTTGAGCCTTCCGCGATAACGCCGCGTGCGTGGCGGGCGAAGGGCGCGGGTGCGACGCTTCAAAACATGGCGCGCGACGGACGCATTTATTTACAGGATGAAGCTTCGCAATTGGTCGCGCACATCGTCGCGCCGCGTGCGGGCGAAAACATACTCGACGTGTGCGCCGCGCCCGGAAGCAAGACGACACATATCAGCGTGCTTGGTGAAGCAAATAGAAATGTCCCGGACGGTGCTGTGTCTGATGGTGTTTGCGTCGTGGCGGGCGATTTACATTCGCATCGTTTGCGCGTGTTGCGTGAACTCGCGGGGCGGCAACGCCTCGAACGCATCTTCCCCGTCGTGTATGACGCGGAGCGGGCTTTGCCGTTTCGTGATGGTAGTTTCGATGCCGTGCTGGTTGACGCGCCGTGTTCGGGAACGGGTACGCTCAGGCATAACCCGGAAATCCGGTGGCGCATCGCGCCTTCCGATATTGATGATTTGAGCGAGCGACAAGCAAGGATTTTAACGAACGCCGCGACGCTTGTGCGCGATGGCGGGCGTTTGATTTATTCGACGTGTTCGATTGAGCATGAAGAAAACGAATGGGTCATCGAAGGGTTTTTGAACGCGAATCGTGAGTGGCAGGTTGAGCGTCCGAAAGTCTTATCGTCGCTCATCTCGGATGACGATTTCGCGCGCACGTTTCCGCATCGTGACGACACGGAAGGCTTTTTTATCGCGGTCATGCGGCGCGCCGCATGGGTTGTGTGAGGATTGTAAACGCGGTTTGAACGGCTTGCGACTGTCTCGGCGCGGGTGTTAGACTTCGCCGCTTATCAAGATTAAAGGTCGAGATTGAAAGCATCCCAACGCCGTGCGTTTCGGCATTCTATTTAACAGGCAGTACGATTTATTTTGGCATCATTCACGCAAGGAATTATGCGCGCTCTCGGACGGCTTGGAGTCATCGCGCTCGGTGCTATGTTGTTCGTCGCGGGCGTCGCCGGGGCGGTCTATTACAGTCTTCGCAGCCCCGAAGTTAACGTCCCGAAGGTCGTCGGCAACGACCGCTTTTCCGCCGAAGACGCGCTTGAGCAAGCCGGGTTAAACATGCGCGTGCGGGCTTCGCGCTATTCGCCGAACGCGAAGGCGGACACGGTTCTTGACCAGAATCCGCGCGCCGGAGAAACCGTCAAAGCCGGACAAACTATCGCCGTCGTCGTCAGCCGCACGCAGGCGAGAGAAGGCGAAGAAGCCATCGCGCAAGCCGAACTCGAAGCCGCCGAACTCGAAGCCGAAGTCGCCGAAGAAGCTAATTCGGCAGTCAACTCGAACCGTCAAAACTCGAACGATAATCGCGCCGTTTCCGTGCTGGCGCGCACGAACGCCAACAACCGCGCGCGTAATACGAACGCCAACAAGCGTAACTCCAATAACGCGAATAACGCGAACAATTCTAATAACGGCAATACGACGAACGATAATCGCAACGCCAATAACGGCAACGCGACGAACAACGCCGCCAATACCAACGCGGCGAACAATGCGAACCGCGCGAACGCCAACACGAATAACGCGAACCGTTCAAACGCCAACAACGCGAACCGCAACACGACTTCAAACGCGAACAACCGGAACGCCAACAATCGCAATTCAAATAACCGCAACACCAATACTCGCAACCCCAACAATCGAACCACCGCCTCGCCCGCCAACCGTAATACTCGCCCTTAAACACAAGAATCGAAACGCACGATTATGCAAGACACTAAACAGGTTGAGCGCACCGATGAGCGAGACGTAAGAATGATGGATGCGTCGCTTAAAATCGCGCCGTCGATTTTATCGGCAAACTGGGTCAGGCTCGGAGAAGATGTCGCCGCCGCCGAACGCGGCGGCGCGGAACTTCTGCACGTTGATGTGATGGACGGTCATTTCGTGCCGAATATCACGGTCGGGATTCCTATGGTCAAGTGGTTGAAGACGTGTACGAATCTGACGCTCGACACGCACTTGATGATTACCGAACCGGGCAGATACGTCGAAGACTTTATCAAAGCCGGTTCAAGCATGGTTTCGATTCACGTCGAAGCCGACCCGCACATACTTCGCACGCTCGCCCACATCAAAAACTTAGGTGCGCGTGCCGGAGTTGCCATCAATCCGGGAACATCGCTCACACATCTCGAAGAAGTTATAGAAGTCGCGGATTATGTGTTGCTGATGTCGGTCAATCCCGGCTTCGGTGGGCAGACATTTATTCCGCGTTCGCTTGAGCGGGTGCGCCGTTTGCGCGGCATGATTGAAGAGCGCGGGCTAAACACGTCGATTGAAATTGACGGCGGAGTGGATACGCGCAACGCCGCCGAAGTCGTGCGTGCCGGAGTCAATATCATCGTCGCGGGCAGTGCCGTGTTCGGTGAGAAACTTAACCCCGAAGAAACCGTGCGCGCGATGCTTGATGCCGGAACGCAGTGGGTTTAAGAACTTGTTCGGCGGCTATCTTATGAACTGGTTTCTCTTGGTTGCAACGATTCTGTCCTTCGTCACGTTTGCCGTGCATCTCTTTGTTGGTGGACGGGAAATTGCCACGCCCTTGCTTAAAAGTGACCTCGACCAAGTTCCTAAACTGACTGCTTATTACTGCTGGCACATAGTAACGCTGATGCTCTTGTTGATGACTGGAGCCTTCAGTTACGCTTTCTTCTTTCCGGGCAACGCTGCGTTAGTCGTGACGATGATGATCTTTTCTGTCGGCTGTGCGCTGCTTAGCTTCGGGCTGATCATGGCTTATAGAGTAAGTCCTATGCAGTTGCCGCAATGGGTATTCTTTATTCTGATCTCGATCTTTGCGGCGTTAAGCCTGTAAGCTTGTGAGTGAGGGGTGTATCAAAGGCAAAATGATGTATGCGACGCGCCGCCGAACAAGGCACTGCACCTGACCGCCCTCAGCGTGCCTTTCATCAACCTTGCGCGGCACGTCGTAGGTTGTCGCTGTGGTCGGGCGGCAGGTGAGCTTCAGCACAAGCGGTTTCAATTTGAAATTGAACATCTCAAATCTCGAAATGGATGCGAAGCGTTGAAATTCTATATTTCAAATAAACGTCCGCCGTGCAAAGTTTCGTCGCTTTGCGTCATCAATAATTCTTTCGCGCATAATCTGTGTTCGCGCTTTCGGTAGTAATACTTTGGAGGTTTCCGCAATGTTATTTCGTAATTCAATGAGTTTGTTGATCGTCTCCGCGAGTTTGGTGGCGATGCCCGTCGTCAACACAACGGCGGCACGCGCCGCCCGTCCGCTTGTTCAACAGCAAGGCGAAGGCACGCCCGCGCAGCGTTTGGAAGTCGTGCGGGCGCGCCTCGACACTTTGCGCCGCACGCTCAATAGTGCCATCGCGGTTTATAACGCGAATGACAAAGGCAAGGATAAAAAGAAGGATGACGAGAAAAGTCAGACGATGACCGCGACCGAAGACGGGGCAGCACGGCTTCGCGGGTTGGAGCGCGAAGTAGCTTCGTTCTTGAGTGAAACGGCGAACTTGCGCGGCAAACAAGACCGCGCCGAACGCTTTGACGTGAGCGATATTGCCAAACTCGAAGCGGCGGTCACGGACGTGAACACGCGCATTGATTCCGGTTTGCAAAGCACGGCGGAAGAACGTCGGCGGCTTGGCGGCAGCAGGGAAATCGCCGCGTCCGGCAGTGGCAACAAGAAAAAGAAGGAAGGTTTCTTCGGCAAACTCAACCCGTTTGGCGGCGGCGGCACGAGTAAGTATGAAGAATTAACCACGACCGTCGCACCGGGACGCGACCGCGAACTGTTTGAAGAAGCGGTCAGACAAACGCGCAAAAGCAGTTACGACACGGCGCGCTTGCTTTTTCAAACTATCGTCACAACCTACACGGAATCTCCGTTCCTGCCGCTCGCTAAATTGGCGATTGCCGATACGTTCTACCGCGAAGGCACGACCAGTGCTTTGATTCAAGCCGGAGCGTCGTACCGCGATTGGTTGACGTTCTTCCCGACGCACGTCCTTGCCGATGACGTGATGTTAAAAATGGCGGAAGCCGAAATGCGGCAGATGGGTTTGCCGAGTCGTTCGACCGAACACGCGCGCAAAGCCGAACAACAATTAAAAGTCGTGCTTCAACAATTTCCGGCGACGACTTTGCGTCCCGAAGTCAACAAGCGTTTGACGGAAGTGCAGGAAAACTTAGCGATGCACGATTTGGATGTCGCCACTTTTTACTACCAAAAATTCACGCTCGGAACTGCCAACAACCCTAAGGGCGCGCAATCGCGTTTGCGTGAAATCGTCGAAAAATATCCGAACTTTTCTTATACCGACCAAGTTCTTCACGATTTGGCACGAACCTACCTTGACGAAGAAGAACCGGACGAAGCCGCGAAGTATTACGCGCGCCTCATGCGTGAATTTCCGAACAGCCGCTATGCCGAAAAAGCGGGCGAAGAACTCGACAAAATCGGTGTCGCGCGTCCGTCACCCGACCCGGAAGCACTCGAACGACCCGCGCCCGTGCGACCCGGTATGATGGGGGTTATCGTTAGTGAAATTCTCGGCACAGTTCCCGTCACCGTTAGAAAAGACGGTGTGCTTATCAGTGCGAACAACGACGGCAACGACTTAATCGAAGAAGCGGTTCGCAATAACGGCGAAGTGCGCGATTCATCAACGCCCGACGCGGTTATTTATCGTCGCGCCCCCGCACGTCCAGTTGCACCACTTCAAACTACCGCCCCGCCCCGCCCCGCGATTCCGGGCAACGCCGTTTCAGGCAGCACGACGAACGGCACAGCGACCCCCGCCGTCGAAGGCTCGCCTTCTATCTCGATTCAACCGACGCGACCCGGCGTGCCACTTGGCAATTCAAACATTCCGGGACAACAACAACCCGCGCCACTCACACCCAACCCGCAACTGCCGACGACGCCGACGACGGACGATGACGCGCCGACCACATCACCTTCATCAACCGCGACGCCGCCCAATGTTTTCTAACTCCTATAGCGGTTTGCAATCGAGTGTGACCTTGACCAAATCAACGACCGTTTAGAGGCGGGCTATGCCCGCCAGTACAACGTCGAGACGGCGGGCATAGCCCGCCTCTAAACGGTCACATCCAAATGCAAACCGCTATAAAACTTTGATTAATTCGTGACGCGGGCTTTGCCCGAAGAATTACTCGCGGGAACAATGAATTTAAGACATTGTTCCCGCGTTTGTTCAATCAAGTCTTTGTCATCCGTTTGCGCCGTTATGTATGTCGCGTGTAGTATTTTCTCACTTCATCAATCGCCAAACTTGAATCAACATTGCGCCTCTTTGGGAAGGCGTCGGGAATCATTTCATCATGGACGAAGCATCACCGCCACACGCCAACCCCGCGAACTTCGATTCGCATTATCGCCCGACGCAAATCATCGTCATCAGCGCGATGATATTAGTCGCTGCGATTCTCATCGTCTCGCTCGTCAAACCCGATTTCTTTAGCGGCACGGCTTCGCCCGACCCGACGCTGGCGATTGCTTTGCGTATCAGCATCGCCATGTTCGCCATCGGCATCATCATCTTTCGTCGCGTCCGTTTGCAGCCCGCGCGTCTGCGCGACATACACGGCATCAGCGGCATGAAGGGTTTGCTCGGCTCTTTGCAAGCGACGACGGTGATTCTCGCCGCGCTGTGTGAAGCGATTGCAATTATGGGTTTCGGGCTGGCTTTTTACGCCAGAGATTTATTTAGCGTGCGCTTTGCGTGCGCCCTCGCCCTTGTGCTTCTGGCTTTTTACGCTTATCCGCGCCGTCAAGTCTGGCAGCGCATTGTCGGTTATGTGCAACAAACATAGAACACTTCTTCTGCCCAACGCCCGAAAGGAATACCCGTTGAAATCGTTTCAAATTTTCACTCGCCGCGCACTGACGTTCGGCATCGTCGCATGGTCAGGCGTCGCCGTCGCGCACGCTCATCAATCAGCGTCAGTTGATTTATCATCGCTTCAAACTCCGGCGACGAATCAAAAGCCCGCGACCATTCAAACGCCCGCCGCGCCGCAAACCGCACAGACCCAACCAAGCATCCGCGAGAGACGCGCGACGGCTTACGCCAAACTCCTCGAAGGACAGCGTTACTTAGTCGCGTCGCGCACCGGAAACCTAAGCAGCAGTCGCGGGTTGAGTAACGCGAAGTCGGCTTTTGAAGCGGCGATTGCCAGCGACCCGACGCTTGACGAAGCCCACACCGCGCTTGCCGAAGTCGCGTTCTTTAGCGAAGACCTCGCGGGTGCGGAGCGCGCCGCGAAGGAAGCCGTGCGCTTAAATCCGAATAATTACGGAGCGCACAAACTGCTTTCGCGCATCTACGCCGTGCAAACCAACTTGCGCGAAGGCAAGCTTGACAAGGCACTTACCGAGCGTGCCATCGCCGAACTGCGCGAAGTCGTGCGCCTTAGTCCGAACGACGCCGAAGCGTATCTTTTGCTTGGCGAGTTTTATCAGGCAACAGACCGTAACGACGAAGCGATTGAAGCTTTCCGTCGCGCGACCGCCGCCCCGCCTTCGACCGATACGCGCTTTCTTCAGGCAATCACGGGCAGACGCGACGTGTCGGCTGAAACCACCGTCGCGCGTTTGACCGAAGCTTTACTGCGTGCCGGACGCACGAACGAAGCCCTCGAAATCATTCGCGGCGCACTCGCACTCGACCCGACCGACGCGCGCAATCTCGAACTGCTCGGCGCGGCTCTCGCTTCCGGCACAAACGACCCGCAACCGATTATCGCCGAACTCCAACGCGCCGTCACGATTGACCCGAACAACACGACCGCCGTCACGATTCTCGCCCGCACCCAAGCCCGCGCGAATCAAACCGACGCCGCGATTAAAACTTTGCGCGACGGTATCGCCTTACGCGCGGCGGACGAAACAAAGAACGCCCAAGAACTTTTGGAGTTGCGTTTCATTCTCGCCGGAATCTATGCCGACGCGATGCGTCCGAATGACGCCCGCCTCGTGTATGAAGAAATTTTAGCCAAGCGCAATATCACGAATGCTCTTTTAACTTCGCCGGAAGATAAACGTCTCGCGGCTTTTGTGTTTCCGCGCATCATCGAACTCGAACGTGGACAAAATCGCGGCGTTGAAGCCCGCGCCGCCGTCAATCGTCTGCGTAACCTGCTCGGTGCGGACGACCCGACCGCCGATATTCAGTTCGTCGCCCTGTTGAGAGAAGAAGGGAAGCGACAAGAAGCACTCGCCGCCGCCCGCGCCGCGCGCATCAAACATCCGAATCAGGAACAGCTTCAACGCCTCGAAGCCGCCGCCCTCGCCGATGCCGGACAAGTCGAAGAAGGCGTTGCCATCCTACGCAAGCGGCTGAATAATTCACCGACCGATTACGAAGAGTATCTCTATATCGCTAGCACTTATCTGCAAGCCGGACTCGGAAAGGAAGCCGTCGAGGCGGCACGCAAAGCCGTCGAACTCGCTCCCGCCGACCGTCCCGACCTCGCCACGCAAGCCCGCGTTTTGCTTTCATCCGCGCAAGAACGCGCCGGAGATGCAAAAGGCTCGGAAGAATCCCTGCGCGCCGTTCTCAAAGCCGAACCGAACAACGCCACCGCCCTCAATAATCTCGGCTACTTTCTCGTCGAACGCAACGAACGCCTTGAAGAAGCCTTAGAATTGATTCAACGCGCTCTGCGTGCCGAACCGTTCAACTCGTCTTTTTTAGATAGTCTCGGTTGGGCGTACTTCAAACTCAATCGCCTTCAGGAAGCGGAGCACTACTTGAGCGAAGCCGCCCGCCGCAACGCTTCATCCGCGACCGTTCAAGAACATTTGGGCGACGTGTACAACCGTCTCGGACGCAAAAACGAATCGCGTGCCGCGTGGCAGAAAGCCCTCTCGCTTTCCGTCGAAGCCGACGAAACGACGCGCCTTAAAACTAAAATCAACGAATCAAAATAAAGCCGTCAAGTAATGCTTTAGCCACAACGGGCGAAGGGCTTTAAGTTTAACGTGAGGCGCGATGTATGTTCCCGGATAACGGACATACATCGCGCCTCACGGCGTTTATCGCCGCTTTTCGTGGCTGCTTCTTCCACCGAAAATAAAATCATTGACTAAAACTTCATGATGTTTTAAGTTGTTAAACGGTCGAGCAATTCCCCAATCTCACCTCTCTCGACCGGATACCAAACCACATCACACGTTCGGAGTTTTACCCTACCATGACGACCTTCCCCTGCGCGTTGTCGCCGTCCGCCCTGCGCCGGACTGCCGCCAAAACCGGCTTACTTCTGTGCCTGATACTTCCCGGCATCACTTCCGCTTTCGCTCAACAAAACGTTCAATCAAGACCCGTCGCGCGCCTTATCGGTGTCACGACTTCGCCGCAAGTCGCGCGTTTGGTGCGCGCGTCGAATCGCCCGTTGAACGCCGCTTATGCCGCGTCTGCGCGGTTGGTCGCGGTCAGTGTGACGGGTGATGAACATCGCTTGTTTGAATTGATTAACCGTGAACGCGCGAAACTCGGACTCGCGCCCGTCGAACTCGACGGCGCGATGAGCAGTGCGGCGCGCGAACACGCCCTCGATATGGCGGACGCCGGAAAACTCAATCACGCGGGACGAGACGGCTCTGACACTGCGATGCGTGCGCGTCGCGTCGGCGTGCGCGGCTGGCAGATGCTCGGCGAAAACATCGCCTTCAATCAAGGCTTTGACGACCCCGTAGCCTTCGCGGTTGAACGCTGGATGAAGTCGGTCAAGCACCGCGAGAACATCGCCAACCCCGCTTGGACACACACGGGTTTGGGCATCGCGCGCAAAGCCGACGGCAGCGTTTATTTCACACAAGTTTTTCTCGAACGATAAGACAAGTTTCTCCGCCACACAGGGTTTGTGATACAAACGCAAGGCTTAAAAACTTTCGCGGCTTGGACGTTTGTTTCGCATCGCATTCTAGGAATCGGCAAGCCGTGTGCGGTGACAACCTGTGAACGGCTTTCGCCTTCCGGCTTTCGCTAAAATAAATTTGCTTTTGCGCGTCATGGGACGCCGCCCCACCGATGGTTTGCATGAAGTCCACACGCTTCTGCAAACCATTTCGCTGTGTGATTATTTAACTTTCGAGTCCCGCGACGAAGGCTTCAGATTAGAAAGCGACGCGCTTGATATTCCGCTTGACGATACGAACCTCATCACACGCGCCGCGCGATTGTTGGTTGAAAAATACGACGTGCGAAGCGGCGCGTGTGTCACGCTCGAAAAGCATATCCCGATTCAAGCAGGCTTGGGCGGCGGTTCATCGAACGCCGCCGTCGCGTTGCTTGGATTGGTGCGATTGTGGAATTTGAAAGTCTCCGATGTGGAACTCAACCACTTGGGCGCGACGCTCGGAGCGGATGTGCCGTTCTTCTTTCACGGCGGCACGGGACTCGGCACGGGGACGGGGGCGACGATTACCACGCTTTCCGATGCTCCGGCAAAAAGTGTTCTCGTCGTGATGCCGGACGCGCATGTTTCGACCGCCGAAGCTTACGGGCGGCTTCGGATGCCTTTCTTGACAAAGAAAACTCCGGTCGCTATCCTCTCTGGTTCGCGCACGGAGTCAACAATAAAGCAGGTCTTTGATAACGCACTACATAATGACTTCGAGCCGGTTGTCTTCGAGATGCACACGTCAATCGCGCACGCCAAGCAAATGCTGTATGAGCATGGAGCGACGCACGCGCTTCTTTCCGGCAGTGGAGCGAGCGTCTTCGGCATCTTCGACGACACACAAGTTTTAGATGAAGCGCATAACGCTTTGGGTCGTGAACGCGGCTGGCGATGTTTCGCTTGCCACACGCTGAATCGTTCAGCGTATCATCACGCGCTCAACATCGGTTTCGCATAAGTTCGCATCCTTTAGGAGTTACGCAGTTGAAACATCGTTGAACATAGCTTCGTTGAAAATAAAGAACTTACTGGCAAAGCCTACCTTCGTAAAAGCCTTGTAAGTGTTGAAAACCAATTCAACTGCGTAACTCCTAATCCTTAATAACTAAGTTCATACAAAAATCTTGGGGCGTCGCCAAGTGGTAAGGCACCGGTCTTTGGAATCGGCATTCGTAGGTTCGAATCCTTCCGCCCCAGTTAGATAAAGTAGAAAGTCGAAGGGCGAAAGTGGAAAGTAAAAACTTTCGCCCTTCGACTTTCCACTTTCGCCCTTCGACTTTCTACTTTCTTATGAGTACAACAGGCGGCATCAAAGTTTTCACCGGCAATGCGAATCGTGCGCTTGCCGACGAGATTTGTAACTATCTGAGTTGCGACCTCGGTAATGCGACCACCGCGCGTTTCTCCGACGGCGAATTTAACTTTCAAATTAACGACAACGTGCGCGGCGCGGATGTGTTTATCGTTCAGCCGACATGCCCGCCGACCGATTCGCATTTGATGGAATTGCTCGTGATGCTCGATGCGTTTTGCCGCTCATCGGCGGAGCGTGTGACGGCGGTGATTCCGTATTACGGTTATGCGCGTTCGGATAAGAAAGACCGTCCGCGTGTCGCCATTGCCGCGAAGTTGGTCGCAAATCTTATCGCTAAAGCCGGAGCGCAACGTGTCTTAACGATGGATTTGCACGCCGGACAGATTCAGGGTTTCTTTGATATTCCGGTTGACCACTTATACGCCGCGCCGGTGATGATTCAACATTATGAAGCGAATCCGCTGGCTAAGTTAACGGTCGTCGCACCCGACACGGGCGGAGCGGAACGCGCACGGGCTTATGCCAAACGCTTAAAGTCGGCGGACGGAAGCCCCGCGCAACTCGCGCTTTGCGACAAGCGGCGCGAAAAAGCGAACGTCGCGGAAGTGATGAACGTCGTCGGTGATGTGCGCGGGCGAAACTGCATTATCGTTGATGACTTGTGCGACACGGGCGGCTCACTCACCAAAGTCGCGCAGGCTTTGCGTAACGCCGGAGCGGAAATGATTCACGCTTGCTTTACGCATCCCGTGCTTTCCGGGCAAGCCGTCGAGAGGTTGGCGGAGTCCGACATCGAACAAGTTGTGACGACGAACACGATTCCTTTAAGCCCGCACGCGCAGGAACTCCCGAACGTGTGTACGCTTAGTATCGCCCCGCTTTTGGCGAAAGCGATTAAGTCTATCCATGAGGAAACAAGTGTTTCCTCGCTCTTTGTGTAAAACGCTTTGTATAAATCGAAGGGCAAAAACTTGAAAGCGAGAGAAGAATTTAATCATGGCAGATAACGAAGAAATAACTATCAACGCGATTCGCCGCGAAGGGCGCGGCAAAAACGATTCGCGCCGTTTGCGACGCGAAGGCATGGTTCCGCTCACGATTTACGGTGGCGAAGGCGAAGCGATTGCCGTCGCCGCACCGCTCCGTGACCTTGCCGCCGTCTTGCGTTCACACGCCGGAGCGAACACCGTCTTCACTTTGGATGTCGAAGGCATCGGCGCGAGCGAAGTTCTATTTCAAGACCGCCAACTCGACCCGGTTAAAAATCGCCTCATCCACGCCGACCTGAAACGACTCGTGCGCGGGCAGATGATTGAGCTTTCGATTCCTTTGCATTTGACGGGCGAGGCATTTGGAGTCAAAGAAGAAGACGGTGTGCTTGAGCAGGTTTTGCGTCAAGTTCAGGTTCGCTGCCGCCCGCGCAACATCCCCGACGCCATCAGCGTTGACGTTTCGCATTTGAAACTCAACGACGTGCTGCACGTCTCCGACATACCTGTGACCGAAGACATCGAGATTCTCGTTGAACCGGATACGGTCGTCGCTTCCGTCAACTTCATTAAGGAAGACTTGCCCGAAGAAACACCTGTCGTAGAAACAACCGAACCCGAAGTCATCGCCAAAGGCAAGAAAGAAGACGGTGAGTAGTGGATAACGGATAGTTGATAGTGGATAGTTTAAGACATTGGCTTTTCACTATCCGTTATCCACTATCAACTATTCACTAAATTTATGCTTATCGTTGGGCTTGGGAATCCGGGTACAGAGTACGCGCAGACGCGACATAATCTCGGCTTCATGTTGATTGATAAGTTGGCGCGTGAAGCGAATGCGGAAGTCAAGCGCAAAGAATGTCAGGCACTCGTCGGGCGTGCGACACTCGAAGGTAAGATTGTCGAATTGGTGAAACCGCAAACCTTTATGAACTTGAGCGGTGAAGCCGTCGGGTGTTTGCTTCGCAAGCGCGTTGACTTAAAAGCCGCGCATGATTTGCTTGTTATCTCCGACGACCTCGCGCTGCCACTCGGCACAATCCGTTTGCGTGCGCGCGGTACGCACGGCGGGCAGAACGGTTTGAAATCAATCATCGGTGTTTTAGGCACAAACGAGTTTCCGCGTTTGCGAATCGGCATCCAACCCGAACATCCGATTACGAGCGCGAGCAATTTCGTGTTGGATAAATTTTCAAAGAGCGAGCTTCCGACTGTGGAAGCGACGCTCACACGCAGCGTCGAAGCGTTGCGCGCAGTGATACGCGACGGCATCGAACGTGCCATGTCGCAACATAATTGAATTGATTCATTTGTTCATTCAGTCATTGATGAACTGAACCGATGACTGAATGAATCAATTCTTTCCTTCTTGCTTCACACATGGTGAGGCTTGACATCCATAAGGAGGATACAAGTTGGCAGAACCTAGAGTTTATGAAGTCGTTTTTATTATTGACCCTGTGGTTGACGAAGAATCAACCACGCGGTTAAGCGAGAATCTACAACAAATCGTCACGGGTCAGGGCGGCACAATCGTCAAAGCCGAAAGCATGGGACGCCGCAAGTTGGCGTATCCGGTTGAAGGTCACAACGAAGGCGCGTACATGCTTTTCGAGATTTCGGGGACGGGCAAAGAGATTGCCGAACTCGAACGCCGTATGCGCGTCAATGACCAAGTGCTTCGATACATCACCGTGCGCGTTGACCTTGACCGTCGCCGCGCCGAAAAGATGCGCGAACGCCGCGCCCTGAAAGCCGCCAAAGCTCCGGCGAACACGGCGGGCGGCGCGAACCGTCGCGGCGGTAATTCGGACGCCGACGGTGATGATGACGATGAAAGAGTGAGCGCGCCGACGGGCGGAAACAATCGCCAGCAGCAGGGAAACCATCGTCGCTTTCGTCGTCGTAAAGTCAGCCGTTTGTTAATCAACAAAGTTGACATCATTGATTTTAAGAACGCCGATATGTTGAGCGATTACATCCCTGAACGCGGCAAGATTTTGCCGCGCCGCATCACCAACACGACCGCCATGCACCAACGCATGTTAGCGGAAGCCATCAAACGCGCACGCAACATCGCGTTGCTGCCTTACGCGACCGACTAAGAAAAGAGGATTACAAGTTATGGCAACGACCACTATTTTGTTGCGTGAGGAAGTCGAAAATTTGGGTGGGCGCGGTGACATCGTGAAAGTCAAAGCGGGCTACGCGCGAAACTACTTGCTTCCGCGCAAACTCGCCGTGCAAGCCACGTCAAGCAACGTTCGGCAAATCGAACGCGAACGCGAAACGCTTATGCGCCGTGAAGAAACCGAGCGCGCCGCCGCGCAAGGGAAAGCCGGAGAACTTCAAAACCTGAGTTTGGATTTCGAGCGGCGCGTCGGCGAACACGGCATACTCTACGGCTCTGTGACTTCGATGGACATCGCGGAAGCTTTACGCGAACGCGGTTACGAGATTGATCGCCGCCGCATCTCGCTCGGTGAACCGATTAAAGAAGTCGGAGATTTTACCGTCGCGGTACGTTTGCACCGCGACGTGACGGTTGACGTTCCGGTGCGCGTGATGAGCGAAGGCGGAGCGAACACTGCCGCACCGGAAGCGGCAACTTCAACGCAAAGTGAACCCGCGACGATGGACGACGCGCCGCTGACCGCAGAAACGACGGAAACATAAATGGTTTAAGGCATCTAAAGCGTGGCTGAAGTTTCGCGTTGTTCACCACGCGCCCATGTAGTATATTTCGCGGCTGTGAGTCCTGACTTTTGTTTCGAGAGTGAAACAATGCCGTCACCGAACTCACAGCCGCTTTTCCTTTTTCGCTGCCAACCAATCAACGTCGCATAAAGCTTGAAACAATTCGATGTCAAGTCAATTCTTTCCGCCCAATTCTTCCGCCAACCGTGAACAGATGCTTGAACGCCCTTTGCCGCATAGCGGCGAAGCGGAGCGCGCGATTCTCGGTTCGATTATCCTTGATAACGGCTTAATCAATCAGGCGATTGAACTGCTCAAGCCCGATGACTTCTATGTTCGCGCGCACGCGATGGTCTTTCGCGCGATGCTTGGTTTAAGCGAGCGCGGAGCGGAAATCAATCCGATTTTAATTGGCGAAGAACTCAAACGCGCGGGCGACCTCGAAGCCGTCGGCGGCTTCACGTTCATCTCTGAACTGACCTACGGCTTGCCGCACTTTACGAACCTCGCCGCGTATGCCGATCTCGTCGGCGGCAATTCAATGATGCGTAAGCTCGTCAAAGTCGCCAACAAAATCATCAGCGAAGCCCTCGAAGGCGAAGACGAACCGGCGGTCATCCTCGACCACGCCGAGTCCATGATTTTCGCTCTCGCCGATGAAGGCACGCGGCAAGGCTTCTTACACGTCAAACCGATTGCCGACGGTCTGCTTGAAAAAATTCAAGAGATGGGCGGGCGCAACGCGATGTTGACCGGACTCACCACCGGCTTCTCCGAGATTGACCGCATGACCTCCGGCTTACAACCGCAAGACTTAATCATCATCGCCGCGCGCCCTTCGATGGGCAAATGCCTCGCGTTCGATAGTGAAATACTCGTCGCTGATGGAAGTCTTAAAACCATCGAACAACTTTTCAAATCCCGTTCGGCGGAACTACTGACCCTTAAAGACGATTTCAAATTCGCAAAGACAAATCCGAGTCATTACGTTGACGACGGCATCAAGCCCGTCTATCGGGTAACGACGCGCTTGGGGCGCACCGTCGAATCAACTTTGTCGCATCCGTTCTTGACGATAGACGGCTGGCACGCGCTTCATCGCTTGCGCGTCGGCGACAAGATAGCCGTGCCGCGCGTGCTTGAAGTTTTCGGAAATGAAGCGGCGCGCGAATGCGAAGTTAAACTTCTCGCGTATCTCATCGGTGACGGATGCCTGACCAAATCATCGCCGGAATTTACGGTCGGCAAACCCGCGTTGCGTGAAGACTTTGAGCGGGCAATCGCGGCGTTCGGTGGGATTGAATGCGTTCAGTCAAACAATCCTAATCGCACGTTCTCTTTGCGCGTCCGTCGCCAACGGGGAATCAAAATCAATGTTTTGACCGCGTGGCTTAAAGACTTAAAAATCTACGGTTGCGACGCTCATCATAAATTCGTACCGGACTTTGTTTTCAAGCTTCACCGTGAACTCGTCGCCATGTTTCTCAACCGTTTGTTTGCGACCGACGGTTGGGCGACGCTGCTCACAAGCGGTCAACCACAATTAGGTTACGCAACGGTTAGCGAACGACTCGCGCGCCAAGTTCAACATCTACTTTTACGCTTCGGCATCATCGCTGCACTAAAGAAGCGCGCGGTGAAATACAAAGATGAGCGACGCACGGCTTGGCAGTTGGACATCACGGACTCAGGCTCCATTAAAAGCTTTATCGAACACATCGGGATTCACGGCAAGGAAGCGAATCTTTCCACCATCGGTCAAGCGTTGAGTTTGCGGCGCGTGCAAACCAATCGTGATTTAATTCCGGTTGAAGTATGGCAACAACTTGGCATCGCCAAAGCGGGAGAATCGTGGTCATCAATCGCACGACGCGCTTGTATCAAAGGACACACGAACATCCACGTCGGAAGACGTGCTTTGTCGCGTCCGCGCTTGCAAGCCTTAGCAAGTGTTTTGGATTGTCCGAGTTTGAATGACTTGGCGACAAGCGAAGTCTACTGGGATGAAATCGTTTCGATTGAGTTCGTCGGTGACAAACAAGTCTATGATTTGACGATTCCCGAATCTCATAACTTCATCGCCAACGACATCTGCGTTCACAACACCGCCCTCTGTCTCACGCTCGCGCAGAACGCCGCCTTGCAAGCCGGGGCGGTCGTCGGCGTGTTCTCGCTTGAGATGTCGAAGGAGTCGCTCGTGACTCGTATGTTGTGTTCGGAAGGGCGCGTTGATTCGAGTCGTTTTCGCAACGGGTTTCTCGCGCGTGAGGAATGGGCGCGGTTGGCGAGTGCGCTTGGACTGATGGCGGAAGCGCGGATTTTCATTGACGACACGCCGGGAATTTCCGTGTTAGAGATGCGCGCTAAATCGCGTCGCCTCGCCGCCGAGCAGAAGCGTTTGGATTTAATCATCGTTGATTACCTTCAACTGATGAGCGGTTCGGGACGCCGCAGCGAATCGCGGCAACAAGAAGTCTCGCAGATTTCGCGCGAACTCAAAGGCTTGGCGAAAGAATTAAACGTCCCAGTCGTCGCTCTCTCGCAGCTTTCGCGCGCACCCGAAGCCCGCACCGACCATCGCCCACAGTTAAGTGATCTTCGTGAGTCAGGGAGTATTGAGCAAGACGCCGATGTCGTCGGCTTTATCTACCGCGAAGAACAATACAATCGCACGGAAGAAAACGCGGGCGTCGCGGAGCTTATCATCGCCAAACAGCGCAACGGTCCGACGGGAACGGTCAGCCTCGCGTTCCTGAAAGAGTTCACGCGCTTTGAAAATATGTGGCGCGAATAAGTTGACCGCGCATCGGTTTTTGGTGAGCAGAGTATTGTGGTTAATCGCGTGGTGAGCGGTCGGAAACTGCGCCGCACGCCGGGCGAAATTCGTTATCTCACATTTCAAAATCAAACAAATCTGAAACCCGACAACGACAACACGCGCCCGACGTGGGCGGAAATTGACCTTGACGCGCTAAGGGAAAATTTCTCTTTTGTGCGCGGCGTCGTTGGCAGTGAAGTCGGCATCGCGCCTGCCGTCAAAGCCGACGCTTACGGGCATGGAGCGATTGAGTGCGCGCGTGCGTTGGAGCGTGCGGGCGCGGCGTGGCTGTGTGTCGCGTTGCCGGAAGAGGGCATCGAACTTCGGCTTGCGGGAATTACTGCGCCGATTTTATCGCTCGGCGGTTTCTGGCACGGACAGGAAGCGGCGTGTTTGCGGCACAAAATCGTTCCGGTTATTTATCGCGCGGACATGGCGGAGAGTTTCAACCGGACGGCGCGCGAGGCGGGAATCGTCGCCGATGTTCACATCAAAATTGATACCGGCATGAATCGTCTTGGCGTGCCTTATGACGCGCTCGGTGAATTTGCCGACGCACTCACGCGATGCCCGAACTTGCGCGTGGACGGTGTGATGACGCACTTTGCGAGTGCCGACGATACGCAGCAAATCGAGTTCACCAATCTTCAAACCCGGCGTTACTTTGAAGGACTCGCATTGCTCGATGAGCGCGGGCATCGCCCGACGTATCGTGACCTTGCGAACTCGCCCGCGATGCTTTTGCATCCAGAAACGCGCGGCAATCTAGTACGACCCGGCGGCGTGATTTACGGCTTGTGGCAGGACATCTTGCCGCCCGATTCGGCTTTATCAACTTCAATCTCAACTCCGTATTCGCACATCAACCCGCGTCAACTGCGAAACGTGATGAGCGTGCGTTCGCGTGTGACGCTGCTCAAGCAAGTCGCGGCGGGCGTGCCGCTTGGTTACGGCGGCACGTTTCGCACTGCGCGAATGACTCACGTTGCAACTATCCCTATCGGGTATCACGACGGCGTTCCGCGCGCTCTCACAAATCGCGGGCGCGTCATCGTGCGCGCTCAGTTCGCGCCAATCATCGGGCGCGTCTCGATGGATTTAACCCTCGTTGATGTAACGGATGTACTCGCGGTCGAGTTATGGGACACCGTGACGTTCATCGGCGGCGACGGCGAACTAAGCATCACCGCCGCCGAAGTCGCGCGCCAAGCCGGAACGCTGTCGTATGAAATCACCTGCGGGATTAGTGGACGTGTGCCGCGACGCTATGTGTAGAAAGTAGGCAGTAAGCAGCAGGCAGTAGGCAGTTAAAACAAGATGACCGCTTTCAATATACTTACTTTCATTGTTCCAGCACGCTAGTTGAAACTATGCGCTTTCAGCGCAAGACTTTA
>JANDLT010000040.1 GCA_024330265.1 Pyrinomonadaceae bacterium MAG19_C2-C3 | reverse complement strand
CTTCCGCCCGCCTCGCTTCTGCGACGAACGGCGGGCGGAAGCCCGCCTCTAAACTTCGTCAAAGTAGAAAGGCGGAAGCTTAAAACACTTCCGCCTTTCTACTTTCTACTTTCTACTTGGCTCACATACCCATGCCGCCGCCCATGCCGCCCATGCCGCCGCCCATGCCGCCCGAAGACTTGTCGTCTTCCGCGATTTCCGAAACGAGAGCTTCGGTCGTGAGCATCAAGCCCGCGATTGAAGCCGCGTTCTGAAGCGCGGTGCGCGTGACCTTCGCCGGGTCAATCACGCCCGCCTCAACGAGGTCTTCCATGACTTCCGTCGCCGCGTTGTAACCGAAGTTATCTTTCTTCTGGCTGCGAACTTGCTCGACGATGACCGCGCCTTCTTTGCCCGCGTTAGCGGCAATTTGACGAAGCGGTTCTTCTAAAGCGCGACGAATAATGTTCACGCCGATTTGCTCGTCGGCATCAACGTTCTCGTCGCCGTCTTCCGTGACTTTGTAATTCTGAAGCGCACGAGCCGCGCGCACGAGTGCGACGCCACCGCCCGGAACGATGCCTTCTTCAACTGCCGCGCGTGTCGCGTGCATCGCATCTTCGACGCGGGCTTTCTTTTCTTTCAGTTCGGTTTCCGTCGCCGCACCGACCTTAATCACCGCGACGCCGCCGACGAGTTTCGCCAGACGTTCTTGCAACTTCTCACGGTCGTAATCGGATGATGTGTCTTCGACTTGCGCGCGTAAAGTTTTAACGCGACCTTCGACATCCGCTTGATTGCCAGCACCGTCAATGATGGTGGTGTTGTCTTTATCAATCGTGATGCGTTTGGCGCGTCCTAAATCTTCAATCTTGACGCTCTCAAGCTTAATGCCTAAATCGTCGCTGATGACTTTGCCGCCCGTTAAGATGGCGATGTCTTCGAGCATCGCTTTACGACGGTCGCCGAAGCCGGGAGCCTTGACCGCCGCGACGTTCAATGTGCCACGCAGTTTGTTGACGACGAGTGTTGCCAACGCTTCGCCTTCGACATCTTCCGCGATGATGACGAGCGGGCGACCCATCTTGGCGACTTGCTCCAAAATCGGAAGCAAATCCTTCATCGAAGAAACTTTCTTTTCGTTGATGAGAATCATAGGGTTCTCAAGCGCGGCTTCCATGCGCTCCGGGTCGGTCACGAAGTACGGTGAAAGATAACCTCTGTCGAACTGCATACCGTCAACGACTTCAAGATTAGTATCCATCGTCTTTGATTCTTCAACCGTGATAACGCCGTCTTTGCCGACATTCTCCATCGCTTTGGCAATCAGTTCACCGATGGTGCGGTCGCCGTTGGCGGAAATCGTGCCGACCTGGGCAATCATGTCGCCCTTGACGGGTTTCGCCAGACGCTTGATTTCTTCGGTCGCGCGAATCACGGCTTTGTCAATCCCGCGCTTAATCGCCATCGGGTTGCCGCCCGCCGCGACGGTCTTAACGCCTTCTTTGAAAATCGCTTGGGCAAGCACGGTCGCCGTCGTCGTGCCGTCTCCGGCAACGTCGGAAGTCCGCGACGCTACTTCGCGCACCATCTGTGCGCCCATGTTTTCCAAATTGTCTTTGAGTTCGATTTCTTTGGCGACGGTCACGCCGTCTTTGGTAATCGTCGGGCTGCCGAATTTCTTATCGAGAACGACGTTGCGACCCTTCGGACCCAAAGTGATTTTAACCGCGTCGGCGAGTTGATTGACGCCACGCAAAATCGCGGCGCGCGATTCTTCGCCATGAATAACTTGTTTAGCCATAACTGTTTTTACTTCTCCTCGTTAAACTTCTTAAATGTTTTTTGATTGCTGAAAATAAGCGAGCGGCAAACAGGTCGAAACCTATTTACCGCTTTTCTTGCCGGTCGTCGTGGTTTGCGATGAGCCGCCCGCCGCCGCGCCCGCGCGTTCGATAACGCCGAGAATTTCGTCTTCACGCATAATCAACAAAGTTTCGTTGTCAACCGTGATTTCCGAACCGCTGTATTTACCGAACAACACGCGGTCGCCCGCTTTGACATCGAGCAGTTGACGTTCGCCGTCGTTGCGATATTTGCCTTCGCCCGCCGCGATGATTTCGCCTTCTTGCGGTTTCTCTTTCGCGCTGTCGGGGATGATGATTCCGCCGCGCGTCTGTTCGCCTTCTTCAATGCGTCGGACGATAACGCGGTCTTGCAACGGTTTAATCGTAGTAGCCATTCTGTTTGCTCCTTCTAGTTTTGACTGCCGACAAGATTATGTCCGCAGTTATTGAATCGTGATTTTTAATTTCAAACATTCGCCGCTTACTTAAAGCGTCTTTTCGCAGAGAGACACGAAAGGCACGAAAGATTCGAGCCTCTTTTTGTTAGCACTCCTTAGCGGCGAGTGCTAAGTTTATAGAAGCAACAATCTTGTTGTCAAATGTGTGGTTGGAAAGAGAGTCGAAAGAAGGAAAGCAAAGGGTTGGCGAAGCGACATGAACAATCAACGCGAACGCTCTGACTTGGTGTGCATGATTCGCTCTTGGGATTTATAAGCGGCGACTCTTTTGGAAAGCGTGTTGCGATGGATGCCGAGCGTCGCGGCGGTGTGCGAAAGGTGGTCTTTGTTGCGAAGCAGTGCTTTTTGAATGTACAGCTTTTCAAACTCCGTCATCGCTTCGTCAAGCAAGATTTTGCCGTCGAGCATTTCATCAATCAATGCTTCCAAGCGCGCGTGTAATTGCATGAGTAACTCCGGCAAGTAAGATTTGGGCAGTGATGTGCTAATTGACACGCACAGGGATTAAAGAAAATCATAATGCCGCCGCGTTTCCGGTGAGCAGTTGATAAGCCTGTTTGTAGCGCGCGACGGTGGCTTGCACGATTTCAGGTGGCAATTCAGGCGCGGGCGGTCGCTTGTCCCATGAAAGCGTTTCTAAATAATCGCGCACGAATTGCTTATCGTAAGACGGCGGCGAAGTTCCCGCTTGATAAGTCGTCGTATCCCAGAAACGCGACGAGTCGGGAGTGAGAACCTCATCAATCAGAAGCGTGCGCCCGTCTGTGTCCGTGCCGAACTCGAACTTGGTATCGGCGATGATGATGCCGCACGCTGCGGCGTGTTCACAGGCGCGGGCGTAAAGGTCGAGACTCGTTTCGCGCAAATGTTTCGTCGCTTCGCTGCCGATGATGTTTTCCATTTTGCGTTCGGAGATGTTTTCGTCGTGACCCTTCGCGGCTTTCGTCGCGGGGGTGAAAATCGCTTCGGGCAGTTGGTCGGCTTCGCGCAAACCTGCGGGCAGTGTGTGACCGCAAACCGCGCCCGTGCTTTGATAATCTTTCCAACCCGAACCCGCGAGATAACCGCGCACGACGCACTCAATCGGGAAAACTTTTGTGCGGCGGACAAGCATCGAACGGTGACGCAAGCGGGCGGCGTGGCGACGCACGATGTCCGGCATCTCATCAACATCCGTCGTGACGAGATGATGCGGCGTGAGGTCTTTTAAGCGGTCGAACCAGAACTTTGAAAGCTCGGTCAGAATCGCGCCTTTGCCCGTGATGCGCGTCGGCAAGACGCAATCAAACGCCGAGATGCGGTCAGAGGCGACGAGTAACAAATACTCCTCGTCAACCGTATAAACATCACGCACTTTCCCCTGAGCGCGCAACGTCAATCCGTCAAGCGGCGTGTCCGATTCATGCATCGTCGTGGTAGTCATCGCAAGGTAGTGTCGCGGTTTGTTTGAGTTGGTGGAAACGGACGTTTGAATGTGCGGTTTAACGACGCGGGATTTTGTGCGCCGCCCGAAACTTTGTCAAGCATCAAGTCGTCGTTCGTCATTTACAGACGATACATAGACAATGCAGAGTGTGCCACAATGCGATTAAATCGAAAGTTACTTTAACCCGCGCACGAGTCATGCTTTCCCCTTATCAAAAGTTCGGTAAAGTTCAGAGTCTAAAAATAAACAATGATTGAGTGAAAGGTTGTGAAGTCTCTATGTACCCTAGTATTTTTTCGTCTTCAAAAAACAATATGAACGAAGTCAGCAACCGACGTGTGGCGCGTCGGTTGACGAGCCTCGTGTGTCTCGCGCTGCTTCTCGTCTCTAACTATAACGTCGCGTTCGGGCAAGCCGTCACCACGCCCGCACCCGCGCGCGTCGCGGAGCGAAAGCCTTTGCCGCCGCGTCAATTCATCCCACCGCGCAACTACGACACGCGCCATATCAAACTCGATTTGCGTTTCGATTGGCTGAAAGAACAGGCTTTGGGAACGGCGACGATTACCTTCGCGCCGCTTCTCAAAGACACGCGCGAAGTCGAGTTTGACGCGACGAACATGACGATTCAAACGGTCAAACTCGCCGCCGGTCAGACGCTCAATTTCGCACCCGACGCCAAAGCCGGAAAGCTTCGCGTCGCGCTTGACCGCGTTTATCAACCTTCGGACGAACTGACGATGGCGATTACATACAACACGGTCGGCGTCATCAACGACAAAGGCATACTCGGTTTCGGTCAAGGATTGACGTTCATCAAACCGACGGCGGATGACCCGAAACGCCCGATGCAGATTTGGTCGCAAGGGGAAAGCGAATACAACTCGACATGGTTTCCGCACTTCGACCATCCGAACGATTTCACGACGACGGAAATGATTGCGACGGTTGACCCGAAATACACCGTCATCTCGAACGGTTCACTGCTCGGAAAGAAAGACAACGCCGACGGCACGCGGACTTGGCATTGGAAGATGGCGCAACCGCACGCGAGTTATCTCGTCTCGATTATCGTCGGTGAGTATGCGCCGATTACATCGAATTATGACGGCATTCCGGTCACGACTTATACATACCCGAACATGGTCGAAGAAGGTCGCGTCACAGGTGCGCGCGTCGCGGAGATGGTCAAGTTTCTCTCCGAACGCACCGGCGTCAAATATCCATATCCGAAGTACGACCAAACTTTTGTGCGCGACTTCGGCGGCGGCATGGAGAACATCACGGCGACGACTTTAACCGACACCTCAATCGTTGACGCGCGCACCGCGCTCGACGGCACGAGCGATTCGCTTATCTCGCACGAACTCGCGCACCAGTGGTTCGGCAATTACGTGACGACGCGGACATGGGCGCACATCTGGCTTAACGAATCTTTTGCGACTTACTTTCAAGCGTTGTGGCGGCAACATAATCTCGGTGAAGACACGTTTATTTACGCCGACGTGCGCGAGAATCAAGACCAGTATTTGCAAGCATGGGCGCAAGGCAATCGCCGCCCGATTGTGACGAACAACTATGCCGATGCCGACGCATTGTTTGATAGTTACGCTTACCCGCGCGGCGGTGCGGTCTTGCATATGCTTCGCAAGACGCTCGGCGATGATGCGTTCTTCCGCTCCATCACGCACTACCTGAAGAAGCACGCGCATCAACCCGTCGTCACCGAAAACTTCCGCATCGCCGTTGAAGAAACGACGGGTCAGCCGATGGATTGGTTCTTCGACCAATGGCTTTACAAAATGGGTCATCCGGTTCTGAACGTCACGAAAACTTACGATGACGCGAAGAAACAATTAACGATGATTGTCAAGCAAGAACAGAAGATTGACCCGGCGAACGCTTACCCGCAAGTTGAATTTTTCCGCTTGCCGCTCGATGTCGAAATCGGTATGACGACGGGAGCGCGCACCGAACGCATCACTATCGAACCGCAAGCCGAACAAACTTTCACATTTAATAACGTCGAAGCCGCACCGCAGTTCGTCAACTTCGATAAGGGCAGCGTCACGATTAAGCAGTTGAATTTCGAGCGTCCGACGACGGAACTCGCATATCAGTTACAGAACGGCACGGACACCGCCGGACGACTCGAAGCCGTCGAACTGCTTTCGCAACGTCTCACTTTGCCCACCACTACGGAAGCCGAACGCGCTCAGATTGCGAATGCGATGAGCGGGGCGATGACGAAAGATGCTTTCTGGGGCGTGCGTTTGGAAGCCGCGAAGATTCCGCCGCCGCTCTTTGCCACGCCGCTTGGCGAAACATTCCGTCCGGCTCTCGTCGCGTTGACGAAAGACCCGAAATCCCTTGTTCGCGCGCAGGCAATCACTTCGCTTGCCGCGACAAAAGACGCGAAATACGCTGACGTGTACAAAGCCGCGCTCACCGACGGGAGTTATAGCGTCGTCCGCGCGGCGGCGACGGCTTACGGCGACACGAAAGACACGGCGGCTTATGACGCGCTCACAAAATTAACGGCTGTGGATTCGTTTCGTGACCAAGTGCGCGGAGCGGGACTCGCCGGACTCGCGCGACTCGGTGACGCGCGTGCGTTTGACTTAGGTTTGCGTTACGCCGCGAAGGGGAATACGAGCGCGGTGCGTGCCGGGGCGGTGACGATTCTCGGCGCGGCGGGCAAAAAGGACGCACGCGCGTTTCCGCTTGTCTCCGAGGCTTTCACGCAAGGCATCACGCGACAGGATTTTCAAGTCGCGGTCGCCGCCGCCGAAGCACTCATCGCGCTTGGCGATGCGCGCGGCATACAGTTGTTCCGCGACGCACGCGAGAAGACCAGCATCCTGCAGGCAAAACAGTTTCTCGAATTTTTCGAGAAGCGTTTGCAAACCATCGTCAACACGAACAACGCGACTCCCCCCGCTAACACACCGGGACCCGCGACTGGCGCGGCGCGGAATTTTTGATAATTCAATCTTCGTGTTTTTGTGGGGGTCTTTGGACCGCCACTAAACGACTACCCCGGTTTAAGATTTGCCGCGAAATCAATAAGTGCTTGAGTTCACGAACGCCAAGCTGTTATATTCCTAATCGCTTGTCGAAGCGTATCCCGACGCTTCCGTGACGCAAGCACGACAATCCACCGTTCGACGCTCCCGCAAACCTAAACTACTAATGAGTACGAAACCAGTCGTCGGCAACGCTTCTTCCAGTACGAAAGACCAAGACGCTTCGCGCTCCGCCACCGGCGAACGCCCAACGTCGCTGCTCGTTATCGAAGACGACGAGAACATCTCGACGGCGATTAGTGAATACTTTTCGCGCGTCGGTTATACGGTCATCACTGCCGATGACGGGCTGGTGGGCGTACAAGCCGCGATTGAAAATCGCCCCGATGCGATTGTGCTTGATTTGATGTTGCCGAAGATGGACGGTCTCGCGGTGTGTCGTGCGGTGCGCGAGAAAGTTCCGTACATCCCGATTCTGATGTTGACGGCGAAAGACGATGTGATTGATAAGGTTTTAGGTCTTGAGATGGGAGCGGACGATTACATCACGAAGCCGTTTAGTTTCCGCGAACTCGAAGCGCGGCTTAAATCCGTTTTGCGGCGTGCGCGCAATGTCGCCCGCGCCGAAGATGATGATTCGGAAGTTCCCGTCGTGCGCGGTCGTTTGCGTATTGACCCGGCAAAGCGCGAAGTCAGAATCGGTGAACGCGAAGTCGAACTGACGCCGAAAGAGTTTGAATTGTTGCGCTTGTTTGCGACCAATCCCGGTCGCGTCTTTCCGCGCAAATACTTGTTAGAGAAGATTTGGGATTATTCTTACGAAGGTTACGACCGCACGATTGATTCACACATCAACCGTTTGCGGGCGAAAATCGAAGATGACCCCGAAAGCCCTCGCATGGTTTTAACCGTGTGGGGAATCGGCTATAAATTCAACGACGAACAGGGTTGAACCGCTTCCGTCTCGTTCGTCGTTTTCACCGCTTCACATCCTTCACCCGAAGCGTTCGTACTCCTGCCCGACTCCGCCTTCTCACCTTACACGTCGCCGCCTTACCCGTTCGCTTCCACACATCGCGGCACGATAGTCACACCACAGCCTTCACCCGCTAACAGCCTTTCTCAAGAGGGCTTCTCCCGCCCGCAGATTCAAAGCCATGTCACAAACATCCGAGAATAAAACACGTTCGCCGCTTTCGATTGTTGTTGCTTCGCACAAACCGCGTTTCGGTTTGCGACTCAAAGGGAAAGATTTTCCGTTTGCCGTGCGCGCGGCGTTAGTCGCTTTGTGTGTCGCATCACTCGCCATCCTCGCTTCGATTGTGCCGCACGCGCAACGCGGAAAAGAAACGGGCGTGCGCGTCACGGGTGTTTCATCCAGACAAACCGCGCAGGGCAGCGTCTATACGCTCGCCGCCGATGCTCCGGTCGCGCGCCCGCAAACGTGGCACGACGCCGAAGGCTTGCACGTCGTGATTTATAAAGGTCAGAGCATGAACGCTTCCGCTCCGCGCGGGGTGACGCAGAGGCGCGTCGGTGATTCGCTCGAACTCGTGTTCCCTGTGCGCGAAGCGGGCAACGCCGCCGTCCGTCAACAGGGCAACAATCTCGAAGTCGTCGTCAATGAAACTGCCAGCCGCGAAACGGCGCAACCTGCGCGTGAGATGAATACCAAGAACACGCGCACTGCGTCGCGTCCTGCGGCATCGAAGCGCGGCGCAAGCATCGGTTCGCCGTTGCTAAATTCTTCGGAAGAAATCCCGACGTTGAATCTCGACGCAAGCCAAACGCAAGTCGGCGCACGCGCTCCGGGCGTGACGCGCTTCAAGTCAGGCGGCAAAAGCAAAACGGCGAAAGTTCCACAAGCGTCCGGCAACGAAGGCGGAAAGCCCTTTACCGCTTCATCTCAATTCGCCGCCCCGTCACAAAACGAGTTGGCATTCGCGTCGCCGTCAACCGTCTCGCCCGCTTCATCATTGCCCGCTTCATCATCGCCTTCATCCGGTGAAGCGACGCCCGCATCATCTCCGCTCGTGGTCGTCGAAAACCCGGAGACGGCATCGAACTTGACGCCTAGTGCGGACGTGAACACTGCTTCCGCCACGAACACGGAAGCGAATGCGGAAAAAGGTGAAGAACAAGGAGATTATCTGCTGTGGGGATTGTTCGGCGTGGCGGTCTCGCTCGTCGGGGCGTTCGTGTTTGTCCGTCGTCAAAGAAGCGATGATGCTTCGGTATCATCGGCATCGAATCCCGACCAAGCCGCGAAAACTTCCAAAGCCGAAGCCAAGCGACAAGCGGCATCGGAAAAGGATAAGCGAAAGGGAAACGATAGACGAAAGGGAAGCGATAAACTTGCGCCCGCCGCTCCGGTTAATAACGAACTTGACAGCGAAGCTAATCAAGCATCATCCGGTTTGGTGAAAGCCGGAATGCGAATGGTCGCCGCTCCCGCCGCCGCGCCGCTTGTGATGTATGGTGCTTATCAAATTGACCAAGAAATAAACAAGTTGATGAACGGCGAACCGCATCGCCTCGACGTTCTAAATTCGCGCGCTCCCGATGACCGTCGCGCCCTTGAAATATCTTTGATGAAACAGTTGCGCTTCGTCGGGGGAGACGAAGCCAAGCGGCGCAAAGTCCGCACGACGCTCGAAGAATACGGCTTCGTCGCGCGTCTTAGCGCGTCTCTGTTGCTCGCTCCCGAATCGTGTGACCGCATCGCATCGGCGCGTTCGCTCGGTGAAATCGGTTCATCGGCAGCGTTCCCATTTCTGCTCGAAGCCTTGTATGACCGTGACAACGCGGTGAGAGTCGAAGCCGTCGCCGGACTCGGCACGCTCGGCGTTCCCGCCGCCATCGGAGCGTTGCTCGATGTCGCGCGCAGACACGCGGACATCCCGTCGAACCTGTTGAGCGATGCCCTCGCACGGTGTTCCGTTCCGGCATTGAACTTCGATTTTGAAATCGGTGACAAGCAATCGTCCAGCTTGCTAACCGGATACGGGGACGTTTGGACGGGAGAAATCACGACGCTCGAACCGACGGGGAAGGTTCAATTACTTCCCGAATGGCTTGACGATGAAATCTTCGGCAACGTGATGCAGCGTTTGGAAACCACAGACCCGGAAGTGCGTGCGGCGGCGGCGCGCGAACTCGCGCAATTCAAAGCCGAAGCATCGGTCGCGGCTTTGAGCTTGATGGCGGCGCATGACGGATCGGCGGCGGTGCGTGCGGCGGCGGTTTCGAGTCTCGGCACGATTGACCACGAATCGGTTTTCGTTCCCGTGCTGTTATGTTTGATTGACGATGCGCGCGAAGTTCGCGCGGCGGCGGCGCGTTCGATTTCACGTTTCGGTTTTGACCGCGCCGACGCTTACGTTCGCGTGATTGAAAACGCCGATGTGGAAACGCTCCGGCAAATCGCCCGCGCGTTGATTGAAGCCGGATTCGCCGCGCAAGCTGTGAGTCGTCTTGGCAGCGAAGACCGCAGACAAGGCTACGAAGCTTTCTCGCTGCTTTCGGTGGTCGTCAAAGGCGGTGAATTTCAAATCATCATTGATGCGATTGCGACGCATGAAGAAACCACCGTGCGCCTCGCTCTGGTGCGTTTCCTGCGTATCTCGTGCGACGAACGCGCCCTTGCCGCGTTAAGTAAAATCGCTGATAACGCCGCGCTTCCCGCCGGAGTTCGTAAAGCGATTCTCGAAATAAATTTCAACGAAGCGGTCGGCGGACAAGCGCACGCGGAAATCGTCGAAGACTCACAGCCAACGGCAAGCGATGACTTCGATACGACATCAATCGTAATGGAAAACAACGTCGGTAGTGACAGAAACACCGCGCGCATTGCATAATGCAGCCTAACCTAATAATGGCGGCAAACTTCAAGACTCACGTCGCCGCACCCGCATATTCATCTAAGTCGGTGGTGTAATTGATATGGCTCAACCCTCACGGTTTTCGTTTGTCGAATCGGCGCGTCGTTCGTTATCAAGTCGTTCATCGGTAAGTTATCAAAGCGCGCGATGCCGGACAATCGCGCTTTGTGTGTTCGCCGTTATGCTCCTCGTCGGCGGGCTTGCAGTGACGGGCGATGTGATTTCCGGTACGACGCATGCCCAACAACGTCGCCGTCCCGCCGCAACCGCTTCAAGCGCATCACAGAACACAAACCGAACCAACGCCAATACCGCCACACAAACCAAGCGCATCACGCCTTTACGCACCACCGATTCGCCGGAAGGCTCGCGCGTCACGATTACCTCTGACGCTCCGCTCAACGATTATGCCGCTTACCGAAGCGGCAATCGTTTTTACGTTGTGATTCCGGGTGCGGACGCTTCCGCCGTCAGAAGCGGAGCGCGCGGACGCGGCTTTGAAGACGCGCAGGTTCAGCGTCGCGGCAATGACGCGGTGCTTTCGTTTCGCTTAAATCCGGGCGCGAAAGCCCGCGTCAATCAACGCTTCAACCGGCTCGATGTCGTGTTCGACACACCGGGCGAAATCGCTTCCAATAATTCAACGCAAGCATCCGCCAACAATCAGGCGAACACGAACCAGTCACGCCCGACGCCGACTCAATCAACCGCGAACACCGTCACACAGGAAAGCCCAAATCAAAACACACGCGACACCGCACGCGATGCCGCCGCCGCGACACTCGCCCAACAACGCCTCCTTGCCGCGAGAAACGCCGAGAGAGATTTAGCCGCGAGAAATTTGAACTTCAACAACGCCGCTCCCGATGATGTACCCAATCCGGCGGACGCTTCACCAACCGACGCCGTGAACACCGCCGCGCTTCCGTCAACCGCATCAACCGAGGCGTCGCCCGAAGTTAGCCCGACGCCCGCGACCGATGAAATAGCGCAAGCCCGAACCGACGCGCCGCTGACACCCGCGACAACGGTTGTTAATCCCGCCGCCGATAATTCTTCATCGTTTGCGACGATGGTGGCGACCGTCGTCAAAAGCAATCCGTTGTGGATTATGCTCGCCGCGTTGGGTCTGGCAATCGGTCTATTCTTATTCGTCCGCGTCGCGCGCCAAAGCACCGTTCCGCCGCCCGCTCTGGATAAAGGTCAAATTGCGGAAACCGTCACGCTCGCCTCCGACAAAGACATCGTGACACCGCCCAAGCCACTTGCCGCCGTCGCTCCCAACGCCGGACTGCTCGCCGCTTCCGATGCCGAACCCGTGACCGCGCCGCACGTCAACACGGAAGCCGGAATCGGACTCGCGTCCGCCATCACCGCATCCGCCATCGCCGCCAAATACAGTGAACGTGAAGACGACGAAGCGGAAATGTCTCCGTCGCTTGTTCCGGTGGTCGGCGCGCCGGATGAATCATCGGCTTCATCACACGACGAAGCGGCGACCATAACCGCCCAACCGCCGGTCGTCATCGCACCCGTTGACACGGAAGCCGTCGCCCGCGAATTGCAAAACTTGCTTGACGGTAAAGAGTATTCCGACGAGATTTTGCGTGGGGCAAACGATGCCGCGTCACGCGAACTCGTCGCTTCGGAATTAGTCGCCGCCCTGTCAACGCGCAACATCGCGCGCCGCGACCAAGCCCGCCATGCCTACGTCGCTTACGGCTATTTCGACGATGCGACGCGCGATTTGCGACACGCCAAAACTCCCGTCGCCCGCGTCACCGCCGCGCGCGCTCTCGGCATGAGCGCGAACCCCGATGCGACACCGCCGCTAATCACCGCGCTCCACGACAAATCTCCCGAAGTGCGCCGCGCGGCGATAGATTCACTTGCCGCGTTGCGCGATTCGCGTGCGGTCGAGCCTTTAACCAAAATGCGCCGCCGCGAAAACAAGCGCGTCATTCCGTATCGCGTGATTGACCACGCCATCGCCGCGTGTACGGCAGTCGCCGCGACTCAACTCGCCGCCGACCAACCGGAAAGCGGGGAAACACCTCCGACGAATTTCGTCACGCTCGCCCCGCTCGCAAACTTCGCGCGCGTCGAACCGGAAAACCCGCTCGACATCATGCGTCAAGCCCAGGCTTCGCAACAGGCTCTCGTTGATTCAGTGCTGAAAACTCCTGTGGTAATCGAAGAACCGCAACGCGACGTTCAAGCCGAAGACCCGACACGCCAAACGGAAGACCTGACACACGACGCGACTTCTTCAATCGAAACCGCCGCGCCTGAAGTTGTCGGGTTTGAAGTTGTCCAACCTGAAGCCGCCCAATTTGAAATCGTCGAACCCGAAGCCGTTCAACTTGAAACCGTCCAAACTGAAATTGAACAATTTGAAGTCGTTCACCCCGAACCCGCGCCGCTTGAAGATGACGCGCTTCCAATCGCTGCCGAACAAGCGATTGAAGCCCTTGAGCCGCTTGATTCAGACGAAGTTCTAACGGAAGAAATACCTGTCGTCATCGCGCCCGTCGAACATCTCGAACAGGCGACGCAGACGAACGAAGGGCAAATCGCGCCCTTTGAATTTATTTCAATACCCGATTCAACGCTTGATTCAACCGCCGTCGCACCGCCTTTATCATCACCCACTCCCGAAGTCGGAAGCGATGATGCAACGGCGTTTGACATCACCGACCTTTCGCGCCCCGCGACCACCGCTCCCGACAGTGCGGAAGTTGAGCCGGAAATCGAAACGCAAGCTTTCGTCATCACCCCCCTCAGCGACGCGAAACAGGAAACTGCCCCCGAAGAATGGCTTGACCTCGATTTCAACGAGACTCCGCCGACCGCCGAAGAAGAAGCATACGACGACGCACCGCCGCCGGAACTGCCCGCTTCCGCGTTGCGTGAAATGACGCTCATCTCCGCCACACCCGATGTCGTTGCCGATGATGCCGCCGATTACCGCGAACAATACACCGCCGAAATCGAACCCGCCGCCGCATCATCACCTTCACCCGGCGACGATGAAGATGTGTCACCGTTCGCCCTCGAACTCGTTCCCGTTTCCGAAAACGTCGAAGCCGCGACTTCGCACGAACTTCAGGCAATCGCTCCCACCGCCACTACCACAGACGACGAACTCGAAACCGTCGCGGAAGTTGACATCACTCACGATGAACCGTCGCCCACCATTGAGGATGAATTTGAAGCTGAAGATACGACGCGCATCCCCGAAGCTTTGCGCGCCCGTCTCGCCAACGCCGATGCGCGCGAACGTGTCGCCGCTGTCGCCGCGCTCGGACGCATGACGAGCGAAGAAGCGGTAGGGGAAATCTTCGCCGCGTTCGACGACCGCGCCGTCGAAGTTCGCAATGCCGCCGCCCAAGCCCTGCACCGTGCGACGACCGACCACACCGGAGCGTTCACCCGCGCCCTACGTGAAGCTTCGCCTGAACGTCGTCGCAACATAGGGGCGGCAATCGCCGGTTCGGGTCTTGCCACTCACGCCCTAAAAAACCTGACCGGAGAAAGCCGCGAACGCACTTACGAAGCCTTCTCGCTTCTGTTCTTAATGGCGAAAGCGGGTGAGTTCACACCACTTCTGCAAGCCATCGAGCAAGAACCCAGCACCGAAGTTCGCCTCGCCGTCGTCAAACTTCTCGCCCTTTCCGGTCAACCCGAAGTCCTGCCCGCCTTCCGCCGTCTCGCCGTGCGCGGCTCTCTGCCGCCCGATGTGCGCTCCGCCGTGATGGAAGCCGTTTATCAAATCAGCAATCAACCATCGAACATGCAACAGCGAGTTTAGTGATGAGTGATGAGTGATGAGTGATGAGTGACAAGCGAGATGTGACCAAGTTAAAGTTATCCGTAACTTAACTTTTATCTTGATTACATTGACGCGGTGAAGGTGACGAAAGCAAAGTCAGATTCGCACTCATCACTCATCACTCATCACTCATCACTCATCACTATGTTTCAGCTTCGTTCCGGTTTCCAACCACAGGGCGACCAGCCGCACGCCATAGACGCGCTTGTGCGTGGTCTCAATGAAAATCAACAAGACCAAACGCTGCTCGGCATCACGGGCAGCGGCAAGACGTTCTCCATCGCTTCCGTCATTCAGCACACGCAACGACCGACACTCGTCATCGCCCATAACAAGACGCTCGCCGCGCAGCTTTATCAAGAATTCAAAAGCTTCTTTCCCGAAAACGCGGTCGAGTATTTCGTTTCTTACTACGACTATTATCAACCCGAAGCCTACGTTCCGGCGTCCGACACATACATCGAAAAAGAGTCCACGATTAACGACGAGATTGACCGTCTGAGGCTCTCCGCGACCCGTTCGTTGTTTGAACGCCGCGACGTTATCGTCGTCGCTTCGGTGTCGTGCATTTACGGTTTGGGCGACCCCGATGCTTACTACAACATGCTCCTGTTTTTGGAACCAGGCATGAAAATCACGCGCGACGAAATCTTGCAACGCCTCGTCGAACTTCAATACTCGCGCTCCGATATTGATTTCGACAGGGGAACTTTCCGCGTGCGCGGCGATGTGATTGAAGTCCATCCGAGCTACATGGAACAGGCTTACCGCATTGAATTGTGGGGCAATGAAATTGATTCCGTTTCGACGATTGACCCTCTGCTCGGCGAGGTCATACACAAGCACACATCGCGCGTCCCGCTTTACCCGAAGTCGCATTTCGTGATGCCCAAGTCCACGATTAAGCGCGCGATTAAAACCATCAAAGATGAATTGGAATGGTGGGAGCCTAAGCTGATTGCCGAAAGCAAACTCGTCGAAGCCCAACGCCTTCATCAACGCACGATGTACGACCTTGAGATGATTAAGGAGATGGGTTTCTGTCGCGGCATCGAAAACTATTCGCGCCACTTAACCGGCAAGCCGCCCGGTTCACCGCCGCCGACGCTGCTCGATTATTTACCGAAAGACACCATCGCCGTGATTGACGAATCGCATGTCACGATGCCGCAGGTGCGCGGCATGTTCAACGGCGACCAATCGCGCAAACGAACGCTGGTTGAGTACGGCTTTCGTCTTCCGTCCGCGATGGATAACCGCCCTTTGAACTTCGCGGAATTTGAAGACCGCATAGGGCAGACGATTTACGTTTCCGCGACGCCCGCCGCGTATGAACTCACAAAATCCGAAGGCGAAGTCGTCGAGCAAATCATTCGCCCGACGGGACTCTTAGACCCGATTGTGGATGTGCGACCCGTGCGCGGACAGATTGACGATTTACTCGAAGAATGCCGTCTGCGCGCCGAGCGAAATGAAAGGGTTTTGGTCACGACCCTAACCAAGAAAATGGCGGAAGATTTGACTGATTACTTTACCGAAGTCGGCGTTCGTGTTCGCTATCTTCACTCCGATATTGAGACGCTTGAGCGCATAAAAATCTTGCGCGATTTGCGGCGCGGCGAGTTCGATGTTCTCGTCGGCATCAACCTTTTGCGCGAAGGCTTGGACTTGCCGGAAGTCTCACTGGTGGCGATTCTCGATGCCGACAAGGAAGGTTTTTTGCGAAGCGAGCAATCTTTAATTCAGACGATGGGACGCGCCGCCCGCCACGCGAGCGGCACGGCTATCTTGTACGCCGACCGCATCACCAATTCAATGCAGCGCGCGATGGATGAAACCGCGCGCCGTCGCACGCTTCAGGAAGCTTACAACCACGAACACGGCATCACTCCGCAAACCATCATCAAGCCCATCGAAGCCACACTCGTCACCGCTTACGAAGCAGACTACTTCAAAATCCCGCTCAACCTCGATGCCTTTGATGAATATACGAGCGCGAACATTCACGACACCATCACCCAACTTGAAAACGACATGCGCGAAGCCGCCCGCCAACTTCAATTCGAGCGCGCGGCGGAACTGCGCGATAAACTTAAATACCTGCGCGAACGCCAGTTGACGATGACTTAAAAGCGACCTGAAAAGAAGGTGGATATATGACGACCTCAACCGCATTGATGACCGCCGAAGAATTATTGAAACTGCCGCGCGGTGTCTATCGCTACGAATTGATTGAAGGAGAATTGATTCAAATGTCGCCAGCCGGACAACGACACGGAAAACACGCGATACGAATCGCCGCACCGCTTGCCGTATATGTTGAAGACAACGACTTAGGTGAGGTGTTTGCCGCCGAAACCGGCTTCTTACTTAAACGCAATCCCGACCTTGTGCGCGCTCCCGATGCCGCCTTCGTCCGTAAAGAGCGCGTAGATGAAGTCGGCGATGTGGACGGTTATTTCCCCGGCGCGCCCGACCTTGCGATTGAAGTCGTCAGCCCGAACGACACGGCTTTTGAGGTCGAAGAAAAAGTCGAGATGTGGCTGCGCTTCGGCGCGCTTGCCGTCTGGGTCTTAAACTCGAAAGTGCGTGCCGTCACCGTTCATCGTTCCGGCAACAAAGTCACACGCCTAACCGAAGGCGACATGCTCGAAGGCGAAGACGTAGTTCCCGGTTTCAGCATCGCCGTCGCCAAGTTGTTCAAGTGAAAATTGCTTGTCGCAATTTCGCGCTTCATCAATTCGCAAGCAGCGCGATGAGTCGCCCGAACTGACCGAAAGATGAATGTGTGCGGCGTTCGATGCCGTCCTCTGTGATGTTGGTGCGCGTCACGGCGTAAGCGTGCGGGGCAATCGCTTCACGAAAGACGCGCTCGCGGTTCTGTGATGATTTAGTTTGTGAATCCAGACCCGACAGCACTTCAAGCACGGTGCGCGTCACGGCTTGATTATCGCTAATCGTCGTCACTAAATCGGGAGCTTGATTCGTTTCGGTCAACCGCCGGAAGCCTTCGCGTGTCGCCAATGTTTGATTACGCGCGGCGGCTTCGAGACACGCGCGTACATCGCTTTCATCGCCAAGCACGATGTGGTCATGCACGAAGCCCGCCGCTTGTCGTTCGTCGTCCGTGTCGGTACGCGCGGCAACGATTAACGTCGCATCACCGATTTGAATTGTGCGCGCTCCGCCGTCCATCGTGCGCCGCACTTCGCGTTCAAGCTTAACCCGGTCGCGCACTGTGGCGATTAAAATTGTGCGCTCGCCTTCCGCGTCAAGTCGCGCTGTCCATATATCACTTCCGATTGCCGAAAGAAATTCGCGCGGTGCTTCGATGCCGTAGGTGACAAGGGATTTCTCCAGTAACCCGACCGCGAGCGGAGCGATTATCATTTCCAGTTGCGACGAGATAATCGCGTTCAGCGTGCGCCATGCGAATGCCGGTTCGCGTAACGAATAGAGCGTGGCTTGCGCGGTGTTCGCGGGCAGGATGCGTTCGGCTGTCTGCCATGACGTGGCATCGGAAATTTGTATGCCGTCGCGTGCGCGCATCGTCAATGTGTTTGGCAATCGGAAGACGAAGATTTCTTCCATCGCCCCCGCGTCCGCACGCACGCTCCACGCCGCGCCGTTTAGAAATCTGCTCGCAAGTTGCGGTAAGACCGTCGCCGCCGCGCTCTGAATCTTTACGTCCGCCGAAGTTTGGGCGAGGTAAATCGGAGCGATGATTTTGAACAACGTGTTGGCGTTAGCGGCGGAGACGAACCCGAACGCGAGGGCGTTCGCCGCATCCACACGTTCGCGCATCCGCATCATCTCGACATTGCCCGCGAGACTCGGACGTTCGCCGCGTCTGACCGCGAGACAGGTTTCAACCGCCGCGCGCTCATTCCCGATAATTGCGAGACTGCCAATCGTCGCCAAGACGATGCGCCGCTCCGCCGCGTCCGTCGCCGTCCATGTCGTCCATTGAATGTCGTCCGCTGCCGTCGTCGCCGTGCGTTCGATGCGCGGCTCACCGTAAAGATTTTTAGCGAGGCGACCCGCGAGACTCTCCGCGCCGTCGTGCGTGCGTCTCGCGCCCGTGTGCGTTTCGAGAATGATGGCGAGACGCGGTTTGATTACCAAGTCTTGATTCGGATTCGTCGCTTCAACGCCAAGCGCGGCGACCGCGATTTGCGAACGCGCGAGGACGACGGTTTCCGCCGAACCGATGCCCGTCAAACGTGTGAACCAACCCGCCCAACCGATGCGTCCGGCGGTGATTTTACTGTCAATCGCGGGAGCGGTTTTCTGCCATACATCCGTCGCCGTCATCGCTTCCGCGATAGCCGCGAGGTCGTTGGCTTCGATGAAAATCAGCGCGTCGGCGGACACATATTCCGCCATGTCCACCGTAATGCGGCGATTCCACCACAGCCATGCTGCCGCCAGCACAACGCAAACAAGTATGAAAGATAAAACTACGCGAAGCCTTTTCATGCGAAGGCATCCTAACTGCCCGTTAAGGCATAAGCAAGAAGCCGTCGGAGACAGAATGTTAAACACGACAGCCAACTGATTACCCTGTATTTATCGGGCATTCTGACCTTGTTTTATCATCTTGAACGACACAATCGGTTATTTTGCAAAAACTTGTTTGACAATGTTATTTCCGTTTCGTATAGTTTGAGTGCTTGGTGAAACCGCCTTGCCTTCACAGTGAAGTGCAGTTCACGGATTCATGAGCATTGAAAACCGATTCAAGGCACATCCCGTGTGAGCGGGAGTCGCAAAGCCAACGGGAGTCGTCATTAAAAACGACTCGGCTGGGTTGCCGGTAACGATTTGAGCATGTCGGGCGTTTAATCCTAAAACGCCGCGATTCTTTCCACACTCAAACCTACCTACACGTCTTCGGCATCCCGGTCACAACCCGCACAGGTTTCAGAAAGCGAAAATCTAATTTCGCTTTCGCCTCTTTCGCGTTTATCCCAACAACGCGCCGTTGCTTCACGACACGCCGTAGTTTGCCCGCCGGTCGCATCGAGTTAAGTTCACGGTATAGCTATCAATGCTTGCCGACGCGACTGGAAATACGCATCGCATTACTCAAGGACACCGCATCAATTAACCTCTAACCCGCCACCGTCACCAGTCAAGGACTTCTTTCGTTATGTTCAAAAAAAGTTTCGCTAAAAAACAGATCGTCGGTCTTGACATCGGTTCGAGTTCCGTCAAAGCCGTCGAACTAAGCGGCAAGCCGGGCAATCTCTCGCTCGTCAGTCTCGGCTTCAACGAGTTGCCGTCGGATACCGTCGTTGACGGTCAGATTATGGAATTAAACGACGTGTCAAACGCCATCGCCGGGCTTTTCACGCAACACAACATACGCTCGAACGCGGTCGCGGCAGGCGTCAGCGGTCACTCGGTCATCATCAAAAACATTCTCGTCCCGCAGATGAGCGAAGCCGAACTCGAAGAATCTATTGACTGGCACGCCGAAGAACATATCCCGTTCGACATCGCGGATGTCTCGCTCGATTATCAAATCGTCAACTCGACCACAGAGTCATTACAAGTTTTGATGGCGGCGTGCAAGCGCGACCGCGTGGCGAACTTGCGGCAGGCGATTCAACTCGCGGGCAAGCAGCCGGAGATTATTGACGTTGACGCTTTCGCTTTGCAGAACTGTTATGAAGTCAACTATGAACCCGCGAACACGGAAGTCGTCGCGTTGTTGAACGTCGGTGCTTCGACGATGAACATCAACATCGTGTGTGGAGTGCAAAGCGTTTTTACGCGCGACGTGACGGTCGGCGGCAACCAATATACGAACGTCTTGCAGAAGGAATTGGGATTGACGCGCGAAGAAGCCGAAGGCGTGAAGCGTAGCGGCGTCGCGGAGCATGTATCGGGCAACGGCGCGATGCACAATCTCGACGAGATTATGGAAAGCGTGACGGAGATGCTGGCGCATGAAATCGGCAAGACGTTTGATTTCTATCGCGCGACCGCGATGGAAGATGACGCGCAGGGCGTAAGCCGTATTTACGTCGCGGGTGGCGGCGCGAAGGTGCGGGGACTTGTCGAACATCTCGCCACGCGCTTTGAGATGCCGGTTGAAATGCTCGACCCGTTTCGTCGTATCAAAGTTGACGCGCGCAAGTTCGACCCTGACTGGATGCGCGAAGTGACGGCGGAAATGGTCGTCGCCGTCGGACTCGCGTTGAGAGGAGTGGAAGCCTAATGATTAAAATAAATTTACTCAATTCCGTGACCGACCGCGTGGGCAATGCCGAGATGGGCAACGTCGCGGCGGCGGTTGAAAAGCGAATCGCCAACCCGCAATCGCAAATGATAATGCTCGCCTCCGCCGTCTTCGGCTTGATGATGTTGGGCATGGTGTTCGACTACTGGATTACGTCGTCGAACAGCGCGCAAGCACAAGCCGACCTCGAAGAACAACAGCGCGTCGCGGTGCAGATGCAAGCCGTGATGAAAGAGCAAGCCGAACTTGAGAAGCAGACGACGGCGGTTGCCGCCCGCGTCGAAGCCATCAAGCAATTGCGCGCCAATCAGAAAGGTCCGGTTGAAGTGTTGTCGGCGATAAACGAACGCATCCCGTCGCTCAACGATTTCAAACTCGAAGCGATTGAACAGAAAGCCGGAGAGTTAATCGTGCGCGGCGATTCGCCAAACGAAATGGCGGTCACGGAATTCGGTCGCAGCCTTGAATTTTCTTCCGGCTTGTTCACCAACGTCAGCATCGAACTTCAGCGCAAGGCGTTAGACAACATCACCATCACCCCCGCTCCGGGCAGCGAAGCAGGAGTCGGAAGCTTACCGAAACCGGAAACCGTCAGCTTTGTCGTCAAAGCGCGTTACACGCCGCCCGTCGTCGCGCCGTCCTCTGCCGTCCCGACCGCGAGCGTCGCATCGAGCGTCGCTCCGCAAATCGTTCAACAGTAAAGATAAGCCCGCCTAATGAATCACCACACACGCCGCGTGCGTGAAGGGAAGTAGCCATCATGTCAAGACTCAAATCATTGCACGGCAAACCGTTTCACCAAGTCGCCGTCTTCGGCGGACTCGCCATCCTGCTCTATTTCGGGTTCTGGAATTTTGTGACCAGCCCGGTCAAAGAAGAAACCGCGAGCGTCGTCGAACAGGTCGAGAAGCTCAAGCAAGACAACGAAAAGGCGCGCATCGCTTCGCAACGCATCAACGAATTTCGCGCCGCTTACGCGCAGAAGCAAGCCGAATATGAAGAACTCAAAGCCTTGCTTCCCGAACAACGCGAGTTGACCGTCGTGCTTCAGGGTTTGCAAGACCGCGCACGCGGGCGGATGAGCGTTCGCCGCTTCACGCCGAAGGAAGACGTGCAGCAAGACTTCTATTTCAGCAAACCGATTGAAGTCGAAATCTCCGGTTCATACAACAATCTCGGCAGCTTCTTCGCGGACATGGCGCAGTATCAACGCATCGTTTCCATCTCCGATTTCAGAGTCAACCGCAACGTATCGCAAGCGGGCGGAAGCACGATTGACGCGCAATTTACTTTGAACGCTTATTACGTTTCGGCGGAGAAGCTTGAACAAGCCGCACCCGGCGCGGCGGCTAAACCCGGCGCGGCGGCAGTTCCCGGCGCGGCAGTTCCGGGCGGGGTAATTCCCGCCGCCGTCACCGCTCCCATCACGCCGACCAAGACGAGTTTCTAAAGAATCCCGAACCCGCACATCAACTGCGATTATCTATCTTTCGTCCGAGTCTTAACGCGCAAGGTCAAAACGATTATGCAATTCACCAATAAACTTTCACGCTTCACGACGCGCCTGTTGCCTCTTGCCACCGTCGCGTTCTTCGGCGGCATCACCCTTTGTGCTTCGAGTGCAAACGCGCAGAGCGTTTATCGTCCATCGCAAGCCGACCCGTTCGCCAAACGCCGCGCGGTTGTCGTCGTCACGAAGCGCAACCCGAAGACCAATAAAGTCGTCGTCGTCAAACCCGCTCCGATGCCCGTCGCCGTCCCCGACGTGCAAGCCCGCATTGACCGTTATAAGGCGCAAAAGGTCAGCGCGATGAACGCTCAAACCCCTGCCCCGAAACCCGTCACGGCGTTTTTGCTTGACGAAGTTCAGGTCACGGGAATCTTTCGCACGCCGCGCGGTTATGCCGCGATGGTCGAAGCGACACCGATAAAACTCTCTTACGTCATCTATCCCGGCGAAGCGTTTTACGATGGTCAACTCGTCGCGGTCGAAGAAAGCCGCTTAGTTTTCCGCCGCGTCACGACTTTCTCGGACGGCAAGCGCGACATCAAAGTCGAGGTGAAGCCTTTGCGTAAAGCCAACGCCGTCACCGACGGCATGACTTCGCGGAGCGGCGCGCCGGTTGCGCCGCCACCGCCGCCGCCGCCATCATCAACATCTTCGACGACGGCGAGTGTGCCATCGTCACTGCCTGAATAATGTCGCTCCCCGCGTAACCGCCGACCTGTTCTTTCCTGTCTTTCGAGAGAGGCAAAAGCGGAAATCTCCCCATCGCCTCACCTTGTCAATCTTCCGGCTTTGCGACCGACAAACGCTTTGTGCGGCGCGCGCTTGGTGCAAACAAAACCTTCGCCCTTAGAAGGTTGTTTGCGACGGGCGACAGCGCGTGGCGAATCGGTCGCCCGCCTCCTACCTAATCAAGTCAAGTTCAATCAAGTTAAGGATGAAATCCATGACACACCTTCATCGCTGCCGCAGAATCACTTTGAGAAGCCTGCTCGTCTTCTCGCTTGTGACCACGCTCGTCGCGCCCACGTTCGCTCTCCAAATGTCTTCACCGCAAGCGACCACGCTCGTCGTCGCTTCCGCCGCCGACACCGCCCAACCGCAAACGCAAGGGCGACAGTACGGGCAGCCCGGCTTCGTCGGTGAACCGATAAACTTAAACGTCGTCAACGCCGATGTGCGCGACATCTTCAACTACATCACCGAACAGTACGGCGTGAACTTCGTGATTGACAGTTCGGTCGGCGCAGTTCCCGTCACCGTCACGGTCAACGAAGTTCCGTGGAACGTCGCCCTCGATGCCATCTTGCGCGCCAACCGTCTCGGCATTGATGTGCAAGGTTCAATCCTGCGCGTGGCGACGCAACAAGTCCTTGCCGATGAAGCGACGACGCAGCAACGAATACGCGACGCGCAACTTAGTAATGAACCCCTTGTCACCGAATACATTCGTTTGAATTACGCACGCGCGTCCGGCACGCTCGCGCAAGCCGCCGGTTCAACGGGCGGGTTCGCGGGCGGCACGACGACCGATAGTTTTTCCGGCGGGGCGGGCGGCGATGCGACGGGCGGCGGCGGCGATCAAGGAATACTTCCGATTATCGCGCGTCGTCTTTCGCGGCGCGGTGCGATTGAAGTTGACGGACGCTCGAACACGCTTATCGTCACGGATGTGCGCGTCAACATCGAAGCCGTCAAGCAACTCATCAACCTGCTCGACCAACCCGAACCGCAAGTCGAAATCGAAACGCGCATCGTCATCGCGCAACGCAACTTCTCGCGCGACATCGGCGTGCAACTCAACGCCATCGCCATCGGCACGAATCGCGGCAGTCTCGGTTCTTTCGGCACAGGACCCGGCTCTCCCGGTGGTGACAGCGGCGGCGGCAGTGGTGGCGACACCATCGGCTTGCGTCCCGGCGGTATCCCGCAAGGACCTTTGAATCCGACTAACCCGTTGATTTCCGCCGCTTCAAACACGGTTATCGGTTTGACGACGGGCATCATCGGCACGGCGCAAATCAGCGCGCTTATCACGGCGGGCGAAAGCAAAGGACAAGCGAAAGTCATCGCCAGCCCGCGCGTCACGGCACTCAATAATCGTCCGGCGCAAATCGAATCGGGTTCGCAAATCCCAATCGTCACGGCACAGGGCGGCGGCGCGGCGGGCGGCGCGATTGTCTTCACCACGACTTACGTTTCCGTTCCATTGCGTCTCTCCGTGACGCCGCAAATCACCGATGCCGGAACGGTTCTCCTGCGCGTGGTCGCGGAAAACAACTCGGTTGACCGGACGATTATTTCGGGCGGCACGCCGGGCATCAGCACGCAACGTATGCAAACCGAAGTTCTCGTCCCCGACGGCGGCACCACGATTGTCGGCGGCGTACTCAGCGACAACGAATTGCAAAACATCTTCCGCACACCGGGCGCGGGCAGCCTGCCCGTTATCGGCAACCTGTTCAAACGTCGTCAAACACAACGTCAAACTGCAGAAATCCTGTTCTTCATCACTCCGCGCATTTATCGCTCGGACTACAACGGGCGTCCGACGAGCGGCGTCGCGGCGACCGGCACGCGCAGCACGACCATCCTGCAACCCGTCGAACCCGGCAACGTCCAATCCAACACGCCGACGCCGACGCAACTGCAAGAACGCAATCCGCAAATCGCACCGAACGCGATTCCTTCGCCCAACTCAATTAACGCTCCGAACACGTCTGTTTCACCGGTGCAATTCGTGCCGAACTCGCGTCCCTAAAAAAAACCTTCGCGCGGTGATGTGATTTCGATTGAAATCACATCACCGCCTCGCATCAACTACCGAAACGGGAGATACGAAGCTTTGTTCAAAAACGCACTTGAAGCAATTTTGGGGCGTACCGAAAACAGTCTCGGCGCGCTCATCATGGGAACTGACGGCATCGCCGTCGAACAAGTTTTAAGCGATGAAGGGCGCGACCTAAATCTCGATGTCGCCGCCGCCGAATTCACCTCGCTGGTTCGCAACGCGCAACGCACAGGGACTGACATCGGTCACGGGCGGTTGCGCGAACTCGTTTTGTCTTATGACGATGTATCCGTCGCCTTCCGTCTTATCAACAACGAGTATTTCTTGATGCTCGCCTTGCGCCCTGACGCGGTGCTTGGTCGTGGACGTTTCGAGTTACGCAAGGCTCAACTCGACTTGGTACATGAATTTGTGACGTAAGCCGCAATCTTAAAGCGACGCCAATCATGCTGGCATCGCCCTTGCAATGTGTTACGACGCGCTCTGCACTAAAGAGAGGCGCAGTCTCTAAATCCCAATGATTCTTATATCCATCATCAGGCGACTCGCCTGCCATACCGTCAACATGATTGCTGTGGTGGAAGTTGGAAGGTCAAAGTGACTCTGTGGACGCGAAATGCAAGCGAAAGTTAGGGAGATGAAAACAGTGAAAATTATTCAATCACAATCAGGTAAGCAATTATCACGACAGGCTTCGACAGGCGAGGGCGGTTTCAGCTTTTTAGAAATGGTTATCGTCGTCGGGGTGATTGTGGTGGTGGTGGCGATGGGGATAATCGGCGTTTCGCGGGCGCGTGCCTCGGCGCGCTTGACGGGCAGTACGCGCGAGATGGCAAGCAATTTGGAGCGTGCGCGTTTCGACTCGATGCGACGCCATGCCGAGGGAGCCGAACGCGCGAGCGTGCGGGTGATTGATGCCAATAGCTATGAGGTCAAGATAGATTTCGATGGCGACGGCGTGCTTGAAACACGCATCGTCAGACTGCCGCAGGGAGTCAAGTTTAACATTGAGGAAGGGGCAACACCGGCTGCCATCGCGTTCGATAAGCGCGGACGGGTTGCCGATACCAGCGGCGCGCCGACCCTTCAAGGATACGGGCAAAGCGACATCGCAATCGCTGTGAGCGGCGGGGGCGATGTTGCCATCAACGGCAATTTCGACGTGATAGTGTCCGCCACTCCATATACCAGCCCGAACTCCGACGTTGATAAACGCGCGCTCGGCAATGCCAATGCCGATCCCACGCCAACCGGCACGCCGACGCCAACCGGCACGCCGACTCCTTCGCCAACTCCGAAGCCGTTATGTAAAAGAGATGAGAAGCCTGCTTCCGGTATTTGCCGGTGCGCTCCGAATCAAACAATTGACTCGAAGGGTAATTGCAAGTAATCGCGGCAGTGAATGAAAGTTCGGCAAGAAGCGTTGATTGAGCCGAAGCGTCGAATGGAGAACAGAAATGAAATCGTCAATGTTTAAGTCGCTTTCCACATCAGCATCTGATACGGGAAAAGGCAGGGAAGAAGGCTTTACGCTGGTGGAGACGATGGTGGCACTCGTCATCATGTTGATCATCGGTCTCGCCTGCGCGACGCTCTTTGTTTATTCCATCAACAACAATTCGGGAGCCAACAGCCGCGCCGGTGCGCTTGCCGTCGCGCAGATGACCTCAGAGAAAATGCGTAGTGCGTCCTACAGTTCCCTCGTTGCGGGCAGCACCACAGAATCGGTTGTGACCGGAGGGCGAACCTTCAGCGTTGTGACGACGATTGCCGACCAAGATTTGCTGACCGCTAAAACGGGAGCCGAGCGCAAACTGATTACTGTCAAAGCGACGCCCGTCGGTGTCAAATCCGAAGTGGGCGGAACGGTGACGTTAGTCACCATTCGCGCTTCGCAAACAGTAGGTCCAAACCAAAAGCCGAACGACCCGGCATGATTGAATGGACTCCATTGTCATTTAATTTATGTTCGTTAGGTTACCGTCTGAAATTTCAAATTTGATATTTCAGATTTGAAATCTTAATCCAAGCAGAAAACTTGACTACCAAAAAACAACTTTACGAAGCACTATCATTATGCGTTCGCAAAACGACAACAACCCGGAAGCCGGATTCTCACTCGTCGAGTTGATGATTGCTTTAACCGTGACCATGGTCTTACTTGGCATTTCGAGTAACCTTCTCGTCGGGTCGCTCAATATCGGAGCGCGCGAAGACACGCGCACCGCCGCCCTCGCCGATGCCCAACAAGCCCTTAACGTCATGTCGCGCGACATCGCCAACGCCGGTTTCGGCTTAACCTCAAACGGCGTCGTCGCGGCGAACTCCGACGAAGGATTTATTCGCGTGCGCGCCAACTTGAATGCTTTTTCCACCACCGCCGCGACACGCAAGACCGTGACCGATGCGGACGAAGACATCAGCTTCACTTTACAAGCCAATCCAGACGGAAGAGGCAGCGCGCTCGTTCGCTCCGACATTAACAGCGGTCAAGCCCAAGTTCTCTCCAGCCGTCTCGAAGGCGCGGCGGAACCCGGACTCGCCTTTCGTTATTTGAAACTTGACGGCACACCCGCCGTCAACCCCGTCACCACCGCCCCCGCCCCGGATCAAGCGGAACGCATCGAAATCACCATTCGCGTCTTACTGCCGCAGGTGGGCGTACCCCGTATGTCCGGCTACCAACCCCAATCCTCCGTCTTCCTCTCTTCCGAAGTAATGCTCCGCAATCGGCGATTGCTCGCCTACTAAGCACGTCGCGCTTGATTCAAGGCGAAAGGGATTATCTATATGAAAAAACGCACCACGACGCTTCACCGCCCATCCGTGTCCGACCCTCGCCACGGCGAACGCGGGGCGGCATTAGTGACGGCTCTGCTGATTGGCGGGCTACTGCTCGCCATCGGCGGCGTATTGGTTTTGACGACCACGATGTCGAAGACTGCGGCGGCGGATGTGACGGCGGAAGCCCAAGCCTACTACGCGGCGGAAGCCGGAATGCAGGCGGCACTCAACGCCTTACGCGGCAACATTGCGATTACCACGGACGGTACTGCCATTACCACCGCCCCCAATCGGGTGAGCTTCAAAGGAGCGGCAATCCCCGCCACTTCAAATGACGGCAGCGATGCTTCGACCGCCGCCGAGCTTGCGCGAATGTCCAAGTGGCTGCCTTACAGTTATAAGAAGAACGCTGTTGACGAGCGCGTGCCGCTCACCTCGCCCTACTCGCCTTTCGGCGGCATGGCGTACAGCGTCAAGATTACCGCACCCGACAAGCCGATAGCCGGTACTCCGCCCGTTGTGCCGACGAGAGGCGGTGACGATGGGTTTAACAAACCATCGGGAATCACAGTAAAACCGACGCGACCGGATTGGCATGGATACAACTGCGCGCATTGCTCGTGGGATTACTTGCATTGCCGGTTTGAAGATGATACCGCCACGGCAATCACGACAGACCGGAGACTAAAGGATGACGCCAACCCTGCCATTATTGGTTCCAATCCTCAGAAATACTGTTCTCACGACCATTGTGATCCGGGCGGTCCGGGTAGTCCGGGAGACGACGGCGATGACGGTTATCAACGCATAATCTTGCATGTCACCGGATACGGACCGAGGGGCGCACGCAAGGAGATGGAGTTGCTCGTCACAAGAACCGCGCTCAAATATGAACCTCTAGTGACCATCTATATGCAGGGAGCGCAAACCACAACGGTTGACGGCAGTGGTAAGACTGTGGTCGCGGATTCGGGCGGCGGTATGACGTTCAATCCCGGCAGCAACAACTCGACGCGAATCACCGGAAAAGATGAAGGAGGTCCGAAAGGCACTGAATATCCGACGATTGGTTTCACCAATGATGTGGACTCCACGGGTGCTTATCTCGGTGTGAACACAGATACGGTGAAGGACGCTGAACCGGAAACACTCTCTACAGATGAACGTGAGTTGTTGCCTTCGGCGGATGCCGCGCGATCCTTGCTCGCCGACATCAGGGAAGTCGCTAAGGCTCAAGGACGCCACTTCCAAATATCCTCACCGGGCAGTGGAGGATTTGGCTCCACCAGCACATCATCCAGCCGCTTGCTCACCTTCGTCGAAGGGGACGCGGTGCTTAGTGGAGATGGCGCGGGGTTGCTGGTCGTGACCGGCGATTTAACGCTTAGTGGGTCTGTTGACTTCAAAGGTTTGATTCTGGTGCTTGGCGGCGGCAGGGTACTTCGTAGCGGCAGCGGCGACTGCAAGATTCAGGGAGCTATCGTCGTTGCCAAGTTCGACCAGATCGGGACGGGCAACTTCCTCGCCTCGACCTTTGACCTCAGCGGCAGCACCAGCAAGTCGGAAATTAAGATGAATACTGAGGAAGTGACTGAAGCACTTAGCGTCGCCGGGATTCGTGTCCTCGGCGTGCGCGAATTTTAGACACGGGTTCAATAGCTTATAAGGCAAAACCTTTGAACAGTTCGGCAGTAAATACGAATACGCTCTGAAAAGCGAGCCTCCAACGCATGTCGTCCGTTGGAGGCTTCGTGTGTACGAGGTGGACGATGCAGTAAAAAGGTAAATGGAAAAGTGAAGAAAGAGAAAAAGGATCAACTCAAAGAATCGGAGCGCGGCATATCGCATCTCGAATTACTAATTGTGTTTGCCATCATTGCCGTTGTCAGCACGCTCGCCATTCCGCAATTAGTCGGTTCGCGCAATGCGTTGCGCTTCGCCGCTCTGCCGCGTGAAGTGATGACGCAGATGCGCTTTGCGCGTCAACACGCGATGTCGCAACGCCGCGCCGTGACGTTCCAGTACAGCGATGCGAATCGGGAACTCATCATCATCCGCCACACCAACGTCGGGGCGGACGGCATCGAAGGCAACGCCGATGACATTCCGGGTTCGGGTCAAACGGTGTTGACGCAAGCGGGCTATCCGATGACGCCGAATGCGACGCGCGTGCGAAGCGTGCCGCTTGCCGTCGGCGGCATCACGAGGAGTGAAATCGTCGCCGCGACCGCCGTTCCAGGCGCACCCACCGCCCCGACGACGCTCGGCGATACGACGCCGATGACCGCTCTTACTTCCGGCACGCTCAACATCACTTTTCAGCCGGACGGCTCGGTTATTGACAGTACCGGCAATCCCGTCAACTTCGCCCTGTTCTTTCACAGCACGCGCCGACCACGCCAAACGGCAAGCGCGGTTTCCGTTCGCGGGGCGGGCGGCAGGATAAAGTTTTGGCGATTCGCTGACGGCGCAACGCCTTCATATATCGAGTAACTTTCAACCTTCTCCGCAACAGCCGCGACTCACACCACACACCATGAAACAGCACCCACCGATGAGCCAAGACCCCGCGCGCAACTGCGGCGAAGCAGGATTCACGTTAATTGAAATGACGATTGCGATTCTGATTTTGACCATCGGACTCCTCGCCACTGCCGGAGCGGTGACTTACGCCTTAGCCGCCAGCAACATGAGTCGCCACGTCACGGACGCCAAGCTGATGACGACCGCCGTGCTTGAACAGATGCAGACTTTGCGAAACGCGGGTCAACTGACGTTCGGGCAGATTGCCAACGCCGGTGCGGTTGATAACTCTGACGCGACCACACCATTCGCCGGTTTCTCGACCGCCTTTGAACCCGTCTCGATTGTTCCCGGCACGGACGGAATTTACGGCACACCCGACGACCTTTCGATAACCGCCGGAGCGGACGGCATCTGGGGCAACGCCGATGATGTGCGCGACAACACGCTGGCGCGCCCGAACTTCGCGCGCCGCATTGAAATCTCATTTTTAGATGGCAACATCAACCTTCGCAAAATCGTCGTCACGACGCGCTTTCCCGGACAGAACGGCAGCATCTACACGATTGCCGGAACCAGCTATTTGAACAACGACTTGAACCAGAATTAAAAAAGTTTTGTTCCGCCCAAGATTCCCGCCCACGATTCGCCATTCACACCGGAGACTTACTCTCATGCCTTCCCACCGCATAGCGCACAATCAAGCGGGCTTCTCGCTCATCGAACTGCTTATCGCCGTCACGATTTTTTCAATCATCATGGCAGCGGCGTTCACGCTGCTCGGACGTTCCTTGAAGGTAAGCACGGCGACTTATGAATTAACCGACGCGCAAGGAAATTTGCGTTTCGCGCAGGAATACATCGCCCGCGACCTCCTCGTCGCGGGCGATGCGATGCAACAAAGGGGCGGCATACGTCTTCCCGTCGGCTTTATAAATTCCTTCATCTCACGCGACCTCTATAACGCGAGCGGCGGCTTTGCGACTATTGAAATTCTAAACGCCGATGACCAAAATGCCATAAATTTAACGACCCCCGCCAGCGTCGCACCCGCGCCTTTACCAAATCCCAATCCGGCGTGGACACTGCGTCCAAACACCGACCGCATCGCTATCCTCGCACGCGATACCGCCCTCGCCGCCGGTGGAGCGATTGCACCGCCGCCGCCCGTCAACGCCAGCAAACAATCTAGTTCCGCTTTTAACGCGCTAGTCTCCGCTCCGGCGTCGAACTACAACGTCGGTGAGATTTACTTTCTATCAAGCACCGACGGCACGCGCTCGACCTTCGGGGCGGTGACGGCGAAAGCAGTATCTGGAACTCAAAGTCTGCTTACCTTCGCCAACACAGACCCCTACGGCTTGAACCAGAGCGGCAGCGATTCGCCGCTTAACTATGTGACCAACAATACTACCAACGGTGCGTTCTCGATTGAGCGTATGCGAATCATCACCTACTTTGTCCGCGACAGCACGGTGGGCGGCGTGACCAACGGCATTCTGATACGGCGCGTGCTTGGCGTTTCGGGCGCGGGTTACACCGACAGCGTTATCGCCGAACACATCTCGAATTTGCAATTTCGCTATGCCCTCAACGCCGTCAGTGCGAGCGGTAATTTAGTCGGCTCGGTTGATGTCTTCGCAACGGACACACAACAAAAGTCCGTGCGCCAAGTCGAGGTCACGGTGACGGCGGAAACCACACACAACATCAATGCTAAAACCAACGCCAATACTGGCGTCGTCACCGAGTCGCGCCAAACAATATCTTCGACCACCGGCACGAGCATTCGCAATCTGCAATTCAACAAAGCTTTATAGCCGCACCGCTATCGTCACACATTGATGATGATGACAAAGATGATGAGCCACGAACCCCGCACTTTTTCTATGACGATGATGAGGAGTAAGACCATGACGCCCCGCGAAGTGAATTTCCAACACACTGCCTTTCTTGATGTCACCCTCTCGCCTTCAACTTGCGACACCACCACGCACAACGAACGCGGGGCGGCACTCGTGATTTCGTTAATCGTTCTCGCCCTCTTGAGTCTCATCGCCCTTTCGGTGTTGGCGACCGTCTCGACCGAAGCCAACGTCGCCGGAAGCGACCTGCAACGCACGCGCACCTTCTACGCGGCGGAAGCGGGGCTTGAGAAAATGACCAACGACTTCAACGCCCTGTTTCGCCGCAAGCCGCGCCCGACGCGCGACGACCTCGACGATGTTCAGGAAGGTTTCCCGACTGAACTAACCGGCGAAGGCTTTACCGCGATTCAAACCATCGTTCAGGGTCCCGGAGCTAATCGTTATGTCGCCATCCCTGACGGAGATTTCGCCGGATTGCAAGCGGGTGTTATTCCGTACTCGATGCAAACGCGGGTGACGATGAACACCGGAACACAAGTCGCCTTACAACGCGAGATGAATAACTATCTGATTCCGATTTTCCAGTTCGGCGTCTTCGGCAGCAAAGACCTTGAGTTCTGGCCCAAACCGCCGATGACTTTCAACGGGCGCGTTCACGCCAACGGCAACATCTATTTCGGCGGCAACGTCACGTTTGAATCGCGCGTCACGACTGCCGCCGAAGCCGTCGTCGGGAACGGCACGAGGAGCGGCGGTACAACCAATACTAAACTTCGCAACAATGGGACGCTCGCATACACCAGCGACCCGCGCTTTGCTTTCACGGACAGCAATAACAACAGATTCACGGTTTCATTAACGCAGGGCAGTGTCACCAACGGACCTAAATTAACGCCGCAACCGCGCGCCGACAAACGCGGCGACTTCAGCGATTCCCCTGCCGGAACGGACAACTCGACCACGACATGGAAGAACAATCTGATTAGTAATCCGGTGTCGGGGACGCCGAACAAACTCGGCTCATTCTTATTGACGAAATCAACCGGAGCGTCAAAGTTGGAATTGCCGCTTGAACTCGGCGGTAAAGACGCGAGCGAGATTATCCGGCGGCGACTGCCGAGCGATGTTGTCGGCAGCCCGTTGAGCGACGGGCGTTACCACACGAAAGCCACGATTCGCGTGTTGATTGACGATGAAACGGCGGGGTCGGGTGCGGCTAACGCGGCGGGGATTCCGGCGGGCAGAGGTGTCTTGCTTTCAGCGTTTGTTCCAAGTGAATTGAATGGCGGCAACGCGCTGCGTCCCGTCAACGACAGTGGAAGTTACGCGGCAACGCTCAACTGGAAACAGGGCGATGTTTCTCTTAATAATTCTGCCTCCGTCGTGCGCGGTGTCAAAAAATACGCTCCTTCTTCGCTTACCAACTACACCGTGAACAGTCAAACCGGAGGCTACAATGCGAACACTACGACTGTGATTAACGGTGTGACGTGGGCAGACAAAGTAGGCAATGCGATTGTGCCGTCGGGTGCGGGCATCAAAGGGCGCATCTTAATTGAAGTCGTACCTGCCGCGACCGCAGCCGTCCCGAATCCTGCCGGGATTGATGTCACGCAAGAGATTCTCAGCATGGGTGTCACGGTTGGCGAACCGAACGTGATTTTTCAATTACAACGTCCGGCTTGGGCGGCGTTTATGCAAGGGGGGCGCGACCGCAAAGACAACGGCACATCCACCAGCACTCGCCATAACTATCTGAACTATTTTCTTGACAACGGAAACACCGACTCGCTGATTAACAACCCGACGAATCGCCGTTGTCTGGCTGACGGTGAAATCGCATCGGCGGCGACGGTGAGTTCGACCGGATACCTGACCGCTCTCGACACCGCGTTGGATGATTCACCGACGACCGGCAATCCGTTCACGCCAAGCGTTTGGGGACGCGACGACGTGCCGCCGACCGCAGGGCTAAACGAGATTGTGCCGATTAACATCTATAACCCGCGCGAAGGTCGCATCCACGAATTCGCTCTGGCTAACACCCGCGTCTATACGCGCGGCATCACGAGCGTGATTGACATCAACATGCGTAACCTCGCGCGCTGGGTTGACGGCGTATATGACAGTACGCTTTTAAGCGGCACGGATGCGGTCAGTTCTAACATCGGCGACGCCGATGGTTACGTCGTTTATATCTCCGACCGTCGCGGCGATAGAATCAAGAGCGAACGCGAATCGCATATTGAGAGAGCGACCGGAAAATTGGTGCTTGACGGTGCGGCTTACCTCACGACCAACGGCACGGTTGATAACGAGAACATTTACAATTGGGATTCGGACGACAACGGCGATGAGACTGATCCCGGCGAAGACGTGATTGATGCAGGCTACGACCCAAGCCTTGCGAGAGCGAAGAAGGGAATTTTGCAAGTTGACCTAAGGGAACTGCCGTCGCCCGTCGCCGCCCCGACACCATCTAGCGGTGTCCCGCGCTTCCACGCCGATTACGTCAATGATTGGGGAACGACGCTAGAGACTCAACCCCCCGACCCAACCAAACCTTTTCCCTACGGTTCGCAGTACCACTTCCGCCGCGCGGTGCGTTTGATGAACGGTGAGGATTTACGAATCTCCACCGCCGCGAACAGACTCTCGACCACCAAAGGCATCACCGTCGCCACCGAAAATATGGTCTATATCTGGGGCAATTACAACACGACGGGCATCAACGCCGCTCCCACCAGTGGCTCATCACTCAACGACACCGCCGCCACGTCGCGTTACACGGGCGACCAAATTCCGACTTCGATTGTCGCCGATGCGTTCTTCCCATTGTCGAAAACATGGTACGACGTGCAACCCGCGATGTACCCGCAAGGTGGAAATGCTAGGATTGCCGATGCCGGCTTCACTAACGATTCTGACGCGATTGCCGTCACCGAAGAAACCGCTGTGCGCGCCGGAATCATCGCCGGGTCAACACTCTCCGCGCTGAACGATTCGCCGCCCTCCGGCTATTACGGTTCGTCCACTTATTATCTCGCATGGCTTAACGGCGGCGTTCATAACTACCCGCGCTTTCTTGAAAAGTGGACGGACAACAACGCCGCATGGGAGGATAAACGGTGGAACTACGTCGGCTCGTTCATCTATTTATACAACTCGATGCAAGCCGTCGGACCTTGGGCGGTGTATGACAACGCCGTATATTCTCCGCCGGAGCGCAACTGGGCATTCGACATCACCTTCACCGACCCCGACCGTTTGCCGCCCGGCACGCCTCTGTTCCAGTATGTTCAACCGACGGGCTTCCGGCAGGTGCTGGCTGATTAAACGGCGAACGAATGTCGAAGGAATTAAGTTGGCAGCTAACGTGAGTTAAGCTTTAAGAATTAACGAAAGAGTTATCCACGAAACAAGACGCGGGCAGCACGAAACAGAAGCCGGAATTCTTCCTCGTTTTATTCGTGTTACTTCGTGTGTTTCGTGGATAACTCTTTTTGTCTTATATCACTCACCTTACGCGGTGACAAAGTTTTGCGGCTGTGCCGCCTGATATGCGGGAAGGCTATGCCTTTCCGCCCCCTCGCAGAAACTTATGGCGGCTACGCCGCCTTTCGAGGCGTAGCCTCGAAGAAGTTGGGAAAGCATCTCTCCGGTGAGGCGAAGCCCCACCGCACATCAGGCGGCAGAGCCGCAAAATATTTCCACCGCGTAACATGAGTTATATCAAACTGATGTTGATTTATACTTCTCCTGATTAATTCAAGCCGGGAAGCAAAAGCGCGAGAACACTTCTCAAATTCCCGAAGGTTTAGGATAAGCAGGAAAATAGTAACCAAGATGAACACGGAACCGGACGGAAAAAGTCTCGATATAAAGGCGGCGAAATTGGAGCAACTGAAAACACTTTTCCCGGAACTCTTTTCCGAAGGAAAGATAGATTTTGCCCGCATTACACAATTACTGGGCGACGAGAGAATAGCCGGGCAAGACCACTACGAGCTTAGTTGGGCGGGAAAAGCCGCGTCTCGCCGTGAAATCCAAAGACAGACCGCCGCCACACTGATGCCCGACCGCGAACGCAGCGTCAATTTTGATACGTCCGAAAACATCTTTATCGAAGGCGAAAATCTGGAAGTTTTGCGGACACTTCAAAAGTCTTACTTTGGCGCGGTTAAAATGATTTACATTGACCCGCCTTACAACACCGGCAGCGACCGTTTTATTTACCCGGATGATTACGGCGAACGCTTGAAGGAATACGAAAAGCGAATTGGACGAAAAAACAGCGAAGGCTACTTAAACAAACTCGATCTATTCAAAAGGAACTCGAAAGAAAACGGGCAATATCATTCCGTCTGGCTTTCGATGATGTACCCGCGTCTTTATCTGGCAAGAAATTTACTCAGAGAAGACGGAGTGATTTTCGTCAGTATTGATGATAATGAAGTCCATAATTTGCGCCATTTGATGAGCGAGATTTTCGGAGAGGAAAATTTCAGAAACAGTTTTACCGTCAGACGCTATGACAAAAACCTGAATCGTCAATTCATCGAAGGGGGTTTGAAATCATTTAACGTGGGCTTCGAGTATATTCTTTGTTACTCAAAGTCAGATAGTTTTTCCTTTAATCCCATCTACCGTGCAAGTTCGGATGACAGGCAGAACTTCGGCTATTGGAAGGGCTTTTGGAACGACGCCGACCGTCCGACTATGCGCTACGACATTTCGGGTTATACGCCGGATGCGGGGCAATGGAAATGGTCAAAAGAAAAAGCACTCGAAGCAATTAAAAACTACAAAACCTATTTATCGAAACACAAGACGAAGACGCTGGAGCAATACTGGTTGGAAACGGATAAGAAGCTAAATTTTATCAAGCGAAACCCGAACGGACAGGGGAAAAACAGAGGTGTCGAAAACTGGATTCCGCCCTCTGACGGAACGCTTAGAAATACCAACTGGACAGACCTTTTTGCGTCGAGAGATGAGAAAGAATTTTCCGGGTTCTTCGACTTCGCAAAGAATGTCGAGGTCATCAAGAATCTAATAATCGGAAGCAATGCGGGGACGGGCGACATCATTCTTGATTTTTTTGCCGGTAGCGGAACAACGGCACAAGCCGTTATGGAGTTGAACAAAGAGGACGGAGAAGACCGAACCTTTATCTGTGTTCAAATGCCGGAGGAGTGCGAAGCGGAAAGCGAAGCCTACAAAAGCGGCTACCAAACGATTGCCGATGTTTGCAGTAATCGCTTGAGAAAAGTGATTAAGAAAATTTCCGATGGCAAAAAGGGTAAAAAAGAGTTTCCACAAAGCAAACAAAACTTGGGTTTCAGATATTACAAACTGGCACACAGTAATTTTAAGAAATGGAATTCTGAAATCCGCTCGAAGAAAGAATTGCTAAAGCAACTCGAAGTTTTCAAAGAGCCGTTAGCCAATCGTCCCGCCGACAGCTTCGATTTACTGACAGAGCTTCTGCTTAAATCGGGCTTTGAATTAACGGCAAAAGTCGAGAGGCGCAAAACAGCCGGTAACGTGCCGTTCTATGTCGTCAAAGACAGGCAAGTAATTTACGCGCTGGACATCATTAGCGACGGGTTACTTAAAGACGTTGAAGCCGCAAAACCAAAAGCATTCGTAACGCTCGGAAATCTTTTCACCGGCGAAAAAGCCGATGAGCAGATGATGAATTGGAAGCTTCGATTAAGGGAATCCGATATTGAGTTCAAAATTATCTGAAGCCTGCGCATATATCGTCGCGTAGCGACTAAATGAATTTAGCCGTGCGTTTTAACGCACGGAAAGCGTCAAAATAGAATCGTCGTCGCGTTAGCGACGGTTGAATAAACCGTGACGAATCTCAACCGTCGCTGACGCGACGATATTTGCATCGCTTCTTCCCGTGCGTTAAAACGCACGGCTAAATTCACGCCCACCGCTCACGCGGTGAAAACACGGCGATCGAAGAGTCGGAAGAACAAACAGATTACAAAGTCGTTCCGTTTAGCAAAGCACTCGACACACGCGAAATGTACAAAGCCATTTACGAATCGGCGACCCGGCTAAAATGAAGCTGCAATTTGACAGTTCGCAAGGCTATCAGCTTGACGCAATCCAAGCCGTGATAGATGTTTTTGAAGGGCAGCCATTAGCCGACGGCGATTACCAAACGACGCTCGCGGCAAATCGAAGCGGGCTTGCTTTCACCGACACCGGCATTGCGAACCGTCTTTTAATTTCCGAAGCGCAAATACTCAAAAACGTCAAAAAGATTCAAGCCGAATTCAACGAAGCGAACGCTTACGCCGACGCTGCGGGCAAGGAAAAATACGTTTCTTATATCGAGCCGACGGACGGCATAAAGCCGGTTACGACGGAGCGGGGCGACGAGCTTACACGCCTAAACTTTACCGTCGAAATGGAAACCGGAACGGGCAAAACCTATACGTTTTTGCGGACGATTTACGAGCTAAACAAAACTTACGGATTCAAGAAATTCGTTATCGTCGTACCAAGCGTTGCCATTCGAGAAGGCACAATCAAAAACCTCGAACTCACGCATGAACATTTTCAGGCTTTATACGACAACCCGCCGATTAACTCGATTGTGTATGACAGTTCTCGCTTGACCGGGCTTCGCAACTTCGCCGCGTCGAACGCGATGAACATTTTAGTTATTAACATTGATAGCTTCGCCAAAGATACGAACATCATCAACACAAGGCGGGAAACCGGCATCAAGCCGATTGAATATATTCAGGCGACAAACCCGATTGTTATCGTGGACGAACCGCAAAATATGGAAACGGATGTCAGACGAATTGCCGTCCATAATCTGAATCCGCTTTGCACGTTGCGTTACTCCGCGACGAACAAGAATTTTTACAATCTGATTTACAACCTAAACCCCGTTCAGGCTTATGATTTAGGCTTGGTCAAACAAATCGAAGTGGACGGCATCACCGCCGATAATAATTACAACGCGGCGTTCATTGATTTCAAAGGGATAAAGCGCGGAAAGAAAACGCTCAAAGCCCGTTTGGGCTTATACGTTGACGGGAGAAACGGCGTCAAAAAAAAAGCTTTCAACGTGGATTTAGGGCAGAACTTATATGAGCTTTCCGGCGGGCGTGATATTTACCGCGAAGGATTTATCTTAAACAACGTGAACGCCGAAGCCGGGTTTATAGAGTTTTCCGGCGGTCTGGTGATGACCCACGGAGAAGCAAACGGCGGGCTTAACGGCGACATCACGAAGTTTCAGATTGAGCGCACCGTTAAATGGCATTTTGAAAAACTCAAAAAGCACAAAGCGAAAGGCATCAAAATACTTTCGCTTATCTTCATTGATAAGGTTGCCAACTACCGCGAATACGACCAGAACGGCGACCCGCGCAAAGGCAAATTCGCGCTCTGGTTTGAGGAGATTTTCAACACTTATACAAGCAAGCCACAGTACAAAGGCTTGATGAATTTCACCGCCGAACAAGTCCACGACGGCTATTTTTCGCGGGATAAAAAAGGGAAAATTAAAGACACGCGCGGCAACACCGAAGCCGACAAAGACACTTACACTTTGATAATGAAGAACAAGGAACGGTTACTCGACACCCGCGAGCCTTTGCAATTCATCTTCTCACATAGTGCTTTGCGCGAAGGTTGGGACAATCCGAACGTCTTTCAAATTTGCACCTTGAACGAAACCGCGTCGGAGATGAAAAAGCGGCAGGAAATCGGGCGCGGACTTCGGCTTCCGGTGGATAGCAACGGCAAGCGCGTACAGGATAAAGACATCAATGTTTTAACTGTGATTGCCAATGAAACTTACGAGAATTTTTCACGCGCTTTGCAAAGCGAAATCGAAGAAGAAACGAGCGTCAAATTTGAAGGCAGAATCAAGAACACACGCGAGCGTCGGCAAATCAAACTTACCAAAGAATTAACGCCGGAGAACTGCCCGTTGTTCTTTGAAATTTGGGACAAGATAAAACAGCGTACACGCTACAAAGTGGAGTTTTCGACAAGCGACCTCATCGAAAAAACCGTCGGGAACTTGAAGGACACAAACCAATTTCCAAAAGCGCGAAGACCGCAGATTGAAGCGAACACCGCCCGCTTGCAATATAAAGCGGAAGGCATCGAGAGCATCTTATCCGATACCGGACGCACCGCCGCGAAAACCGGCGGTTATCCGATACCGGATATTTTTAGTTACATTCAGAGCCAAGTGGATGTTTCGCGCGATACTATTTATGAAGTTATCAGCCGGAGCGGACGCGCCGGAGAATTGCTCATCAATCCGCAGATGTTCCTTGAGACGGTCGTCGCCGCCCTCAAGCGGACGCTCAATGAGCTTTTTAAAGAAGATGTTCAAGATTCGTAACCACTCAGCCGCGTTCACGCGGCTTTCCGCGAAAGCGGCACTTAGACAGGTTCCGTTCGACGGCTGCTGAAGATTAGGAACTAATCTTCAGCAGCCCGTTTTAACGGGCTTTCGCATGAGGCTTGAGCCGTTCGGGTGCGATGGCTAAAGCCGGAAGAGAAGGACGTTAAAACGCCCTTGCAGATTTATTGACGGTGCTTACCCAGCCGTCAAACGGAACCTGTCTATATGCCCTTCGGGAAAGCCGTCTGAAGACGGCTGAGTAGTTACCAAAATTCAATGTTTAATGTTCAAAGTTTTAAGGCAACGTCTTTTCCTTCAGCCTTGAACATTGAACTTTGAACGTTGTATAAAACGAATCCGGCATGGGCATTGCTCTAGGATTCGGCAGACGAATATCTCAATGTTAGAAAGGTATTAGAATGAAACACAAACTTCGTAACCATCGTTTCTTCGCGGCAATTTTGACCGCCGCTTTAATCATCACCATGTTGCCGCTGTTCGGTTCGACGGCAGAGGCGCAACGCCGTCGCTATCGCGGCGAACGACGCGGCACGCACAGCAAAACCAAAGGCGCGCTCATCGGCGGCGGCATCGGCGCAGTCGGCGGAGCGTTACTCGGTGGCGGCAAAGGCGCGCTCATCGGCGGCGGCGCGGGGGCTGGCACGGGCTATCTCATCCAACGCCAACGCAACAAAAATCAACGCAAAAAGTATCGTAAGTATCGCCGTAATCGAAGTTATCGCCGTAACTAAGAGCGCGATGTAGTTCATAAAAATATAACCGCCGTTTGGGAAACTATATTCCCAAACGGCGGTTTGCTGTTCGATAATCGCTTTTGTAATTCATGCGCCCGGAATCTGCACGAAGCGCATTCCGCGTGCGATGACACGTTGGCGGCGGGCGACGCGGCGCGGATTTACTTTCGGATTAAACACCGTGCGCGGGTTCGGAATCATCGCCGCGAGATACGCCGCTTCGCTCGGAGAAAGGTTGGCGGCGGACTTATTGAAGTAGTGTCGCGCGGCGGCTTCCGCACCGTAAATCCCGTCACCCCATTCGATGACGTTCAAGTAGATTTCCAAAATCCTGCGCTTCGACAGTTCGCGTTCCATCACGAAAGTTATCAAAGCTTCGCGCCCTTTTCTTAAAAACGAACGGTCGGTCGAGAGGTAAAGATTCTTGGCGAGTTGTTGTGAGACGGTCGAAGCACCGCGCTTAAACGACGGCATCGGCGGTATCCAATCGTTCGGATCGTAGTCGCCTTCCTGCTTCGCTTCCTTTTCGGCATCGCGCCGCGCTTCGTCCCACGCAAGTTGAATCGCTTCGTAATCGAAGCCGTTATGCTTCACAAAATTCGTATCCTCACCCGCTAACACGGCGCGTTGTAAGTTAGGTGAGATGCGGTTGAGCGCGACCCATTGTTGGACGCGCTTTGCCTGTTTGCCTTCGGCTTCCGCTTCTTCGGCGCGTTGTTCCATTAGCGCGGTTACTTCAGGGTTCTGTTCGCGCAAA
>JANDLT010000039.1 GCA_024330265.1 Pyrinomonadaceae bacterium MAG19_C2-C3 | reverse complement strand
AACGCCCTCCAATGTTCAACTTGTGTTTCACCCAGCCGTCAAACGGCTGGTCTAAGTGCCGCGAAACGCGGAAAGCCCGATGAATCGGGCTAAAAACAAAATCGCGTAAGGTGAGCTGTTAAGACGAGAAGGGAAACGAACGATATGGCAACCGCTCTGCATTGGACATCCGCCGACCTTGAGACTTTGCCCGAAGACAATAAACGCTACGAGATAATTAAAGGAGACATTTTCATGTCAAGACAACCACATCTTTATCATCAAGGAACATGCGGAGAGATTCACGTCAAGCTGTGGATTTGGAGCAAAGAAACCGGAGCCGGACAGGTGTTCTTCGCGCCCGGCATTATTTTCAACGATGATGAAGATGTCGTGCCGGATGTCGTGTGGATAAGTCATGCGCGCCTTGCCGAAGCGTTGCGTGATGACGGTATGTTGCACCTTGCGCCGGAACTCGTCATCGAAGTTCTCTCACCGGGCAGCACGAACGAACGGCGTGACCGTGAAGCGAAACTCAAACTCTATTCACGGCGCGGCGTGCATGAATACTGGATTGCCGATTGGCGCACACGACAGATAGAGGTTTATCGCCGCACGAACGGCGGGCTTGAACTTCCACATCTCGAACACATCGCCACGCTCTTTCATCAAGACACGCTCACGTCGCCTTTGCTTCCCGGCTTCGCGTGTCCGCTTCACACGATTTTTGAGGACATCAAAGTATGACCGTCCGCCCGCGCATCGCGTCGCTGCTGCCTTCAATTACGGAAATCTTGTGCGCTCTCGGTTTGGAAGGTAATCTTGTCGGCGTCACACACGAATGCGATTTCCCCGCTTCCGTTCAAGCTTTGCCGAAACTTACCGCGTCGCGTCTCTCGCATGAAACGATGACGAGCGTTGAGATTGACCGCGCCGTCCAAGCCGAACTCAAGGATAAGCACACCGCAGGTCACGCTTCGATTTATACGCTCGATGAAAAACTGCTTCACGAACTCAAGCCTGATTTAATCTTGACGCAAGAACTCTGCGACGTGTGCGCCGTGTCATATAAGACCGTCGCCCAAGCCGCGCGCATGTTCGAGACGGAAGTTCCCGTCGTGTCACTTGAGCCGACAACCATCAGCGACATTTTCGAGAACATTCGCACCGTCGCTAATCTCACAGGGCGCGACACGGAAGCCGAGCAACTCATCAATAACCTTGCGGTTCGCGTTGATAATCTTGCGGCGAAAACCGCCGATGCCGCACGTCCGCGCGTTTTGATGTTGGAGTGGCTTGAACCGCCGTTCGCGCCCGGACATTGGGTTCCCGAACAGGTCGCGCTCGCGGGCGGCGATGCGTCTTTCGGAAGCGCGGGTAAGCCGAGCGTACAAACCACAGCCGAAGCGATACAGGCTTACGCCCCGGAAATCATCGTGCTGATTCCGTGTGGATACTACAAAGAAGACATTTTGCGCGCACTCGAAACCGCGACGTTGCCGGAAGGTTGGAACGAACTGCCCGCCGCCCGGAACAATCAAGTATGGACGGTGGACGCAAGTGCATACTTCAGCCGCCCTTCGCATCGTGTTGTTGACGGCGCGGAGATTTTAGCCCGCATTCTGCACCCCGAAATCTTCGGCGCGCCGACGAACGCGGAAGCCGTGCGCGTCGCACCTGAATTGATGCGCTCGTAAAAAGTTATGACTGAAACTTTACTCCAAGACTTCGCCACCATCGCCGAACAGGTCGCCGCGACGACGAAGAAATTAGAAAAGGCGCGCTTGCTCGGTGCGTATTTTCAAACGCTTTCGGATGCGGATTTAACTCGCGCCGCGCGCTATTTCGCCGGACACACGTTTGCGATGAACGACGGGCGCACCACCAATGTCGGCACGTCCGTCTTGCGAAACGCTTTGAGCGAAGTCACGAAACTCGACATAGATAATTTGCGCCCGCGATACGTCAGGCTTGGCGACGCGGGCGATGTGACGTTTGAAGCGTTAATGGAAACAGGACGCGGCAATGACAATCCGACTGTCACGCTCGCGCACACCGAACAACTCATCACACGTTTAAGCGAGACGCGCGGCACGAAAAACAAGCTCGCCATTCTCATCGAAATCCTCGCGCGCATGACACCGCTTGAAGCCAAGTATCTCGTCAAGATGCTCGTCGGTGATTTACGCATCGGCTTGAAAGAAGGCTTGGTTGAAGACGCGATTGCCCGCGCGTTTGAAAGACTTTTGCCGGAAGTCGCCAACGTCAATATGCTCACGGGCGACATCGGAGAAACGGCGGTGCGTGCGCGTCACAACGATTTTCATAACGTTAAAATGCGCCTGTTTCATCCGATTAAATTTATGCTCGCCACCGCCGCCGCCGACCTCGATGATGTGCGTCGTACGATGCCCGCAGAGTTTTATACGGAAGATAAATTCGACGGCATACGCGGTCAGGCTCACGTTCAACGGGGGCGTGTCGCGCTCTTTTCCCGTTCGCTCGACGACATCACGCATCGCTTTCCCGAACTCATTGAACCGCTCGCGCGATTGGAAACCGATGCGATTTTAGACGGCGAGATTTTGCCCGCGACGAAGGAAAAGATTTTACCGTTCGCGGATTTGCAAAAACGTTTGGGACGCAAAATCGTGTCCGAAGAATTGATGAAACAAACGCCCGTCGTCTTTGTCGCATACGACGTGCTTTACGCCGACGGCATCATTCGCAACGAAGCCTCGTTAAGCGCGCGTCGTGAACTGCTTGCCCAACTTATCACCGAAGCCAACACCACAGACACCGCCGATGCGGACGACAATAAAAACACGGGTGCGCTTCGTCTCTCCGATACGCGCCTCATCGCCGATGCTGGTTTGCTTGACAAAGAATTTGACGATGCACGCACGCGCGGCAACGAGGGCTTGATGATTAAAGACCCACGTTCGACTTATAAACCGGGCAAGCGCGGGCGCGAATGGCTGAAGATTAAACGCACGCGGGCGACGCTCGATGTCGTCGTCACCGCCGCCGAAGTCGGACATGGTCGCCGCCGCATATTTCTCTCGGATTACACGTTCGCCGTCCGACGTTCGGAAGACGATGCCGAACTCCTAAACGTCGGCAAAGCCTATTCCGGCTTGACCGATGTGGAAGTCGCGGAACTGACCGAATGGTTTAAGGCGAATACGATTCAGGAGTTCGCGCACGGTCGCGTCCGCACCGTCACGCCGAAAATCATCTTTGAAGTCACGTTCGACAAAGTACAAAAATCGCCGCGCCACAAGAGCGGTTATGCTTTAAGGTTTCCGCGCATCCTTCGCTGGCGGCAAGACAAAACCGTTGATGAAATTGACACGCTCGAAGCCGTGTGCGGGTTGGTTGATGAAACGGGCGATGAAGCGGACGGTGATGTGAATTGAGATGGAAGAGACGCTCAAGGTTTTGAATTGGATGGTCGAAGACGGTGTTGTCATCGGGTACGCTATCGGCGGAGCGGTCGCCGCGATTTATTACCTCGAACCGTTCGACACGCTTGACCTAGACATCTTCGTGCAAGTGGAAACGTCGGAAAATGTTTTGGCGATGCTTGCACCGATTTACGATTATTTGATTGAGCGCGGTTACCAATCGCAAAACGAGTTCATCAACATCGAAGGTTTTCCGGTACAGTTTCTGCCAACCTTTAATCGCTTGACCGATGAAGCGGTTGAGCAAGCGCAAACAATAAAGTATGCGAACGTGACGACGCGCATCATGCGTCCCGAACACTTGGTCGCCATTATGCTCGACACCGGAAGATTGAAAGATTATTTGCGAATCAATATGTTCTTGGAACAAAGCGCAATTAACACGCAGTTGCTCAACGCCGTGCTGACTCAACACGGCTTGCTTGAGAAATGGAAAGAAAACGAGCATAAATTCAGATTGTGAAAACTTACCCGGACATCACCGAAATTCTTGAACAAAAGAAAAATCATCGCCGCGCACTAGCGTCGCTGACGTTCGAGCAGAAAATCGCACTCGTGTTCAAACTTCAAGAACGGCGACGATTCATCAAATCGGGTCAAGTCGTAGAAGCCAGCGCGCAAACCGAAAACAAAGCCGGATTAAGCGAATAACGATGACACAAGCGGAAACGGTATAAGCAGAACTTACGAAGCACACGAAACACATTAAAATCTTGATTCTTCTTTTCGTGTTGATTCGTGTACTTCGTGGATACCTTCCTAAAACAATTTTGAGATGGCTTCAAATAACACAACCGCGCACCTTAGAGCGTGTCTGAAAAGTCTTAAAAAGCCTGAAAACATTGGGCTTGAGTTGTCTTAACGACAAAAAGCATAACAAGCCAAAAGCCCTGTTTCTGTAGGTTTTTCACCAAGTTTTTACCTAATGACATAAAAGTAAGGATATTGCCTGATTTATTCATTCTGACTTTTCAGACACGCTCTTAGAGCTTTGTGCAAGATGAACATCACCATCAAACGTATCGCCGCCGATGAAACGCGCCCGCTTCGCCACCTCGTTTTGCGTCCCGATAAACCCGCCGCCGAACTCGTTTATCCCGGCGACGACGCACCGGAAGCGGCGCACTACGGAGCGATGCTTGATGATGAAGTCGTCGGCATTGCGACGATTCACCGTGAACCGATGCCCGATGATGAAGCGACGGTGCGTGCGTCGAAGTCGTGGCGTCTGCGTGGCATGGCGACGGCGGAAAAAGTCAGACGCATAGGCTTGGGCGGCAAGATTTTAACCGCGTGCATTGAGCATGTTCGCGCGAATGGCGACGTGCTTTTGTGGTGCAATGCGCGCCTCGTGGCGGTCGAGTTTTATCAGGCTTACGGCTTTCAAACACGCGGCGAACCCTTCGACATCCAGCCGATTGGAATGCACTATGTGATGTGGCGGGAAGTAAAGTAGAGACGGTGAAAGGAGTGTTGATTATGATTTCACGCGAAGAACTGATGGCAAAAATTGAGCGCGTTCCCGATGAGCGTTTGGAAGAAGTAAATAGACTTCTGGAAAGTTTTGCGAAGGAAGAAATATCGGACAAAAGTAAAACCGACAGGCGGACTTTCTTTGAACGCCTAGCAGAAATCGAAATTGATTTACCGCCGGATGCTTCACAAAATATTGACTTGTATTTAAGCGGAGAAAAAAGCTTTGACTGAAATCTTCGTTGATACTTCGTATGTCGTCGCTTATGTCAGCCCGGATGATGCTCAACATGATGAAGCCGTCGCCCTCGCAAAGCAATACAACGGGTATTTATTGTTGACGACAAGCGCAGTCCTGCTTGAGATTGGAAACTTTCTCGCGCGTCGGAGAAAGCCGGAAGCGGTTAAAACTATACAGAGTTTTTTTGACTCCGAAGAAATGAGAATCGTCAATGTTGACGAAGATTTACTGCGTGAAGCGTTCGACTTATATGCGAAATATACGGACAAAACTTGGGGCTTGGTTGATTGCGTATCGTTTGTCGTGATGCGGCGTGAAGGCGTGATGGACGCACTGACGGCGGACGTTGATTTTGTGCAAGCAGGTTTCAATGCTTTGTTGAGAAGTTAAAGCGGACATCGAAAACACGAAAGCCATGAAGGAAACATTCTCATTGAGAATGTTTCCTTCATGGCTTTCGTGTTAATACAAAACTCGTTCTATGCACCCTTCGGCGTTTCGGTATGTGCCAGAAGACTTCGCAGCATCCACGCGGTTTTCTCGTGGACTTGCATACGTTCCGTCACCATGTCGGCGGTCGGTTCGTCGTGGGCTTCGGTGACATGGGGGAAAAGTGAACGCGATGTGCGGACGCATGTTTGATGACTTTCGACGAGAACGCGAATCATCTCGTCTGCCGAAGGCACGCCTTCGGGTTGTTGAATAGAAGTCAGGCGTTGAAATTCAACGAACGTCGCGGGGGCGGGATAACCGAGGGCGCGTATGCGTTCGGCAATCGTGTCAATCGCGGTCGCAAGTTCCGTGTATTGTGCTTCAAACATGACGTGCAAGGTTTGAAACATCGGACCCGTGACGTTCCAGTGAAAGTTGTGTGTGGTCAGATAGAGCGTGTAAGAATCGGCGAGCAGCCGCGAAAGACCTTCGGCGATTTTCGCGCGGTCTTTTTCGGTAATCCCGATGTCAATCGGCATCGCGTGGGCTTCCGCTGCAATGCTTTTTTTCGGTGTTGCCATAATGATTGTTCTCCTTCAATTTAAGTGGTGTTTAGATGCAAATGCGGTGGCTTTGATTCCAAGCATAAGTTCTCAAACAAGTTTGTCAAGGCGCGCTGTTTCTCGATTGCTTCTGTCTAAAACGTGATAGCGAATGCGGCTGTAAAGTTGATTGCGGTGTTGCACCAAATGGACGCTGGCGGCTTACGAAAACGTGTTTATGGAGTGCCTTCCGGCATTCATGTTGAAGCGAATTTTGCGATTGTTATTTCGGGTTAAAAAGCACAATATACAGGGAGATTTCCGTGCTTTAAGCTGCTTTCAAATCGCCTCGCGGCATCTCAATCCGTGAATGGCAGCCGGATTGCTTTACGGCTTGAGAGGTTTCGCGCCGACTCTTGTTTTCGGTGCATCACGAACATCACTATCGAAGGAGAATATAAAAATGATTCGTTTTAAGAAAATCGGTGCTTTGGCTTTGACGCTCGCCTTTGCCGCATCGGGAACTATTTTGATTGATGACACGGCGGCGCAAACCCGTCGCCGGACAACGCGCCGCCCCGTCGCCCGTCGCGCCAACACTGCAAACACTTTTCTCGTTCCCAACGGTACGACTTTAAGCGGCGTGTTGAACGACAGTCTGTCATCGAAAACCGCGCAGGTCAGCGACCGCTTTACCGTGACGGTGCGCGACAACTCACGCTTTGACGGAGCGGTTATCGAAGGCTACGTCGCCAGTCTCAATCGTTCGGGACGCATCCAAGGACGTACCGAAATGAATTTGGCTTTTGACCGCATTCGGTTCAACGGACAGACTTACCGCTTTGCCGGATTCGTCGAAAGCGTGAGCGATGCCGACGGCGATACGCGCGTTGACAATGAAGGCAATGTTGAAAACGAAAAGAGTCAGACGCGCCGCACGGGTGAACGCGCGGCGGTCGGCACGGGCGTTGGCGCGCTCATCGGCGCGATTGCGGGCGGCGGCAAAGGTGCTGCCATCGGCGCGATCGTCGGCGCGGGCGCGGGCGCGGGTTCGGTCTATGCACAGGGCAGAGATGACCTCGAACTGCCGCGCGGTTCGGAACTCCGCGTGCGTTCCGGTTCACCTCGATAATCCCGGCTCGACAGGTCAACGGATGACGAAGCCCCGCGCATGAATCATGTGCGGGGCTTCTGTTTTACGAAGACTTATTCACCCCGCTTGCCGGAGAGTAATGTGGCTTTGATGGAAAACAACCAAGTTCCGTCGGCGCGTTCGTCATCAATCAGGCTTATCAGATTGGCGCGTGCTTGGTCGCGCGTGCCGTCGTCGGGTAAGGATTCGAGCCAGCTTTCGGAGAGGAAATTTTGAATTAGCGGGGCTTGCAAAAACTCCTCGCCCGATGCAAATTCAAAATCTTCTCTGTTCGTCCACGTTTGGATTTCGTCCAAGCCTTCACGGGCGGCGAGTTGTTCAATGTGCGCGATGGAAGGTAATTTGGCGATGAGAGATTCGACGATGCCCGCGTGTGATGAATCATCAGTGCTTGCTAAGGCTTCCCAGTAGATTGAATAAAATTCACCGAACGATGAGTACGACGGAAACGCGACGGCGACGGTCGCGCCCGGTGCGGCGACGCGCGTCATCTCGCGCAAAATATCGGGCAGCAAATCGGCGGCGACGAGTGATGCGTTGGCGATGACGACATCGAAGTTACTGTCATCAAACGGCAACACATCGGGCTGTCCGAGTTGAAACGCAGGCATCGCGCCTTCATCAATAAGCGTTGTTTTGGCTTCCGCGAGGGCGAGGCGTTCGGCATCGGAATCGGTGGCGACGACTTCGGTTTCGAGTCCGGCGCGTTGGCTAAGTTCGATGACATGTCCGCCCGTTCCGGCTTCGATATACAGCACGCGCCCGCGTTCGGGCAGCGTAACATGCTCGTCAATCAGAGCGGCGAAACGCTCGTTCCAATCGGGAGCGACATACAGGTCATAAAGATATGCAAGTTCTTTGGTGTTCATAAAATCTTAAAAAAAGATATGCGTCGTTGAGACAATTTCGGATGATAAAGCGCGTTATGAATTAGATGCCGGGTCGCTCTCAATCTTTTTCCGCCGTCTCCGCACAATGTCAAATCATCATTTTGTATTGCTCATCGTCGAGTAAAATCGGTGATACACTTCGCGTCTCGCGCTTGCCTTAAAGAACATCTTTCGTAATCGTCTCGTCGGTTCGACACAAGTTTTCAGTTCTTAAATACATTGGAAATTAAGTTGTTTGAATTGCCTCCAGCTAAAGCTGGAGGATAGGAGAAGCAGAAAAGATGTCGGCTTTAGCCGAATGATTCGGCTAAAGCCGACAAACTTTGGCAAACTCTCTCCACTAGCTGAAGCTAGTGGCAATTCAATAAAGTCAAAGCAGTTAGTTTCCAATGTATTAAAAACCTCGCTATAAATCTTTCGCCTTCCTCACGCTTCAACCTTGCCTAGCCTCGCCCGCGTCGCCCTTCATGTTGCGGCGACTCTCCAAAACAATTCCCTGAATAATCCCCACAAGGAGAAAATGTTATGGCTACGTCCAAGAAAAATGGCAGTCCGAAAGCGACGGCGAAGAAAGCGGGTGGGACGAAGCGACGCCACGCGAATCCTAAAGCGGCAAATTCTAAAACGACGGTGACGAAGGGCGCGGCGGGCGCGAGTTTTAGCACGACGCGCGGCGGCGGCGGTAGTGATGCCGGTAGTAACGGTGTCGCTTTAACCGATGCCAAAATCGTGATGGTTGATGTGCCGGGAAGCGCGAATGTGACCGAAGAATTCAAAGACAGGGTGATGCAAATCGCGGACAGTCTCGGCACGAATCCAAACTATTTGATGGCGGTGATGAGCTTTGAATCCGGTGCGACGTTTAGCCCGTCAATAAAGAACGCCGCCGGAAGCGGAGCGGTCGGCTTGATTCAGTTTATGCCCGCGACCGCACGCGGACTCGGCACGACGACGGACAAACTCGCCCTGATGACCGCCGAACAACAACTTGATTTCGTCGCCAAATACTTTGCCCCTTTTCGCGGGCGTTTGAAAACAATCGAAGACACATACATGGCGGTGCTGTTTCCGGCGGCGATAGGGCGGGGCAGCGACCACGTTTTATTCAAACGCGGGACACGGGTTTATGATCAGAATCGCGGACTCGACCATGACCGCGACGGACTGATTACGGTCGGCGAAGCGGCGGACAAAGTGCGCGCTCGTTTGGGGGCGGCGGCGACAGGGACGGGCGAGATTTTGCGGCGCGGCGTGCGCGGTGCGGAAGTCGAAAAACTGCAAAACGAGCTTGTTGATTTGGGTTACTTGCGACGCGCGCAGATGGAATCCGGCTTAGGCACGTTCGGACCCATGACGGAAGACGCGCTCAAGAATTTTCAGGGCGACAACACCCTCACCGAAAACGGAACTTACGATGCCGCGACGCAAGCCGCGCTGCGTCAATTAAACGAAGGCATCAAACGCGATTCACAAGGAGCAGTCGTGCGCGGTCTGCAATCGCGCCTCGTCGCGCTCGGCTACATGACGCTCGCCGAAACGACGAGCGGACACGGCATCTTCGGACCCCGCACCGAAGCCGCCCTCAAAGCTTTTCAACTTCAACACGGCATCAGTCAAAACGGTGTCTTGACCGATGAAACGTATCAGGCACTGCTCGCCGCGATTCCGCCCACGCCCGTCATCGGAGCATCGAACGACAGCACGCGCGTTGATACGCTGTTGCCCACCGAAGGCAGAGGCTTTACGACGTACAGGCGCGAACCCGGCGGGGCTGACCAGTACGGGCGGGCGCGCACGATTCGTTGTATCCAATCCCTCGCCGAAGCGTGGGCGACGCACCACGCCACGCCGCGCCTCGCGGTCGGCGACATCAGCCGTCGTCACGGCGGAGCGTTCCCGCCGCACGCGAGTCATCAAAAAGGAATTGACGTGGACTTTCGCCCGCTCACCAACAACGGCATCGAAGAACAAACCAACGTCGGAGCGGCAAACTATTCACACGCCTTAACGCGCGAACTCGTGCTGCTCGTCAAAGAGATGTTTCCAACCGCGATGGTTTTATTTAACGACACGCGCCTCATCAGCGCGGGCTTAACCAAACACGCCGCCGGACACGACAATCATTTGCATGTCAGGTTTAATTGAAATAGTAGGCAGTAGGCAGAGGGCAGTAGGCAGTTTAAGACAGTTTTTTCTGCCTACTGCCCTCTGCCTACTATTTCCTACACGTTGAACCTGAAATTCACGACATCGCCTTCCTGCATCACGTACTCTTTGCCTTCGCTGCGGAGCAAGCCGACTTCGCGGGCGGCGGTGGTTGAGCCGAGTCGCACGAGGTCTTCGTAAGAAACGATTTCGGCGCGGATGAAGCCGCGTTCGATGTCGGAGTGGATGACGCTGGCGGCTTGCGGAGCGCGTGTGCCTTTCGGGATAGTCCACGCGCGGGCTTCTTTTTCTCCGGCGGTTAAGAACGACATCAGACCGAGAAGGCGGTACGCGCTTTTGATGAGTTCATCAACGCCGCTCGAAGTGACGCCGAGCGAATCGAGATAATCTTTGCGTTCTTCGGGGGCGAGGGCGACGAGTTCGGCTTCAAGGTGGGCGCAAATCGGGACGACTTCGGCGGCTTCCTGTTGGGCGATTTCGCGTACCGTTTGAACGTGCGGGTTATCGTCAGGGTTGGCAAGCGTCGCTTCGTCAACATTGGCGGCGTAGATGGTCGGCTTGGTTGTTAAAAGAAAAAGCGTGCGTGCGGTTAAGCGTTCGTCATCGGTGAGGACGACGGTGCGGGCGGGCAATCCTTCGGCGAGTGTCGGGTAGATTTTTTCGATAACGGCGAGTTCGGCGAGGGCTTCTTTGTTGCCGCCTTTGGCGTTCTTTTGCGCGCGGTCACGACGTTTTTCGATGCTCGCTAAATCGGCAAGGGCGAGTTCGATATTGATGGTTTCGATGTCGCGGCGCGGGTCAACCGAGCCTTCGACGTGGATGACGTTTTCATCTTCAAAACAGCGCACGACTTGCACGACCGCATCGGTTTCGCGGATGTTGGCGAGAAATTGATTGCCCAAGCCTTCACCCTTCGACGCGCCGCGCACGAGTCCGGCGATGTCCACGAACTCGACGGTCGCGGGAATAATGGTCGGCGTTTTGACGACCGCCGCGAGTTTGGCGAGGCGTTCATCGGGAACGGGAACGACCCCGACGTTCGGCTCAATCGTCGCAAACGGATAGTTGGCGGCGAGAGCCGACGCCGAAGCGGTGAGGGCATTAAAAAGCGTTGACTTGCCGACGTTAGGCAGTCCGACGATACCGGCACGAAGCATGTATGACTCCAAGTGTTAAGAGGTTAGAGGTTGGATGTTAGAGGTTAGCCGGAGAGGTCGTCAAACTTGGGTTTGCGCGCGGTCGCGGGGTTCGGCATAATCCGCGTCAGGTGATATGGAGATTGAAAGATTGAGCGAGGTAAGTTTATGACCATAACTTTGACTAATGAACTGGAAGAACTGATAAATGCAAAGGTCAGAGACGGGGAATATAAGTCTGCCGATGAAGTCGTTATGGAAAGTTTGCGCTTGCTAAAAGCTAAAGAAGAAGGAATAGAAGTGTTGCGCCGGGAAATCATGCGGGGCGTTGAAGATATTCGACAGGGGCGATTTACCTCATGTACATCGGATGCTGAACTTGAAGCCTTCTCCGACGAGATTATTAGGCAAGGGCAAGAAAGACGAGATGCTTCCGGGAAACAGTGATGCCTATCGTCAAAGTCGCCGATGCCGCCGAAGAAGATTTGAAAGAGATTTGGGCATACATAGCCGAACGCAACACGGAAGCGGCGAGTAAGTTCATCAAAGAAATAACAGGTAGGTTCGCCGTCTTGCGCGACTATCCTCAGATGGGGCGGGAGCAGCATAATTTACTTGTTAATTTACGCAGCTTCGCTGTGAAAGATTACATCATCTTCTATCAACCTTTTGAGGACGGAATTGAAATCCTGCGGGTGTTGCATGGCGCGCGTGACATAGAAAGTATATTTGAAAGATTCCTTGATTCTCTTTGATGTTCTGTTCGCCCTAAGTGCCGCGCATCGCACACTCAGGAATCACATATCCGAAATCCAAAATCTGAAATCCCTTCATGCTTGCTTCCCTTGTCCTGATTCTACTCGCCGTGATGAGCGGCGCGGTATTCACTTACTTTTACGACGACACGAATGATGAGACGACGCGCGCTGTCGTCGTCTGGCGACTCGCCGCCGGATGTGCGACGGGCATGGCGTGGTTCGCACTCGCGGGTTTCATCGTCGCTTCGATGATTGGCATGACGTGGTTGGCGATAAGTATCACCGCCGCGCTGGTCGTCACGCCCGCGACACTCATGTTGATTGTCTGCCCGCGACTTAAAACTTACATGCGACGTGATGCGCGAATTATGTGCGGGTCAAACAGCAACGGCGGCGGGTGGCGAAACTTCGTGCATCGCGCCGTGTGGTGCGTGGTGGTGTTTGTTTTGTTTCTCGTGTGTCTCAATGTTTATTACGAGCGGACGAGCGGAATCTATACCGGCTTTGAAACGAACTTGGGCGACATGCCGTTTCATGTCAGCATCATCAACGGCTTTGCGAAAGGCGATAACTTTCCGCCGCAGCATACGGAGTTCGCGGGCGTACCTTTGACGTATCCGTTTCTGGTGGATTTCGTCGCCGCGATGTTCGTGCGCGCGGGGGCGACGATGGGCGATGCTTTATTGATAGAAAACTTCGCGTTGATGTTGGCGTTTGTCGTGTTGCTTTCGACATGGGGCGCGGAGTTTGTCCGAAGTAAATTTGATAAAACCGGATTTGATAAAGAACAACATCGCGGCGTCGGACTGGTCAGCGTCCTGTTGGTGCTGTTAAGCGGCGGGCTTGGATGGGCGATGTTCTTCCGTGAGTTATACGCGGGTGGGTTGTCGAACTTGTTCACGTTGCTCGGCGACTTGCCGCATCACTATACGATTACCGGGTCGCAGTTTCGTTGGGGCAACGCCCTTGTCGTGTTGCTTGTGCCGCAGCGAAGTTTGTTGCTTGGGATGCCTCTGTTTCTGATTATCGTGACTTTGTGGTGGCGTGTGGTACGTGATAGTCGGAACGATGTAGATTTGAGATTGAACAGTTCACATTTGAAATTAAATATCGCAGAGCCGGACAAAGTTTCAAGTACGAATAGGACAGAACATGAGGTAAAGAGAAGCCACCGTAATAAACAACGCCGGACATATAAGACGCATGGGAAAGACGTGGAATTAAAAGATTCACGCTCGAAAGGTGCGGGCAGAGTTGATACGGTTGATGATGCGGCGTGGCGATGGTCGCCTGACACGCGAAGGATGTTGGCGGCGGGTGTGATGACGGCGATGCTGCCGCTAATTCACGCGCACTGCTTTCTCGTCGTGATGGGTGCGGCGGCGTGTCTCGCGGTGTTGTTTCCGGTGTGGCGGCAGTGGGCGATTTATTTCGTCCCGGCATTGATGCTCGCGTCGCCGCAACTTGTGTGGGCGATGAGCGGAAGCGCGGTCAATACTTCGGACTTTATCGCGTGGCACGTGGGGTGGGACAGCCGGACGACGAATGTTTTTGTGTTCTGGTTTATCAACGCCGGATTGTTTCTTCCATTGTTGATAATCGCGCTTGTCTTCGCGGTGAAAAACTTCGGCAAAGGGAACGCGCAAGATGAAAGCAATGATTGGTTCGCTTCAAGCCGGTTCGTTTCAAGTCAAGCGGTGTTGTTTTATGTGCCGTTCGGATTGTTGTTCATCGCCACCAACTTATTAAAACTGTCGCCGTGGGTGTGGGACAACATCAAGATGATTTTCTGCTGGTATGTGGTCAGTGTGCCGCTGGTCGCGTTGCTGATAGTGAAGGCTTGGGAACGCGCGGGTGACGCGACGGGCATGGTGCGCCTCGCCTCGCGTGTCGCAGTCGTCGCGGTGTTCATCGTGTTGACTTTCGCCGGAACGCTCGACGTGTGGCGCGCGGTGTCGGGCGCGATGCCGCAACAAGTTTTCACGGCGGAAGCCCGAAGCTTTGCGCGCGTCATCGAAGCGCAAACCGCCGCGCAGTCGCTCATCCTTCACGCTCCGACTTATAATCACCCGACTTACTTGACGGGCAGGCGCACACTCGTCGGTTATCCCGGTCACCTGTGGACGCACGGCTTGGATTACATCAATCGTGAAAATGAGATTAAACGGATTTACGCAAACGCTCCTGACCGTCGGGCGTTGATTGCGAAGTATGACGTGAATTACATTGCCGTCGGTGCGGACGAACGCGCCGCGATGACGGTTGATGACACCTTGTTTAATGATTACAAATTAGTGGGAGAAGTTGGTGACTACCGCCTCTACGAAGTCAAACCGTAAGTCTGCGAACCGCCACAAGGCGCAACGCGAACGCCCCTCAAACGGCACACGCAATCAACCGCGAAGCGAAGTGAACATGCGCGATGAAGAATTGACGGCGCGATTTGTCATGCCGGAAGCGTGGTGGCGGTGGGCGTGTCTCGCGGTGTTGATAATCGCCGCCGCGTTTCGTTTTTACGCGCTTGACTTAAAGCCGATGCACCATGACGAAGGAGTCAACGGGTTCTTCTTAACGAACCTGATTCGGCTTGGGACTTACCGTTATGACCCGGCGAATTATCACGGTCCGACGCTCTATTATCTGGCGTTGCCGTTCACGAACATCATCGGTTTGAATGAATACGCGGTGCGCGGTTTAACGGCGGTAGCGGGCTTGGGTTCGGTCGCGTTGCTGTTTGCGCTCCGGCGGCGCATAGGCGACTTCGGTGCGCTTGCCGCCGCGCTTCTGCTCGCGGTGTCGCCCGGCGCGATTTACTACTCGCGTTATTTCATACACGAATCGCTGTTCGTGTTCTTCACCATCGCCATCGTCGTCTGCGCGTTGCGGTATTACGACGACCGTCGCGTCGGTGATTTGTTCGGCGTGGCGGTCGCGGCGGCGTTGTTGTTTGCGACGAAAGAAACGGCGTTCATATCGGTTGGCGTGTTGATGATTGCCGTCGCGCTCGCGCACTTTTACACGGGCGGAAAATCACGTGGACGCTTGACGGGTAACTTTGCGAATAGGTGGAGAGACAAGCAGGACGGCGCGCTCTATATCATCATGCTCGGCGCGGGTGCCGTGTTGATTTTCGCTATTATCAACGTGCTTTTGTATTCATCGTTTTTCACCAACCCGCAGGGCATCACCGACGCCGTTTCGACGTTCAAGATTTGGACGCGCACCGGAACGAGCGACTTTCATCGTTACCCGTTCTGGACTTACCTCAAATGGTTCGCGCAGGAAGAAGCGGCACTGATGACGCTCGCGGGCGTGGGCGTGTGTTTCGCGTTGTGGTCGAATCGCAATCGCTTCGCCATGTTCGCCGCGCTGTGGGCAGGCGGCATCGTCGCGGCATATTCGCTTATCCCGTACAAAACACCGTGGCTCGCGCTCAACTTTTTACCCGCCTTTGCGATTATCGCGGGCTACGGGCTTGAGCGGTTAATGGTGTCGGGACATGCGCGTTTCGCTTCACACGTTCCGGCTCTTGCCTTGCTTCTCATCGCCGCCCTCATCGGTGCTTATCAATCATACATCCTGAATTTCAAAGCCTACGACGATGACCGCTATCCTTACGTTTATGCCCACACGCGACGCGATGTTTTGCGTTTGATTGCCGACATCGAACGCCTCGCCGCCGAGAACCGCGCCGCTAAATCGTCGGCAAATTCGACTGCCGATGACATCTACCGCGACACGGTGACGAGCATCAGTATCGCCGCTCCCGAATACTGGTCGCTGCCGTGGTACTTCCGCGAATACAAACTCATTCAATATCCGCCGCGCTCACCCGCCGCCGCGACCGAACAACTGTTGATAACTTCCGCCGACCAAAAACGCGAAGCCGGTGCGCTATTAAACGATTCTTATCAAGAGTACGGAACTTATACTTTGCGACCCGGCGTCGAGCTTGTGCTTTATCGTCGCCGCACACCGTAACAAGAAGTCACCGCGCCGCACGCCGTCGGGCTTTCAATTCAAGCATAAAATGCTTGTCTCATCTCACGTCCCGATGTAATATCCGGCAACACAAATTAACAAGTTGCCCTCGCATCCGCGTTTCTGCACGCCGCGAGAGCGTCTCTTAATAAATGCCGCTAAGTTAAGGTAACGCGAGGCGCGATGTAAGACGAAGGGGATTTTACCCACGAAATACACGAATCATCACGAATAAAAACATTGAAGAAATCCGGTTTTGTTTCGTGCCGCCCGCGTGATTCGTGGATAAGTCTTACCCGTTCTTCTTATGTCGAACCGACGTTATCTTTAGGAGCTATCGCACACATCCAAGACGGCTCAAGTATTTCTCAACCTTCGCGCGGTATTGTTGTCTCATCACAAAAATAGCCGCTTCTGAATTTCAACCGCCGGTCGAAAGTAAAGGTAATCGTATGAAGTCATATAAGGGATCTCGCCTTGAGATGACGCGCGTCCTCGTGACGTGCGCGCTCGTGTGTTCACTTGTTTTATCCTCCGCGATGGTGTCACCCGTAGCCGCGCAAGCCGTCACGCTGCCCGGAACTTTTCCAATCGAATTTGACGTGCGCGGCGTGTACGGCGTGCCGCAAGGTTTGTCGCTTCGCCAACCGACCGCCACGCAAGTAGCCGCGCTCAATGCTTTGCGTTCACGCATCGGCGGCAGCGAATTGCAAATTAGATGAAGCGTGCGCGTAATTCATTTCGCCAAAATCTCCAGCTTTCAGGGGCTTTTCGCGTTCCTCGAAGCTAGGCTCATGGGACATTTTTCGAGCGCACATTGGAAACAGCTAAAATACTGAGAAAAAGCGACTTAGAATTACGCGCACGCTTCAATTAGATACAACGGCTTGACCGCGACGCCGCGCCACGTCTTCAGTTATGCCGCGTACTTGAGTCCGCCGAGTTCCGCCGACGCGGAACAGATTGCGCGCGGTTTCATCTTGTCCAACCGCGCGATTTTTAATTTCAACGAAACGGATGTGCAATCTTTGCGGCTCAAGAGTCGCGCCACAATCGCGGACATCGGTACGACGATTTTGCTGTTCGAGCAGGTGAAGAACAACCTTCCCGTTTATCACGGCGAAGTTTTAATCAACGTCAACCGCGCCGGACAAATCATCAACGTCGGCGGCGAAAGCTTCCCGCAAATTACCGTTAATAACTCGTTCGCGTTGAGTCCGGCGCAAGCCGTGAGTGCCGCCGCGACCGCGCTCGGAGTTTTGAATTTTACTCCGACAGCCGCCGGTACAAAGCAGGTTCTCGCCACTTACGGCGAACTCGCGCCGCAGTTTTACACCGGAGAGAACTTCACGAGCGGCGGAAAATTTACCGATGACATCACCGTCACGCGCACCGTGTTCCCGCTTGGCGCAGTCGCCCGTTCCGCGTACAAATTCACGCTCACGACGCCGCAATATAGCGGCATCATGTGGGAAAATATCGTGGATGCCGAGAGCGGAGCGGTACTGCGCCGCATCAGTTTGACGGCGGCACACCTCGACCGCGACCAGACGTTGCGCCGCGCACGCACCGCCACGGGCGCGGATGTTGTGACGCAAGGCGAAACCGGCGGCGGTTTAGGCATCGGACGCAAATCGTCTTTGCGTCCCGATTTGCAAGACTTCGTGGAAGGCAACAACACCGCGAACACTGCGCGCGGTCAAGTCGTTGATTCGCTTCCGACCTCGCTTTCAGGACGCCGCACCGCTTCGACTCCGGTCACTCCGTCACAGGGTTTCGGACGCTCGCCCGCGCGCGGCGTGCCGCCGACTTACGCCGCTGAAAATACGACCGACCGCAACAACGGGCGCGGTTTCAAATTTAGTCTGGTGAATGGACGCGCCGAAAACGCGCTCGTCTATGTGACGCCGTTCGGTGCGCTTGGACGCGGTTTCCCTGACGCGCAGAATCCGAATCAGTTTTCGCCGTTCGGCTGGTTCTACCTTCCGACCGATACCAACGGAGCGGAAATTGCCGCCGCCGATAACAATCGCGCCCCGACGCGCGGCTTTAATTACACGATGGCGCAAGAAGCCATGAATCGTAATCTGCCCGTCAACTCACCAAGCGGCGACAAGAGCCAGCCGTTCTCCGCCACGCTGACGAATTTGGCAAGTCCAATCACGCTTGCTGACGGGCGCATTCTCTCTCGCGTCTTTCAATCGAACTACACCGAAGGCAACAACGTGCTTGTCGCCGACGACCGCGAAAATGACAACGAAGCGACGAGCGGCATACGCGGCTTCAATGCCTCGCGCGACTTCACCGCCGACCATTTCATCTTCAAAAACAATTACGAGTACGGCGGGCAAGACCCGTTCTCGTTTATTCCCGGCACGATTACTCCGGCTGACCCCGACGGGCAAGCCTGTACCACCGGCACGCCCTGCGCGACGATGTATCCGCAAACCGCGAACGACGATATTTTCTCCGGCACGGTTTCGCTGTTCTACTTCAACAACCTGATGCACGACTATATGTACAGCATCGGGTTCACCGAAAATCTGTTCAACTTTCAACAGGACAACTTCGGCAAAGGCGGGGCGGGCAAAGATGCCGTCAGCGCGCAAGTCCAAGACGGTTCAGGCACGAACAACGCCAACTTCGGCACGCCCGCCGATGGCGGCACGCCGCGTATGCAAATGTTCCTGTTCACCGAACCCGTGTTCCGTCGTTCTGACGGCGACTTCGACTTCGACGTTATCGCCCACGAATTTCATCACGGAGTTTCCAATCGCGCCGTCGCCAAAGGCGATTCCGGCGGCTTGGGTCTCGCCCTCGTCGGCGAAGCGGGTGGACAGGGGGAAGGCTGGAGCGATTACGTCGCCAACTCGATGTCGGACGACGACGCGACGGGCGAATACGTCACGGGTGAGTTTGATGTCGGCATCCGCCGCTTGCCTTCGACGAACTTCCGTTGGTCTTATGGCTCGATAGACCAGCGCAGTCTCGACCGTCGTGACGGCGCATATGACGCGGTGGCGAGAGCGACACCCGACCAGGACACGGGAACGGGTATGCCCTTTGCCGTCCACCGCACGGGCGAAGTCTGGAGCGCGACGCTCTGGGATATGCGCGAACTGCTTATCGTCAAACAACCTTCCGGCATCTTCTTCGACGGTACGCGCCGCTTCGGTGCGGGCAGAACATTGTTCATAGGTACGCGCCAAGTGCAATCGGTTGATGCTAATCACCCGATTGATTACCGCACGAGTTTTAATACCACAACCACGGCTCCAACGAGCGTCGGCGGTCTCGGCGCGCCGCCGACGGGCTTTCCGGGCGAGTTCAATCCGGCGAGTCCGCAATCTCCGACGATTAAAGCCGATGAACACCTTGTGCGTCCCAACCTCGTCGCGCAGGAAATAGGTTCACGCGGCAACCGCACGGGTGCGCTGGCGACCGCCGTTCGCACGGGTGCGCGGCTTTCCGACACGCTCGTCTTGCGCGGGATGCAGCTTTCGGTTTTGAATCCGTCATTCGTAGATTCACGCGACGGCATTCTCCTTGCCGACCGTGAACTGACGGGCGGCGAAAATCAGGCGATTATCTGGCGCGCGTTTGCCAGCCACGGCGTAGGCTTGCTCGCCCAATCGTCATCCACCGACCAGGGTTCGCAATCCGCGCCCGTCATCGTCGAAGACTTTATGGTTCCCGCCGGAGTCACGCAATGTGAAAACGACGGACCTCTCGCCGCTCCGAATTTCGCTTTGACGAACATGATTGACAACACCGTGACCGTCACGATTACACCGTCGCAAGGCGCGGCTGAATACATCATCTCGCGCTCGACCTCGCCGGATTCGGGCTTTGCGACTGTTGCGGAAATCCCGGCTTCGCAAACCGTTTTCCAAGACAACGACAGCGGGCGGGGTTTGCCGCTCGGCACACCGTTCTACTATCAAGTGCGTGCTTCGCGCACGGTTGATTCAACTTGCGTCTCCACTGCCGTCACGCGAAGCATCACGCTCACCGTCGGCACGGCGATTGTTCCCGCACCCGTCTTCACAGGTGTTGACCAAGTTTCCGATTCGCAGTCATGCGATAGGCTTACCGTGAGTTGGAATCCGGCGATTTCCGCGAACCCGTCGCCCGACATCGTGTACGACGTTTATCGGAGCGAGACGGCGCGGGACGGTTCGCGTCTCGGCACAAATGTTAATGACTCGACGCTCGCTCCGTTCTTCACTCCATCGGTATCAAACCGCATCGCACAGGGCGTGCGCGGTCTTTCCTTCACCGATACCGGGCTGACACGCAACAAAGTTTATTACTACATCGTGCAAGCCCGCGACATAAACGGCGGCAATAAACTCGACACCGATAATACGGGCAACACCACCGCGAAATTTAATGCTCCGGGTTCGCCGAATGTGACGAACGCGCCGCCGTTCGCCCTCGAAACCTTTGAATCACCTTCGGCAAACGCGCGCTTTACACCCGCTCTAACCGAATCCGCGACTCCGAACCAAGCCCTGATCGCTTTCCAACGTGTGCCGAACGTAGAACTTACCAATGGCGTCACTTCGTCCGCGATGTTTGCTCCGAGTGCCGACGCAGGGGCTGACGGAATGCCGTCCGACTTCTCGACGACTATCGGTATGTTCAACAACTTAACCGCCAATTCGGTGATGGATTTTGACCATCGCTTTTCAACCGAAGCGACGTTTGACGGCGGCGTTCTCGAACTCGCGCTCGGTGACGCGACGTTTGGCGGCAATGCCACGACACCGAACAACACGACCGTTTTCGACCTCGGACGCTATATCGTCGAAGGCGGCTATAACGATGAACTTGACGGTACGCTTGCCGAACCCGTCGTCCTTTCACCCTTGCAAGGTCGCCGCGCTTACACAGGCACGCAGGGCTTGCAACACGTTCGCGTCTCGCTACAAGACTTCGCGCCCGGCGGCAGAAACAACCCGAACAATCTGCCCGTCTTTATTCGCTTCCGCATGACATCGGATGCGGCGACTTCGGGCGGTGACGGGTGGTTTATAGACAACCTCGTCATCAATAATCTGGATGCCTGCCCGACGGTAGATTTAGGGTTCGAGGCGGATGTCGCCGCACCGCGCCCGATGGGAGACGGCGTAGTTGACTCGATTGACGCGGCGCAGATGCGACGCTATGCGCTGGGGCGCGATACGTCGGATTTGGCGATGTCGAATTCATTTCAACGCGCCGATTCCGCACCGCGTGAGACGCTCGGTGATAACGTTGTGGATTCGTTGGATGTCGCCCAAGCCCGTCGCTACGCACTGGGGCGCGACGGCGCGCCCGTTCCGGCGGGCGGACCGACGGGCGGTCAAACTCAAACGATGATGCAAGATGCGTTGCCGAATAAATCAAGCGGTTCGTTCGCAACACCGCAAGGGTCGCCGTCGCCAACGCCGACTCCGCGCGTCGTGCGCGTAGTTGACACCACGACGAGTTCCAACCCGAACACGGCGACCACGGTTGATGTCGAAGTCCAACTTGACGCGCGAGGTAATGAGAACGCTCTAAGCTTTTCTCTAAACTTCGACCAAACACGCTTGACCAATCCGGTGGCGCGACTGGGTTCGGCACGCTCGTCGCAAACAAACAGTCCGCCATCGTTGGGACAAAATCCTGACAACGCGGGACAGCTTGGCATCCTGCTCGACTTGCCGGTGGACGAGACGTTTGCCGCCGGGACGCAGCAGTTGGTGATAGTGCGGTTCACGATTCCGCAGAACGCGCAATCGGGCGTGACGCCCGTGACCTTCGGCGACGTACCGACGCGGCGCAGTGTGTCGGACGCCAATGCGGGGCGCATCACTGACGTAACTTATGATGACGGGACGGTTTCGATTATCAGCCCCACAGCGGAGGCGGCAAGCGTCGGAGGTGTGATAAGCGACGGGCGCGGCAGAGGCATCGCGGGTGTGCGCGTCACGCTTTCTGGTTCGGTTACGCGCAGCGTGTTGAGCGACCGCGCGGGAAGGTTTGGCTTTACGGACTTACCGGGCGGCGAGGCGTTCAGCTTGCGTGCGACAAAGGCGGGCTACGTCTTCACGCCGTCAAGCCGGACGGTGACGACCGGAGGCAACACGCAACAAGGCACGGCGGACTTCAGCGCGCAGGCGAAGCGACGCCGCGCGTTCGGCACGCGCCCGGCAGAGAAGTGACGAATTGAGAAACGCCCATCGCTTTATGGCGGGCGTTTCATCAAGATAAAAATGCGATGAGCGCGCGGCGTATTCTCAAAGCGAGTATGCCGCGCGCTCATCGCATTTGAGGCGAACATCAAAGCTTGGATTACTCGAAAATCAAATGCCTCACGGTTCAAAGAAGCATGTTTGACACCGTTTGAGACTCCAACATATAGTGTGAGACTCCCAAGCAGGACACTAAGAATCGCGCCTTTGACCCGTTTCCTGTGTTTCAGTATCTTCCGCAAAATCACACTAAACTTAACTTAGCGAATCGAAAAATGTTCAGACTCCAGAAGTTAGAAATCACCGGCTTCAAATCCTTCGCCGACCACACCGAACTCGTTTTCACGGACGGCATCACCGCAGTCGTCGGACCTAACGGCTGCGGGAAAAGTAACGTCGCGGAGGGCATCGCGTGGGTCTTGGGCGAACAACGCGCCAAGAGTTTGCGCGGCGCGGAAATGAAAGATGTCATCTTTGCCGGAACGCGCAATCGTGCCGCCAGCGGCATGGCGGAAGTCGTGCTGCATCTCGTTCGCACCGATTCGGATGAAGACATCGAAGGCATCGGTGAGATTGATTCCACGCTCGAAGGTATTGATGAAGAAAGTCACGGCGAAGACCACGCGGCGATGCTTGCCGCGAACGCGGAGACGACGGACTCCGCGATGGTTGATTCGGGCGAAGCGACTGAGACGATTGACCGCGATGCGAGAGGCGAAGCATCGGCGGCGATGACGAAGGCGCGTGGGCGCAGACATTGGCGGGCGGCGAAAACATCGCTTGAGTTCGCGCCCGGCGAAACCGTGTCGGTCACGCGGCGTTTGTATCGTTCCGGCGAAAGCGAATACTTGCTCAACAATCGCCAGTGTCGTTTGCGCGACATTCAGGATCTGTTTTCCGGCACGGGTTTGTCAGGAGCGCACTACGCGATTATCGAGCAGGGACGCATCGGGCAGATTCTCTCCGCGAAGCCGATGGACAGGCGCGTGTTGATTGAGGAAGCCGCCGGAATCACCAAGTTCCGCGTGCGTCAACGCGCGGTCGAAGCCCGCCTCGAAGGTGCGCGCGGCAATCTCAATCGCGTCGCCGACATCGTTTCGGAAATCGAACGTCAAGCCGGAAGCCTTCGCCGTCAGGCAGCGAAGGCACGACGCTTCGTCCAACTGCGCGATGAACTGCGCGAACTTTTACGCCAAGTTTATAAAGCCGATTACCACACTTTAACCCGCACGCTTGAAGACTTGCGCGGACATCTCGCGGCGGCGCATGAAGAAGAACAAATCCTCGTTGCTGAACTAGCCGCGAGTGAAACGGCGGCGCGCGAAGCGACGGCGTTGGCACGCGAAAGCGAAGAACGTCTTGCCGCCGAACGTCTGCGGGCTTCCGATGCGATGCTTCAACGCGACCGTCAGGCGCGCGAGTTCGCTTATAAAGAACAGCAGGCGACATCCCTTGATGAACGTCTCGCCCTCGTTCGCAACGAAAGCCTGACGCTGCGCGAACGTCTGACACAGCGCGTGGGCGAAGCCGAAAACTTGCGCGCCGGAGAAGTCGAATTGCGCGCTTCGAGCGAAGACGCCGCACGCCTTTTGCAAATTGCCGAAGCCGCTTACGCCGCGAGTCTCGCGGAAGTCGCCGGAGTCGAAACCGAAATCGAAAAACTGCGTCACGAACTTTTGACGCACACCGCCGTTGCCGAACGTTTATTGGAAATCGGGCGTCAACTCGATGCCGCCCTCGACCGTCTGCGTTTTCAGGCAGAAGGTTTAGAGCGCGAAGGCGAACGCGCGCACACCGCGCACGAAACCGCCGAGCGCGAAGCCGCCGAACTCGATGCGACGATGAAGCAATCTCGTGCGCGGCTCGCGGGTTTGCTTGACGAACGCGAAGCCGCGACCGTCGCCATCACAGAGGCGCGTGGGGCGGCGCACGAAGCCGCGAACACACATCTCGCGGTGCAGAACGAATACGTTCAAGTGCGGCATCGCCTTGACGCGCTTGCCGAACTCGACAGCCGCCGCGCGCTCTATTCCGAAGCCGTGCAGAAATTGTTCACCGCCGTGACGGATGAAAAAAACTTCACGCATCGCGGCACACTCGCGGACGAATTGCGCGTCGAACCGCGATACGAGAAAGCGGTTGAAACGATTATCGGAGCGTATCTTCAAGCCGTCATCGTGCCGACGCCGGATGATGCGCTGCGCGCCGCCGCGTGGCTTGAAGCAAACGACGCGGGACAGGCTAACTTTCTCGTCACAGGCTTGCGCGGTGCGAGTGGCGATGATGAAGTTTCCGCTTCCAAAACCCGGCGCGGGCGACGCGCGACGACTACCGGCAACGGCGCATCGGCAACCGCCGTGCTGGACGCGGATGATGAAATCGTAAAGACGAGTGACCGCGCAAACACAAGCGACAAGCTATACGATAAATCGTCAAACAACAAATCTCCGAACATTAAATCGAACGGTAAAGCAAAAGGTAAAACCGACGATGCGCCGCGTCTTGTTTCATTGCTCGGCGCGTCGCCGGAAATCATCGGTGTGCTTGAGCGTGCGTTGCCGCGTGAGATGAACGCCCGCATCGTCGCGTCACTTGAGACGGCGATGGCAGAGTCGCTCGCCACGGGTGCAACCTTTGTCACTCTCGGCGGCGAATGCGTGATGGGCGGCGCGCTCATCCTCGCCGGAAACACTTTGACCACCGACAGCGAACGCGATGCCGGATTGCTTTCCTTCAAGCGCGAGATGCGCGAACTCGAAATTCGGGTTGCCGATTTGGAAAGCGAACTCGAAACGGCGAAAGCGGAAATGGACGCGGCGAATGCGCGCGTCGGTGAACTCGAAGACGCGGTTGTATTGTTGAATGAAGTCGTCGGGCGGGCGGAACGCGATGTCGTGCAATCGGAGATGAACGAGACTCGCTTGCGCGCCGACATCGAACGCGCCGCGCGCCACCTGCGCGTCGTCGCCGATGACACCGCGCGCCTTGCCGCAGAAATCAAAGAATTAGAGGAACGCCGCCACACCGCCGAGCGTGACGCACAAGCCGCACAAGCCGCCAGACAAGCGGTGACGGCACAGGTCGCGCAAGTCACAACCGCACTTGCGGCGCGTCGGCGTGCGGCGGAAAGTGAAGGCGAGACTTTGAGCGAGACGCGGGCGGCGGCGGCAACCGCAGCCGAACGGCGACGCGCGGCGGCAACGGATTTGCGCCGCATCGAAGTCGAGATTAACGACCTCGAACACCGCCTCGAACGCTTCGCGGCGGAAGCCGATACGGGAACGCGCCGTCTCTCCGAACTTCAAGCGGAACTCCGGGCGATTGAAGCCAACGCCGCGACTTACGACGAACAACAAACGGCGCAGGAACAACTCGTCGAAGCCCGCGCGCACGAACTGTTTGAAGCCCGTGAGCAAGCCGATTTATTCGCCGCGACACTAAACGAACTTCACGCCCGCGCCGCCGCCGCACGCGATATGCGTTCGGCTCTCGCCGTAAGTCAAGCCGAAACGAGTGCGCGACTTAACTACATGCGCGAAGCCTGTATGACGGAACTTGCCGTAAGTTTAGATGAACTGGCGAAGGTTGTTGATGATGAAGCAAGCGCGAACTTCGATGTCGCCGCCTCGCGTTCACGCATCGAAGAACTGCGCGTGCGAATCGAGAATCTCGGCGCGGTCAACATGATGGCACTCGAAGAACTCGCGGAAGCCGAGGGGCGTCTGGAGTTTTTAATCAAGCAACGTCAGGACATCGTTGACGGTATCAATTCGACGGAAGAAGCTTTGCGCGAAATCAAACGTCGTTCGCGCGAACGCTTCCGCGAAGCCTTTGAAGCGGTCAATCGTAACTTCGGTGAACTGTTCGCGGAACTCTTCGGCGGCGGGCGCGGCGAGATGACGTTGATTGATACGCAGGACGTTTTAGAATCCGGGATTGACATCATCGCGCAACCTCCGGGGAAGCGTCTGCAAAACGTCCTGCTCCTATCGGGCGGCGAAAAAGCGATGGCGGCACTCGCGTTATTGATTGCCGTTTTTCGTTATCGCCCGTCACCGTTCTGTCTGCTCGATGAGGTTGACGCGCCGCTTGATGAAGCCAACATCGGACGCTTCACCAAAAAGATTGCCGAGATGAGCCAGCACACGCAATTCATCGTCATCACACACAACAAGCGCACAATGGAAGTCGCACGCGCTCTCTACGGTGTGACGATGCAAGACGCCGGAATCTCGAAACTCGTATCGGCGAAGTTTGAATAGGGAATTTACCTTACGCGGTGGGTGAAGTTTTGCGGCTCTGCCGCCTGATGTGCGGAAACGCTATGCCTTTCCGACTCGCCCGGAAAATTATGGCGGCTGCGCCGCCCGCGTTCGAGGCGCAGCCTCGAAGAAGTCAGGGGAGTGTCGCTACGGTGAGGCGAAGCCCCACCGCACATCAGGCGGCAGAGCCGCAAAATACTTACACCGTGTGAGGTGAGTAATAAAGAAAGCAGTAAAAGTGAATTTGAAAAGTATGAAGTCGTTTCAACGCTCGAATTTGAGATTATTAGCGGCGATTATTTTTGTCGCCAACATCGGTGCGCCGCACGCCTTCGCGCAATCGAAAGCAACCGCGCGTCCATCAACAGACACGCTGATTCAAACGCCGAACAAAAGCAATACGCGAAGCGGCTTGACTAAACACGACGACGAAGCGCGCCAAGAATCAGACTCCGTACTTGCTTCAACCGTTGCCGATGATGCGAGTCCGGCGACATACACTTACGAATTTGAGCAACCGCAATTCACCGTCCCCAAGTTCCGCGTCACACACGACGCCGAAGGCAAAGCGACCGTCACTTTTGAGCGTCGCAACGAGCCGGAGCCATACACCGAACAGTTCACAATCTCGCCTACCGCACTGTCGCGCATCAACGATTTGCTCCTGAAGCTCGACTTTCTAAATTCAACGGAAAGCTATCAAGCCGAAAAGGATTTTTCTCATCTCGGCACGAGTACCTTCAATTTACAACGCGACGGACGGGCGCGAACCGCGAAGTTTAATTACACCAAAAACCCCGACGCCGCCCTGCTTGCGACGGAGTATCGCCGCGTGATGGATCAAGTCCTGTTTGTATTCGACATCAATCTCGCGCGCACCAATCAACCGCTCGAAGCACCGGGCATCATGAAGCGTCTGGAAATCCTCGTCGCCCGTAACGGCATCTCGGACACAGGGCAAATCGCCGTTATCTTGCGCGACTTAACGACGGATGAACGCATACCGCTCATCGCCCGTAATAAAGCGGAAAAGTTATTGAAGAAAATCGAGAAGTGAAATTCTAACTCACCTTACGCGGTAACTAAGTTTTGCGGCTTTGCCGCCTGATGTGCGGTGAGTCTGCGACTCACCGTCAGGCGTGTGAAAGGTCTTCGAGGCTATGCCTCCAACGTGGGCGGCGTAGCCGCCATAAATTTCTGAGGGCGAGTCGGAAAGGCACAGCCTTTCCGCACATCGGGCGGCACAGCCGCTCTACCGCGTAAGGTGAGATTCTAAAAAGAAACGAAGGTTGATTCGTATAAATGCGAGAGGCGCACAAGGCTTGGGAGTTTAGCCGCGCGCCTCTTTTGCTTTTTGCTCGTCGGGGCGAGCAGTATCGTTGGCGAGTCGCATCGTATCGTCCGAGTCGGCGGGCGGGGTGAAGCGGACGCTGGTGATGCGGCGACCTTCGACGTGTTCGACGGTAAATCGCGCGCCGTCGTATTCGACGACTTCCGAAGCGGTGAGCATGTTTCCGGCTTGGGCGAGTAAGAATCCGGCAATCGTCGTGTAGTCGCTATCTTCCGGCAAACTTAAATTGAGATGACGGTTGGCGTCGCGCACCGCCAGCATTCCGGCGAGGATGTATGAACCGTCGGCTTCGCGCGTGACTTGTTGACGAACTTCTTCGTCGTATTCATCATTGATTTCACCGACGATTTCTTCCAGCAAATCTTCGAGCGTCAGTATGCCTTCGATGCCGCCGTGTTCGTCTATCACGAACGCGAGATGAGTTTGCGCGGCTTGCATCTCGGTTAAGACGCGACCCAAGCGCGCGGTCGCCGGAATGAACATCGGCGGGTGAAGCAGGGCTTCGACGCTGAATTGTTTCGCGTCATGATGCTCCTCGGCGATGTGTTCTTCGATGCTTTGTTTGGGCGTGGGTGCGGCATCAATCGGGGCGGCAACGCCATTGTGTTTTTGATTATTGGAGCGTATGAACGGCAGCAGTTCTTTCATAAACAGCACGCCGACGATTTCATCAAGTCGTTCACGATAGACGGGCAGGCGCGAGAAACCGGATTCGATAAACGTGTGTTCCGTTTCCTCAAGCGTCGCGGTGACGGACAGGGCGACGACTTCGGTGCGCGGAATCATCGCCTCGCGCACTTCGGCATCGGTGAAGTCTAAGACGCGGTTGATGAGTTGTTGTTCTTCCGGTTCGATGTGACCGCTGCGGTGCGATGCATCAATTAGCTGGCGCAATTCTTCCTGTGTATAACTCGCGCCGTGTTCCGATGAAGCTTGCAAACCGAACAAACGCACGGTTCTCGTTCCCGCCCAATCAAGCACGCGAATCGGATAAGAAAAAGTTTTGTAGAAAAGCTGCATCGGCAGGGCGATTGCCAGCGCGGTCTTTTCCGCCCTTTCCAGCGCGACGGTTTTCGGAGCGAGTTCGCCAAGCACGATGTGGAGAAACGTGATTATCGTGAACGCGACGGCGAAGGAAATCGTGTGGAGTAAAGTGTCAGAGACGCGCCCGGCGAGCGGTGCTTCAAGCAAGCGCGCGACTGCCGGTTCGCCAATCCAACCGAGAGCGAGCGACGAGAGAGTGATGCCGAGTTGCGTCGCGGAGATATAGGCATTCAAGTTGTCAACCAGATTGAGTAGCCGTATGGCGCGACGGTCGCCCGTTTCGGCTAACACCACGATACGCGAACGACGCACGCCGACAAGTGAAAATTCAGAGGCGACGAAAAATCCGTTTGCCAAGACGAGCAGCAAAACCGCGAACAGGTTAAAAATTGTGAACATTAAAAGTTAATCGGCAAACGTCAATGCCTTCGCGCGAACGTGAGAGCGTCAATGCTTTATGCGTCACGCGGTGAAAACCCGAATAAGGTTGAAAGATTAAGTTCATTCTCCTTTGCAAAGCAAGTCAAAGAATTCGACGATGCGATGTTCCGCCCAGAAACGGTCGCCGCCGGGTTCGGCGTGGGCGGCGATGAAACCGACGTGACCGCCGTGCAAAGGGGCGAGCAGATGAACGTGCGGGTTGTCGCTAATCGCCGCGTTGGTGAACGAAGCGAAGGGAACGAACGGGTCATCTTGCGCGGTCAGGATGAGCGTCGGCAAACGAATCGCGGCGATGAAGCGTAAGGCACTCGCGCGGGCGTAGTAGTCGGAAGCGTCGGCGTAACCGAAGTGCGGAGCGGTGAAGCGTTCGTCGAAGTCGCGCACGGTGCGGATGCGGCGCAAGTTTTTGATGTCGTAAGTTTCGGGAAACAGCGTGTGCTTGTGGCGCATACGTCGCCGCAAACTTCTGACGAAACGTGATTGATAGAGACGGTTCGACGGATGTTCGATGCGCCGCGCGCACGCCGCCAAGTCGAGCGACGGCGAGACGGCGCAAAATCCGGCGAGGGCGGGCGGCGCATCGTCGCTGTATTCGCCCGCGAGTTTAAGCACGACGTTCCCGCCCATCGAAAATCCGGCGCAAAAGATGTTGTGTGAAAGTTTGTCGCGCTCTATCAACTCCGAAAGCACGAAGCGCAAATCATCGGTCAAGCCGCTGTTATAAAGCGTCGGCGTCAAGTGTTCGGTCGCCCCGCAGTTACGCATGTTCAAGCGAACGACATTGAACCCGGAGGCGAACGCCTTCGCCCCCGTGCCGAGCATATAGACGCTGTTGCTTGAGCCTTCGAGACCGTGAACGAGTATGAGCGTCGGGTGCGCGGTGCGCGTCTGTTGCCAGTGACAATGAGCGAGAACCTGCACATCGGATTCGGTTTGAAAGTAACGCGCTTCGTCCGGCGTCGTTTCGCGCAACAGGCGACGATGACGGCGCGAGAGAAAAGCGGCGATGGTCTGGCGATGCCCGCCGCGCCATAAACGCTGTGGCACGAAGGGACGCGCGGCGAGTTGATGCTGAATCGAGTAATTCAAAATGTGATGTGTACGAACCTTAAAGATGTTTGCGCGCGACGGCGGTATGAGTATGGCGAAGCGGAATAGAAGGCGTTACGATGAAATCAAGAGCGGCTTCGGGTGAATGACAAGAATCGAAAATCTGTGCGGAAGCATCGAGCAACTGTGGCACGTCGAGCCAGTCAAGTTCAAGGGCGCGCCGCAGATGTCGTGTCGCCGCACCGAAAAGTTTAACGGCGGGAGCGTGACGCCCTTTGAGACGATGAAGGTGCGCCCCGCTTAGTTGAATCAACCCCTGCGCCGCGTGGCGTTCAATGTTTTCCTTTGTGTCGCGCCCGTCAAGCCGCATCCACAATGATTCCCAATCTTCGTGAGCCTGATAAAAACTGCCTTGATGAAATAAATCAATGCCGGTGATAAAGCCCGTGCGAACATGCGGGAATGAATGGGCGAGCGTGCGCCCGGCATGAACGCGCGGCAAGTGTTCATCACGGCTGGTTAGATAGTCGTGCCAGATGCGCGACCAGCCATGCACTTTTAGGAAGCGTTCAAGGATGACGCCGGGCTGATATGAAACGATTTCATCACGCTTGCATGGAACGTCATCTTGATTGCCGGATGATTTCAAATGCTCGATTTCAGATTTGAAATCATCGCCGGAGTTGTCAAACGCGATGCGGGCGGCGATGCGCGCACAAACGTGGGATGGTGCGCGCTCCGCGACGTGAAGTATGCACGGAATGTTTGCGATTTTGAGCAACCGACACGCTTGCCAATCGAGGAAATGGAGTTCGTCAACGGAGCGCAAACGAACGCACATCGGGCGCGTGTCGTCGTTAATCGTCGTCTCCCGTTCACTCAATAATGCGGCGTAGAGCGACGGGAGTTGATTCGTCAAAACCGTGTGCATAGCAACGGGAACATCTGCTTGATTGAAAGTTCTCACAATGTGAATCGGGGGTTAAGTAACGTCCGTTCGATACAAGACAAGAAGGAATTTATCCACGAATCACACGAAACAACACGAATGAAAACATCGAAGAAACCCGGTTTTGTTTCGTGCTGTTCCGTGTTGATTCGTGGATAAAAGCTTTACCGCTGCTAAGAGCGTGTTTGGGAATTAGCCTCAGAGAGGCGAAATGTTTATAGCTTGCCGGTTGTGTTCCGCCTCTCGCTCCGTTAGGAGCGACATGTTACTGACAAAGCATATATCGCTCCTCTGGAGCGATACGCAACGGACGTGATCAAGGCTATAAACATCACGCTCCTAACGGAGCTAAAGCCGCGACTCAATTCCCAAACACCCTCTAAGGAACGACGAAGCCGCTAAGGAACATTAGGCATCCGAAGTCCCTACATGATGCGGGTCGGTTCGGCGGGCTTGGGGTCGCCCATCGGCGGCGGCGATTCCGGTTCGCGCACGGGTTCGGGTTGCGGTTCGTCGGCTGGCAAGGGCATCGGTTCGGGTGTCGTCGGGTCGTGCGGTGCGACGGGCGGCATGTCAGGTTCGGTGGTCGGCGGAGTTGAAAAGTAAGTTGTACGGGTCATGTTTGTGTGTCCTTAGTAGTCAGATGCGAAGTTAAATGCTAGGTGCGTTTGAGAAGGGCGACGACGAAATGAATCATCCGGTAGTTGATATGCGCGGGCAGTTCATCGCGCAAGGGTCGCAAGCGTTCCGTGCCGAGACGTTCGGCGGCAGTTTCGATAAGGGCTTGGTCGGCGGGTGTGACGTGAATTTCGAGGTCGAACGCGCGTCCCTGTTGAATGCACTCGGAGAGATGTTTTTCAATCGTCATGATTCCCAAACCGCGTTGCGCCGCGATGTCTTCGATACTCATGCCGGATGTGTAAAGACGGTAAGTTTCATCAATCGTGCTGCCCGCGATTATCGGTTGGCGGGCGGGCGTTTGTTTGCTTGTCACGCGCAATGCTTCAGCTTTGGGCAGACGTAAAGCGATGCGGTGACGTTCGTGCATCACGTCCGAACCGAGCGGCGAGAGGGCGACGACCGGGAACGTACCGTGTGCGATGTTCAAGCATCCGGCGACGATGAGGGCATCAATGTATGCCGTCAATTCGTCGTTCGACTTGTCACTAAGAATGCCGTAAGTCGAAAGCTTATCGAGGTTGAATTGTGCGATTCTCTGCGAGCGCGAACCGCGCAACGTCGAAACAATCATGCCTTTACCGAAGCGTCCGTTCATGCGCGCGACGCACGCCAGAATCTTTCGCACCGTCAAATGTTCCTCATCGCTCAAGTCGCGCGGTTCGGTGATGCCGATGTCGTCGTCATCTTCAATCGTGAAGTTATCGTAGTTTGATTGTGCCTGCGCCCCGCGTGCTTCGGCGGTGCGACGTGCGCGGTCGGTGCGCGAAGATAACGCGAGTTCCTCATCGAGGTCATGCGCGAACGGCGCGTGGTCGAGAATGAAACGGTCAACCGTCGTGTTCGTTGTTTGGTTAATCGTCGCATTCTTCGCCGCGCCGAGACGTTGCGCGCTGCCTCTGGCGAGACAGTTGCCGCACCTTCCGCATTCGGGTGTGTATTCGCGGTCGCCGAAATAATCGAGAATAAAGTCGCGGAAGCATTCTTCCGTATAAGAAAAATTGATGACTTCGCGCAGCTTGCGTTGTTCGAGTGCGGCGCGGCGGGCGATGTCGTTGGAGTTGATGTTGAGGTGTGTGACCGGACGCGCATCGAGCATACGAATCAATCGCGTGCGCGAATCGTCGGTGGTGCGCGCGAGGTGTCCGGCTTTCTCAAGCGTGACGAGCGCGCTGTTGACCGCCATCTCGTTTTTGAGCGCGGCGCGCGTCGCAATCTCTTTTGAAGATAAGGCGATGAGGTCGTCGCCGTAACGATTGGTCGCGGCGAGGGTTTCATACACGCGCTTGATGATGTCGGGCGGCGGATATGAACCTTCTATAAAAAAGTCCTGCGTGCGCTTATCGGCGTAGTTGAAAAGCAAGACGCAATCCGACGGTTGACCGTCGCGTCCGGCACGCCCGATTTCCTGATAATAGGCTTCGATTGAGCCGGGCATTTGATAATGAACGACAAAGCGTATGTCGGGTTTATCAATGCCCATCCCGAAGGCATTGGTGGCGACGATGATTTGATTTATCCCGGACATGAAAGCGTTCTGACGGCTTTCGCGTTCAACGTCGCTCATCCCTGCGTGATAGGCGACGGCGTTGATGCGCGCGGCTTGCAACTTCGCGGCGATGGCTTCGGTTGATTTGCGCGTCGAAGTGTAAATGATGCCGGAAGCCTTAGGGTGGCGCGCGGTCAAAAGTTTAACGGCGGCGATTTTCTCGCTCTCTTTTTGCGTGTGGTGAACGCGAATCGAAAGGTTCGGGCGGTCGAAGCCGGAGACGAAAGCGTTGGCTTCAGTCAACCCAAGTTGTTCGATGATGTCGGCGCGAACGTAAGGCGTCGCGGTCGCGGTTAAGGCGATGGTTTGCGGGCGTCCGAGTTCTTCGAGTGCCGCGCGAAGGCGCAGATAATCGGGACGAAAATCGTGACCCCATGACGAGATACAGTGGGCTTCATCAATCGCAAACAGTGTGACATTGGCGGCGCGCAAGGCTTCCGTGAAATGACTACTGCGAAAGCGTTCGGGCGCGACATAAACCATCTTGCACGCTCCGCGCCTGAGGTCGTTGATGCGACGGCGTTGTTCTTCAAAATCAATCGAGGAATTGATGAACGTCGCCGGAAGATGACGCGCGTGCAGGGCATCAACTTGATCTTTCATAAGCGCGATGAGCGGCGAGACGATAACGGTCGCGCCTTCGCGCATCAGGGCGGGGAGTTGATAACAAATGGATTTACCGCCGCCCGTCGGCATCACGACAACCGTATCGTGTCCGCCGAGAACGGATTCGATAACGGGCTTCTGTCCAGCGCGAAAATCCGCAAAGCCGAAGTGTTGATGAAGTGCTTGTTGAGCGGCGGCGAGTGTCGTCATAGTTGAGCGGGATTGTACCGTATATTGAGGATTTGATTCATTGAGAGGAATTGAATCATTGATTCATCGGTTCATTGATTCATTAAAAATTCCGGCATTGGATCAATGAATCAAGGAACGTGACTCCCCAGCCGCGTTCACGCGGCTTTCCGCGAAGCGGCACTTAGACCAGCCGTTCGACGGCTGGGGACAGTGGCGAACGGTTTCAGCAGCCCGTTTCTAACGGGCTTTTGTATGAGGCTTGAGCCGTTCGGGTATGGTGGCTAAAGCCGGATGAGAGAAGGACGTTAAAACGCCCTTGCAAAATTATTGACTTGCTTACCCATCGCTCAAAGCGATGGTCTATATGCCCTGCGGGGAAGCCGTCTGAAGACGGCTGAGGGGTCACAAAAATTCCGGCAATGAATCAATGAACCGATGAATCAATGATTCAATTCCTCATCAGGCTTGCGCCGCGTTTGTTTGATTGCTTAATCTCAACGTCAAGTATGAACACGGGTGAACACAATTGGAAGGCGCGGACGAAGCGCGATCTGGCAATCGAAGTTTGGGAGAAACTCGATTGCGAATCGGTCGGTGCGAGTGAACTCGAAGCGATACGCGCGGCGATTGATGGACGCTTCGGAGCGGGTGCGGTGGACAGTCCGGCAACACTCGCGCGACTTCTCGCCGACGAGGGCGCGGAGCTAAGACACGCCGAAATTTTAGAACTCGATGTGCGCGTGCGCGCCGATGACCCTTACGAAGCGGCGTTTAGAAACGTCTTGAAGTTTGCGACGTTTGACGAAGCCGTCGCGTCGCTCAAGCGGCTCGATAATTTGCAAAAGGAGTTTGCCCGACGCGACGATAAAGAAGGCTTGCGCCGCGTGCGCGAGAAAGTTTTGAAGGGTAGAGAGCGGGCTGAAATGATTGCGCGTAACCCGAAGGTTAGCGAACACAAACGCGCCGAAAAAGCGGAAATCGCGGAGTGGTTCGCCGTGTGGTTAAAGCAACCGGAGATGTTTGAGATGTGGGTTGAGATAAGGCGGCGGACGGCGGATTTCCAATCGCGCTTTCAAAGCGAAAACATTGATGAGCAGTAAGGGTCGGGTTCGTTAGGACACGGTTCACGCAAAACAACGACAAATAATCTTCAGCAAACCTTCAGTTAAGATTTCGCCCTGATTCACAATACGTTTGTATCTTCAACGCACGCGAAAACAAGACACGCCGGATGCCAACAGTAAGTTTTGCATAAAGCTTTTAGCGTTCGCGTCCGGTCAAGACAAATGGAATTAGGAATTAAGAAAGGGATTTGAATATGTTGAAGAAATTGAAACTCTCGCTCGCACTATGCGGCATCTTCGCAGGCAGCACGATGCTTGTCTCGCCCATCAGCGCGCAGCAGCAGCAGCACCACACGCCGCCACCACCACCGCCGCACCACACGCCCGGTACGCCTCCGGGTCACACGCCCGGTGCGCCGCCACCGAGTTTTAACAGTGCCGAACCCGCACAACGCGAACTGCGAACCGCGTTCGATGAACTCGGACGGCTTTTCTATTCGCTCAATAACGATGGGGTCAGCGATGACCTGGCTTCGAGCCTGTCAAGTCGCGGTGAATCTCTGTATGCCACCGCGTTCTCGTTTTATGACAGCGGAAACTTCACGGCAGCATCGGCGTATGCGCGTGCGGCGAGTGCGGCGGCGCGTGCCGGTCGTCAAGCATTGACGGCGCGCTTTGGTATGACATCGGTGGTCAACCCTAACCTGCGTCGTCCGCCGGTCGTCACCACGCCCGTCACGACGGTGTTTGAAGCCGACCGTGAATTGCAACATGCTTTCAAGCGGTTGACGGATGTGATATTTCTCGCTAACCAAAATTCATCAATCAACGTGCAAAGCGATTTAGCGACGGCGAACGAATTCTATAATCTGGCGATTTCGCGCTATCAAAGCGGCGACTACGCGCAGGCGGTCGCTTATAGTCGCGTCGTCCGGGAAGCGGCGGCAATCGTCGAACACTTGCTCCGCGCTTCGGGAACATCCACCGTGCCTCCGCCGCCCGGTGGTGTCCGTTCCATGTCACGCACCGGCATCGGCAAATAATATGTTTATGATGCGCGGCGGCAATCAGCGGGCATCGTTGACACGAACGGCGGCGTTCTCAAACTTCGCCGCCGCGCAAGTCATCAGCAAGCGGGACACGAAGAAGTAACTTCTTCCGTGTCCCTTGTTTGCGAATTTGCAAGATTTGCCTTTGTTGAGCGTGATGCATCTGATGTCTGGACACTTTTTGAAAACGCATCGAAAAGCACCGAAGGTGCGAAATTCAATAGCCCGGCGAGAGCGCGCCGGGTTACGAATGCGGTTATGTTCCACAGCCCTGAAAGGGCGACATAACGATGTCGCCCTTTCAGGGCTGTGGAATCCGTTTGGACATGTAACCGGCACTCGCTCGCCGGGCTATCGAATGACGCTCTTTCAGAGCTAAATCCATCGCTTATAAATCCTATAAGATTCGCAAATTGAAATTCCAAGAATTCTTTAATTTGAAATCTCAAATCTCAAATTGCGAAAGAAGACGTTTCAACCGCAAACAGTTTCAACGCCACGCATGAAAAAGTTGAACCGAGATGAACAACCTTCACTGACCACTGACCACTGACCACTTTCTATGACCAGCAGCATCGAACTCGCAGACGACGCGACGCGCGTCTTAATCGTCGAAGATGAAGCGACGATTATTGAATTCTTGCGCGTCGGGTTGCGTTATGAAGGTTACGAAACCGTCGTCGCCATGGACGGCACAAACGGGTTGCGACTCGCCGCGACCGGAGATTTCGACCTCGTGATTCTCGATTTGATGTTGCCTGATTTGAACGGAATGGAAGTTTGTCGCCGCTTGCGCGCGGCGGGTCGTGACGTTCCGGTTATCGTGCTCACGGCGCGCGCCGAAGTCGCCGACCGCGTTGCCGGACTCAAAGCCGGGGCAGACGATTACCTGATTAAGCCGTTTAGTTTCGATGAATTGCTGGCGCGGATGAGTGCCGTTTTGCGGCGACGCGGGACGGGACAGGCGGCGACGCGCGTGCAGATTCTCGACCTCGAACTTGACGCCGAAACGCGCGAAGTACGGCGCGGAAATAAGCGCGTAGAATTAACGCCGATTGAATTTAACTTGCTCGAACTTTTGATGCGCCACCCGCGCCGCGTGTGGACGCGCGAAAATCTCGTCGCCCGCGTGTGGGGCTACGCGCACACGGGCGATACGAATTTCATCGAAGTTCACATCGGACATCTGCGCGAGAAAATTGGCGACAAACCGCCGCGCTTGATTCACACCGTGCGTGGTGTCGGCTACACGTTGCGACCGGAAGAATATGATGAAGGCATGGAATGACACCTCGCTTCGCTTTCGCCTGACGATTCTCTACACGGGCTTGCTGTTCGTGTTGTTCGTCCTGCTCGGCGTGGCGTTCTATACGGACACGCGGCATTTCCTTTTTGAAAGCACGGCGCGCCGCCTTCGCGCGCAAACCAAGCCGTCACTCGAACGCGACCTTAACACCGATAGCACGACGGGCGGCGAAGTTTTACCGCTCGAAAGTTTCGCCGCGCGACTCGCACGCGATTTAACTTCACGCGATACGGCGGCACTCATCCTTAACACGCAGGGGACAATCATCGCTAACGGGCGGCGACTGCCGGAAGAACCCGTCTCGCCCGTCCCGAATCTTGAGCAAGTGCGCCGCGCGCTTGGCGGAGCGAATGAAATCAACTACATCATCACCGCCCCCGCTTCTTCCGCGACATCTGATTTAGATGGCGCAAACGACGCGCCCGCGATGACGGAAGAACACTTGCTCGTGATGTTGATTCCGTTGCGGCGCGGATTGGCAAGCGACGACATCATCGGTGTCGCGCAACTGGCGACACCACTCGCGCCGATAGAAAGCTTACTGTGGCGGCAAAGTCGCGTGCTGGTGTTCGGCGGCGGTCTGACGCTGCTCTTAGCCGCCGCCGCGACGCTGATTTTGACGGGCAGCACGCTCAAACCTTTGCGCCGCATGATTGTTACGAGTCGCCGCATCGCCGCCGGAGATTTGCGCCAGCGCGTCAACCTGCCGCGCCGCGCCGATGAGGTTGGCGCGCTCGCCGCCGCCTTCGACGATATGATTGAACAACTCGAATCCGCGTTCGAGAGTCAACGTCGCTTCGTCGCCGACGCCGCGCACGAACTACGCACGCCGCTGACGGGCATCAACGGTTCAATCGAAATTCTTTTACGCGGGGCGCAGCATGAACCCGCGACGCGCGCCCGTCTGCTTGAAGGCGTGCGCGAAGAAACCGCGCGCTTGATACGCCTTAGCGAACGCTTGCTTGACCTGTCGCGGCTCGAAGCCGGAGAAGCCGTGCTATGCCGCGAACCGCTTGACCTCGCGCATTTCTTTCACAGCTTTCTGCCGCAAGCCCGCGTCCTCGCCGCACACCGCAAACTCGTGTACGAACCCGCCGCCGCTTCGTGCGTGATACGCGCCGACGCGGACGCGCTCAAACAACTGTTTTACAACTTGATTGACAACGCCGCCCGCCATACCGAACCCGATAGTACGGTCAGACTCAAGTGGCAAGTGCGCCACAACAATGTGGTCGAGATTGTGATTGAAGACAACGGCGAAGGCATACAGGCGGATTGCGAACGCATCTTCGACCCGTTCTATCGCGCCGATGCCGCGCGCGCGCGACGACGCGGCGGTGCCGGATTGGGACTGACCATCGCGCGCCGCATCGCCGAAGCGCACAGCGGCACGCTCACCGCGATGAACAAACCTGACGATGGAGCGTGCTTCATCGTGTGCCTGCCGGTGTGAGGACGTACTACCAAATCGCGGTTAAGTTTAATCTTTAGGACTTACGCAAGCTAAATATCGCATTGCTTAAAACAAAAGGCTTAACAGTTTCGATTTGTCTCGTAAATAGCGTGATGCGCGACGGCGGGACAAAAGGAATTTATCCACTAATCACACGAAACAACACGAATAAAAACATTGAAATAATCCGGCTCTTGTTTCGTGTGATTAGTGGATAAATCTTATTCGCTTCTTATCTCGCGCCTCACGTTGAATAGCTGAAAATCGGTTAGCTTGCGTAAGTCCTAATCTTCTTCTTCGACTCTGATGCGTCCTTCGGCGCGGGCTTGTTCGACGACCTTTTGCGCGATGTTTCCGGGCATGGGGTCGTAGTGTGAAAACTCCATATGGTATGAGCCGCGCGCGGCGGTGATGGAGTTTAAGGTTGATTGATAGTTAAGCATCTCCGACATCGGGACTTGGGCTTTGATGACTTGATTCTTTCCGCGCATGTCCATGCCGGAAACGCGCCCGCGTCTGGAATTTAAGTCGCCCATAATGTCGCCCGCGTTCTCTTGCGGGGCGACGACTTCGACGTTCATCACGGGTTCGAGCAGCGCAGGTTTGACCTGCTCCATCGCAAGGCGAAAAGCTTTGCGCCCGGCGGCGCGGAAGGAATGTTCGTCGCTGTCAACCGTGTGGTATGAGCCGTCAATTAAAATCGCTTTGAAATCTACGAGCGGGTAGCCCGCGACTGCGCCCTGTTGCGCGGCTTCGACGATTCCTTTTTCAATCGCGGGACGAAAGTTTTGCGGCACGCTTCCGCCGAAAATCTTGTCCTCAAACTTGAAACCTTCGCCGCGCTCAAGCGGTTCAAACACGACTTTGCAATCACCGAATTGACCGCGCCCGCCGGACTGTTTTTTATGTCTGCCTTGCACTTCGGCGCGCGTCGTAATGGTTTCCTTGTAAGGAACTTTCGGCGGGTGAAGCGCGACTTCGACGTGATAGCGTTTGCGGAGTTTATCAACTACCGTTTCGACGTGCAGACCGCCCGAACCGGACAGCAAAAACTCTTTCGTTTGCGCGTCGCGCGTGAAGTGAAGCGCGGGGTCTTCTTCTAAAATCTTGTGGAGGGCGACGCTGATTTTTTCTTCATCGGCGCGCGATTTAGGCTCAATGGCGAAACTGATGGCGGCTTCCGGGTATTCGAGTTTTTCATACACGATGGGGGCGTGGCGGTCGCACAGGGTATCGCCGGTTTGCGTGTCTTTGAGTTTGACGCACGCGATGATGTCGCCCGCGCTCGCGGATTCGACTTTATCGAGTTGCTTGCCCTGCATCGAGTTGAGCGTGCCGAGACGTTCGGTTGAATTGTGCGTCGAGTTGAAGACGTTGGCATCAGTCGTGATTGTGCCGCTGATAATTTTCATGACGTTGATGCGTCCGGCGAACGGGTCGGCGATGGTGCGAAAGACGTAAGCCGAGAAAGGTTCTTGCGGTGTATAACGACGTTCGATGACTTCTTCACCGTCAACGTCGGCACGCCCTTTTTCCGATTCGTGGGCGTCGGGAGCGGGTGCGTATTCGATGATGCCGTCGAGTATGCAAGACAATCCGACGAGTGTGTTTGACGAGGCGGCAAAGACCGGACACAACTTCGAGGCGGCGATGGCTTTTGAGATGTTCGGGATGATGTCGGCTTCATCGAGCGTGCCGTTTTCAAAGTATTTTTCCATTAACGCATCATCGGATTCAGCGATGACTTCGATGAGTCGCTCGCGTTCTTTGTCAATCACATCGCGCCCTTCAATCGGCATTTCGATTTCCTTCGGCTTGCCGTTTTCGTCGAACTCGTAAGCCTTGAGATGCACGACATCAACCACGCCTTTGAAGTCGGCTTCCTTGCCGATGGGCAGTGTGAACGGGACGATGGCGCGCGAGAAAGTAGAGCGTGCGGAGTCGAGTGCGGCACCGAAATCGGCGCGCTCTTTGTCGAGTTTGTTGATGACAATCATGCGCGGCGTGATGAACTCGTTGGCGTAACCCCATGTCTTTTCGGTTTGAACTTCGACGCCGTTGACCGCGTCCACGACGACGATGGCGCAATCGGCGACGCGCAAGGCGGGACGTGCGTGAGCGACGAAGGCGGCATAGCCGGGCGTATCTATGAAATTGATTTTGTGGTCACGATGTTCGAGATGGGCGAGGGCGGTGTTGAGTGTGACTTTGCGTGTGATGGAATCTTCGTCGTAGTCGGTGACGGTTGTGCCGTCGTCGGTTTTACCCCAGCGCGGCGTCGCGGCGGCGACGTAGAGCAGAGAACTGACGAGTTGTGTTTTGCCGGAATCGCCGTGACCGATGACGGCAAGATTGCGAATCGCGTTGGTCGGATAAGCCTTCATATCATTGTTTCGCCTTTCGGATGAATGATGATGAACGCCCGCCCTGCGTGTGGCTTGCAGGAGTCGCCGGAAGTTGTAAAAATTAGTGCGGGACAGGCGTTCTAGTGAAGCCGTAATGTAACATAAAGTAAAGTGAGTTCGACGTAGGACAAGAAAGGTTTTATCCACGAAACAACACGAAGCAACACGAATAAAGACATTAAAAAAGTCCGGTGTTGTTTCGTGTGATTCGTGGATAACTCCTAAAATGATTGATGATGATTCCTCACTTTTGGCAGCAATCAACCGATGATGTTAAATTGACGAAAACAAAAAACGATTATGAAGGGCGCGAACAAGAACGAGTATTTTCTGATTGTCGAAGGTTCATACTTGAATGAACCGGAAGCGCAACATGCTTTACGCGATCCGTTTCTTGAAGAATGGGTTGAGCAAACGGGCAGCTTTCGGTTGCATAACTTAACGGAAATCATAGTCACACCGGGTGTCACGCTCGGCTCGCTCGGCATTGTGATGATTGATGACGGCGTTTTTGAAATTATGAGCCTTGACCCGAAACATCCGTTGACCGACAAGAAGGCGCGCGGCGTCATGGAAGCTTTGCGCCGTCACGATATGTTTGACGAAATCACGATTGAGACGCGCGAAGCGGAAGCTGCGGATGATTGAGCGTTTTACAGAGAGGTTGTACCAAAGCTAATTTTATTTTCAGATGAAAAGAAACACACAAAGTTAATGCAAACCGAACAAGAGACGGCAAGTCACACAGCGAGCCACGCGGCGAACAACGCGATAAGTCACACGCCGGAGCGCGCGTTGCCCGAGACTTTACAAGCACTGAATGCTTTGCGTTGGAATTACTGGTGGACGTGGGCGGCGGACGGAGCGGCGGTGTTCCGTGACCTTGACCCGGAAGCGTGGGAGATGTGCGAACATAATCCGCATCGGATGTTGCGCGCAGTTCCTGATTTACGTTTGTTACAGATGGCGACCGACCCGCATTACATCGCGCGTGTTAAACATCTCGATGAGAATTTCAACGACTACATAAACCCGAAACGGACGTGGGCTTCGGCAAACAAGAAGCTGGCGAAACAGATTTCAGCCGCGCGTCCGGTCGCTTATTTCTGCGCCGAATATGGGATACATAATTCCCTGCCGCTCTATTCCGGCGGGCTTGGAATGCTCGCGGGCGACCATTTGAAATCAGCGAGTGACACGGGCTTGCCGCTCGTCGGCATAGGCTTGTTATATCGCTATGGCTACTTTCGTCAACGCCTCGCGCGTAATGGTTGGCAAGAGGAATACTACGGCGATGTGCCGCCGGAAGATTTGCCGATTCGCCTTGTGCGCGACGAGCGGGGCGCACCCGTCCGTATCACGGTTGAGATTCGCGGGCGGGCGGTTTATGCCCAAGCGTGGCTCGCGCACATCGGGCGCGTTCCGCTTTATCTACTCGATACTAATATCGAAGCCAACAGCGAAGTTGACCGTTGGATAACCGGGCATCTTTACGGCGGCGACCGCGAGGTGCGCGTCGTGCAGGAACTGATGCTCGGCGTCGGCGGCGTGCGTCTCTTGCGCGAGTTGAACATCGCACCGCACGTTTATCATCTCAACGAAGGACACTCCGCGTTTCTGACGTTGGAACTGGCGCGCGAAAAGATTGCGAATCAAGGAATGGACTTCGCAAACGCCCGCGAGGAAGTTAAAAAGTCGTGCGTCTTTACCACGCATACGCCCGTCGCGGCGGGCAATGACGAGTTCGCGCCGGAACTGATTGACGGTTGCCTAGGCGAAACTTACTGGCACGCTTTGGGTTTGACGCGCGACGAGTTTTTAGGTTTGGGTCGCGTCAAGGCGAACGATGAAAGCGAGGCTTTCGGAATGACGCCATTGGCGATTCGTCTGTGTCGTTCGACTAACGGCGTGAGCCGCAAACACGGCGAAGTGTCGCGCGGATTGTGGCGCGAGATGTGGTCGGAAGCGGAAATTAAATCAACCGATGAAATCCCGATAACGAGTGTCACGAACGGCGTTCACGCTTCGACGTGGGTTGCGCCGCTCATGCGCGATTTGTTTGAAAAGCATGTCGGCAAAAACTGGGCGGAGACGATTAACGACGAACGAAAGTGGAAAAAAGGCGTGGCGAGAATCAGCGACGCGGAGTTGTGGAACGCGCACAGTCTGTTAAAACAACGACTCGTTTCATTTGTCCGACATCGTTCGTACCATGCGCGCGTCGAGCGTGGCGAAGCGACGGAATACGCGGAAGCGGCGCGCACGATGTTCGACCCTAAGGCTTTGACGATAGGCTTCGCGCGCCGCGTCGCGGCGTATAAAAGATGGGGTTTATTGTTGACCGACCCGGAGCGGCTTCATCGTTTATTGACCGACGCGGGGCGTCCCGTGCAGTTCGTGTTCGCGGGCAAAGCACACCCGCAGGATTTCGGCGCGAAGACGATTTTGCAACAAGTCGCGCAGTGGAAAACAGATTCCAAAGTCAGACAGCGCGCCGTGTTTTTAGAGGACTACGACCAAGACATCGCACGTCATCTCGTGCAAGGCGTTGATGTGTGGCTCAATGTTCCGAAGCGACCGCTCGAAGCATCGGGAACGAGCGGGCAGAAAGTCGGTATGAACGGCGGTCTGAATTTGTCTGTCTTGGATGGCTGGTGGATTGAAGGCTACGACGCGGATAATGGTTGGGCAGTCGGAGCGCATCCGCATCACACGGGTGTTGAGGACGGTGGGCAGATTTCGGAAGTCGAACAACACATCGAAAACTTTGCGGTTGACCGCGAAGACGCCGACGATGCTGAATCGTTTTACCGTCTGCTCGAAGAAGCTGTCATACCGTGCTATTACGAAGAACGCGACGCGCACGGCATTCCGGCGAAGTGGCTCAAGATGATGCGCCGTTCAATCGAAACGCTCGCACCTGCGTTCAACAGCGACCGCATGGTGCAGGAGTACGCCGAACGAATTTACATCGCGGGCAAGTAGTTTTTTTTGATTGAGTTACTTATGTTATGCGATCTGCTTTTTGCCCTGAAAGGGCAGTTAGAAAGTAGCCAGAGGCAAGCACTTTGTGCTCCGCCTCTGGAACAAGTATAAAATCCGCCGCGCCCTGAAAGGTGCGCGAAGAAACATGGTGAGGCACGCATTATTTCAAACCTTCTATGCGCCCTTTCAGGGCGCGGATTCTTTACCGTATCGTAACCAGAGGCGGCGCACGAGGCGTGCTTACCACTTCTTCCGTGTCCCTTCAGGACACAACTGCATTAAGGACACAACCGCGTAATCATGAGTGAGTCAATGACTGAATGAAACAATGAGGAAATTCTTCTTATGGCATTTAATGAAATTTTAGATAAGCAAGGACTCGACGAGTTGATAAAGAACTCGAACGACGCACCTGTGATTTTGTTCAAGCACAGCACGACATGCCCGATTAGTGCGAACGCGCACCGCGAGATGACAAAGGTTGCGAGTCCGGTCGGGCTGGTTGTCGTGCAGCATTCACGCGAACTTTCGCGCGAGGTCGAGAGACGAACGGGCGTGCGTCACGAATCGCCGCAAGCCTTCGTGCTTCGCAACGGCGAGGTGGCGTGGCACGCTTCGCATTACGACATCACGCAGGCGGATGTCGAACAGGTGATGAGCGATAACGCATGAGGAACGAATCACAATTGCGGCACGGGGCGGCGGTCATGCCTGTTGCTATCGAACAGGAAACGGACGCGCTCACGATAACGTGGAGCGACAATCAGAAGTGTCGTTACGCGGCGGCGGATTTACGGCGGCACTGCCCGTGCGCGCAATGCGTCAACGAATGGACGGGTGAACGCACTCTGCGACCCGACGCCGTTTCCGATGTGATGACGCTGGTGGACACGGAAATCGTCGGGCGATACGCGCTGTCATTCAAGTTTGGTGACGGACACGAAACCGGGATTTATAGTTTTCGATTGCTGCGCGAATTGTGCGAAGCCCAAAGGTGAAACACCTCGATTAAACGACTCGAATGTGCGGAAGGTTTTTCGAGATGGAGACAGGGAAACGAATACTCGTCGTTGAAGATGACGATGTGGCGTGCGAACTGATGCGCCGCGCGCTTGAGCGGCACGGTTATGAGGTGAGAACGGCGGCGGACGGCATCGAAGGTTACGATGCGGCGCACGGCGAGCCGCCGGATTTAATCATCACCGATGTCAACATGCCGTCGGCGGACGGAGCGCATTTCGTGCGGCGCGTGCGCGATACGCCCGAACTGGCAAGCACGCCGATTTTAGTGACGACCGGATACGGCACGGGCAACGCGACGTTCGTGATGTCGCTCGGCGCAAACGCTTACGAACCGAAACCGCTTGATTTGCAAAGTCTGCTTGCGACTGTGCGGCGGTTGCTCGGCACGAAGCACCAAGGTGGTTGAGGCGTGCGAAGGAAAGTTCTGGTGGTTCTCAGTGATGGTTAGGAACGACGGTAAGAGCGGCGCAAAGAACGAGGAAGCGGGTCAAGTTTATGATGCAGTCAATCGGTATCGCGGAGTTAATCGGCTTTGCGAGTTCGTTTATTCTGGTGCTGACAATCGGCAAGCAGGTTTATAAGCAGTACAAAGAAGGCAAAAGCGAAGGCGTCTCGAAGTGGCTGTTCATCGGACAGATGGCGGCGTCGCTTGGCTTCTTGACGTACAGTGTGATGAAGCGCGATTCGGTGTTTATCCTCACCAATGCCTTGATGGTTCTCAACGGCTTCATCGGGCTGGCGATAGTTCTCAAACATCGCCGCGCGGAAGGAAACACCGCAAGCCATGACGGGCAAGGCGAAACGGCAACGAATGATGCGACCGACAATTCGGGCGCGACACTTCGCGTATAATCGAGTTCCGATGCTGGCGCGAGCTTGAAGAACAATAATGAACGAACGAGATTTTTTTAACGAACAACCGGAAACCAAGCGCATGACGTTCGCGTGTCCGCACTGCCGCGAGCGCGGTGAGTACGATGTGCGTTGGTTGCGGCGCACGAAGAAACCCCAACCGCCACGCCATGCCAATGAACAAGACCGCGCGCGTTTTGCCAAGTCGCGCGATTACATGGTGCGGGTTGACGATATGCTGGCGTGCCGCAACATACGCTGCCGCAAGCGATTTGAAATTCCAAATTCGCAATCGGTGGTCTTCATTGTTCCAGCACGCTAGTTGAAACTATGCGCTTTCAGCGCAAGACTT
>JANDLT010000038.1 GCA_024330265.1 Pyrinomonadaceae bacterium MAG19_C2-C3 | reverse complement strand
GGCCTCCCTCTAAAAAAACCCCACTTCCACAACCTCCCTTTTTTGTGCGGGGGGCCTGCCCCCCCGCCGCCACCTGCCCGGCACCCGGCCGGCCCCCCCCCGCCTCTAAACATTCGTTTCTCATTTTGTATTGCAAGTCGGTATAACAATCGTCAAAACCCGTCGCGTGAACCTCTGCGTACCCGTCCTTTGCGCCGCTTCTTCACACTGTAAGTCACAAGGCTCGAACGGTTCGCCACGTTGTCTTCGGCGAAAGCATAAACGGTTGTGGTCTGCGTCGGGTTGATTTCAAATGCTCCGTTGTACGGCTGAAAGTTAGTGCCGTCCAACGAGTAGAACACAGACCGCACACCCGCGCCTTCATCCGTCGCCGTGATGGTCACGCGCCGCGTCGCCGCACGCGGAACTTCATTAACGCCGATAGTCGGTGCTTGCGTATCCTGCGCGGCATTGCCCGACACGGAAGCCGTCGGCTGCACGGTGCTTTCAAACGTCCCGTCTCCATCGCCATCATACTGCAACGCGCCGATGCCGGACGGTGAGAGTTCGAGTTTGACTTTCGTATTAGCGGGCAAGTTCAAGTCGAGATAACGAACGGCTTGCGCCGTTTCCACGCTCGTTCCCTTCGTCAAGTCAAGCGCAAGGGGTTCATCGCCTGTGGTGAAGGTGAAGAAGAAAGTTTGGTCTATCGGTGCGACGGTCAGCAACGCTTTTTCGGCGAGCGGGTAAAGCGTGACGTTCGGTGATTCTTCCGTTGAGTTTCCGGTGAATGGTTCAGTGTTATTGCCGAAGGCATCGGCAATGGTGACGCTTGATGTGCCAAATAGTTTGAAGTAGTAAGACGGTTGTGCGGCTGGTAACTCCGGCTCGTCTTCTAGCGTCCGTATCTCGTCGCTCTTGGAAAGATTTGATTGAAGGTTAGGTTCGGATATGGCTTTCATGACTTCGCGGAAGATATTGTAGTTTCTAAACATCCCGCCGTGACTAAACAAATCATTCTCGTTCTTATCAGCCGATTGAGAAGCGAAAAGAATTGTTTTTGCCGTAGGCGCATTTAGGTTTTTGCTTCCAGAGCGTCTGTAAGCACTTCTGTGTGGAACAGTACCATCACCTAAGCCCATTTTTAAGTCGAAGTAGTCATCATGTTTGCACGGAATTGATATACCGACGCGACAATGCACCACTCCGCGCTTGGCGATAACCTGTTCGATTGTGTCTGCGCCGTGACGAATGCCGATGATGTGATAATACTGCACATTCGGTTCGTCTTTTGACCAATCTTCCTGTCCGCTTCTATCGTGAAAATCGAAAGCGTTTTTGCCCGGCAAACTGCGATACCTTTTGTCAAGCATCGCCTTCAAGTTGTCGCTGTTGTATGTCTCTTTCGATTTGCCGTCTCCGTCAATATCCCAACCATCTTCAACGAATGGCGAGACGCTTAAATCGGAGTATTTGCGTGAAGGAATAAGTTGGTGAAGACCGGGAAAGAACAAACCGAGACTTTTGATTCTTTGGTCAATGATACGTTGCACTTGCCCTGCTCTTAGCAATGCGCCTAATTCTAAGAACCGTCCGGTTTCAAGTACGTTTATCGCTTTCGGTGCGCCGAGAAAAGGCGAACCGATAGTGATGAGCTTGCCGACTTTGTGAGTATTCGGATAATCAAGTATGTAACGGCGCGAAAGCAGTCCGCCCATGCTGTGCGCCAGCACGTTGGCTTTGATTTCCGGGTAGTCGGCTTCGGGATAAAAGGGAAGAATCGTGCTACGCACAAAAGCGTCTAACTTCCCTGCATTCGTCGCAATATCTAATCGCCAGTCGTATGGAAAAACAAAAAGCGTAGGTCTAACCGCATCGCTACGTTTGTGTTCCTTATAATTGCCGTCGCGTACCAAAGTATTTAGCATCGTTTCATAAACGTCGCCGCCAGCGTAAGAGTCATTACGAATAACGTCGGGCGCAACGATTTCAGGAAACGGAGCGTCTTCAGGAGCGAGGCTTAATGGCTTAAATAGAACGTAATCCCTTAAGAGATTGGGAAACACGTTGCCAGCATCTCCTTTCAGTGCAAGGTAACTTCCACCCGCACCCGGCACGAAAATCAACGGCAACTTATCAATCGCCACCACCGTCATCGTCTGGCTGTTCGTCGTGCCGCAACTGTTCGTGACTCGCACCCAGTAGTTTGTGCGTGAGTTGGCGGCGACGGAATTGATGGTTAAGGAATCGCTTGTCGCGCCATCGATTTTTTGCGATGTGTCGCCGCTATTGCCTTTGTACCATTGAAAGGTCGGCGAGTTGTCGGCTTTGACTTTGAGCGTGGCACTTTGGTTATTGAGAACGGTTGCGCCGCGTGGTTGGTTTAAGATGCGTGGGAGAGTGCAACTTGGTTGATTAGCAATACCACGCACAAATACGTCCCGCGAATCGTTAGTGTCATTCGCTGTGAGGTCATTGGCATCACTATAAAAAGTGATGATTCGCCCATTAGCACTAATTGCGGGAGTATTAGAGAAATTATTGCCACTGCCGGTATTCGTGTTGTTGATACTAACGAGTGTAATCATACCTGTCTGCATATCACGCACGAATACATCCTTTGTGTTGTTAATATCATTCGCCACGAGATTGCTGGCAAAGCTGCTAAAAGCAACGAATCGCCCATCCGCACTGATTGAGGGAACATGAGAGCGGTCATTGCCTCCAGTATTCATGTTATTGACGCTGACAAGCGCAGTCACACCCGTTTGCATGTCACGTACAAATATATCGGTCGCATGGTTAATGTCATTCGCCACGAGATTACTAGCATTGCTATAGAAAGCGATAAATCGTCCGTCAGCACTGATTGATGGGGCGCGAGAGTCGGAATTGCCGATGTCACTCCTTTTGCTGTCGATGCTGACAAGCGTAGTCACACCTGTTTGCACGTCGCGTATAAATACGTCAGCTACTCCGTTCGTATCGTTTGCTACGAGGTCGCTGGCATCACTGCTAAAAGCAACGAATCGTCCATCAGCATTGATTGATGCATTAAAAGAGTAGTAATTGCCGCCCGTACCTGCGTTGTTAACGCTGACCAGCTTAGTTACACCCGTTTGCATATCGCGCACGAATACGTCCTTTGCATAATTGCTATCATCTGCCACGAGGTTGCTGGCGAAGCTACTAAAGGCAATGAATCTTCCGTCCGCACTGATTGAGGCATTGAAAGATTGATGGTCGCCGCCAGCACCTATGTTATTAACACTGACAAGTGTAGTTACACCCGTTAGCATGTCGCGCACGAATACATTCTTATAGTCAGTGTCATTCGCCACGAGGTCGCTAGCATAACTTTCAAAAGCGATGAATCGTCCATCAGCACTGATTGATGGGTCTTGAGATTCTTCATTGCCGCTACCAGTATTCGTGTTGTTGACACTAACAAGTGTAGTCACACCCGTTTGCATGTCGCGTACAAATATGTCCCACGTATTATTCGTATCGTTCTCCACGAGGTCGCTGGCATCGCTACCGAAAGTAATGAATCGTCCGTCTGCACTGATGGCTGAAAAATCAGAATCAGAATTACCGCCGCTCGTTCCCGCACGGTTGAGGCTGACAAGACGTGTTTGTCCGTTCGCCCAAGAGGTCAGCGCACCCGCCATACACGATAAAAGAACCATCGTTAATAATTTTCCTAACCGCCACTTCAACCATCCACGTCGGCGGAGCAGTGTTTTGCGTGCTTGCCGTTCGCACCGAATGTAAATACCAACTTTGAGCAGATTGAATTTGCGTCGAGAAGCGACTGAATGAGGCATCTTGTTCTCCATCTGTAAAAGAAGCAGGGCGTTAAACTTCACTGACCGGATTTTCGGACGCGAGGTTACACGGCGGTCATATCAAAGAATATGTCGGCAAAAGAGGTGAAATCGGTGACTCGCGCCTGACGGTGAAACTTCGGCGACCGGTTCAGCCGCCGTGAGGACGCGAATGTTTCGGTACTGCTTTAAGACGATTGCCAAACAATTTAACCAGCCCGTTTCTAATGGGCTTTTGCATGAGGCTTGAGCCGTTCGGGGTTAGTGGCTGAAGCCGGATGAAAGAAGGACGTTAAAACGCCCTTGCCAATTTATTAACCTCGCTCTCCAGCCGTCAAACGGCTGGTCTATGCGCCCTTCGGGAAAGCCGTCTGAAGACGGCTGAGTAGTTACGATGGCGGCTACTAAAGTGAGGACAATCTTCAGTACGTCAAACAATCTTCCCCCAAGCACACGTTTAAGGTAGTCCCACGTTTCGCGTTGCTCCGCTTCATCCTCTCGCGTGGTCGGCTCACCCCATGAATCGAGCAACCGGATTGCCGCTTCATTTTTGGCGCGTTGATTTGTCGGTGTGGTCGCGTCTTCCGTAGCTTCGACGGCTTCGGCGTCAATCGTCGGTGGATACTTTGTCGTCATGGAAACCTCGTTAACGTCACAGCAACACGTTGAAACCTTCCTGCTCGAAATGATGGTCGTGCGTCAGTACGTCACGCGCTCCGTGATCCTGCATGACGTTCATCGAAACGCAATCGGTCAAGCTGTAGCTCTATATCGAGTCGCGCTTCGTAGAGCGCGAGACCGGATGCGAAGGCTTCATGTGTACATTCAATGACTTCGACGTTCGGATTGTTCTCGAACTTATGGACGAGCCGGGCGGCGCGTCGTAACTCAAGACGGCTCACGGCGAAATAGTTGAGAACCTCCGTCAAAACAAACTCGGTGGTGATAAGTCGCACGATTCCGATTTCACGCTGAACCTCACGCGCTCTCGCGTGCCACTGGTCTTTAGGATTCGTCAGTGCGACCAAGTAATTGGTGTCCACGAAAACGCTTCTCACTGTCGCTTCGGTGCTCCGTAAAGGTAGTGGTCAACATTCACGGAGCCGTCCGTCGGCAACTCGTCCCACGCTTCCGGCGGCACGTCCTTTGTAATCTCGTCAACCTCATCCCAAATCGTCATCCGTGCCGGAGCGGAAGGTTGCGTTAAATCTTCGACGATGTTTAACAGTTCGCGCTGCTTTTCAGGCGGAAGGGCGCGAACTTTCTCGATCAAAGTTTGTTCGATGTTTGTCGCCATATATCTTGTTCCTTACATGATTAAGAATACGTTTGCGACGCTCCTTCGTAAGACTTGTTCCTTGCTTACCGGATAAAGACAATCGGACATACGCCGAGCGCGGCGAGCGGGTCTAGCTCGTTATGGTCTGAGGTGATGAACTCGCCGCCGACGCGGTTCGTCAGAGCGATACCGCAACAATCGGCGAGCGAGACTTTGCGATACGTCGCTTTCAGCTTGCCGACCTCGCGCCAAAACACTTCGTCGAAATCATCGCGCCCGGAGATGCCGAGTGTTTTAAGGTCGTTGATTGCCTCGCCCGCTTTGCTCTCGCCACCGGTGCGATGAAAGTCATAGTACACCTCACACAAGTTAATGCCATGAGCCATGCACCGGGTATTCACGTCGCGTAAATAACCCGCGACGATGAGCGCGCCCGGCTCCTTTCGCAGGAACGCGATCATCGCCGAAGCGTCAAGCACGGCGTTCATCGTTCGCCTGCGTCCGTGAAGCGGCGGTTTTCAAGCGCGATCTCATCTTGCTTCTGCCGGTTGAACTCGTCGCTGCTCGTCCGCACGTCCGCGTACTTGCCCATGATGCTTTCGATGAGCCGGTCGCGTTCCGCCACTTCGGTGGCTTGCGATTCGCGTTCGAGCATCTCGCGCAGTTGCCGACGCTGGGTCGGGTTGAGCGTCCGCCACTGCTCAACAATGCTGTTTAATGTTGCCGACATATTTTTGTTCCTTTTGATGAAAAGATGTTTTTCATGTCGCACGCTCCTTGTGAAGGCAAGAGTTAAAATGTTATCTCGCGCTTCGCGGTGCGGGTTCGGTAAGCGAATCGCTTACGCTTCGACGCTTTCGGCGCGCTTCTCAATATCTTCCGCCACGCGGTGTTGATACTTGCGCTGAAGTTCAATGTAATGTTTCACCACTCGTTGCGGGTCGTGGTCGTGTTCGGCGGAAATGCGGCGGCGCGTTTCCCTGATTCTCTCAAGTGTCGGGTCATCTTTCGCTTTCATCCTGTCCTCCTATCAACTCTAATGGTGTCACCAATGCGGGAACGTACAAGCCAAGCAAAGTATTCACCCGTCGTATGTGACCGAACTTGTTGGCATTCGCTAAATGGCGACAGTTCCACGTCAGCAGAAAATCGCACTTGTGAAAAGAAGCCAGTGCCAAATGCAGCGCGTCGCCTACGGGGTCGTCGGGCATTACTTTATGCCGAATGTACGCCTCAACGATTTCGATAATCGCGGTCTCGATAGCCACAAGCGGCAAGTCGCTGACAAGTTCGATGACCTTATCGCGGTTCGGGTAATCGCCGCCTTCGAGTTCATCCAAAACGGCGATGCTGGTCACGAGCGAGTAATCGGCGCGGCACTCGTTCCACCATTGGCGCGTCCACATCTTACGCGCCACCATGTCAGGTTCAGTGCGAACCTCATGGTAGAAGCTGGGGATTGAAGTTTCAACATACACTTTCGGCTTCATAACTCACCAGCGTTACCTCAAGTCAGAACACGAAGTCAGAGCAAATTAGCATTAGTTGAGGCACTTGGAAAGGTTTTGCGCGTCGGCGTTGACAGTCGCGGCGCACAGTTCCTATCATCGTGGGTTCATACAGAAGGGGTGTTTAGTAATGAAAGTTATTTGTGGAGTGTTTCGTCAGGTCAAGGTTACGGCTTTGATGGTGTGCGGTGTGTGGTTGTTTTCAACCGCGTGTTTCGATTTGGGGACACGTCCGCACCCGCGCACGCTGGCGGAGATTCCTGCCGAAGGTCTGGCTTATAAGTTCGAGACCGACATCGAAAGCGCGAATCTTCCCGTCGCCTTGCGAAGCCCTGAACCGACGGTCGAAGCTTTTCAGGAAGCGGTCAAAAAGGATTTCGATTCGCGCCGCGTCGAAGACATTTTACTTCGCACCGTCGCCGCGCCCGACGGCTCGCGCGTTCTCGCATTGTATGAAACCGCCGAAACGCTCGAAGGCGAATTTCGCATAGACCTCTACGACGGGGAAGGCAATTTACAGCGCGCACTCTTGCCGCGCGAAATCTCCGGCGGCTTCCCGCAAAAGGTCGCGTGGTCGCCCGACGGAAATCTTATCGCGTTTATCGGCGTCCGAAGCAGCACCGCCGCGCAACCCGCTCCGACACCGCCGCCGCTTGACGAACTCACAACGCCTGACATCGCTGCACTGCCGACGCCTTCGCCCCTCGTGCCGGGCGTTCCCGCGTTCTCGTCCGAGCAGATTTATATTTGCGACCGCGAAGGTTTCGGCTTGCGACCGCTGACGGTGCGCGACGGTCTGATTTATTTTCATTTCGCGTGGTCGCCGGATTCGCGCGCCGTCGCCGCCCTCGCGTGCAAAGATGAGGAGTGGAACGAAAGCTTCGATAAAAACCTGCAACCTGCGGGACGAGCGCGCGTCGTCACACTCGACGGCGGCGAACGTCTCTTGGATGACCGTCTCACTTCCGCGCTTCCCGTCTGGTCGCCCGACGCGGCGAAGATTGCGACCGCGTACAACACCGATGCCGTCATCTATGACGCCGCCGTCTCCATCCCCGCCCCGCCGACCGCCGCGACGATTCCCTTAACCCAAGCCTTACGCGCCGCTTCCATTTCTTACGACGCGACGCGCGTCCAATCACAACAAACCGCGAACACCACGCCCGTCGCCGCGACCGCGACCGTCACCTCGAATGACGACACCGACCCTTTATCATTCAACCCGATAGTACGCCTCGAATGGATTGACCCCGCGACGCTCCTCATCCAGACCGGCTTCGTCCGTCGCTACGCGGGCGGCAAAGAAGTCAACGATTATTTGCGCTGGCACGCCCTGCGTCTTAGCCCGCAAGCCCGCCTTCTCGGTTAAGCGATTTTTCAACGCTTCTTGCCGTCGCTTCATACGCGCATCTATAATCACCGCGTCCACTTCTTTTATTAGCCCTCTTAGCTCAATGGTTAGAGCAGCGGACTCAAGGTCTTTGAAAATCTAAGTGGAAAAGTCAGGATTATGAATTTCGGCGTGGCAGTTAAGACACAGAAGCCGACACTTTTCTGCTTCTTCTAAAAGCCTGTTCCAAGTTGAGTTTGAGCATTTTCTAAGGTCAACCGGAAAAGTTTTAGCCGAAGCGTCAAGGTGATGAAAGGCGAGCGCGGCTTGATTTTTGTTGTAATGACAAATCTCGCATCGCCCACCCTTTCGCAAAATCAAAAGTCGCCTTCTTCGTCGTCCACGTTCTTGCTGTGAGACATAATTTTGATGCTTATTATTCGTCGAAGCATTCTTGCAGTTCAGGCAACAGAATTTAGTTTGTCTGCCGGTAAGTAGGCTGTGGCAAATAGTGCAAATCTTTTCCATATGATTTTACAAAGTTGGGTTGCGAACGTATCACACTACAAAGCATGAATCTGTTTTCAGGTGCGTTCGTAGAACTTATTAAATTCGGGGAAGCCTGAAGCCAGCGAAAGCGGTATGGTAATCCCGAGCCAAGCCTTGTTCATATCGAACAAGGAAGGTGTAGAGACTTAATAATAAGCGCGTAAAGCGAAGAGAAAGTCCAGACCACAAACATTGATTTTAGAAATCAGTGCGCGGCGAAAGCCGTAGTTGGCAAGCATAATCCGTTGGTTGGGAGTTCAAGTCTCTCAGAGGGCACAAAATCCTTCAACAGTCCTTTATCAATGCGCGTCACCATCGGACAAATCAACACCACCAACGGCGACTACGAAGGCAATACCGAACGTATCCTTCGCGTCGTCGAAGGGGCAAAACGGGACGATGCGGATTTAGTCGTGTTGCCGGAAGTCGCGGTGCAAGGCTACACGTCGTTGGATTGGTTTTTGGATAAGGATGTGCGCGCGAAGGCACTTGAGCCGTTGGAGAAAATAAAGGCGGCGGCGGGCGGGTTGACCGTCGTCGTCGGGACGGTGCGCCCGAATGATGAGACGAATGGGCGGCGGCTGTTCAACTCGGCGGCGGTCATCCGCGATGGCGAGATTATAGGCTTCGCGGATAAGACGCTGTTGCCGGAGTATGACGTGTTTGATGACCCGCGATATTTTGAACCGGCGCGGGAGCGGCATTTGTTCGAGTTGGAAAACGGGCGTTTGGGCGTCGCGGTGTGTGAGGATTTTTGGAACGATAAGACGTTCTGGCGCGAACGTCTTTACGCGCACGACCCGGCGCAAGAGTTGATTGAGATGGGTGCGTCGGTGCTTGTTTCTATCAACGCTTCGCCGTTCGGGAAAGGCAAACAGCATGAGCGGTGTCGCATGGTGCGTCATCGCGCGAAGGCGAATAATCTGCCCGTCGTGTTCGTCAATCTTGTCGGCGGCAATGACGGCGTGATTTTCGATGGGGCGAGTCTCGTCGTTAATCGTCGCGGCGAAACGATTTTGCAAGCTCCGGCGTTTGAGGAGTTTGTGGGAACGGTTGACCTCGAATGCCGCGAGTGCGATACGACGTGTCTCGCGGGTGACGACATCGAAACCGTGCGCCGCGCGCTTGTTTTAGGGATACGCGATTACGCGCACAAGAATAAATTCAAACAAGCGATTTTAGGTTTATCGGGCGGGATAGATTCGGCTCTCGTCGCGGCTCTCGCGTGCGAAGCGTTGGGGGCGGAGAACGTGTTGGGCGTGATGATGCCGTCGCCGTTTTCATCCGGGGGAAGCATCACGGATTCCGAAAGTCTGGCGCGCAATACGGGGATGCGCGTCGAACTTCACCCGATAGTTTCGGCGTTCGACGCGCTCACGAATGAACTCAATTTGAAGCGTCCGACGCGCGGCGGTGAAAGTCTGGCAGTCGAAAATTTGCAATCGCGTTTGCGCGGCAACATCCTGATGACGCTCTCGAACGCGACCGGAAGATTACTTCTTTCAACCGGAAATAAATCGGAATTAGCACTCGGCTACTGCACACTCTATGGCGACACGAACGGCGGTCTTGCCGTCATCGGCGACGTACTCAAAACCGAAGTCTATGCCTTGTGTCGTCACATCAACCGCGACGCGGAAATCATCCCCGAAACGATTATCAACAAACGTCCGTCGGCGGAACTCGCCCCCGACCAATTCGATGACCAGAGTTTGCCGCCTTACGATGTGCTTGACCCGATTCTCGAAGCCTATTTTGAACGCAAAGCATCGCCCGACGAAATCATCGCTCAAGGTCACGATGTGGAACTCGTATATCGCATTCTCAATCAAGTCGAGGCTCCGGCGAACGAGTTTAAGCGTCGCCAACTTCCGCCGACGCTCATCATTTCCCGCCACGCCATCGGCATCGGTCGCCGCCGTCCCGTCACACACGCTTACAAACGCACACCGTCCGTCATCTAATACCGGCAACGAGAAACGATAGTGGATAGTGAAGAATTCTGTCTTAAACTATCCACTATCCACTATCCACTGTTTTTTAGCGCACGCGGACGACGAAGGAGACGCTGCCCGTGTTGTTCGGTGCGGTGTGGCTGAGGTTTCCGGTGAAAATCCAGCGAACGTGTGTGACGTTGCGGTCGTAACCGTCGGGTGCGCCGCCCGCCGCGCTCACGGGCGTGTAAGTCCACGTCGCGGCGTTGTCGTTCGAGTATTCAAACGTCGTGGTCAAGCCGGTTGTGCCAAGCGCGGCGGCGGCGGAATCGAGTTTGAAATCGGTGCTGAGGTTAAGTCGCAAGGAACTCGCCGGGTCGGGGTCAATAAGGCGAAAGCCGGTGGCGGATTGCCCGCCCGTGTTGGTGAAAGCGATGGTGTATGTGAGGTCTGTGCCGGGTGTGATGTCGCCTTCGGGCGACACGCTTTTGACGAGTCCGACAGCGGGCGGAGCGTTGGCGATGGTGATGAGGTTGCTAAACTCCGATGTGCTTCCGGCGACGGTCGCGGTCGCGGTCAAGATTGAACCGAGCGTGACGCCGGACGGCAAAGCAATCGTGAAGCTGAAGCGTTCGGTGGTGTCCGTGCCGACGTTGCGCCCGGCAAACGGGCTAACGTAAGTCGTGTTCGTGGCGTCCGTGTCGGCGGCTGAACCTTCTGTGAGGGTGACGAGGTATGTCTGTCCTTCACCGAAGCCGGACGCATCGGGAGCGGCGATAAAGAGTTCGAGGCTGGCGGCGGGACGCGCGAAACCCGTGAGCGTGAGTTGACTGCCGTTGATGGTCGCGCGTTCAAGCACGGGGAAATTGAGCAAGCCGTTGCCGCCCGTATCGGCATCGTTCGCGTCGTTGAGTGTGACGTAAGGTGAAGTTCCGGTAGTGATGTTATCGGTTGAAGTTTGCAAATCAATTCCGATTTGATTGCTTGCCGCCGCTCCGCCGTTGTTAGTTGCCGTGCCGTTGTTGAAAATCGAATTGCGTGTGATGAGGTTGTTCGTCGCGGTCGGTGTGACCATGACGCCCGCGCCGTAGTTGCCACTGATGACGTTGCGCTCAATCGTGTTGTTTGTGCCGAACATGCGAACGCCCGCCGTTTCAACGTTCGCGCCCACTCCTCTGCCGTTGGCGGTGATGGTGTTGTTGACGACGATGTTCGAGCCGTTGCTTAGATACGAATCAACGCCGACTCCTTCATTGGCGGTGATGAGATTGCCGCGTGCGATGTTGTTCGTTGTCCCTCCGGTTTCAAAATCAATGCCGTCGAGGTTCGAGTTGCCGATGCCGTTGCCGCGAATCTCGTTGTTCTCAATCGTCCACAGGCTCGAACCCGCTTCGACGCCGAAGCCTTTGCCCGCGCTAAAGCCGATAAGGTTGTTTCGCACCGTGCCGTTGTCCGCCCCGATGGAGCGAATGTTGTCGCCGCCCGAACGCGCGCCCGCGCCCGGATCAACGAAGTCGGCGGCAGATGCGCCGATGATGTTCGACTCAATCAACGCGCCGGTAAAATTATTGCCGATGCGTATGTTGGCGTGCGCGTCGCTGTTGGCGGTGTTGCCGAAACCGAAGACGGAGAGACGGCGAACCGCCGCATCGTTTGCCTGAAGGTCAAGCCCGACGGCGACGGTCGCCGCATCCGTGATTTCAAGTTCAGGTCGCGCAACCTGTGCGAGCGAAAGATTATCAACGCCGATTGTGCCGCCCGCGCCGAGCGAGCCGCCGTTGGCGTCGCGTATGCTCGTGCCGTTCGAGTTGTTGTAAGCCGTGCCGTCAATCGTCGTGTTCGCGTCGGTAACGGCGGGAAGCGAAGCGGTGACGTTGACGCGCCAGCCTGCGCCGGAATTGGCGGCGACCGCCGGAGTGAAGCGCATGTAGTTTGCGCCGCCGACGGCGTTGGCGTTCTGTATGAATTGACGAAGGCTGCCCTGCACGGAGCGCGCGTTGGCGGTGTCGTCGTCTGTTGCGTCGCCCGCGCGCGTGGTGGTGACGAGGTTAAAGCTGAAGCCGAAATTGACGTTTGTGATGTCAACCGTTGACAGCGCGACGCGGGCGAGATGTTCGTAAGCGTTGCTCGCCATGGCGGTCGCGGCGGTGTTGAAGTTGTCGGAAACGTCGCCCTGCCGCCCGCCGAAACGCAAACCCAAATCAAGTGTCGCGGTCGCGGGATTATCGCCGTAAGTCTGCTCCGCCCAGACGTTGCCTTGCGTCGCGCCGGAATTAAATCCCGCGTTCGGGGTGACGCTTTTCGAGTCAACCGCGACGAGATAATTGCCGCCCGAAGCGGCGGTTGAAACCTGAAAGCTGTACGCGCCGGAAAGGTTTGTGGTCGTCGCGGCGAGGTATGTATCGCCCGCGTCAACCGTGCCGCTCGCGTTTAAGTCGGCATAGAGGCGAACGTTGACATTGGGTCGCGGCACGCTGTCCGACAAGAGACTGTCGCCGTTCACGTCTTCATAAATCACGCCGGAGAGCGTGCGAACGGCGGCGGCGAAATTGGCGTTGCAACCCGTCGGGCGTTCGGCGGGCGAAAGCGCGGCATTGAGCAACATGCGTCGCCCGTTGAGGTCGGCAAGCGTCGCCGCGTTGTAGCTGTGACCGCCGAGATAATAGACCATGCCGCCGACGCCGCTTCGGAGTTTTGAAACCGTCGCCGCGTAAGTCGGGCGCGTCGCGCCGGTGTCGTCGGCGTGAACGTGCGTGTTGTTCTGGAAAGTCGAACCGGAAGCAAGATAGTAATCCTGTTCAGAACCACCGGGCGCGGGTTCGAGCGCGCCCGTGAATTGGCTGAAAGGCAAATCGGCGTTCGGGTAGGCGAGAGTGTTGCCGATGTTGTTGATGACGATGCCGTTCGTGGTTTGAAAGCGTCCGGTCGTGGTGTTCTCGTAAGTCGAAAGCGCGAGACATTGCGCCAAGAAGTTGCCGCCGCTCTGCACGAAAGCTTTGACGTTCGGGATGCCCGCCGTCGCGCTGGTGTGCGGCTCGGAGTGGAACGTGTAACAGGAACTTGACGAAAGCGCGGTCGGGTCAACGACGGTGTAATCGGTGATTCCGGCTTCGATGAAAATGTCGGTGTGAATACTCGTGTTGACGTTGCTGACCGCGATGTTCAGGCGGTCGGTCAGGGTGTAACGAACGTCAACCAGAGCGTCTTGCGTCAATTGATAAACGGCGACGTTGCCCGCGAAAGCGGTGATGCGCGTGCGCGCGAGTTCCGCGTAGTCACGATGAATGATGAAAGGTCCGGCGGCGAAATTATAATTCGTCGCGGCGGTGGCGGACGGCGCGATGCGTTGCGCGGTCGCGGTGAAATCAACCGCATCTTTCGCTTTACCCGCGCGTATCGCCCACATCACGGGGATACCGTTTTTCAACAGGTTGTGAACCAAGCCGTAAGCCTTCAGGTTGAACGGCGAGACGAGAGCCTGATTGGTGGTGTCCATGGCAATCACGAGTGAGCCGGAAGGGATGTTCGTGAAGTTGGACGACGGCGGCGGAAGGTCACGCGCGGACTGCGCCTGTGTGCGCGGCGCGGCGTTTGAAAGCAGCGCGATGATGAGGCACACGCCCACAATCACATGATGACGGCGGTTCGCGCGCTTCGCGGTGACGACGGAGCAGCGCGTCATTGTCGTCCGTCCCTTTCAATCTGTTGTTCGGGTGCGGCGGCGGTGGTCGCGGCGGGTGTCGTCGTGCCGTCGAGTCCGGCGCGTGATGTGCCGAACAAGTTGAAAAGGTTTGAGAGTTTCGATGAAATCGTGAAGTAGAATCCACGCCGCGCGCCGAAGAAGTTGTCGGCGGAAGTGGTCGCGCTGCCGGAGAGCGAGGTGAGGTTATAACCGCCGCCGATGCGAAGGTCGGGCAACAACCAGTATCCGACTTCCGCGCCGAGTGATTCACGATAAGAAGACGTGACGGGTTGAAACAAGAAGCGGGCTTCTCCGGCGACATCGAACCTTGAACCTATGCGTTGGGCAAGGCGGGCTTGCGTCATATAAGTCATCGTCGAGACGTAAGCCACATCGTCGCGTCCGTCGGCGGAGCGGCGCAGGGCGAAGCGTCCGTAGATTTCCGTATCGGGTCGCAGTTGATACAGACCATCGGCGGAAAGCGTGTCGGCGATGTCGGAAACAGGTTCACGTCCCGCGATGCCGGAAGCTTCGAGCGAGCGATGCGTATAGCTAAAGAGCAACGCGGCGCGGTCGTTGTGAAGCGGGCGATAGGCGAGGGCGGCGGTCGCCTGCATCACGGAGTTGTGACGGTCTTCGATTGCCGCGCCGTTGCGTGTGCCGCCGTCGGTCGTAGTGCGTCCCATTTGAAAGCGGGCGAGGGTCGTGAGGTCATCACCGATTTTACCCGCCGCGCCGATGGTGAAGATTTGCCCTAAGCCGTTGCGGTCGCGGACTTCGTAACGCGCCGATGAGCGGAAATTATCGCCCGCCTGCCAACCCAAACCGAAGCTTCCGCCGGTAAAACTCTCGCCGTTTCCGGCAAGCAGGAAGCCGCGTTCAAACGCCGTATCAAGCGAAAACTGTTTCGATATTGACAGGCGATTGGTCAAGCCTATGACCGCGAAACTGTCCGTGCCGTTGATGCCGTTCTCGATTTGGTAACGCCCGTTGACGGCGGTCGCGCGCCCGATTTGCGTCTCGATGCCGACGGCGGTTTCGCGTCGTGAACCCGTTCCCGCAAAGCCCGTTGAAACGAGGTCGGCGATGGGAACGATGGGTGCGGACGCGAGGCGTTGCGTGAAGAACAGGCGCGCCGCCGGATTGATTTGATAACGCGCGGTTAAGGTCGTCGCGTCGGGGTAAGTCGGGTCGGCGTCAGATATGTTCTGTTCGCGCTTGGCGGTGATTTCGAGTTTTTCGGTCGGGCGATATTCAGCTCCAACGGTGACGAGATTTGAACTGACTTCTTTGTCATTCGTCGTGTCGTTAAATTCGCGGTGGTCGAGTCCGACGCCTAAGCGAAGTTTGTCGTTAAGCTGTTCGGTATAGAGAGCGGAAACTGTGGTGCGCGAGTTATCAACATTCGCGGTCTGGTTGCGTTCGTTCGTGAAGCTGAAGCGGACGGTGGAAGAAGCGCGCGGGCGCATGTCAAAGAGGACGGCGGCGCGCGACGAACCGGCGGCTTGCGTGCTTCCGAACGGGTTGAAGAAACCTTGTCCGGTGCGCGTGTAATCGGCGCGCAAGGTGGCTTGATAAAAGCCGAGCGGTTGCGTGAGTTCAAAGCGGAAGGCGTTACCGTTCGCGGCTTGCCCGACGGTGCGCGTGAGGGCTTCATCGCCGGGTGTGAGGCTGGTATTAAGGAAGCCCGCGCTCAAGTCGAGCGTGCCACGACTGGTGGCAAATTCAAAGCGCGCCGTGCCTTTGCGGGGCAAAGATTTTTCAATATCAATGCCGCCGAGTGTGTAATTGCCGAAGCCTTCGGGGCGGCGTTCGACGGCGGCGGAGACTCCGGCGCGAAGTCCAAGACGGCGCATGATGCCAGATGAAGTTTGTGCGCGGGCGGTATAAACGGATGAAGAATAATCGTCGGCGCGGTGTTCGTAAGTGACGACGGTGTTCACTAAGTTGAGTTGTGAATCGAAACTCTGTGTCGGGCGCAGGAAGAAAATCGTGCCGGTCAAAGGGTCGAGGTTGTAGTCAATCGAGCGCGCGAGAACGGTGCGTTCAATCACGATTTCGGGATTGCGACGGTCGCGCGTTTCACTGATGACGGTTTCGCTTCCCAACAACATATCGGCGTGCGAGAGACGAATAAGAGCGAGCGTGCCGCCCTGAAAGATGTCGCGTGACCAAGCCGTATCGGGACGCGCGCCGCTCAACGTCACATAGTCGCCGCGCGTGTTCTCAAGGTGAAGTTGAACTCCGGTTAAGCGACGTTGATAGAGGGCGAGGCGCGCGGCGGAAGCGTTGGCATTGGCGAGGGCGTTGTTTGCGATGAAGTTGGTCGCGCTGTCAACTTGTGTCCGCGTCGAATAAGCGATGGGTTCGACGGTCGCGGTGTCGAAGTCTCCGAACTGCGCGAACGAGCGATTTCTATCAAGCCGTGCATAAACTTTCGAGTTGGAGCGAGCTTCATCAAAGCGCGTCGAAGAATCACCGAACAGGGGATACACACGGTCGAGCGGGTCGAGTTGAAACAGGCGGTCGCGGTTCGATGCACCCGTCGTGCGGTTGATGGGACGCGCCGAATCGTAAGCGAGCGTGAGCAGATTTTTATCGGTTAAAAACTTGCCGCGAAAGAACAATGAGAGATGCGAGCGATACGCCTTGTCTTCGCCGCGCAGTACGTTATCGGGAGCGGCGCGCCCGAAGGAAGCTTCCGCGAGTCCGACGAGAATTGCCGGACGTACATCGGGCGCGAAACGAATTTCCGAGACGGCTTCGAGCGTGCCGGAAGCGGAGCGTATCGAGGCTTTCTGCGGCGCGCCTTCGGCGACGAGTCTAACGGTAGCTTCGCCGTCAACCGTTTGAATTAACATCTGGCGCGTCGGCACGTCGGTGACGGCTATGGCGTTCGCGTCGTTGTCGGTAAGAGCGGTTTCGAGGTTGCGGCGGTCGGGCGCGTTTGTTGTTGATGACGAAGACGTTTTCGCGCCCGTTCGATGCGACGTTGAAGCGGAGTTTGACGCGGTGGTGGTTGGTGTGAGGTTGGTGTCATTGGAATTAACGGAAGGATTTTCGGATGAGTTTTGGAATGTCGCGGCGAACAGGCGTCCGGCACTGACTTCGATGGTGACAGTGCCGTCGAGGGCGGGATTGCCGCGTTCATCGTAAAGTTTGATGTGAAGAAGGGTTGCGTCGCGCCCGTCAGAACGCAGTTCGGAACGCTCCGGTTGGATTGTCATGCGCCGCGCCGCCGCGCGTCCGTACACGACAAAGTCTTTCGGCGTCGCGGCTTTGCCCGCAGACGAGACGGCGGCGATGTTCACACGATTCGCGCCGGGTTGAAGCACGATGCCGACGTATTCGTAAGTTGTGACGCGGTTCTTGTGGTCTTGGCGTTGAACTCCGATGTTCTCTTGCGGGACAGGGTGATTGTTGATTTTGAGTTGCGTCGTCCAACCTTCGGCGACGCGGGCAACCACACTCAAAGCGGGCGTGCGAACCAGTGCATCGGGTGTCAAGTTTAGGACGACGACATCGCCGGGCGCGACGATGGCGACGGCTTCGGTCGAAACTTCTTCGTAAGTTCCGGCGCGGCGCGCGGCAAGATTTGAAACGTCGGATTTCAGCGTTGAGATTTCAGCGTTGGAACTTCCCTTATCACGCGCACGCGCGACGCCGGATTGTGGGGCGTCGTTGGGTGCATCGTCGTTGTCATCAACAAGAGCATTCGCAGTGCGCGGCGAATTGATGATGTTGTCCGCGACGGCTGAAGCATTGACGCGGACGGCAAAGTTTTGACGGAGTAAGCCGCCGCCGCCGAGCGGTGTGCGAAGCAGGCGCGTCCAAGAATTGCGGTCGCGTTTGTTGTTGTCGCGCTCAAGAAGTTGCGAACCGGCGGGCAAGGTTATGGGGTCGAGCGAGATGACGAGCGCGCCGTCGTCAACCGCCGGAAAGTTGTACATGCCTTGCGAATCGGTGGTCGCTGATTGCCCGTTGGTGAGATACAGACGCACGCCCGCGAGCGGTTTATCGCCCGCGTTAAATGAGTTGTCGCCGTCAACGTCGTCAAAGACGCGCCCTAAAATAACCTGACGGACGGAGAACACGCCGCGCCCGACGCGCACGGTGGCGACGGCTTGCATCGTCGTGATGGGTTCGCCGTTCGGGAAGGTCGCGGTGGCGATGGCGGTGTTGGAAGCCGCGCCTTCCGCCGTGTCCGCGCCGATGCGGACGCGATAGGAAATCGTCGCGTTTGAATTTGCGGCGAGCGAGTTCAAATCGAAGATGAGCGTTTGATTTGTGACTTGCGGCTCGATTGGTCGCGCCGTCGCGCCGCTTTGGATGCGGGCAGTTCCTTCGGCGTAGTGGAAGCCGCGCGGCAACACATCGCGGATTTGAAGGGCGGTGAGGGCGGCACTTGTGCGATTCTGAACTTCGAGACGATAGGAAAGCGTGTCACCGATTTCGGCGTTCTGCTTATCAACCGATTTGGTGAGTTCGAGGGCGGAAGCTTCAAACAAAGGGACGTTGAAGGCGAGGGCGGAAAGCGCGTCGGCGCGTACATTCTCCGTCGTGAGTTCAAAACTGCCGAAGCGTGAGATGGGTTGATTGTCGAGGGCGCGGACGGTGAGTGTGAACAGTCCGCCGCCCGTCGGGGTGAGCGTAAGTTCTAAATCGCGCGTGCGAAAGTTCGTCGCCGCGACACGCAGACGATAGGTTGTCTGTGTGCCGATTTGGTCAAGTTGGTCGGGAGTTAAAACCAGACTCCAGTTGCCGTTGGCGTCGGACGCGAACGGGTTATCGTTGGCTTCGTTCGGCGCGTTTCCGATGTTCGGCGTGGTGCGAACGGGAGCGGCGAGGTTCGCATCGAGCAGGGTGATGTTTGCGCCCGCGATGGGTGCGCCACTGCGTCCGGCGAAGATTGTGCCGCGCGGCGTGATGATGACAATCGTATCGGATGAGCGTATCGGCGAGGCGTTTGAGGCGGAGAGTTCGGCGGTGTTGACGATGCCGATGCTTGACGGAGTAGAGTTTGTAACGCGGGCGGAGAAAGTGAGGTTGATGATTTCGGCGGGGGCGACTTCCGCAAGGCGGAGTTCGAGCGTCGCACCGCGCAGTGTGCCTTCGTCGGAATCTTCGGCATCGGTGAGAGTTTTAGCGACGGCGTTGGTGTTCGTGGTGAGGGTGCGCGCGAGGCGAAGCGTGCCGGGAACGTAGGTGAGATTGCCGGGAAGCGGGTCGCGCAAGACGACGTTGCGGGCGATGGTTTCGCCGCTGTTGCGGAAGGCGATGGAATAAGCGAGCGTTTGATTCTGGTTGGCGGTGAAGCGTGTCTGGTCTTCGACGAGTTTGAGCGGTTGAAGCGTCGGGTCAACGGGCGAAGTGAATTGCGCGGGTCGCCCGACGGTGTTGATGATTGTTCCCGAATCAATCGCACCCGCCCCGATTGCCTGCACGTTGGAGCGCGCGGTGAGCGTAAGCGTCAGGTTAGAGCCTTGCGTGATGTCGTTCGTGTCGAGCGTGGCGAGGACGCCGATGCACCGCGCGGGAGCGACGCGCGGTGACATGGTGGAGCCAAGCGCGGCGAGCGTGTCGGCGGGCGTCAGTGTGCCGGAATCGTCAATGTCGAAGCGGAGTTCGACGAGTGCGGCGGGAGCGGTCGCGGTGAAGCCCGTGAGTGTGTAAAGGTCGGCGGTATTGCCTGTGTTGCAAACCTGAAAAAGGCGCGTGATGCGTTCGCGCGGTGTCACAGAAGCGGAAGGCGCGGCTTCATCGGGCGTGACGGCGAGCATGGCGACGGCGCGCACAGTGACGGAGACGGTCGGTGAAAAAATCGAGAAGGTGAGTCCGGTCGAGTCGGCGTAGGTGGCTTCGGCGCGATTGTAAATCGTGGTTTCGGCGGCGGTGGTTTCGTCGGCGTGGAGATTAACGGCGGGAAGCGTCAGGCAAAGCAGGGCGAACAACGCGCCGATGAGAGCGCGGAAACGAATTGTGTGCGGGCGTGTGCGCGGGGCGGGGGATTGGACTTTGCTTGAAAAGAAGTGCATCGCTGAAAGGAGGGCGGAAGCGGGAAAGGGTGTTTGCTGAAGCGGCGGTGGATGGAAGGACGGACAAACGGCGATGGTGAACACGCCCGCACCGGATAAGCCTTTACAAGACTCATACCACAGCGAAGGAACGAGTTCTTAACAAGAAGCGAACACGGTTTTATTGAGGTTTTCGGGTGAAAAGCCGGATAGTCGGAAAGATTGTGTGAGGTGTCGGGCGGGGTTCGCCGCCGCTTTGCCTGACAAAATGTCATACAGATGACAAAGTGTCAGACGATAGACGACAAGGGTTTTGGCGGTTGTGGATTGTAAATCAACGTGAACCCGAAATAAGGACGGTAAAGATATATCCACGAAACACACGAATCATCACGAACAAAGCCGGATTTCTTCCGTGTCTTACTTCGTGATGATTCGTGTGTTTCGTGGATATATCTTTCTTGCTTTGTGTTGCGCCTGACCTCATCTCATACCGGGATTGTTTAGAGGCGGGCTTCTGTCCGTCGTCGTTGTTGCCACGTCCGGCGGGCGGAAGCCCGCCTCTAAACAATCCTAATTTTGATTCGAGTTTCGGCTTACTTGATTTTACGTTTGAACGTGAAGCTGCCGGATTGATTCGCGCCGAGTGTCGGGACGCTATCGGTCAGTAATGTCGAACCGACGACATCGCCCGTGATAGTCCCGCCGCGCGAGTCGGTCGCGCCGACGACGTGAAGCGTGGACGTTCCCCAGTTGTTCGGAGTGGCGTTGCCGTCTTCGGTGATGACGATGCTTGACGCCGTGAGTTGCACATTGTCGCTGTCGCCGCCGCCGACGGAGATGTTCGAGTAGTTGATGGTGTAGGTGATGTCCGCGCCCGGAACGGCATCGGTCGCTGTCCCGACGCCCGTCGTGTTATTGACGGCGACGGTTTTATCGAGACGTAGGAAGCCGGTGTAGAGGCGGTTGATGGTTTCGTTAAACGCGCCCGTCGTGGTCGTCGAAGTCGCACGAATCGTGACCGGATAAGCGCGCAAGATTTCGAGTCCGGCGGGGGCGGTGACACGGACGAGGATGTCTGCGGTTTGTCCAAAAGCGATGGGCAGGTTAATCGTGCCGTTGCCGGGTTGGACGGTCGTGTAACTTGAGCCGCCGTTGATGGAAATCTCGACGGTAAAGTTGGGCGGGAAGCTCGCGCTCGGAACGGTAATGGAAAACGTGTCGTTCGAGTTGCCCGCGTTGCGAAGCGTGTTGGTGAACAAGACTTGTTGACCCACCGTCGTGACTCCGCCCGGAGCGACGCCCGCCAAGCCCGCGCTCAAACTCTTGTTCGTGTAATCGTCGTTGGTGTTGGTGGGTCCGACGGCGTTGGGTTTGCCGGAAGGTCCGACGAACACGCTGCCGGTGGTTTGAAGTAGGGTTTGTTGTTGCACACCGTCGAATTGCGGCGCGCTCGAACCCGTGGCGGTGTCTTCTTCAAAATCGGCGTTGCCGTCGCCGCCGTTTCGCACTATATCGCCTGACTGGTCGGTGACTTGTGTGCCAATCGAATTGCGCGCGAAGGCGTCGGCAATCTCGAAGATGGATGTCGTCGCGTTCGTCGTCGTGATGGTGACGGTGAAGTTAATCGCGGTCGCGCTTGTTCCCGCGACGAGCGAGTTGCCGGTATTGAAAGCGATGCGGCGTACATCCGCGAGGTTCGCGGGCGGAACTGTCGTCCAGACGGCGGTGGTCGGGTCAACCGTCAAAGGCGACGTGGTGTAGAGCGTACCCGCCGGAAATGTTTGACCGGAGGCGAGCATCGTTCCAACCGGAATCGGAGCGATGACGAAGACGCCGGAGTTCGAGCCAGCCGGAGCGTTGGTGAGCGTGACGTTTTGCGCGTCGCGCGCACCGGGATTGCTCAAGTTTAAGCCGTAAGAAATGTTCGAGCCGAGCGGTACGGGACCCGTCGGAGCGGTGAGGGTGAGGAGAAGTTGCGCGTCGTTCACAATCTGCACGCTGGCATCGCCGACGGCTTCGCGTAAGCCGTTGACCGAACCGGAAGCGACGGTACGAACTTCGTTGGCGGAAGAATCGGCGGCGACGTTATCGGCGGACGCATCACCGAGCGTGACGCGAACCGTATCACCGTTAACGGCGGAAGCCGTCATCGTGACCTGCACGGCGACGCTCAATGTGGCGTTCTGCGCGATGCTTGGCGAAAGAACATCAGCCGCGTTGCCACTGATGTCAATGTCAGTTCCGGCTTGGAACGCACCGCCCGGCGCACCGCGATCAATGAAGGCGATAATCGAAGTTAAATCAACCGAACCCGTAAAGCGGATACTCGCACCGTTTGCTAAGAAGCGTACTTGGTCGGCAAAGTTTCCGGTATTGGTGACGACGAAATCGAAGCGGACTTGTTGTCCGGCGACAGCGGACTGTGGCGTGCCGTTGTCCGGCGTGATGACGAGTCCCGACACGTTCGAGACGGTGACGGTGACGGTGTTGGAAGCGGTCGAATAGTTATTGCCGCCGCCGTCCGAGTAAGTGGCGGAAGCGCGGTTTTGAATTTGTGTGCCGCCCGCCGTTGATTGGGCGAAAAGCGGTGTGGCGATTAGTCCGCAGAGAAGCAGCGCGACTACCGGCAATAAGGTTTGCGTGAGGGCGCGACGTAGAAAGGTCGCGGTCAGCGTGCGGGCGGCGGGCTTCAACCGGACGAAAGGGGAAGGCATCCTGTTCATCAATAAATCCTTTTGTAATTTTGTGTTCGTAAGCGGGCGGGTCGGGTGGCGGGATAGCCGTATATGTTCACAAGGGTTGGCGGGCGATTAAGTACGTTCGATGACCGAGAACTATCGAACGCGCACCTTGTAAGTCGCGTTGATGGCTTGTGCGGCGAGTGGGTCAGCCCATTCGTAACGAACTTGCGTGTACATGGCGATGGGGGCGGCAACCTTTTTCACCGAACCGTCGGCAAGACGTTCTTCGACTTCCGGCGTCGCGGCGAAGGTTTTGCCCCTGTCAATGCTGTATGTGACAGTCACGTTCGCGGAACTTACGGCACTGCCCGCGACGAACGATGTGCCTTCGGGAATACGCCCGACGGTTGCAAAGCCGCGCGCCGCACCGTCGCCCGTGTTTTCGGCTTTAATCGTCCACGTCAAGATTTCGCCCGGACGCACGGCATCGGCTTTGGCGAGAGCGACGGGCTTTTCGTCACGCGCGACAGTTCCGTCGAGTGTGACATTGACTTCGGGACGCGCCGCCCCGACGGAGGCGACGCGAAGCAGACGCGCCGTGCCGGTTTTAGCGACGACGCCCGCCCCTATGCCACAGACGAGCAGGATGAGCAGAACTAAGCCGCGCCGCGAACGGGCGTGCGACGGGCGTGTCAAACGGGAGTAATTCATATCGGGTTTTCCTTTCAAGGATGAAGTGATTGAGGGTTGAGAAACGATTGGGAAGGGGTTGGGGATTGAGAAGCGACTGGAAGTCGGGCGATTGAAAACTTACCTTACAAAGTTTTGCGGCTACGCCGCCCGATGTGCGGAAAGGCTTTGCCTTTCCGTTTGGCACGATAAAAATTGATGGCGGCTACGCCGCCCGCGTGCGAGGCGTAGCCTCGAAGACCTTTCACATACTTCACGGTGAGGCGAAGCCTCACCGCACATCAGGCGGCAGAGCCGCGAAACTTTGTCACCGCGTAAGGCAATTGAAGAGGTTGCTTTCTCAGGTAAGGACATGACGAAATTAAATGGGTGCGTCTTTACGAACTCATGCCGCGTCATTCGTCATTAGTCGTCATAGAGGCGAAGTATATGGCGCGGACGCGCGGCGGCACAGCGAAAGATGCTGCTGGCTTGGCGTGAGGCGAGGCGGTGAGCGGCTGAAGGTTTCGGCGGTGTGGCGAGGGCGGCGAGTGCCTGTCGGGTGAAACACATATTGACGACGCGCGTGAAGTTTTCGTTTGAAACGAAGCGCGGCAAAACCTTGTGCGGGTGATGCGCGTTTGGAGCGGAAACCGAAAACGCTATCGGGTCACGATGAAAGCCTATGACAAGGACGCGCGGGGCGAGTTCGCGCAGGGTTTCGATTGCGCCCGTCGCGCCGAAGCCCGGCATATCAAGACCGAGCGCGACCATCTCGCACGCGCCGCCAATCGCGTCGCGCAACATGTCCATCGTGTGACAACACGAACGCGCATCGTGACCCACGTCGTGCAGGGCGGCGACGAGTCGCGCCGTCATCGTTTTGTCGTCATCGCAAATAATGATTCGTGCCATAGAAATAGATGTCGTCGTGTCCTAATAGTTTCGTCTCAAGTCGCAAGCCAACGAACCGCCTTGCCGATGTCAGCCTCACGGAAAGCTTGCCGGAGCAGGCAAGGGCAAACCTCGTACCGCAATCCGTAAAGAGCGGCGGCGGCGTGACAAAGTTCAAGTTTTATTGAGATTTCCGCCGGATTTGACGAAATTGGCGAGAATCCCGAATGGAGAGCGAAGGCGCACATCATCCGTGCGAGACTGACAATTTGTCAGGTGGTCACAGACAAGTTGTCAGAAGCACGCGACTTGTCAGGCTTCGTATTCGCGGAGTTTGCGATAGAGCGTGCGCGCCGAGATGCCGAGAATCGCGGCGGCGCGTTCACGGTTGTCGTGCGCTCCGGCAAGTACGCGGAGAATGTGTTGGCGTTCGAGTTCTCCGAGCGTCAGCGCGTGGTTAAGCGGGTTCGATGCGGTGGCGGGTTCGGGGTTGGTTGAGGCTTCAGATATGGCGGATGATGCGGTGGTCGCCGTCGCGCTTACTTGCGTTCCTGTGATTGTCTCCGTCGCCATTGCCGTCGTTGTCGCGGGATGAATTGAGTTTGATAATAATGACGCCGCGTCAATTTCGTCGGCGGTGGCGAGGGCGCACGCGCGGTGCAGTGTGTTTCGTAGTTCGCGGATGTTGCCGAGCCATTTGTGATGTTGTAAAGCTTGCCGCCCGTCTTCGGTCAACAATAGTGAAGGACGATTGAAGCGCGTGCGGAACGAGCGCAGAAAGTGTTCGGTGAGAACCGGAATATCTTCGGGACGTTCGCGCAACGGCGGAATGTGAAGCGAGATGATGTTGAGACGATAATATAAATCGGCGCGAAAGCGATTGGTCTGCGTATCGGCAAGCAAGTCGCGGTTGGTGGCGGCGATTATCCGCACGTCGGCAGCTTGGTCGCGCGTCGCTCCGAGACGGCGGAAGCGTCCCATCTCTAAAAACTGTAAAAGCTTGACCTGTGTGATTAAGGGCAACTCACCGATTTCATCTAGGAACAACGTCGCACCGTCGGCGGCTTCCAGTAGTCCCCGCTTGAGTGCATTGGCTCCGGTGAACGCTCCGCGCTCATGCCCGAAGAACTCCGATTCAAACAGTGATTCCGGCAACGCTCCGCAATTAACGGTGATGACCGGTGCGGCGGCGCGTGCGCTTTTGGAATGAATGAAGCGCGCGAAAACATCTTTCCCTGTGCCGGATTCGCCCGTGATGAGAATCGTCGAATCGTGGCGCGCGGCGGCGAGAGCGAGATTTATAAGACGACGCGTGACGGAACTTGCATGAACAATCGGTGATTCCGTTTCGTCAACTTCACGCGCATCAACCGCGATTTCATCTTCAGGCGCGGAAGCTTCCGCGACGACATCGCGCAGTGCCGTGTTCTGCCGCACGATGCGCCGTTTCTCGTCGGCTTTGATGATGATGGCTTCCATCTCATCGAGCGTCGCGGGCTTCGTCAAATAATCGTAAGCTCCGCGCCGCATCGCTTCGATGCCGGTGGTGAGCGACGTATCGGCGGTCAGCATGACGACTTCCGGCGCGTCGGTTAAGCTGCTGATACGCCCCAGAGCGTCAAGCCCGGACATGTCCGGCATGTTGATGTCAAGCAGCACGACATCCATATCGGTTTCGCGCAAGGTGGCGAGTGCCGCTTCGCCGCCGTCGGCAACCGCGACTTCAAAACCCGAACGCGCGAGCTGCTCGGACACCAACCGCCGCAACACCGCATCGTCATCAACTACGAGAACACGAATTTTACTTTGCATGTTTATTAGTGGATAACGGATAGTGGATAGTGGATAGTTTAGGACAGTGGTTTTTCACTATCCGTTATCCACTATCCACTATCCACTAATCTAGGCAGCCACAAACGGAAGCGGCTGCCCTCACCTTCTCTGGTTTCAACCGTGATTGAGCCGCCGAGTGCATCGGCAAGCGAAGCGCACATCGCCAAACCTAACCCCGAATTATGCCCGCCGCGCTTGGTGGTAAAGAACGGGTCGAAGATACGGGCGAGAATCTCCGCACGGATGCCGCTTCCGTTGTCTTCGACTTCGATAAAGATGCGCGCCGCTCCGTCGCCGCGCGTGCGAAGCGTGATGCGCGGCGATGCGCTCCGGTGCGCGGACGAAGCGTTTCGCGTTTCGCTGCCAGAGACGGCGGAGACGGCGTTGCCGATTAAGTTGTCAATTATTTGCCGCACCATAAGCGCATCGGTGTGGATGGTTTCGAGTGATTCGTCAAGGGCGAGTTCGATGCGAACTTGCCCTATGTCGGGACGCGCGGCGAACACGCGCCCGGTATCGCGCACGAGTTGATTGATGGAAACAACGGTACGAAAGGCGCGGCGTTCGCGCGTCAAATCCAGCAAGCCGCGCGTAATCGCTTTGCCGCGCAGAGCCTGACGGACGATTTCTTCGAGGTAGAAATTCCAGTTGCGTTCTTTCGTAAAAGTTTGAAGCGCGGCGGTGTCAGCCGTCCGGTACAGGTCGCGTAAGTCACGGGTCATCGCTTCGGCACATGTCGTAATCGCTGCCAGAGGGTTATTGATTTCATGCGCGACGCCCGCCGCCAAGCCGCCGATGGACGCGAGTTTGCCGGAACGCGAAAGCTGTTCCTGCATCCCCGCGAGTTCCGTGATGTCGCTCCACATCACGACGCTCCACGCCAAAGAGTTTTTGCCGTCAACAATTTGATGTTCGATTCGAGTTTCATTCCGTGCGTCGTCATGTTCTTCGGCGGCAAGTTGAAACGTCGTATCGAAGAACGCGATGGAAAATAGATACCGCCGCCCGTCTCTGTCACGGACTTCAAAGGAAGCACGCGACGATTTAGCGGGACTGTTTCCGACATCCTTTTCCGGTGTGTCCCTGTGTGCGACGTGTGCGGCTTGGTGATGTGTCCAGTGCGTCGCCGCGCTCGTCCCGAACAATTCACCGACGACATCCGCCGCACGTCTGCCGATGATTTCGCGCGTGTTAAGACCCGCGCCGCCCAGCATATCGGCGGCGTGGCGATTAGCACGCGCGATGCGTCCCGCGCCGTCCAGCACTATCATGCCGTCAGGCAACGCATCGAAAGTCATTTCCCAGATGCGCGTTGCGTCAACCATCATCTCGCGCGAATCTTTTTCATCATTCATCACATCACTCGAAGCTTGCATGTTTCGATGTCTGCATTTGTGCCGCCACTTGTTTAAGCGTAACTGCGCTTGACCGTCAAGCCTGTATCTTCAACTCCGACAATTTACTTCCGACACCTGAAAGGCTTTCATTGCACCCCGCCGCCACAGCCTTCACATCATCGCCTTAGATAATCGCCTTTACAACAAACGGCACACAACTTGCGAACTCCTTATCAATCAGCATCGCTCACAATGCAAACAAACCGACGAAGGAGAAACATCAACCATGCGCCGCACACTTATCTTTACCATCTTCATCTTCGCCTTACACCTCTCGCTCACGTCATCCGTCCGCGCCCAAGATGCCCGACAAGGAGACTCACGACAACGTGAAAACTATCCGTCACACACCACATCAAACCGCGTCGAACTATCATCACCACCGCTCGCACCCGGCGCAACCTTGCGCCGCGCACGCACGCTTTACATCGAACCCGGTCGCCGCATTGACCGCGAATACGTTCAATATAAATTACTCAAAACCTCGCAACTCGCGGCGTGGAACATAACCATCGTCGAAGACGCACGCGCCGCCGATTTAATCTTGCGCCTCGACCAGAAACTCGCCAACTATCTTTTCGTAATCGTTGACCCGCGTACCACCGCCGTCGTCGTCTCCGGCAAAGTCGTCGCCATCAACGACCCCGTGGCGGCTGACCTGCTCGGCGTCGAAATCATCAAGCGAATGCGCGAAGTGCGCGGCGCGGATTAACCGACCGCAACGTCAGGCGCGACTTCCGACAAGCAAGCATTCTATCCACGAAGCAGCACGAACCAAAGCGGGAACACGAAAGAACCGTTTTGGTTCGTGCTGCTTCGTGTTCTTTCGCGGACAAATGCTTTAACGCCTCTTGTCTCGCGCCCCACGCTATACAAACTTTGTGAAAGATTTGTGAGTTTTTTCGTTCAGAGTTTCGATGCGCGTCTGCTTCTGATATACCTTGTCAAACGCAAAAGGAAGCGGCGAAATGAACGATAAAAACAACGGCGAGAATCAAACGAAAGTTGTGCGGCTTGAAGTTTTTTCCGATTATGTCTGCCCGTTCTGCTGGCTGACAGAACCGGCTTTGCGCGAACTGCGAAGGCTTGAGCCGGACGTGGAAATCGTCTGGAGGGCTTATGAACTAAGACCCGAACCGAAGCCGACGCTTAACCCCGGCGGCGAGTATCTAACGCGCGTGTGGCGCGACGGGGTGTATCCTTTAGCCGAACGTCTCGGCGTCACGATGCGTTTGCCGCCCGTGCAACCGCGCTCACGTCTGGCGCATGAAGCCGCGAAGTGGGCGCAAAGCGTGGGACGATTTGATGATTACAACGCCGCATTGTTTCGTGCTTTTTTCGAGCGCGGCGAAGACATCGGCGCGACGGAAATTCTGATACGATTAGCCGCCGATTTAGAACTTGACGCGGCGAGTTTGCGGCGCGCGCTCGATACGCGAATGTTTGAATTGAGCGTGATAACCGATGAACAGGAAGCCGCCGCATTGGGCATGTCGGGCGTTCCGGCGTTTGTCGCCAACCGTCGCGCGGCACTCTCCGGCGTTCAATCCGTAGAGGCATTTCAGGGACTTATTAACCGCGTGCGTGAGATAATGAACGCGACTTAAAAGCCGGCGCGGAACGCAAACCCGTCTAAACCGTCGCAAGCTAAGGTGAAAGATGCACCGCGACTGACCGCTAAGAACAGGAGACAAGAAATGAGCGAAGACCCGACTAAAAGATTCGAGACGGAAAGCAAAGTCACACAGCCGATGCTTGAAACGATACTCAAGGAATTAAGAGAATTTCGCCTAGAGACAAACGCACGCTTAACCGTCATTGAGAAACGATTAGAGAGCGTGGAAGAACGATTAGAGAGCGTCGAGATTGACATTGATAAGACGCGCGCCGTCGCCCACGACACGCGCGGCGATGTGCGGGAACTACGCGCGCAACTTAGAGAGGCGTTACCGTCTTTGGTGAAATGACCAGAACTTATTGTGGAATTTAATCATGGCACATCACAAAATCTATCCAGACATCACGGCGACGATGGGCAACACGCCGCTGATTTTCCTCAATCGCTTAACCGTTGATTTGCCCGCGCGCATCGCCGTCAAGCACGAAGGCTTCAACCCGTACAACTCCGTCAAAGACCGCATCGGTGTGGCGATGATGGACGATGCGATTGAGCGCGGCAGACTCAAGCCGGGCATGATTATCGTTGACCCGACGAGCGGCAACACGGGTATCGGCTTGGCTTATGTCGCGGCGGCGCGCGGGTACAGGTGCGTCTTTACGATGCCCGATACGATGACCGTTGAGCGGCGTAATATGTTGCGCGCTCTGGGCTGCAAGATTGTGTTGACCGAAGGCGCGAAGGGGATGAAAGGCGCAATCGCACGCGCCGAAGAAATCGCCGCCCGTCTTGGCGACGGGCGGGCATGGATGGCGCGACAATTCGATAATCCGGCGAACCCGGACGTTCACTACCGCACGACGGGACCGGAAATCTGGACGGACTCGGAAGGGAAAATTGACATCTTCGTTTCCGGTGTCGGCACGGGCGGCACGATTTCGGGAGCGGGTAAATTCTTGCGCGAGCAGAAACCCGACATCCACATCGTCGCGGTCGAACCGGCGGAAAGCCCCGTGCTTTCGGGCGGTGAACCCGCGCCGCACAAACAGCAAGGCATCGGTGCGGGCTTCATACCGAAGAATTTGGATACGGAAATTTATGATGAAGTGATTCGCGTCACGAACGATGACGCGATGAATATGACCCGCCGCATGGCACGCGAAGAAGGTATCTTTTCCGGCATCTCAACGGGTTCGATTACATGGGCGGCGTTGCAACTGGCGGGGCGCGCGGAGAACCGCGATAAGTTGATTGTCTCGATAGGGTGCGACTTCGGAGAGCGTTATCTATCGCACCCGGTTTATACGGAGATGGAAGACGCTGACTTCTCGGATGTCGAAGCCGCAATTGCGTCATAAGAACCGACTAAAACTTATCCACAAAACACACGAATTAACACGAAACAAAACCGGATTTCTTCAGCGTTTTATTCGTGCTGTTCCGTGTGTCTCGTGGATAAAATCTTTCTTGTCTTATGCCGGACTGACGTTAATTATAAACGCGAATAGGTCAACCCCGTTTGCCCTTGATACTTGCCGCCTCTGTCTTCGTAACTGACGGCACAATCTTCGTCGGACTCAAAGAATAAGACTTGGGCGATGCCTTCGCGGGTATAGACGCGCAGGGGCAGGTTCGCAAGATTACCAAGTTCGATAACTAAGCGTCCTGTCCATCCGGCTTCGAGTGGCGTGGTATTGACGAGCAGTCCGGCACGCGCATATGTTGATTTTCCCAAGCATATCGCGGTGATGTTGCGCGGCATTCGGAAGGTTTCAAGCGAGATGCCGAGAGCGTAGGAGTGCGGCGGCATCAGGTAGTAACGCGAACCGTCTTCGGTCGTTCTAAGCGGCGGTTCGATGAGTGATTCTTCGTCGAACTTTTTCGGGTCAATTTCGCGCCCGTGAATCGGTGAAAAGACGCGGAAGCCGTCATCAGCGAGGCGCATGTCATAGCCGTAAGACGAACATCCGGCGGAGATAATGCGGCGGTCATCAACTTGGCGAATCAGCGTCGGCTCGAACGGGCTGATGATGTTGGATTCTTCGGCGGCACGGCGCAGCCAGAGGTCGGACTTGATAGTCATATCAGGTTATTGATTTTAGTGTCGGGCGATTCAACGTGGATGTCAGGCGCGATGTTTCGGTTAGTGAGAAGCGCGCGGCTGAAAAAGAGCTAAGGGTGACAGGATAAGTTGAACGCGGGCGGGAGACAAGTGGGACAGATGGTTTGCGCGGCTTACGGTTGAGATGAAGATACGGCAGCGGGAAGGATACGAAGCAGACCGTCGCCAACCGTTAGGACGAAAGGCGCGCCGCCCATTCCGGCACGCACGCGCAAGGTTCGCAATGAAGTTTGCGCGGTGGTGGCTGGTGTGGTGTTCGATGATGAATCGGTTGATGTCGTCGAAGAACTGATTAGCGAATCTTCCGGCGCGGTGAGTCCGGGATAGATTTGTTCAATGCGCCCTGTGCGAAGCACGTTGGCATCAATCGCGGCGTTGAAATCGGCGGGCAGTTCGACGTTGAAAGTTCCCGACCCTAATCGCACATCAACCCCGCGCCCGCGCCAACTGCGCGCCGTGGGACGAAGCGTAATCGTTCCCGCCCCGACGGTCGCCGCGAGGTCGCCGCCCGCGAGTGCTAAAGTCACGTCGCCCTCAATCGCCGTTAAGCGCAGACTTCCTTCCGTGCCTGTCAACCGTACCGCACCGCGTCCGGTGTTTAATTCCAAATCAATAAGCGCGGGAACGCGAATGCGGTAATCAATCTTCCAATCGGCGTTTAGTAATCGCTTCGGAAAATTCTTGGCGACGCGCTTCATGTACTTACGGTCGTGCGTGCCGACGGTTAAAATTTGAATGCGGTTCGGAGATTCGGCGTCAACGATGAAATTATTGACGAGGGCGAGTTGGTCGAGGTCGGCTTCCGACGCGGCGCGTGATTCGATGTCGGCTTCGATTTCGATTTCCGGTCGTGACCACGCTTCAATCGTGACCGAACCAACGGGCGCGGCGAGCAGTGCGAGGCTGCTGCCATAAGGAAAGCGGCGAAGTTCGCGGCGTGTCGTGCGGCGTGTGAGAAGCGCGGAGTTCGATGCAACGGATTTTTCGGGCGCGGGATTTTTAGCTTTACCGGATTGCGCGCGTGCCGCCGTACAATCAATGCCGTAAGCAATCACAAACATCAGGCAGACACAGACAAAGCCGCGCCGCGCGTTAAACGCAGCGCGGCTTCGCTTTGATTTCAGGCTTAGTAAGTTGTTCACGTTTGACGCAAGTCGGAGGTGAAAACGGAAGGCTTCGATTTCAGATTTGAAATCCAATGCTCAAAGTATGTTTTAGCGAAGCATAAAAATCGAACCGCGCGCACTCATCACATCGCATGATGCACCGCTTCCACCAACGGCGCGGCGTCCTTCGCCGACGCGATTAAAGCGGTTAGCGAAAATCCCCAAGTCAATGTTGCGTGAATGCGGAGCGCGTGCGTCGAGAGAGAACTGCGCGTTTTGCGGCAGGCGCAAACGAACGTCACCGTCCCACGAAGTGAACCGATAAATGCCCCGATTCATCATGTCGCCCGCAAAGAAGATGTCGCCGCCGCGCGTCTCCGCGAGAACCTGCGAGGTGTTGATTTCCGTAAGTTCTATGTCGCCGCGTGTGCCTATCGAAGCCCGCACAAAAGACCCCTGCACGCCGCGCACGATGATATTGCCGAGCATCGTCTTAACAGCGACGGAAGCATCGGCGGGAACGCGAATTTGAAAGTTGGCATCGCCTAAATTGTTGCGCCGCATGTTGTCGTGCATGACGTTGATTTCCAATCCGTTCTCGCTTAATTGCGGATTGAGTTGCATGGACGATTCGAGTTGCGCGCGGACTTCGATTTCGTTGCGATTCCAAACTTCGACGCGCACCGTGCCGGAAGAATTGGTTAATTGAAGATTGACGTTTGAGCGTGCCGGATAAGTTTTCTTGAATTGCTTTTGCGCGAAAACATCGAGCGATGCCGGAACAAGCAGAAACAAAAGCGCGAGCGCGACACGGGCGCGGCGACGGTGTGGTGTCGGGTTAATCTTCGAGGTTGTGGTTCGCCGGAATCTCATTACTTAAAACTTCGTTGACTTGAATCTTCGTCGGCAATTCTCTTTTTAGTTTCTTCGCACAGACACCCGCGCGTTTTGAAGAAATTGAAAGACGGCGCGGGCGCGTATGTGTTAAAGCGTATTTAAGACTTGCCGGACGGTTTATTAAAACTCCGAAAACTCTTTTAGCAATTCGGCTTTTTCTTGAAGCGCGTGGTTCAAGATTTCGACGCTGATTTCGTCTTGTGGATTGCGGCGCAGTTCGTCAAGCGATTCGGCGACCGTCTGGTCAAGCGACGCGAGCGAACGCTCGTAAGAATCGAGCAACTGCGGCGTAAATCTCGCCTTGCGTGTTGCGACGCGCTGCATCCAATACTCTGCTTCCGCCTGTTGCTGGCGAACATAATCTTCGTAACCGATGCGACGCGCTTGCGGCGAGGTTGCACTACTATTGCCGACAAGATTCATCTGCGGCGCGGCGAAGTTGCGTGACGCGACATCCGATGTCGTCGTCGCATCGGCTTCATCAAGCGACGTGCGATTGCCGTTCAAACCGAACGCCGTAATCATGGCGACGACGAGCATCACGGAAGCGAACGCGGCGGTTTGCGGCGCACTGACTTCCCAACGCGCGTTCCACACGCGCGACCACCAACTCTCATGCGTGAGGTAACGGGACGTAGGATTGACGGTTGTTTGGTGGGTTAATGTCTGCGCGGCTTGCTCCGCCCAATCCACATCGCCTTCGACCTGTTCGCGTATGCGAAGCCACAAAGTCCGGCTGTTATGCGGAGCGTATGTTTCGGCGTAATCGGTGCGGGCGAGGGCGGTGATGTCACCGAGTTCGCGGTGTGCCTCGTCGCAACTCAAACACTCTTTCAAGTGGACGCTCAACAAATTGGAATCGTCGCCGGTGAGGGAGTTGTCAAGGAAATCGCTGAGGAGTTCATGACACTTTTGACAGTCCATCGTGGGTATAACCTTTAACACTTTAGAGTTTCCAACCGCGTGCTTCTACTCACAGATAAGGGCGCACGCACCGCAGGCGAATCGTTCAATCATTGAATAATCATCGAATGAACGGCATCGTAAAATTAACTTGCGAACGATTTACGGCAAGCGAACTATGAAGCTATTTGCCGCCTGATTGTTGCCTGAGAAGTCCGCGTAATTTCATGCGTCCCTTGTGCAACTGCGATTTCGATGTGCCGACGGAAACGCCGAGCATACGGGCGATTTCTTCGTGTTCGTGTCCTTCCACATCATGGAGAAGAAACACCGTGCGGTAGCCGGGCGGAAGCTGTGAAATCGCTTTATCAAGGGCGATGCGGTCAACGACCGGCATCCGGTTCGGATTCTCCGTCCCCTTCACGATTTGAATCGGAGTCTCGCCGTCGTCGGTCGTCTGTTCCATTTTGACGCCGCGTTTGCGGAAGTGCATCAAGACTTGATTGACCGTCAGGCGATGCAGCCACGTCGTGAAAGCCGACTCGCCGCGAAAGCTTCCGGTCTTGCGAAACAGTTGGATAAAAACTTCTTGCGTCAAATCTTCGGCTTCGGCGGTGTTCGTCGTCATACGCAAACACAGCGAATAGACGCGCCGATTGTGACGCTCGTAAAGCTGCTCGAAGGCTTGTAAGTCGCCCGTCGAAGCCGCTTGCGTCAACTCGAAATCGGTTGCCGGTTTGATAGTCTCCGTTACACTCACAGTCGTCTGCTTATCGCGCGTAGGCGCGGCGGTGCGGCGTTTAGGTTTGGCGGTTAATTGCCATGGTGACGTGAAAGTAGCTTCCATAATTTCGCGTGTATCCTTACTCCGTTTGAGGTGAACTCTGACTCTTGTTGCGCGTCCCGCACGCGCGACAAAAACTTGAGGTCGCGCACTCTCTCGGACACGCGGTTGTGATGCGCTATTTTCCGCCAGTCGTTGCCTCTCGCCGTTGTTTTTACAAACTTTCATGCGATGTGAAAAGGCGTCTTCGACCCCTTCACACCACGCTTAAAATCTTTTCAATACCACAACTTTCTAAGCCCAACCCAAGCCTGACTCATGCCCAATACGTCCGGTCGAGCGAACGATAACCGACGGCTTCCGCCAAGTGTGTGGACGTAATATCGTCTTTACCTTCAAGGTCGGCAATCGTGCGCGAGACTTTCAGTATGCGGTGATAGGCGCGTGCCGACAAGCCTTGTCGTCGCATCGCGGCTTCCAACATCGCTTCGCATTCCGCGTCAATGCGGCAATGTTTGCGTATCTCGCCCGCCGCCATTTGCGCGTTGGAAAAGATGTTTTCACCCCTCAAGCGCACATGTTGTTTATCGCGCGCCGCTTTCACACGTTCGCGTATCACGGCGGAAGTTTCGCCGCCCGGCGGAGCGTCGCCGCGAAGGTCTTTGAAGCCGACGGCGGGAACGTCAATGTGGATGTCTATACGGTCGAGCAAGGGACCCGAAATGCGCCCGACATAGCGGTCAATCTGTAACGGCGTGCAACGACATTCGCGCGTCGGGTCGTTCCAAAAACCGCACGGGCAAGGATTCATCGCGGCTGCCAACATGAACGACGCGGGGAACGTCAGAGCCATCGCCGCGCGTGAAATTGTGACCTGTTTATCTTCCAAAGGTTGGCGCAAAACTTCGAGAACGCTCCGGTCAAACTCCGGCAGTTCGTCAAGAAACAGCACGCCGTGATGCGCGAGCGAAACCTCTCCGGGACGCGGTACGGCTCCGCCGCCGATAAGTCCGGCATCGGAAATCGTGTGGTGCGGATTGCGGAAAGGACGCTGTGTGATGAGTCCTGTGCGGTTGGTGAGTCCGGCGACGGAATAGATTTTCGTCAGTTCCAACGCGGCTTCAAATTCGAGCGGCGGCAGAATCGTCGGCAAACGCTTCGCCAACATCGTCTTGCCCGAACCCGGCGGACCTATCAACAAGATGTTGTGACCGCCCGCACTCGCCACTTCCAGAGCGCGCTTTGCCGCGAACTGTCCGCGCACTTCCGCGAAATCCACGCGCGCGTCTTCGCGGTGCGCGAGCAGTTCCACCATGTCAACACGAAGCGGCGCGGGATAATTGCCTGTCTGTGCCGCGCGTCCGAGACGTGTGATTAAGTCAACCGCGCCGCGCAAACTCGTCACCGCATAGACATCAATGCCACTGACAACCGCCGCTTCTTTCGCGTTCTCTTCCGGCAACAACAGAAACTTGATGCTCGCTTCACGCGCCCGTAACGCGATTGACAACGCGCCCTTTATCGCGCGTACCGAACCGTCAAGCGAGAGTTCGCCAACCGTCAAAACGTCAGTAAGTGATGTGTGCGCTTCGTGGTTCTCGCCCGCCTTGTTACCTGACTTGCCGCCCGTCTCATTCATGCCTTCGATGTCGCCGTTCGCGCCTAAGATTCCAAGCGCAATCGGCAAATCGAAACTCGCGCCTTCCTTACGCACATCGGCGGGAGCAAGGTTGATAGTCGTTTTATGAAACGGGAAAAAGAAGCCGCTGTTATTTATCGCCGCGCGTATGCGTTCGCGCGATTCACGCACGGCGGCATCGGGCAAGCCGACGATGGTGACGGACGCCGGACTGTCGCTTTCACCACGCGCCGGAGTCAAATCAACCTCGACCTCAACAAGGTCGGCGTCAATGCCATAGACGGCAGCCGATTGAGTGCGGAAAAGCATAATTTTGAGGAGTCAGTAGCCAGAAGTCAGAAGCCAGAATAAAAACGCATGTCTTCATTCTGGCTTCTGGCTCCTGACTTCTGGCTCCTGATTTTATCTTCTTCGTGTGGGACGCGCGGGCGCAGACCCCGCACCTTGTGACGGGACGGTGATTTCTTGATTGGCGGTGAGCGCGATGTTGGCGGCGATGCCGTTTAAGCGTGCGACTTCATCGGCGGCGACGCCGTAACGGGCGGCGATTGAGGCAATCGTCTCGCCCGCTTTGGCGCGCACTTTCTTCAAACTCGATCCGGTCGGTGCGGTCTGTCCGGCACGAACGTAACTTTTACTGGCAAGTTGTACGCCTCCGCCGTCACGCAGACCAGCGGGGACTCCGCGCAAACCCGCGACGAATTGTGTCGCGCGTCCGGCGGGAACGCGGACGACGTAGGCTTCACCGCGCGGCGTCACATCGCGGCGTAGTTCGGGGTTGATGCTTCGCAAGTAATCGAGACTCGAACCCGTCAGGTTGGCGATGAGTTGAAGACTCGTTGCCGAAGGCACGCGGACTTCATCGTAAGAGAGCGGTGCTTCCGGCTTGATGTTGTGGAAGCCGTACTTTGCCGGATTCTTGGCGATAAGAATCGTCGCTAAAATGTTCGGCACATAGTTGCGCGTTTCCTGTGCGATGAAGGGATATGTCGCCCAGAAATCAGGGCGTCCGGCGCGGCGAATCGCGCGGTCAATGTTGCCTTCGCCGGTGTTGTACGCGCCCATCGCAAGTTCCCAGTTGCCGTTGTAACGATTGTTGAGCCATTTCAAATAACGTGCAGATGCGCGCGTCGCCTTCTCGAAGCTGTTGCGTTCGTCAACCCACGCGGTTTGACGCAAGCCGAAACGCGATCCCGTGCTGGGAATGAATTGCCATAAGCCCGAAGCCGCCGCCCATGAGCGCGCCGTCGGTCGCCATGCCGATTCGACTTGACCGAGCCACGCGATGTCTTCCGGTACGCCTTCTTCGCGGAAAATCCGTTTCGCTAAACGCATGAACCGACCGGAACGACGCAAGCCGCTTTCCATTGTCGAGCGTCCGCGACCTTGATAATAATTGATGTATTGCTGAACCAACGCGTGCGTGTTGAACTTAAATCCGAGCGACAGTTTCGTTTCTTCGAGTTCGACGAGTTCTTCGGTTGTGACCTGTTCTTCGGCTGTGGTGAGTTTAAGTTTGCTTAAATCATCAAGCGGCGAAGGCTCAAACTTTTGCTCACGAAACCCTACTTGCGGCGGCGGCGGATTAAGTTTGCCGTCTTGCGCCGGAGTCGCGGTGACTATGGTGCGCCCGTCTTGGGCGGGAGCTAAAGTCTGCGCGACTTGCGCGACAAGAGAAGGTTGCGGTTGTCCCGCACCGACTTCCAAACGATAAATTCTTTCGACGAGTTCGCTGTAATACTGTTGAAGTCGCGGATTGCCGCGCACATCCATACCCGACTCAAGCACGACATCAACCGACTTATCGAACTTGTCGCGCGCCTGCAAACGCTGGTTGTCTTTAAGATGTAATGTGCCTTCGTACCAAAGTCTTTCCGCCGCATTAATAATCGCTTTGACGCGGGCTTCGTCACGTTCGATTTGTGACTGCACGTTGCGCGAAGCGGAAGCGGTCGGGACTTGGGCGATGAGTTGGACATTCGGCGCAAAGAGTGCGGCGACGAGTAGAAGGGCGGCGGGGGAACGGCGAAAATACGTCATCAACTTAATTCTCCTTAGCAGTTTCGGAGCGAAATATTTATGCCTGTTTATTTCATCAGGCATTGCCCGAACACTGTGCGGTTAGTTCTATGGAAAGCGACAGCGATTTCAAAATATCTTCGGGGGAAGGATATTTTGAAACAATCGCGGCGCAACCGTCGAAACAAAAATGCAATCACTCGACTTGAAACGCGGTCAGCTTACATGCCGGTAAAACGCGAGTCAATCGCTTTCAAACAAAAGAAAACTGCGAAGCAAGGCGGCTTTCCATACTCTTTAACCACGCCATGCTTTCGCAAGTTCCAAAAATAGATGCCACAGGAGCAAACGCGGTTGGTTCGTCCCGGTGATGATTCTGCAACAATTCACGAGATGCGGCAAGCTTTAATCCGCAGGTGTTGAAATGTTTTGACGCAATTATCGAAGCGAACACATCGCTTTACTAAACCGCGTGCGCGACATTCGGGCGGCGTTCCGGTTCATCCGATTTGGCTGGCACAGAGGCGGCTTTCGGTTTCGCTTTCAGCAAACTGTGTTCAAGAACTTTCTGCACGTTATCCACAAATACGAACTCGATTTCTTTGAACAGATTTTTCGGGACTTCTTCCATGTCGCGTTCGTTCTGGTGGGGCAGGATAATCTTTGTGACGCGCGCCCGCCGCGCCGCTAAAACTTTTTCCTTCACGCCGCCGACCGGAAGCACGTTGCCGCGCAAAGTAATTTCTCCGGTCATCGCCACGTCACGGCGCACGGGTCTGGCAGAGAGTGCCGAGACCATCGCGGTCGCCAGTGTGATTCCGGCTGAAGGTCCGTCTTTCGGAATCGCGCCTTCGGGAACGTGTATGTGAAGGTCGTAGTTCGCAAAATCTTCTTCGTCAATGCCGAGTTCGCGGGCGTTGGCTTTGGCGTAAGAGAAGGCGGCTTGTGCCGATTCTTTCATCACGTCGCCGAGTTGTCCGGTTAGGACGAGCGTGCCTTTGCCTTTCATTTTTAGAGCTTCGATAAACAGCACGTCGCCGCCCGCCGCCGTCCACGCGAGTCCGGTGGCAACTCCAATCGCGTCGTGTTTGAGAATCTCATCGGCGGCAGTTTTCGGGACACCCAAAAACTCATGCACGTTCTTCGGCGTGACGCGCACGGTCACGGCTTTCGCGTCCTCTTCGCTCTCCGCGACGCGACGCGCGACTTTGCGACACAGCGCGCCGATTTCGCGCTCTAGTTGGCGCAAGCCCGCTTCCTGTGTGTACTGCTTGATGATGACCGAGAGGGCGCGCGTCGAGATTTGAATTTGACGCGCGGTGATGCCGTTCTCCTCCATCTGTTTTTTTATCAAATGGCGATTGGCAATCTCCAACTTTTCTTCTTCCGTGTAACCCGAAAGCCTGATGATTTCCATGCGGTCACGAAGCGGCGGTTGAATCGTGTCAAGCACGTTCGCGGTCGTCATAAACATCACGTTCGATAAATCAAACGTCAAGTTGAGATAGTTATCACGAAAAGAGTTGTTCTGTTCCGGGTCTAAAACTTCGAGCAGCGCGCTTGACGGGTCGCCGCGAAAATCCGCCCCGACTTTATCAATTTCGTCCAACATGATGAGCGGGTTATTCGTTCCCGCCTGTTGCAAAGCCTGCACGATGCGTCCGGGCATCGCCCCGACATATGTGCGACGATGCCCGCGAATCTCCGCCTCGTCATGCACACCGCCGAGAGATAAACGGACAAACTTGCGGTCTAGGGCGCGGGCAATGGAACGTCCCAGAGAAGTTTTTCCGACTCCGGGCGGACCTACCAAACAGAGGATTGAGCCTTTCGGCTTCTCGCGTAATTTCCTGACCGCGAGGGCTTCGATGATGCGCTCTTTGACTTTCTCCAAACCGTAATGGTCTTCATCTAAAACAATCTGTGCCTGCTTCAAATCGAGATTGTCCACCGAAGCCTTTGACCAAGGGAGGTCAAGCATAATCTCCATCCAGTTGCGAAGCGTCGCGGTTTCCGCCGCGTCGGGGTGCATCCGTTCGAGTTTTTTTAATTGACGAACGGCTTCCTCTTCGGCGTGCTTCGGCATATTCGCGGCTTCGATTTTCTCACGAAAGTTGGCGACTTCTTCCGCGAGTTCGTTGCCTTCGCCGAGTTCGGAATTGATAGCCTTGAGTTGTTGACGCAGGTAGAACTCGCGTTGTGAGCGGTCAATATCGGCGCGGGCTTGGGTGTTGATTTCCTGTTGGACGGTTAAGACTTCGACTTCCTTGTTGAGCAGTTCGTTGACGCGCTTTAAGCGCACCACAGGGTCGGAGATGTCTAAGATTGATTGCGCGCTTTCGACTTTAAGTTCGAGATTCGACGCTGCCAAATCCGCGAGCCTTCCGGCATCGTCGAGGTTGGTGACAATCGCCATCACTTCCGGCGAAATGTTTTTGCCGAGATTCGTCGCCTTCTCAAGCGAGCCGCGCACGTTGCGGACAAGGGCTTCGACTTCGAGAGAATTTTCCCCCACCGTCGGTTCTTCCAAAACCTTCACCCGCGCTTCGAGAAACTCGCCTTTATCAGTTACCTGTTCGACGTTCGCACGCAATAAACCCTGCACGAGAATGCGCGTCCGACCGTCGGGCAGTTTCAACATTCGCATGATGACGGCGACCGTTCCGGTCTTATACAAATCTTCCGCCGCCGGGTCTTCCTTGTCCAAATCTCTTTGCGAGACAAGGAGAATCATGCGGTTCTCGCCGAGTGCTTCATCGACCGCGCGCACACTTTTCTCACGCGACACAAAGAGCGGCACAATCATAAACGGAAAAATAACGATGTCGCGCAAAGGCAAGACCGGCAACTTATCGGGAACTTGAAGCTGTGTGTTTCCGCTTCCGTCTTGCGCGTCGGTCGCCGGTAAGCCTTCAACGATTTCGGGGTTAGTTATCGCAGCCATAGAAGCAAAGTATAAGGGCGAAAGGCGAAAGGTGAAAGTTCAGGACGAAAACGAAAGCCCAAACCAAGCTATATTCACTTTTTCGCTGCTCTTTCCTGCCTTGCGCGCACCAAGCTTTTCAGTTCGTGCATGAATTCCGATACGTCTTCAAACTCCAGATACACGGAAGCGAAACGCACATACGCGACCTTATCGAGTTCTTTCAATCGCCGCATAATCGTTTCACCGATTTTGCTGGTCGGACGTTCGCGCTCCGGTGATTCTTGAACGTACTTTTCGACCGCGTTGACGATTGCTTCTAATTTAGACGACGGCACAGGGCGTTTCTCGCACGCACGAAGAAGTCCCGCCATGACTTTTTGACGGTCGAACGGCTCGCGTCGCCCGTCTTTCTTAACCACCATGTACGGGATTTCATCAATTCGTTCGTAAGACGTGAAGCGTCGTTCGCAACGGAGGCATTCGCGGCGGCGGCGTATGGATTCGCCTTCGCGGGCTTCGCGTGAATCAACGACTTTATCTTCGAGATAGCCGCAGAAAGGGCATTTCATAAAACCCTGTCTCCTAAAGTTTAAGGCTAACCGTTTAGCCGTATCAAATTCTTGCCGCAACGCGGTTATCACCCGGCGACGATTGCACGGTGTCGCCTTCGATATGCGCCGCGTCGTCCGGTTCGTCGGCGTGCGTCGCGGCGCGCAAACGGTTGAGGCGCACGCCGCCGGTCATAAAGTAGTAAAGCCCGAAGAACAACGCCGGAGCGAACGACACGAATTTCAAAACGAGCGCGACGGCGAGCGCGTCTTCCGGTTTGATGGTCAAAAGTAAATACAGACCGCCCGCCGTCGCCGCTTCGTAAGCACCCGCCGCCCCGCCCGGCGTCGGAACTAAAGACCCGACGAGGCTGCATCCCATCACGAAAATCGTTTCCGTCACGCCGAGCGGCAACGCGAACGCGCGCAAGGTAAGAAAGATGGCGAACGTGATAACCGCCCATAACACAACTGTCCACAGGATTGATTTCGCCAGCGCAACTCTGTCCGTCAACACACCGAGCGCGGCATCGAGTTGACGCAAGACGCCTGTTAAAAGCTTCAAGCCGCGTTGTATCAAACTTTGTTTGTTTGACTCTTGTCGTCCGCCATTCGTCCGCGCCTCAAACCAGTTGATAATGCGCGCGGCGTAAAGTCTGAACATGAACAAGCAGATTGTCCCGAAGATTGCCGCGCCGAGAAGCAAGAATCCGGCGGCGCGAATCCGCTCGAAGTTCGCCGCATCGCTTCCTTGAGGCACGCGCATCATCATCAGCGCGACGGAGAACAATAAAATCATCGCCGCGCTGTCGAAGATGCGTTCAATCGCAATCGTGATGAACGATGCGACGGGCGGCACGCTCTTATCACGCAATGACAAAAACGCCGGACGCATCAATTCCCCGGCGCGCCCGATGATGAACAGCGCGCCGAAACCCACCGTTGTCGCGGCGAACAGTTCACCGAGTTTCGGACGCGTAAACGGCGCGAGAAACACCCGCCACCGAAACGCGCGAATGAGGTATGTCAGGCAAATACAACCGATGGCAAGGGCAAGGTAAAGCTTGTTCGTGCGCCCGATGGCACTCCAGACATGTACCCAATCGAGCTTACGCCCGAACCATATAAGAACCGCCACGACGACGGTTAAGAGCAGAAAGGTTTTGAGATGTGAACGCAAGATTATTTTGAATGTGCGAGAGAATTAAAGTTAAACGAGTTGAAATGTTATGTGAGAAGGGCAGCCGTCCGAAACGCGATAACCACAATATATTGGGCGGCAAGTGAAAGCTACAACAACTCGCTTCCCCGTGCAAGCCCCATACAAACTCTATCCAAGACGCGATGTATCACCGATTTAGCCGTTCCGCGCGCTTCCCGCTCTAAGAGTTTCAGCATGTCGCCGGCACTTTATTACTTTAGGATTTACGCAGACGGTTCTAACTCTTATCAACTGCGTAACTCCTAAAGTTAAGGAACTTTAAGAATGTCGCGCTCGTACACGGATGAACGCGGAAGGAGGCGGCTTTCAGAATTAGCGTCTAAAGCAGTACCATTTCACTTCAGGTTGGAAGCCGATTAAGTTAAACGTGCTAGGAGCGACCAGAGTCGTGGACAGCGGAGCAGAAGGCGCAGAATTGGTGCGGCGATGTCGCACGGGCGACGGCGCGGCGTGGGAAGAAATCGTCACGCAATACGGGCGACGCATTTTCAATCTCGCGTACCGCTTCACGTCGCGCGCAGACGCGGCGGAAGATTTGACGCAAGATGTCTTCGTGCGAATCTATCGCACGCTCGACCAGTACGACCCGAAGCAGGGCAACTTGCAAAACTGGTTGATGCGTCTCGCGCGCAATCTCATCATTGATGATTATCGTCGCCGCGAACGCGCCCCGCAAGATTCGCATTCCGAAGACCTCGCGGATCACACCTATCATCTTCGCGCGCACACCGACACCCCGCAACGCACACTTGAGCGGCGCGAACTCGGCGCGCAGGTTCAAGCGGGCATAGACAAATTGCCGCCCGACTTGAGGACGTGCGTCATCCTTCGTGACATCGAAGAACTAAGTTACCAAGAAATCGTCGAACTTTTGCAAATCCCCGAAGGTACGGTGAAATCGCGCATCAATCGCGGGCGCATCGAACTTGCGAAACAACTGCGCCGGATGCGCGTCATCGCGTTGAGTGAGGCATGAGAAGCAGGGGACGGGTATCGGGGGATAGGGGACAGAAAAATCACCGACCCCTGTCTCCTGTCCCCGTCCCCACTGGAGTTAAAAATGTTCTGTGAGCAATTTGAAGAACGATTGACGGATTACCTCGAAGGAGTTTTGACGGCGGGTGTGCGCGTCGAATGCAATGAGCATGTTCTGCGCTGTCCCGTGTGTCACGATTTGTTGAATGAGGTGCGCGGCACGGTTGAGCTTTGCCGCACCGCGCCGCTTCCCGTCAATCCGCCGCCCGCGCTCGAAGCCCGTCTGCTTGCTCACACCGCACCGGAAACTTTGATGACGTGCGATGAATTTGAAGCACGCCTGACCGACTACCTTGACGGATTTTTGCCCGCGACGCTCTTTCATCGTTGGGAACGCCACGCCGCGCTGTGTGCCGGATGCTCGGAACTTCCCGGTACGGTCGTGCGTTCAATCGGGGCGTGTTATTCGTCATTGAGTGACGAACTGCCGATGCCCGCCCACTTGCACGACGCGATTTTGCAAAGCACGCTCGGCACGGTTGATGCCCGCGAAATTCGTGCATCATGGTTGTCACAGGTCACATCAAACATGCGTGCATGGTTCGATACGGCACTCGCGCCGCAGTTCGCCGCCGTCGTCGCCATGTTCCTTGTCGCCGTGATTGTCGGTACGACAACGATGTCGGATGATGGTTCAATCTTCGGCATGTACCGCACGGGCTTTCGACTCGCGCGTGAATCTTCGGCGCGTGGTGCGATGTCTGCCGCGCGCAACACATCACTTCCCGATGAGGTGCGCCGTGCCGCCGACAGGCTGGCGCGAAGCGTCGAAGGCGTCGACGGTGGAGACGACAAACCGCGCCGTTAGGAAACAACAAGGCTTAGGTTACGACAAGGAAATTTGAAGTTGATGAATTGTGCTTTTCACCAATCTAATCGCGCCGTCGCAAATTGCGATTCATGCGGGCGCGGCTTGTGTCCGGCGTGTGACCATCGCGTGCGCGGTTTTCCTCTGTGTCAGGATTGCATCGTCGCGGGCGTCGAATCGCTAAAAAAACAGCGCGCCCAACAACACCTGATGGCGAACAAAGTTCCCGCACTTCAACGGCGTTCGTCGCCGCTTATCGCTCTCGTGTTGTCGTTTCTCGTTCCCGGTTTGGGCGCGGCGTACAACGGGCAAACCTCTAAGGCTCTGGTTCACTTCGCCATCTTCGCCAGCTTTTTTCAAATCGCCGTCATCACCAACGGCGAACTGTTCTTCGTACTCGGCATCTTCGCCACGATTTTGTTTGCCGCCGTTGACGCATATCGCACCGCGCAAATTATCCGCGACGGCTTCTCACCCGATGCCGAACTCGATTGGATTGCGCGCCGCTTCGCCGGAAACCCGCTCGCGTGGAGTTTGATTTTAACCACGCTCGGCGCAATCTTTTTTTCGCACACCGTGCTTCGCTATGAACTCCCGATGCGCCCGATACTCGCCACCGCGATTATCTCGCTCGGCATCTATACGCTTTACGATTACATCCGAATTAATCGCCGTCGTCGCGCTCCGCTCTTTGGAGCGACGCGCGCGGGCGATGCGCTCTTACCGTCAAGCGGCAACATCGCATCATCAACAATCGGGCAAAATAGTTGGCGCGAACGCTAAAGACGGTGACGCGAACGGACGCGGTTTGTTATGATGGCTTCGCCAACTTTGGCGCGTCAGCGCGAAACGAATTTTCAAGAAACGGCAAGTCGCTTTTCAAAGAATCCGTTTCCTGAAAACAAGGACTTTAAACCGAACATCACACAGCATTACATTTAGCGAAAAGGAAATAACTTCGATGTGTACATTCTTCAAATCTGCGGGACGACTCGGCGCAATCATCGCTCTCATCATGCTTTTCGTCGGGCTGATGAAACAGATCATCGCGCTTATCAGCACGTTGATTTTCGCCATTAAGTTCGGCGTCATTGCCCTGTTCGCAACGATGCTGCTTTTAGTCGTGTTCTCGATGTTTCGCGGGCGGCAAAAACGGCGGCGCGAAATGGAAGACATTTAACGTAACGACGCGGCGAACCGCATCGCATCACTCATAAATTTTCTCCGCACACGGGCGGGCGGTAACGCATGACGACGTTACCGCCCGCCCGTTTTGCGTTTGCTTGTAAAGTTGATGTCTCAAGAGTACATTGCGAATCTTCTTGACTCACCTCACGCAGTTTTGATTGTCAGCCCGATTCATTGGGCTTTGCGGCGAAGCGGCGCATAGACCAGCCGTTTGACGGCTGGGTGGAATACGAGTCGAAACTTGAAGGGCGTTTTAACGTCCTTCCCGCTTCCGCTTTAGCATCCGGCTAAAGCCAACTTTCAAAAGGACGTTTAAACGCCCTTTCAATCCTTTTGCCGTTCGTCCACGCGATAAAATCGCGTGGCTAAGTGCCGCTCGCGCGGAAAGCCGCTTGAAAGCGGCTAAAGTCAAAAGCGTGTGAAGTGAGTTCTTAACTTGATTTAATAACCGGCACGAAACCACAAGGAAACAGCGATGATTAAACAACCAAGATGCACGCGCGGCGCACGGCAGGTGACGACGATGTTGACGCTCGGAACATGTTTTTTGATGTTCGTGGCGAACCTCTCAACCGTTCAAGCCGCGTGGCGCACGCTCGACGAAGCCCGCGTCACACGTCTTACCTTCAGCGACAGACGCGCTCTCCAACTCGATTTTGCGGGCGGTGGGCGCGGGCAAATCTTCTTCGTCACGCCCGATGTCGTGCGCGTCCGCATCAACCCGCGCGGCACACTCGAAGCCGACGCATCCTACGCCGTCGAAGACAGAGGCGCGGCGCGGGCAAACGTCGCCGAATTTGCCGGAAGCGAAGACGCGCCGGAACTCGTCGGTTCGTCGGGCGTGCGCGTGCGCGTTAATCGCGCGCCGTTTCGCATCACGATTCTTGATAGGGAAAATCGCATCGTCTATGAAAGCGACGCGGCGCGTCCCGCGATGTTCGATTCGGAAAGCGGAGAATTTGAAACTCACATCAAACGCACATCGCAAACCGAAACCTATTACGGCTTCGGTGAAAAGGCTCTGCCCGTCTCGCGTCACGGTCAACGCATGGTGAATTGGAACACAGACACTTACGGTTATCCGGCGGGACTCGACCCGATTTATCAAACAATTCCTTTTTATATCGCCCTCAATAAAGGCACTGCTTACGGCTTGTTTTTCGACAACACGTTTCGCACGTTCTTCGATACGGGCAAGACGGATGAGCGTCGTGTATCGTTCGGCGCGGCGGGCGGCGAACTCAACTACTACGTTTTCACGGGCGGCAACGAACGCTCACCGAAAAAGATTGTCGGTGATTACGCGGACTTGACGGGACGCGCGCCGCTTCCGCCCGCGTGGGCTTTGGGTTATCAACAATCGCGCTGGGGTTATTACCCCGAAAGCCGCGTCCGCAAGTTAGCCGCCGATCTTCGCCGCAATCGCATACCGTGCGATGTCGTCTATCTCGACATTGATTACATGGACGGCTATCGCGTTTTCACTTGGGACAAAACGCGCTTCCCGAATCCGAAAAACTTGATGAGCGACCTTCGCGCACAAGGCTTACGCACCGTCATCATCATTGACCCCGGCATCAAGGTTGACCCGAACTATTCCGTTTATACCGAAGGCAAAGCGGCGGGTCATTTCGTCAAAGATGCAACGGGCAAAGAACTCAACATGAACGTGTGGGCGGGCGCGTCGGCGTTTCCCGATTTCACCGACGCGCGGGCGCGCGAGTGGTTCGGCTCATACTACAAAACGCACTTGGACGAAGGCATCGCCGGATTTTGGAACGACATGAACGAACCCGCGACCTTCTTGCCCGACCAACTTAACGAGCCGCGTATCTTTCATCATCCCGGCAAAACTTTTCCTCTCGACACACCGCACGCGGGCGACGGGCGACCCGACACACACCGGCGTTATCACAACGTTTATGGAATGCAGATGGCGCGTGCGACGTTCGAGAGTTTGAAGCGTTTAAGACCCGACGAACGCCCGTTCGTTTTAACACGCGCGGGCTATGCGGGCGTGCAAAGATACTCGGCGGTGTGGACGGGCGATAACGTCGCATCGTGGGAGCATCTCGCCCTGACGATTCCGATGCTCACGAATTTAAGCGTCTCCGGCGTCCCGCTTATCGGCGCAGACATCGGCGGCTTTTCCGGTGAACCCACGCCGGAACTCTACACGCGCTGGCTGCAAGCCGCCGCCTTAACACCGATGATGCGCTCGCACGTCGAGAGCGCGAAACTTGACCGCGAACCTTGGATACACGGCGAACCGTTCACCTCAATCAACCGCAAATCAATCGAACTGCGTTATCAAATCTTACCGCTTCTCATCAACCTGTTTGAAGAACACGCACGCACCGGCGCGCCCGTGATGCGCCCTCTGTGGTACGAGTATCCGCAGGATTCGCTCACATACTTAATCGAAGACCAATATCTTCTCGGCAGTGACATCTTAGTCGCTCCCGTCGTGCGCCCGAATCAAGTCAAGCGTTCAATCTATTTCCCGAAAGGCACGGCGTGGCTCGACTGGTGGACGGGCAAACGCTACGAAGGCGGCACGACCGCCGAAGTCGAAGCACCACTCACACGCCTTCCGCTTTTCGCCCGCGCGGGCGCGACGCTTCCCATCCAACCCATCGTCCAACACACGGGCGAGATGAAAGCTTCCGACGTGCGGCGCGTGAATGTTGATGAACGCGCGGTGTTTCCATTGACACGTTGACTCAACAAAATGAGAAAAATTTTATGACCGATTACTTCACATCGAATCAATCGCTTTGGAATCGTTTGACGGAAATCAACGCACGTTCTGAGTTCTACGACGTGGCAGGTTTCAAAGCCGGGGCGTTGTCTTTGCGCGAACCGGAATTAACCGAAGTTGGCGACGTGGCGGGCAAGCGGCTATTGCATCTTCAGTGTCATTTTGGGATGGATACATTGTCATGGGCGCGCATGGGAGCGCACGTCACGGGCGTTGATTTCTCCGATGAGGCAATCAATCTTGCCCGCTCTCTCAGTCAGGAATTAAATCTACCGGCGACATTCATTCACTCGAACATCTACGACCTTCCCGCGCATCCCGCTTTGCGCGACGAACAATTTGACATCGTGTTCACGTCCTACGGCGTGTTGACGTGGTTGCCCGACCTTCGGCGGTGGGCGCAAGTCGTGCGACGCTTTTTGCGGCGGGGCGGCGTGTTTTATGTCGTCGAATTTCACCCGTTCGTCTATATGTTCGATGACGCCAACACCGAAAACTTGCGCCTCAAGTATCCCTACTTTCACACCGAAGAACCTTTGGCAATCGAGATTACCGGCTCCTACGCCGACCTTGAGGCAAACCTACGCCACATCGAATATAGTTGGACGCACACCTTAAGCGACTACCTTATCGCTCTCAACGAGGCGGAACTGCGAGTCGAATGGATGCACGAGTTTTCTTGGAGCGCATACAACTGTTTCCCGCATTTGAAGTTGGAAGAGGATGAGACGGGACGTTGGCAATCGAAGAATGACGGGCGTGTGCTGCCGTTGATGTTTTCAATTCGGGCAATCGGCTGACGGCAAGGACGCTTTCGTTGCGCGCTTCAGTCGAGCATCGTCACTTCCCCGTCAACGACGCGGGCGAGATACGCGCCGTCGCGCATGACCCATGCGACGCGCTTGCCTTCGCGGGCGAGTTTTGCCCATTCGCTTTTCTTGTTCGGATTCTGTTCGATGAGAAGCGTGCCGCGCCTGTTAAGCTTAACGTAGCGCAAGCCTGATTGTGCAAACTTCGAGACGCCGCGCCCGCCGCCGAAAAGCTTTGAACACGCGACGGAAATCACGCCGACGGAAACGGCATCGTTCGTGTCGTCAGGGTCATTCTTATTTTCAGTCATCGAAGTAAAAAAGGTTTAGGAAGCTTGTTGTCCGTTGCGGCGTGTGAGCAATGAAGCCACGAGGTCGAGCAAATCTTTTGAGCGGTAAGGTTTAGTCAAGTAAGCATCGAACCCGGCGGCGAGGGCGCGTTGACGGTCTTCGTCGGCGGCAAACGCGGTGACGGCGACGCACGGCAAATCGCACGTCCCATCGTTTGACTTGATTTCCTGAAGCACGCTCCAACCATCGAGAATCGGCATCGAAAGGTCAATCAACGCGAGGTCATACTTGTGCGTGCGTGCCATCTGAACGCACTCCGCGCCGTCGCGTGCTTCCTCGATTTTGTAGCCCGAAGTCTCTAACATCAAACGCAATAACTCGCGGTTGTCTTCGTAATCATCGGCGATAAGAATGCGAGCGTCAGCCATAGAAATCCGTGACCTACTAGCCGCCCCATCCGGCTTCACGGAAGCATCATCGGTAAAACCAATGACCTCAAAACGGACGGGTGCGAGCAGCGAAAACAAATTGTTAAAGCACTTGGGAGTCTTTCGCCCGTTATAGCCTAGTCACCCGTGACTGTCAACGAGTAGTGGATAGTGGATCAGGGCTAACGCATCTTAAATTGTAGAACTTTAAGTAGATAGTCTTGATTCA
>JANDLT010000037.1 GCA_024330265.1 Pyrinomonadaceae bacterium MAG19_C2-C3 | reverse complement strand
CGCAAAATCAATAATTTAGCGGCAGGCAAGTTCACGACTTTATTTCATCGTTACACATAAACTGCTTTTCGGGAACGTAAGCGAGCGTGTGTTATGTCTCTCATCGAGAAGGTGTGCTTGTATTACCGAGAAGGAAAGAGCGACAAGTTATATGAGATTCACTTAACTCAGGAAGATGACGGCTTTTGTGTGACGGGCTACAACGGTAGGCGCGGCACGAAACTCGTCGCACAGCCGAAGACTCCGCGATCAGTGCCGTATCGCACCGCCCGATACATCTTTGACAATCTTGAAGCCACGAAGCTTAACCATCGCAAAACGCCTTACCATCTTGCCAGCCGTGAAACTGCAGTGAATATTAATGACACGGCACACCGTAACGAAACTTCCAGCAAAGAGGTAGACATGAAGCCTGAGGCAGAGCCACCACACAGCTATGCCGCGCAATTCCTCGACGCGCTCGAACTTTAACAATCACGAGTGCTTTCAAAGGATTTAATTGAGTTACGTCTAATGGCAAACAGCATGTCGCGTCCGATAAATTTGTAATTGCCCGTCGTGGCTTTGCCTAACAATCAGCCTTTGGGTAATACATATTAGTGAAGCCTCCGTCGCTCTATGCAGAATCAAGTGGCTGGTTTGAATTGTTGGGCAAAGCTCAAAAGCGCGGGATAGGAGTTATCGGACGCAAGCTTATGCGAGACAAGAAAATATATTCTGTGAGAATAGTCAGCTTCGAGCAGATCACCTGAAGAGGAAGACCGTTTGATCTACTGGCGTCGTAGAGTACCTTTCTTTGATTGGACAATTTGATTTTTAATAAAACCAATCTGAATTGCTTGAGCTTCTGTGCAATAAGATTCGGCGAACATCTTTAGAAGCCGCGATTCTTTTAGGACATCAACGTCATTGGATAAATGATCTAATAATGTGCGAGTAACGAAAATAATCACTTTGGCGCGAGCACGAGAGGTAAGAACGTTAAACCGGTTGAGATTGAAAAGAAATTCATCCTCGACACTAATGATGTCGGGATCGCCTAAACCGAATGAGCCAATAATGACATCGCGTTGTTGCCCTTGAAAACGCTCTACCGTATCAACTGCGTTACGAATATCTGTTGCAGGATGAGCTGGAAAGATGTGTTGTAACCGATGAATTATTTTAGCCATCTGCGCGCGGTGGGGAGTTACGATGCCCACCGCTTTGCCCCAAAAATCATTCACGCTGTATGGAGCCGAAGATAGCAAAGTATCTATCGTACCGTCAGGTTTACGCTGATTTTCAAGTTTGTCCGCTATCCTCCCATACATCAACCAAAGCAATGACGCAACGGCGTCGGCTTCAAAATCATTAACTTGACTGCTAGAGCGGTCATCGTAAACGAAACACGTCGTAGGGTAATCAGGATCAACAATCTTAGCCCAATCTGAAGACCAATATAATTCGTTCGCCCAATCTAGCGGCTTCGGTGTCGGTACTGGTGATAGCAACCGGAGTCTTAAGTCTGGCGAGTTGCTCTGTAGCTTGGAACTGTAGCCTGCTGTTTTAGTGAACATGACAATCGTTTTGTTAGATCGGTAGTTAATGTCCAGCGAGTTAGGAACAATATCGTGGTAATGACGAAAATAGTTGTAAACCGAGCCGACCACGCTTTCAAGGTCTTTTGGCGGCTCTGCCGGATGGATTGGTGGAAGCTGTAAGTCATCCCCAGCTAAAACACAAATACCGTCAGAAGTCGCCTTGGTAAATACTAAGGTGCTTGTGGCAACGTCCATCTGCGAAGCCTCGTCAAGGATGATTAAATCGAACCACTGCCGCATGGTGTTCGCCGGACGGTTACGAACACTATGAGTTTTAGCAGCTACCGCGAGATTATGAAGTTGCTGCGGTGTGCAACCGACGACAACTATCCCATTAGGTTTTTTAAGAGACTTTTGAAGTTCTTTTATTTCGGTCGAGGGATTTGCGCTGTTCAGTATCAGATTTTTCAGATCAGGATGTTTTGCCGCTAAGTCTGAAGGCGGTATATGCCACTTACTTTGAATACGGTAAACTTCAAAAGGTTCAGTGTGTAAAATACCCTTTAGTTCTTTCTCTACGCTTAAAAGAACATTATCAATAGCTGTGTAGGTGTTAGCGGTGATTAGAACCCTTAGCGGTCGCCGATTCGTAATGGCATCGAGTACAGCTCCTAATATTACGGCGCGGAGAGTGCGGCTTTTTCCGGTGCCGGGCGGACCCCAGATGAGCGAAAACCGGCACGACAAAGCGGACTCCCACGCATCCCATTGCGACGAATCTAGATTACTGTTATTCCCGATGTTAAGCGATTCTAACCTGCTTCGGATGGCAACAAGATGACGTTGAACTTGAGAAGTAGAAACTTTGGGTGACTCCCAAAGAATTTCCGCCGCAGGTGAAGACGGAGCCGAACCTGCCGGCATATTATTCGGCAATCCTAATGCTTCCGCCGTTCTCGGATCGCAGAGAGCACTCGGAGGATGACCTATCGCTCGGACGGTCTGCTCAACTTTTCTGGTAAGAAAGTCTTTGTGTATTGGATCGAGAATCACGTCTTTAGAGAAGTCTAGACTCGTTTCTCGCTCAAGGTCCCATATCCGACAGCTATCACTTGCCCGAAGGACTATAAAGCCATTCACGCGATCAACGGCTTCGATTGTTACACTCGTCATCTCGAAGTCAGCGACAGTCCTAGACCTCCTAAAATCGTCCTTTAAGCTTGTGCCTTGAATGTGTCTAAAAGGGTGTTCGCTAAGAAACCCATGAACACTTTTGGGCGATAGCGCACACAGGAACTCCCCCAGTTTGAAGTTCACATCAAGAGAGTCCTTGCTCATCTTGTAAACGAAAATATCTGGCGCAGGTGTAATGGTCACACCTTCCGCTTGACTGATAGCTGCAAGGACAGCTTTCTCATTTTGTCCTGATAAGCGGTAGTTAAGATATGCAGACTTTAGCCGCGCTTCTCGCTCGTGCGGAGGCATAGCTCGCGTTGCTTCTACTTTGAGACTGTTAAGTGCAGCGTTCAGACGGGCATATTCAAGCCACAGGCTACTCTGTGGGGCTACCCCAGCCACATTGCGGGGACCGCGCACTAATATGGGTGCTGATTTTAATGACAGAAAAGGTTTCAAATCCTTTTCCAATCTGCTGACAATCAAATTCAAGGCATATATTTTCTTTCGAGCTGTTTCCTGAATCAGCTCTTGAGTTTCTGTCCACCGCCCGACCCTTTGCCAGTATTCATGAATACGTTCAGCCGGAATAAGATCGCTCATCGGCTCTTGGTAATGTGGATGAAAGTGCGGCGGCGAAGAGCTATAGCTAGTCGGGAGGTACGTCTGAACAACATCCAGCAATCTGTAATGGTGCGGTATGGGTATCGCTATCGTATTGCTAATAACATTAGAGACAAGCGTGATTGGCGATTGTCTTGAGGCATCTTCTGATGGCTGCATCAATTCTGGAGGCGGAAACAGCCAAGCAAGTCCTCTGAGCTGAGAGTCAGCCAGAACATATGGAAGATGACGCCCGATAAGACGTATCAAGTGTTTTCGTTGGGACTCATCCCACAGATAAATTTGATATGTACTGTTTAGAGTTTTTTGGTCACGCCGACCATCTTGCGAATCTTTGTCATCCTGCTGCATCACCTCGTTGAAAATCTTGCGAAGCTGACGGAGAAATTTGAGAAATTCATCGCGCTCCCGTTCTATGCTTCGACGATCAATCAAAAAAACTTCATCTTCATTCGATCTTCGGTTCCACTCCGTTTTATTCGCAACGAGAGTTGAATTAAAAGGCAACCGCTCCTTCCAAAAAGCGCGAAGGGCGATGGATGCGGTAATAGCACTGCTTAAATCATAATCAAGGAAGATATAAACATGGAGGTCGGGCCACTTAGGCATCACAGCGTCACCACCTGAATCGGGTATGACGGATGTGCTGTTGTTTTGGAGCGCGGCGGCGCGGTGAGGAAATGATGTGCGTTTAGAGCGCAGTCCTTGATGTCCATCAAAAATCGTCGCGCCAGCCTTAGTCGCGGCGAGCGAGGTGACATCCGGTACGTTCCCGCTTTGCAATTGCTTACTCGCGCCGCGAGAGAGTCCAACCACGCGCGAGAGATTTCCCGTCTTCTCAGCAGTCGGCCAGCAATGCAATGGATCATTCTGGACGACTTTGTTTCGGTCAAGCCACGGATAACCTAGAAATTCACAACCCTTACAACGATAATCAACGTACCACTCCAAATCCTGCCACGGTTTGCTCAACATAACCGGCAGCCGCTCACGAAGAAAACGGCACAATTGCGGAGCAAAGACATCGAACGGTGCGATTTCAATATCCGCTTCTAAGGCTAGAGCTAATTCTTCAGCACTCGGGTTGTGCGCCCGACGATTCCATTCCTCATATTGCCGAGCGATATTTGAAGCCTCATGTGAACCCGGCCAAACGGCAGGCGCAGCAACAACGACAAATTGATCGTTTAGCTTATGCTCAACAATCCAAGCTGCCAGTGTTATTGAGTAATAAACCACTTCGGCGAAGTAGTGCGCGCCCGGCTCCGATGTGAGCTTGATGTCTATGACACGCAGTCTTAACCGATTATCATTTTGAGCCAGCGTGAATGTTTCGCCATTTGGCTTTACCCCAATGTCGTATGGGTTATGCTCATCAACTATTTGTGAATTAGTAGTAGAGAATAACGAGGGTAAAACTTGGATTATGTCAGGATTAGTTCCGCTGATGCCGACTTCTTTGCCATAGTAATCGGTTAGTCTTGTTAGACCGATAGCCGCTCTAAACGAAGTGTTGTTTGAATCATATTCAGCTTCAACAATGAACTGAAAAGCCTCGACGTTTTGCAACGCGGTCAGGAGATCAAGTTTCCCCGGACGCTTACCTGTTCTTACCGGGTTTTCGTGAACATTCGCTTGACCGAAAACATCCTTCAGTTCGCCTACCTTCTTATCTTGCCAATCGTAACCAGCTTGCCCAACCTGCCCCAAAGCAGCACGTAGCTTCTGTCGCGGAGGCAAGTTTAAGCTAGGATCGCGACGCTCTGTGTCGCTATACAGCGACAGTATAAATTGGCGTTCGCAATCGGTGCGAAGGAACAACGATAGCGATTTTTTACTCAGCGAGGGCATAACTGATTCGTCCCCTAAGTTGATGAACCGACGCCATCTTTCCCTGTTGACTAGCGCGCATTCATTTACAGATTTATAACACTTGATGACTTCTGTTGAAAATGCTGTGAGACGGGTCGGAGAAATCTATTATTGCCAGCTAATATGCAGAAAGAGCGAAACCGCGGTTTCGCTCTTTCTGAGAAGCTATGTTTTGTGTCTCGCACTTTCTGTGACTTAGATGAACAACGACGAAGCAATAGACGAAAATCCACGTAGCGACTTTGAATCTATATCCACGCCAATGGCTGACCGCCCCAGCCTTGCTGCAACTTTAATCGTTGTGCCCGTACCCATGAAAGGATCGAGAACGACGCCGGGAGCAAAACCACGGTGGCACCCACAATTCGACCAGCCTTTAGATTCGCGTTGAGGAAAAGTAAATTCACGGAAATAGCCGCCAAGTATTTTCTTCGCCTCAGTCGCTAATCTTTTTACATTTTCTGAGTTTCGTCCCGTTCCGTTTTGAAAGTGAATGGCTTTACCTGCATCGGAAATGCCTGTCGCTTGAATGGCAGAGATGTGCGCCGTTGTCAGTCCGCGCTCTTTGGCTATTTCCAGAGCGCGTCTAGCTTGCACGCGATTTGGATTGAGATTGTTCGTCCGACGGACTATACGATTTCTTGGCTTACCGCACGTCACGCATACTTCAAGAGGACAGGCAAGGGTGATAACGCGCTCGGCGATTTCTTCGGGGAAAGGTGCGAGATGATCTTGGAAATTTCTTTTGGGATCGACGTTCCAAACATCACCGGGATTCGAGCCGTTGCCGAATTTTTCGGTATAAGCGAACAGGTCGTAATAGTAATGGCGGCTCACGGCAAGATGAATAATATATTCATGGCGATTGCTGAGACGGTTTTTAACCGGGTTAGGTATCCCGCCGTTCTTTACCCAAACGATGCGATTACGAAGTATCCACTTATCGCTTTGTGCGGCGGCTAAGATTTTACTCGGCAGATCAACTAGATTACGTTCGTAGTATGTATCGCCGATGTTCAGGAAAACCGATCCTGTTGGACGTAAGGCGCACCGCCACTCTTTCAAAGCCTCGACGATTGCTTCAACATACTGGGCGGAGGTTTTCTCTTGTCCTATTTGACCACTAATTTCGTAATCGCGCTTCCGCCAATACGGTGGTGAAGTCACAATCAAATCAACTGAATTTTCTATTAAATTTAACTGGCGGGTATCTCGGCGCAGTGCTGTTATAAATTGTAGATCTTCAGCCTTAGCTATAACGCTTCGAGATTTTTTCCGGGATGTGTGATTGGAATGCGCGCGTTTGCTTACTTTGCTGGGCGGTTTGATGGGTTTTGCACCTGTCTTAATTTGTTTTCCTCTAACAGAACTCAACTCGGAACTCCAGAGGCACATTTGCGCGCTCGTAGCAATATGAATTTTAAGCAACTCAACTTATACATTAAAAGATTCCTGTCGTCGAACGTACAGCCACACTCAGAGCTTAAATTTGTGCGATGAGCTTTACAGCATCCACCAACCGGTAAGCACTTTCAAGCGGGTTATTATCGAAGACCATCAAGTAGCGATACTCGTTCCCTGCTTTGCTTGCCCACAAATGTCCGAGCTTCAGCTTGCGCGCCGAGTCGGAATTGTCGCGGTCATCACCCTTCGCTTCGACGATGAGGGTTTTGCCGCTTTTAGTTTGCACTAAAAAGTCAGGATAGTGATTGATGAAGCCGTTGAGGTGAAACCCCTGGCGCTCGATTATCTTGTGCCAGAAAGCGATTGATTCTAAATTGGCAATTTCGTTAATGACGCGCCGCTCGAAATTATTCATCCCGTTCTCGGCGGTGAATAAACTTTTGGTGATTGCCGGAGCAGTCGCCACCGGCGTGATGAACGCAGGCAGTTGATACGAGGGGCGAGTTACAACCTTGTCGGTATCAAGGTAATCGGAAAAGATTTTCTCTTTCTTGGCGCGCGCAAGTTCCGTGATTTTCTGTTTTATCTTGTGGCTGTAAGCGAAGTCTCGATCAAGGCAATCGCGCAGTTGTTCAGGCGTCATCCCCTCGAAGATTCGTTTGATGTAAGCCTTAATCTCGCGGTCGGGAATCGGATACATCTCGCCGATGAGTTGATGGAACTTTTCCGTGACGCTCTGCACTTTCGACTCGGGCGGCAAACTCAAGATGTAGTCATTGAGCCGCGCCTTCTGCCCCTCATTAAGTTTCTTGAACGTCGGCTTAAAATCTTCGTCCCCGATGCGTTCAACATCCACCGCATAAAACTCGCCTTCCGCGCTCTCAAATTGAATGTTTATGTCACACTGGCTTAAGCGAAAATCTCTGAGCAGTTCGTTATTTTCTAGCAACTCATAGTTTTCCCCGGCATCGAAGAAGCCGCCGCGACTCTCGATTTTGATAAAGAACTGCGGTATGCGTATCTCTTTTGCAATCTCGGCAAACACCTCTTTCATATTCTGCTTATTCATCTTGTCTTCCAATTCCGGCGCGATTTCGTTGCCTGCCGTCCGCGCTTGCTGTTCGTAAGCCGCGTTTGCTTGCACGGCTTGACGAGTGATGGCGTCAATGCGCGCCTCCACGCTCGCCGCGCTGTTGTCGCCGTCACCCCCTGCGACTTCAATGCGCGCGACTTCAATCTCATCCTCTTCAATCGAAGTCGAACTATCGAGTGCAGGCGCGTTCGATGGCGGCGGTTCGTGCGGGGCAGGATCAAGCGGCGGAAACATCATGCCTTGTGTCGGAAGCGCGTGACTTACTTGTGATGAGGCGGCATCAATAGCGCGGTAATCGCGTTCGCTAAAGCCCGCGCGATTGAGACCTTTGACGATGTTATCAAGTGTGTCTAGGAAACGATTGGAAGCCGTGAACACATAGCTCATGTTCAAGAGTTCGCGCTTATGTTCGCGCACATAAGGTTGACGCAGCACGCGCCCCAGAACCTGCTCGACATCAACCGCCGAAGATTTATCCGCAAGTGAGGCGAGGACGTAAGCGAACGGGCAATCCCAACCTTCTTTCAAGGCGTTGACGGTGATGATGTAGCGCACGGGACACAGGCGGCTCATCAGGTCAATGCCTTTGAGTTCGTTGATGTCAGCGGTCTTGATTTTGATTTCTTCTTCTGGGATGCCGAGCGCAACCAGCTTCTCTTTTAGTCGCTGAAACGTCGTGTTGTCGTCGCCCGTGCGCGGCTGCGCTTGGAACAGAATTATCGGGCGGATGTAGTCGCCGCCCGCCTTCTCTTCTTCCTCGGCATCTTGCTCTAAGCGGCGGCGCAGGCTCAACGCATCGTTGATGACTTCGGTTTTGTCCGGCTCGTTTTTCACTATCACCGGCAGCTTGACCATGCGATGCGCTTTCAGTTCGAGCGCGCTGACGTAAGAGATGATGTTGCTGTTGCGCTTCGGCGTCGCGGTTAAATCGAGTATGAAACCCGGATTGAGGTTGGCGAGCATTTCGACGCTCAAAAGGGTTTCTGCGTTGTGGCTTTCATCAACGACCACGACGGGTTCGAGACGACGCAGCACGTTGATAAGCGCGGTTTCGTCGTGTTCCGGTAAAAGCGTTTCTTTATCGCCCTCGCGCGAAGCAAAGCCCGCGAGGTTGCCGTTCTCTTGGTAAATTTTGCGGTCTTCTTTGTTGCGTGCGCGAAGCGAATCGAAGCTCAAGACAATGATGTTGAGTTGCGCCTGAACATCGTCGGGAGTAAAGCCCGCGCCCTGTAAAACATCGGCTTTCGTAAAGACGGTGACGCGCCCGTTAAAGTGTGCATTCAATTTTTGACGATACGGATGCTGCACGTCGGAAAAGTTTTTAATTGTTTGTTCGAGAATCGTGATTGACGGCACGAGCCACACCACGACTTTCGGGCGCGCTGGATTGATGCGCGTGAAACTTTCAAAGATAGGGCGCAAGGCGTTCGCGGCGATGAATGTTTTGCCGCCCGCCGTCGGGACTTTAATGCAGACGTGCGGAACGCGCGGGACGTTGTTCTTGTAATCCTCTATTTTTGTCACGCCACGCGCGTCCCAGTAAGCGCGAAACGCACGGCGCAAATCGGCTTCGCCGTTGATGTGTTCGAGAAACCGCTCTAAATCGGAGATGACGTTTTGCTGGTAGCTTTTCAGTTCCATACGACGATTGAAGGATTAAAACCGTGTGATGTCGCGTGGTATCTTCTTGAACGTGATGTGGTGGCGTTGCATGAATGCGCGACCGAGCAAACAGTTGTCGGCGTAGATGACGGAGGCGGCAGGCTTGAAGTTGAGTGTCGAGAGAAACTCCAAATCAAGTGTCGTCGAGCGCGTCGGTTCGTAGTAAAAGATGTACGCGGTATCGTTCGCCATGCCTAACAGATACGAAGTGTGCGGATTGTCGCGCGCGGTCTGCTGCACGTGCGGGATATTTTCGGTATAGGCGACGTAGCGGCGAATCTCGTCTATGCAGAGCGTCTCGTTGAGATTACCGTCATCGAGAAAGAGCGGCTGCCCGATCTCATAGTAATCGAAACTCCCGCCCGTTCCCGCGATTCGCTTGCCCGCTTCGCCGTAACCGTTCATCACGCGCCGTGCGCGCTCCGCCGTGATGTTTTCGGCGTAGTCCATGGTTTCGATAAGGATGAACTTACGATTGCCGCCGTCTTGTTGATTGAGTTTTAGAACCGCGTGCGCCGTTGTGCCTGAACCGGCGAATGAATCGAGAATACAAGAATCCTTGCTACAAAAATGCTCAAAGATTTGTGAAAGAAGTTTTACAGGTTTTGGTGTATCGAACGGCGAAGCTCCATCGAAAATTGTTTTTAGTTCAAGTGTCGCTTCTTTATTGTGCCCTGCCATTTCATACGTCCACCAAGTGTTCGGCGTAATACCGTTTTTCAACTCCTCCAAAAAGGATTTCAGCATCGGACGACCATTGCCAGATTTACCGAACCAAATGCGGTTGTCCGCAATCCATTTATCGTATTGCTCACGATTACATCGCCAATAACGTCCCGGTGGAGGAGTGACTGTTAGTCCTGCCGGAGTAACTATCTCAAACCTTCCTGCGTTATAAGGCTTGCTTGCAGATAAGTCTTGCGCTCTCCATAAACCACGTGGGTCTTCATCAGGATTTTTGTAGTCTTTCAACTGTTCTTCAGTCCGCTCCAATCTTTTAACCTTTACGTTTTCGATATTGCGACTGTAAACAAGAATGTGGTCGTGCATATCTGATAGAAACTTCGCTGTCACATTTGAAACGTATCGCTTTTGCCAAACTATATTGGCGATGAAATTACGGCTTCCAAAAATCTCATCAAGGAGATGACGAAGATTATGAACTTCCGTGTCATCAATGCTAACGACAATCACTCCATCATCAGCCAGCAACCTTCGCAGCAACTTCAAGCGCGGATACATCATGCACAGCCATTTATCATGGCGACTTAAATCCTCGCCTTCGCGCCCGACGACTTGCCCCAGCCACTTCTTCAACTTCGGGTCATTGACGTTATCGTTGTAAATCCAATTCTCATTCCCCGTGTTGTACGGCGGGTCAATGTAGATACACTTCACACGCCCCTCATACTCCGGCAGCAACGCCTTCAACGCTTCCAGATTATCGCCGTGAATAATCTTATTGCCGCCCGCATCCCCACGCGACGCCGCCGCGTGACCTTCAGAAGCGAAGGTATAAACATTTCGCAGCGTCCTGAAAGGCACGTCCAAGTGATGATTGACGACCTTCTCTTTACCAACCCATCTTAATTCCGGCATAGATATTGAGTAATGTGAATAGAGTTAAACGAAACACTTCAGGGCGAGATTACAAGCCTTTACATAAGTTGATACTGTAATGAGCAAAACTCCGCTATCAACTCGAAGTCGCGCGCATTTTTAGTGAGCAACACTATCCCTTGCCGCGCCGCGCTCGTGCCAATCAGTGTGTCGTTCGTCAACCGCGCCCTGCCGATCTTTTCATAACCATACTTCTCGCCAATCTGCGCCAACACCGCGCCCGTCCGCGACCACTCGTTCGCTTCCGGCACCAGCAGACGATTCACCTTCACAAAATCACGCTCAAACTTGGCAAGGCGTTTGCGCCCCCGCCCGTCTGCACCAGCGTAGAGTTCTTCCAACACCACTGCACTTAACCACAAGGGCGAACCGTAGGCGACATTCCGCGTCCCTAGCACAGCATCATCACCTTGTCGAAGCGCGGTGATATAAACGGATGTGTCAAACAAGACCGGCTGCATCGGAAATCTTCAACTTTGTGTCCCAATCATTCAGCTTCAGCCTGAAGCACCCCGTAAACATCACGAATTTCAATGCCGCTTTTGACGAAACGCTCGTGCGCCGTCCACGCCCTGCGGTTGCGTTCGCGCTCCTCGATGACTTCTTCTAACGCGCGCTCAATAGTCTCCTTCTCCGTCTGTGTGCCGAGCAGCTTCTGCGCCCGCTCGATCTTCGCTTGGTCGAGAATGAAGTGCTTATGCTTTTTAGTTGTGCTTGAGCCTGCCATTATTAAGATCCCCCTTGATGTTCATCATAATCGAAACGATGAACATCGGACAAGCATTAATCTACCTTAATGAAGATGATGCAGAGAAGGATCATTTCACCGACTACCTATCCTCTGATGACTGCCAGCTCGCGCCAATCGGTTGAGTAGCGCGGGCTTCTCCGCTTCGCCTCCCACCTACCGGATGTTTCCACAGATCCATAACGCAAAGTATGGCGTCCGTGCTTTTTGTTGATTTTATCCATCGCCTGCGAGATGCGTCGTAGCTTCTCCCATGAATCTTGATCGAACATTCGCCCTGTAAATTCATCTGACGGCAAAAAAGTCGTTGAGCATTACGCCCGCTTTCTTGCAAGCATATCCTTCGCGGTAAAGCTATGAAGGTCGCCGCCGGATGGTCTATCAGCCAGCAATTGAAGTCTAATTTTCCTTCAATCCAATCCTCCGCTGGAGATGGAAAGCCAGCCGAAACGCCGCTCGTAAAAAGCGGAATTGTTAATCTCATCGGGTCGCGGGTAAATTCCCAGACGGCTTTGACGTTCATTGCACACGCTTCGCCGGTTGCCGCTGATTGATTCTTGCTCATCGTTTCGCTTTCATGCTTTACTTGTATTTCACGAACGAAACGCGATTCTAAGCACGCAACACACCTCGTGACAAGAAGAATCTTTTTCGCTGTGCCAGACGAATGCTTCAACGCGCATCAAGCGAACGCCTCTTGAGGACTTGAATATGCCAAACGAACGTAATTCTTATGAGGGATTCTTAGCGAACTTACCCGCCGAGAGGCTGGTGGAAATCGTCAAAGTGTGGGATACGGTGCGGCAGAATATTCCGGCGGGATACAGCGAACACGCAGACACGAAGTTCCTGACGTTCAAAGCGGGAGATGAGATTTATGTCGCGCTCGCTAATCAGAAAAACTACATCAGCTTGTACTTGATGTGCGCGTACCTGTCTCCTGAATTAAGAACAAAGTTAGAGACTTCGGGCAAGCGATTGAAGATGGGCAAAAGCTGCATCAATTTTACGAAAGCGGATGAGATGCCGCTTGATGTGATTGGCGAGATAGTCGCCACTTATGATGTTGAGAGTTATTTAGCGCAGGTTAGGCAGCCTTCACCAAAAGAAAGTATAAAGCGGGCGTGATGACAGTTTCACCTTCTCCATTTCTGATGTTGCTGCAACAGATTGATTCCGGCGTGAGCATCTTCGAGCCGTTTCTTCGTACTCATGAAAACCTTGCGGAGTTCGATAATACGGTCGAAAGGTTGCGCGAGATGGAGCGGCTCGGCATTGTGCGCCAACTGTTCGAGCAAACGCGCACGCATCAGGGTCAAGAGCGCGTCGAGATGGTGATGGTTGTCGGTGGTTTGACCGAAGAAGGACGCCGCTTGTTGACGGAGCATCAAACTCACGTCAACTGATTACCCGTCTTCAAAGTTTTCCTTTCCTAAGAACTACCTTCACTATTGATATCTTCCCAATTCATAAATAATCACAAACGGTAAGAGCGCGGTGGAGAGAATCAGAGAGGCGCGCAATAAGCGATTTCGCTAATTCAATTGTAGGAGTCGCCTCTTATGCTCTGCTTGCTTTCTTCTGCCGCTTTCATAGCGGTCGGCGTTACGTTGCGCGAAGGTTTGTTGCTGCTTGCCATAGCGTTTCTCGTCGTCATCGGGTTGGTAACGCTCTGCCGGTATATTACTGAGTTTCTCAACAAGCTGTTCGACGGGTGTTGCGAAAGGCTTGAGCTATGGCTCATCGCACGAAAAGCGCGCCGTCATCCGCCGTCTCCGCCTTCTGATCCGCCCGCGAACAATCTCCCGTTGGTTAATAACTCTCTCGCCCTTTCTCCCGCGCCCGTCGTCACGCGCAAGCGTCCGCTCGCCGCGCATCACCACTTGCGCGTGGTGTCGGCGCAGGACGCGCTACGCCGCTCATGTCAGGATCAGATGCCGCAGTAACCAAGCGATGACGGCACGACGGTTGCTCACCGTAGCAGTGAGTCTTTGCCGCACATAGACTCTGATTATGCTGCAATACTATTCATCCCCGGACAAATGCCGTGACTAAAAATCTTTGCCTACTGCACACATCTTCTGCAAGTCAGGCACTATTCGTGTGGACGTTGCGGGACGCACCGGTTTCATTACTCGATGAAGTGTTCGAGTGTGACGCGGAGATGCGCGACCGCTTCTTGCGCGATTGGAGCGGGGGAGACCTGCTGATTGCAGTGGCTTGGGAACTATGCGTGCGCGGTCAGACGCTACGGATGTTGGAGAGTTTGATGACCCGCTTGACCGAACACGGCGAGCAGGATGTCCACTGGTACGCGCTCCGTCCCGCGCGTTTGAGTGATTCTATGTACGCCGTCTTCTACGCTAACTTTGACACGGATATTACGCTGGAAAGCTTCACGCATGATTGCGGGTGTTTATGCGCCTTTTGTTCTCGCGGGCGCGGCGAGTGTAACGACCCGGAAAGAGAAGGCAGCGTGCTTGCCACCAAGTTAATCATGTAGTGAAAACAACTAACAGCCTTTTTGGAAGACCGCGCGCCGTTTCACATCTGCGACACTTCATGCCAAACGTGTGACAACTGTTTCAACCTTGAGACAGCGGTACGAAGTTAGCTTGATGGCACTCACCGTTCACTCTTTGTCGGCTAACTTCAACCCACACAATCGTTTTCACTTCTCCAAACATCTCTTCAATCGTGCGTGCGACGCGACGGCACAATACTTGATTTTAGCTTCTCCGCTCGCACAAGTTCGCTTGATGTTTCGCCCTTCATTTTGAACCGCGAAATTTCTTGACCACATAGGCTCCGCTTCTTCTGCGTTCCCGCAGACTCGGAAGTTTCCTACATGCGGCGCGTCTTTACGCAGTGAACTTCTCCGCCGAGCATCAACAATACAATTCAAGGAGAAGCAACCCAAGATGCGGCAGCACCCCATTCCTCCTGTCGGTACTTACCAGCAGGAGGAATATCTACAATCCCTAACTCCAGACCTTTGGAATTTCAATTCAACCAACCCAAGCCTCTTGCCGAGCCTTAAAGCCCAACGGCTCGAAGCGGACATCGAACGCGCCGCCCGCAACGCGCACTTCGACGTTCTTATCACCGGCGAAACCGGCACCGGCAAAACCCTTGCCGCACTCCAAACCCATGAGCGTTCGCGCCGCGCAGGGCATCCGTTCAAAGACATCAACTGCGCCGCGCTTCCCGAACATCTGTTTGAAGCCGAACTTTACGGCTATCGCAAAGGCGCGTTCACCGGAGCCGACCGCGACCACGCCGGACTATTCGAGGAAGCCATCGGCGGCACACTTTTCCTTGATGAAATCGGCGAGATTCCGCTTGCGATGCAGAATAAACTGCTCAAAGCGATTGAAGAAAAGCGCATCAAGCGGCTCGGCACAAACAGCTATGTGGAATGCGACATACGCATCATTACCGCCACTTCGCGCGACCTCACGGCGATGATTGAATCGGGCGCGTTCCGCGAAGATTTGTATTGCCGTTTGAGTGTGCTGCAAATCGAAACCGTCCCGTTGCGCGAACGCCGCGAAGACATTCCCGCTCTGCTCGATCATTTCTTACGCGAATCGGCGCGTATGAGCGAACGCGCGCAAGCCTTCACGATTGAACGCGAAGCCGTCCGCTTACTTTTAGAGTTCGACTTTCCCGGCAACATTCGTCGCTTGCGGAACATGGTTTATGAACTTACAAGCTATATCGTGGATGACACCCCGATAAAAACCGAAGAGGTGCGCCGGTACATCAACAAACTCTCTACCGCTTCACACGAAACAGATGCGCCGCGCCGTGAATCAACCGAAGGTGAAATAGTCGTACCGCCGGAGATTTGTATCATCCGGCACGGTGAGTCATTGAGGGAGTGGGAAGCCCGTGTGCGTCGGTGTGGCATCGAAGCCGCGCGCCGCAAGACCGGACACCTTCCAGCGGCGGCTCGCCGTTTGGGGCTAACACATAGCGCGCTCAAGCAACACCTGCGTCGTGCCGCGCGAAGAATGGACAGCAGCGCACCGTTAGAGGTCGGCAAACGTGCCTGAAACCTTATATGATGAGGGCGTGACTCACACCGCACGAGAGGAGTCTATGCCCATGTCAAATGAAGATTTTAACTTGCTGCCCGGTGACGGATCGGAACCTCCCGATACTGGTTCTGATGTCACTTCAATTGAAAGCGACCGTGCGCTGCACGAGGCAACTTTGACCGACGGGGAACGCTCGCGCTATGAGCGACTACAAGCAGAGATAGAAGCGATGATTACCATCGAAGAAGCACGCGCCCGCAAAGCATCGTCAGACGAAGCGGACGATGATCTTTTGCTGCCTTTATGAAATGAGCGGAGCAGTCAATCCCACAAGCTTTTAAGGGCGCGCCGCTCCGAGCGACGCGCCCTTTTTATTGCCTTCATAAGACTTTATGTTGATTCCTCAATCGCCGTTTTATCATACCGAGCAAATTCCTCAATCGGCGCATACGTTCTTACTCTCCTACCCTTCCGCCGATATGTAATGGTGAATGTCTCCCGCGAAGTCTCAACATCCACTTCATAAAAGCCCTTGAAGCGGTACATGACGCTGCCAAGAGAATCGCGCACTCTTGCAAAAACTAAGCGTTTGAACCTATCCGTTCGGTTGAGATAAGAGCGAATAAATTCATCGTTATCTCGCTTTCTACGCTCATAGATGGTTTCTTCATCATCGGAGATGACGTTATGCCAATCGGCGTTATCATAGAGTTTCGGGAACCAGATTGTTAGCCCTTTTTCGACAGCGTGACGCGCCAGCGCAGGTTGATATTGCACGTATGAATGCCCGAAGCAGTTGCACGCATCAGCATGACGATAGAAGGCAACATCTTCATCCGAATCCATGTAGCCCTTCTCGATATGCGCGTGTGGATTATGTTCTTTTTCAGGATTCCAATCCTCAAACTGCTGAAGGTCGCGTTTAATTTGAATCTGTTCACGAATCCGTTTGACCACTCCATCAATTGAGTTATTCAACTCATCAATCGGTAAGGTGGCATCCACGCGCGCAATGGTATGTCCCGTTGCATCTATGATGTCAGCCTCTCGAACCTTATCCGCTTCTCCAATAGATTTGTGATACCCCTCGTCTATCTCGACGTGAAATGAAATCTGCGGAAGGTATAGGTCAGTTAAAGCGCGCCGCTTTTGAGGACGGCGCACATACTGTTGCGTAATGAACTTTACGGTTGAATCGTCTAGTTTGTGGATCACTCTTGTCACCACATAATTCTCGTAACTTTTCTTGTTTGTCTTCGCTATCTGACGTAACAGAAATTCTTTTTTATCCATATAAATTCACTGCGACAAACAGTTTGACCGGAAGACGCCGCACTTTATTTAAACCTCGCCATGCTGCATTTGTTCAGCGAGTCACTTTGAAATAGGGCGACTTGAAAATTAAAACTTTCCATCAACGCCCTTCCTTTCTTTTCAACGTCCGCATTTCCAACCAATAAATTTTAGAAAGACAGTAGCGGAGTGCTTTAACCAAATTTCTTTCTCGAAGGAGAAGCACTCTGATGTTACCGCAACTTGTATCAACACGGGTTGAGCGTCCGTCGCTCCGCCAAATTTTCACGCCCGCCAACACGGGTTCGCCGCGCCAAGACGTGTACAACCACTTGTCACGTTTGCCGCAACTAGCCCGCCTCGACTACGAAGAACACACCATCGCGGGTAACCTTATAGTTCGCATTGAACCTGACTTAGGCTCGACTTCCGAACCTGATAAGGAAACCAAAATCGTCTCCGTGCCTTACGCCGAACGCATCTTCGGCAACACAGCCGACGCGGTTGAGTTTGTGCGTTGCGTGAAGTTGATTGCAGGCGAAGACGGTCGCGCACGCGAACTGCAAAGCATCGCTTCGCATTACTACAAAGAAGCGAAGCAGCGTCCAGCCGGAGACGTGTTGAAAGAGATAGGCTTGCTTGCTCTGCACCTTTCGTCAATCACGGCGACGGAAGAAGAACGCGCTTTCGGTGAGGTCATCGAAACGGAACTTGAATCACTCTCTTCGTTTAATTCCATCTCCGACGACGAGAGTTTGAGCGACAAGCGTGCAGCGTTTGAGCGTCGCGCCGCAGAGGTTCTGGGTGAAACCGACATCACTCATGCGGACATTTTCCAACTCGAACTTCGCCACATTTCGCGTCAGATTCCGCGCAAAGCGAGCGGCTTCGCATATGACGAATACGAAGCCCATTTCGCCGAGATGGACGCGGCGACCGAGACGGCGGAAGAAGCTGACGCGCTGCTTCTCTACTATGAATCCGTCTATGAGCAGTACGACGAAAACCATGTCGTCAGTCTTCATATGACCGACGGCGAGCGCGTTTGCGTTGTCGGCACGCTTGATGACGACGTTGATGAAAATTCGCTGCCCGAAGAAGCTAAATTCATGGCGAGCGAGCTTCGCAAACTCTACGTTTCAGGTGAGCCGTTAGAAGAAATCTACGACTGGATTGATGCGTCAATCAACTTCATTTACCACGAGCGCGTGGCGCGCACTGCACGCTCTCTCGTCTCAATCAAGGGCGAAACGGTTGAAGTCACGCGCACCATAAAGGTCTGTCCTTATGTTGAAGAACGCGAACAGACGCGCTTCGTGTTGGAGAAGTTATTGGAACAACTGACAAGTGATTTTCATTCACGCGCGTGTCATTCGAGTTCGCTTTACCGCTCCTATCATCGTCGCATACGTCGCGCCCAAAACACCGGAGACATTGCGACTTCAATCAAGGAAGCGTACCAAGCGAAAGAAGATAGGCGGTTGACTCTCGCGCACTTCACCGCGCTTAACACCGTTGCCAAGAGTCAATACCTGAAGTGCGAACCGCCGACGCTTCCCGCTTCAATCAGGCAGCGTTTCATCACACAATGCTTGCGCGAAATCGAAACCGCGAGCGCACGCAAACTCACGTTCCTACGTTGGGCGATGTATGGACAGAACCGCCCTGACAACACCATTCACAAACTGCCGCGTCAAGACCGTGCGCGCATTTGGGAAGCACTCAAGGTTCGTTCTTCTGTTGCAACGCAAACGATGTTGCCCGCAGCTTGAGTCACTCACGCTCATTACTTTACGAGCGAATAAATAAGAAAAAGTGGTGAGCGAAAAGCGACTTTAGCGACTTAACGAGAGGAAGTTCAGACGATTCATCGGCACTGAACTTCCTCTCGCGCCCGTCAGGTACGAAAAGAAAAAGCGAGCGGCAAACAAAACTTTGCAAGCTCTCGACACACAACAGATTAACTGCCAAGCAGAAAGGAAAATGCTCATGTCAACCTTCAACAAAATTATCGTCATCGGCAATCTTGGACGTGACCCGGAACTTCGCTACTCGCCGCAAGGACTTCCGATTTGCAGCTTCTCCCTTGCCACTAACGAACGACAGAAAGACACCAAGACGGGCGAGACAATCGAGAACACAATCTGGTATCGCGCCAACATCTTCGGGCGCAAAGCCGAAACCGCCGCGCAGTATTTACAGAAGGGCGCGCCCGTCTATATTGACGGCAAACTCAAACCCGAAGAGTGGACTGACCGCGACGGCAACAAGCGTTTCACACTTAACATCAATGCTTCCGATTTCAATTTTATCGGTAAGTCCGCCGAACGCGACGATGCTCCGCAAGCAGCACAAGAAGCAGCACCACGCGCCGCGAACCAAGACACGGACGATGATTTTGATTTCTGATTGAGCGGCTGAAACTTAAACCGAGTTGCCGAAGAGACGAGCGCGAAGAAGGATGAATTACTTTCTTCGCGCTCGTTTTGACTTTCTTCGTATCCCTTCAGAACGTCACGCTTCGCCGACTTTCATCACTTTACTGCTGCCGCTTCCGTTCGCATTGACGGCGACGGCAGGCGTGATGTTGTCGCTATTTTTGACATCAGAACGCACGCGGCTGCGTTTATTCTCGCACCACTTCGGAAATGCAGTGTCGGCTTCAAACAATCGTTCCAACGCCGCGCTGACAATACCGCCGACCTTCGGTTCTTCCCCATCCACCTCTTTCACGAACTCGACATACTCCATCAAGTCGGCGTGTACCTGCGCGTCCAGTTCACACTTCTCAAGTTCCTTGTATTTCCCTCTCCTTGAACTCACGAGCGGCAACGCGCTCGTCGTTTCCGTTCTCACTCTCGGCATTCCTTTCGGCATCATTTCACTTTCCTTTCTTCGATTCATCTCGACGGTAAATCTTCTTTACCTACGCAAACCTCTTTACAAATCCGATGCCACAAAAACCGACGCTGATCCTTTCGTTTTACGTCGTCTTAATTGTCACTGAAAATTTTAGAAAGACAGTAAGCAGGTGTTCTTCAATCAATTCTCTACCGCAAAGGAAGACACCATGCTTTACACAACGGAAGGAAACTTGCGCGCTGAAGACGCGACACTACGCCGCATTGCCCGTCTGAAAGTTCGTGCCGCGCTCGACAAGTTAAACGCCGACACAAGCCTGATAGTGGATGCGCTCATCGCCCGCATTGAGACGAACGGAAACTGCAAAATGAATGCTGATGAATTGCTCGACATAGTGAACAATCATCCACGTTTGCAGCCGGAACGCTCGACCATCAATCGTTACACAGACGCTTTTCCCGAACTCAAGGAAACGACTTTGGAGTTTCACGAACGCACGATGTTACGCGCTCGACGAAAGTTACAAGCGGCGATTCTTCCTCATGAATACGCCCGCCGTTTCGCTCATACGAAAGGCTTGCGTCACCTCTGAAACATCCTTTTTCTTCGTCCGCTTAAAGGCAATCAAGCGCACAACCTCAACTCGCGCTCAACCTTCGATAACCAGAATCCCAACGATCTGTACTTCAATGGTGCTGACTTTCTTTAGTGGTGACAGGATAGAAAGGTTTTTCGTGTTCCGCGTGTGTCTTTTCCCTTTTCCTTCAAGCCTTTAGCTGTTGACCGCAGTTGACAGTTCCGGTCAACACGGTCAACCCGCACGGCAAGTCTTTTCAGGCACAACACTTGCCGGTCAACCGCGAGCGTTAAAAGCGAGTTTTCGGTCAACCGCACTGAAGCTGATTTTTGTCAGAGGCGAAGGAGAATTTTGTGAACAAGAGAAAGCCGCGTGAGAAGTACAGCAAACGCAGTTGTAGCGTCAAACCGACGCTGGAACAGGAACGACAAATTCAATATATCGAAGATGAAGAACAAGTCACCCGAAGCGACATCATGCGCGCCGCGCTGGTGGATTACCTGCTCCGCAAAAGACTTTTGAAAGTGGGTAAAGATGTGCGGAAAGACCCTGCGCGGTTGCTGTATGAGACGATTCTCACAGAACAGCTTGACCCGCTCCGCGCACAAGTCGAAGTGCTATGCAGAAGCGTCGAAGCGATTACGCACGCTCTCTCAATTGCAAACAGACAAGGAGATTCTGAATCAATTTCTATCGCTTCTCTCGCACCAATCGAACGCGCGGACACGCGACGATTGGAAGAGATTTCATTGCGAATCGAAACCGTTTATAAGCTGCTCGATCAAGTCTATCTCTGCGCGCTCATCACTCAAAAGTTGACAGTCAACTTCCTGCTTGACCCGCTCGCAAGTGGCGTTTCAAGGCAGAACGCGGAAGCCTGTTCGACGCTATTGGAGCGTGTCGGGCGCGGGGATCAAGGCTTGCATGAGACGACTCTGCAAACTCTTAAAATCGTCAAGGATCAGATGTGCGTGCTTTCGTCTCTCGTGCTTGACGACATCGAGAAAGAGACAGGCATGAACGGCTTTCGTCAGCCCTCTGAAACCGTGATTGCCGAACTCCGGGCGGCGGAAGCAATTACCACGACATAAATCTTTCACCCGTAAAGCGAGGCATTTTAATCGTGAGCAAAGCACGTTTCATTCTGCGAAAGATACGTGGTTCAAAGAGTGTGGGAGCGAGCGAAGCAACACGCTACATTGCCCGCAGCAAACTGCACGCGGAGCGTGAAGGGAACTCCTTACGGCTGCTTTTCAGCGATTCGCACGACGCGCTTTCGCACTGGCAAGCTGACCGTTTATTGAGCGGTGGCAGCGAGCGTTTAGCGAAAGATGACATCCTTCACTACGTTCTTTCCGTGCAAGACGCAGGTGATTTTAAGCGACTCGGAGCGAGCGACGATGAGCGTAAAGACTTCCTGCGCGAAGCGGTACGCGCGGCGATGAAAGAAGCGGAAAAGGAGTTGATTGTTTTGCGCTTGCACTGGACAGCAGGGATTCATTTGAACACCGACAACCCACACGCGCACATCGTCATCAGCCGTCATGCGATTGACCGCGAAACCGAAAACTTGCGTCGCATCGGGAAACTTCCACTACCGCTCGTCCCACATAATGAAAAACAACAAGACGGCTCAAAAACTTTCCTTCCGGGGAAAATACTCGGCGTTTTCACCAAAGAGATTGATGCCCGCCAACGCGAGATTGAACGTATTCATGCCAAAGAACTCGCTGGCGCGAAAGTGATTCCTGATAAATCGCGCACCGATTTTGAGCGCGCAGACACAACGCGTTCCGAGCCGCTTTTGGATTGGCAGAAGTTAAACAAAACTGATTTTAACAGAGTTAGTTTCCCTGATTCACAAACTCGCAAAGTTCAAAGTTTGGCTGCGGAAACAGAGACGCGCGCAATTGAAATTACGAAGGGTCAGGCGCATGAAGGATTAACGTCGGACAAAGACACTGTCCTCCATGAACGCTCTCTCTCACGCACGAGGGAAACGCACAACAATCGAGACCTGACGCGCTGACTGGCAGTCTCGCCATGCTGAAAGGGACGCATTTTGTATCTGCCGCAGGGCGTGTTTTGTATCTGCCGCAGGGCGTGTTTAGTAGCCCACCAAAAGATTTGCTTAAAGCAAGTGTCTTCAAAAATCCTCGCTTCCGCTCATGCTTCATCACTCCGCCTTACAGCACATCGCTTGCTTTGAATCAACCGCATTTGATGTTTCGGATCTTCCTACGAAAACAAATTCAGGCTTGAAGTAAGTGGAAATGAGTCGAGAAACTAAAAGGGATTTCAAGGCAGAACAGTATTCGTCTCCTTCGAGCCAACGTGCGCGAATCGAGGCAGAAATTTACGATGCCGCGCGGGATGATTTTCGCTCGTTATACGAAGTCTCGGAAGGTCGCACGCGCGCCGAACACGCCGCTTATTTAGGCAAGATTGATTCTTCCGCCCGTGATGCTTACGAGCGTGGGGCGCATGTTTATGGTGATGTGTTGGTCTTTCCGCGCGAAGCATCAGGCGACGTTCGCGGTGCAGATGCAATGAAGCTCGGCACATACCAACACGCGGTCAAGCAGTTCAGCCGTTTCACTGAAGACAAGACTGAACTCGCTCGCTCGGCGGAAGAGTTTGTCGAATTGGGACGCGCCATCGCCGGACAAACCGCCGACAGTCATACGCGCTACATCGTGTTTCGTGAGTATTACGACCGCATCAGTAAGAACGAACAAGGCAAGTATCGCCCGCCGCTCGAACAACATACACGCCTCACCGAAACGCTGACGGAAATGCGCTACCTTGCACGCGCCATGCGTGCCGAGGAATGGACGAACGATAAACGGATTGAGTACGTCGAGATCAATAATTGGGAACGGGAAATCGGCTCGCGTGAGCGCGATGCGATGTCGGAAACTCACGGCAGATTAACCGCGCACATCGAAGGTCAACATGCGTTAGAGATTGAGAGTGAAGCAGAGCGGGAGATTGAAGTTGAACGCGATAATGCTTCGCGCGTAATGACTGGCGAACATGATTCTGTACGCCTCGACACGTTACCGCCGCTCCTTCCGCTTAACATCACGGAAAGGGAACGCCAACAGCTTTTCCGCGAAACTCTGCCGCGTTTGGATCGTCATTTGGAACGCGGCGCGAGTGTGCGAAGCCTCATCCAAGTCCTTAACCACCAAAGCCAAGCGGATGAACTAAAGGCGCGCGACGCGGAAGTATCGCGCCGCTTACACGGTGAAACGGCAGAGAGCGAACGCGCGCCGGAGGCTGTCACGCGCGCCGAACAAATACATGCGCTCGTTACGCTCCGCACTCTGGCGACAAACGCGCGCGACATCCAAACCCAAAAGTTGGGTGGCGCGCCGCGTGCCACCGCAAGTGAATACACGCAACGAATGGAAACCGCGCGTCACATGCTTTTTGATAGTGCCGTCATCAGCATCAACGATGAAATTAAGGCGCGCGGCTTTTCCATCGCTGAACTATCCCACGCGGAGAAGTCTGCCGCTGCGCGTCTCACCCGTTCGCTTCAACCGGATAATAATAGCAACTTCATCTTCGTCTCACTCGCGACGAACAATCGGACACACTTACCCGTCAACAGCTTCAACGAATACAAAACTCTGACTGCGACGGCTGAGAAAATCGGACTCAATGTTAGCGCGTTTCGCGGGCGGGAACGCGACCGGGAAATCACCGGATACGATGAGGAGCGCAACCAACTTTACAATTATCAGAAGGCATACATTCGTTACCGGATGCGCGATGGCGACACGCGGTTGCGAAATGAGAATTCGCTTTACCGCGACTTCATCGAACGCCTTGACGCGGCACGCACTTTCGACGAACTACGCCAAACAACGAATTTGATTCGGCGCGAAAACTACGAACGCTCGCGCCAGTCCGGTGCTGATAAAGCGACGCGCGAAACTCATCTCGATTCCTCGGAGCAAGCACAACGCCCACTCACCGAAAGCGAGATGCGGCAATTGTTTCTCGCACCCATGCCGAATCACTACACGGACGAGATGCGCCGTTTCCGTCTCGACCGAAGCTCCGGCGCAGAACCGCGTGAACGCAGAATTGAACAACTTGAGCGCGGCGCGATTCAACCTTCACCCACGCTACAAACGCTGCTTGACGAGTTCAACCGCACAGCCGCGCGTGACCGCCCACAGCATTTACGCAACGTCAATTTATTCATCGCTGAACTAATTAATCCGCCGTCACCGGAACGTCATCGCATCAGTCGTTTCGATTTGCACGCCGAACACGCACGCCTCGCCCCTGCCGAGCGTGACTTTCTCTTTCGTACCATCACCAAAACGAAAGAGCATCTGAAGAACAAGCTTCCTCTCCCAGAACGCGAGAGAGTTACACGCATCGCCGATGAGCGAACAGGAACGCAGCCCGCACGGCAAAATACCGAGCCGCAGGTTGAGCAGTTACGCTTGCCTGTTGAGAGCGCGAGTTTTCGTCACTACACGGGAGCCGCCGCGTGGCGCGAAGCCGAATTACTCGTTGCAGCAAACGAGCGTTTGCAAGAAGTTCGTCAATCTCTTCACCACTCTCAAACAATCGTGCAAGCGGATTCGGTTCACGGCGTGACGAACGAGAATTTGAAAACAATCATCGCACTGCTACGCAACTTCAAACCTCAACACGTCGCCTTTGCCGCCGAGCATTTGCGCTCGTCCGAAGTGGCTGAAAATCGCCAATACGGAGAAATCGTGACGGCGTTTCAAGAGATGAAGCGCACCGTCAACACCGACGGACGAACGCAATATCAAATACAAGTACAAGCCGAATCCGAGATCACGCGCGAAGGTTGGCAACAATTACTTAATGAAATTCAGCCGCAGCTTGCGACCAGCAAGGCAAGCGAGCGTGAAGAGTTGACCTCGCAACAAGCAAAGCATCTGCGTCGCACGGCTCTCGCCGAAGTCTGGGGCGTTCTATCAGGCGACGCCGACCGGCAACTTCCGGCGGACATAATCAAAGAAATAAAAGAAGCACCCGCGCTCGTTCAAGCGCAAACCGCGCAACAAGCGGCACTGACACGCGCCGCCGAATTGCAACACCGCGTCGCCATCGCTGAATCCGTGCGACAGGAAATTGACTCACCCGCACGGAGCGACTCAGTAGATAAGCAAACCCGCTCGGCGACTCTTCAGGTTTATTCAAACAAAATTAAAGCCGAGTATTTAGCAGCCTTCCCGCAGATTGATGATGCCGCGAAGATTCTTGCCGATGCGCGCACTGCCTTCACTGCCGAACGAGAAACACGACTCGCACAACAGACAGCACAAACTTTTACGGAACTCCGTCCACAGATGGAACACCGAGTCAGCGAATATCTCAAAGAGGTTCTGCGTGAACACGGAGCGACGGCTTTTGAAGCGGGGCGCGGTGGATCACATCATGCGTCACTCGTCGGCGGGCTTATGAAAAAAACTCTGGACGAACGCGGCGTCACGCTTGCCTCGCTCAACCTCTCGGAGAAACATCTGGAGCAAGCCGCACAATCAATCGTGAGTGAACTGCCGCGAGAATTACAAAACAATCGCCAGCGGCAAGATTTATCAAGAGGAGAGCACACGTTGTCATCAGCGAGAGACTCGCAAGAGATTTCGCCCGTACATGAGTTAGCAGACAATCAGACGGGACACGTTCAGACGCAGAACAATGCGAAAGACATCGTTTCTTCGCACCATCAAAATTTAGATGTAGAGGAAACTCGCGTACCCGGATCATCGCCTTACGAGATTGACGACGAATTAATTGCACAACGAGTAGATAGCCATCTCGCCCGCACACAGGAAGACGTCTCATCCCGTGTCCGCTCGCCTGCCGCCAACCTTAATCGTCGCCCGTCGAACCATAATCAAATACACGACCTCAGCCAACCTCAAGATCATGTGCGGCAGTACACTTTGACGCGCTGACCGAAGTAATCTGCTGCTGGTGAGCAAAAAACTTATGTGACATAAAATTGACTTGAGTGGCGTGGTTTTGACTTCGCTATGATAGAAATCTCTTTGCAGTATCAACTTCGATGGTGAGGTTTTTGCGATGAGCGACCAAGACACGAAAGACACTTACGATGCCGACGATAGTATTCTCAATCCTAGCGGTAAAGGCGAGCATACGGAAGTTACTGAAACGGATGCAGAGGGAAATGAGGACACCTACGATGCCGACGATAGCATTCTGAACCCTAGCGGCAAGGGAGAGCACACGGAAGTTACCGAACCGCGCGATGATGACAGCGGCACAAAGGATACTTATGAAGCTGATGACAGCATTCTCAATCCGAGTGGCAAAGGCGAACACGAGGAGGTGACGGAGACGCGCGATGATGGAACGAAAGACACCTATGAGGCGGACGACAGCATCTTGAATCCGAGCGGCAAAGGCGAGCACACCGAAGTCACCGAAACTGACGAGGAGACTGGCAGAGAGGACACTTACGAAGCGGACGATAGCATCCTTAATCCGAGCGGTAAGGGCGAACACACCGAAGTCACAGAACCACGCAACGGCGATGATGGTGAGGGGGGCAGCGACAAAGACGAAGCTGACGATTCCGACCATAGCACGGACGACTCTGACAGCGATTCAGATAGTGAGGAGAGTAGCGATGCCAGCGACTCTTCCGACGATGGCGAAAGCGACGGTGAAAGTGATGATAGTGAGAGCAGCGGTGAAAGCGGTTCGGACAGTGATGATGGAGATAGTGACAGCAGCGACAGTGAAAGCAGCGACGAAGATTGACGGAGCGACGCCACCACCTGTCGAGTAATTTCAAACGCCGCCCTTTCAAAATCCAAAAATCGAAAATACTCCGGTTGAAGATGGCTGACTGACACCTGTGCTTGCTGTTTGTCTCGTCAACACGAGCAACGCGAGTTGTTCTTCGGAGGGTACGGTTTTGACGACTCCGATTTGCTCGCGCGACAAGGCGGGTCCCATCCATCTCTCAATCTGCGACGGCGTGATGTACCAAAAATGCGTGGCGGCTTCTTCGGAGCGCACGCCGACCGGAATTGCCCAGACGCACGCGGTCGTCGCATTAGTCGTATGCAAGGTGTAGTAATAATTTCCTGAAGGCGAGTAGAGCGATTCGCCATCCACCGAAATTTGCTGCGCCTTGCTTCCCTTCCACAAACGCGCGTCCACTTCGCGGAAATTCTTCGGGAAGCGTCCGGTCTGCGCGTGAAAGGAGCGCAATGCTTTCGTTACGGTGTCGAGTGCGACCACAGGCATCTGATCTTGGCGCGTGCGGCTCGTCGTGTATGCGGTATAAATTCCGCCGAGAATCATCAGCAGTATCGTCACGGCGAAGATGACGTATGTGAATTTCAGCTTGCGACCGTGCGGTTGTTTCGCTGTTTGTACGGGATGAGTGTTCATCTTTACGAATCTCTTATTGCGACGCGGTTTGATTAAGGAATTTCTCGGTGCGGTCGCGGCGCGCGGCAACGGTTGCAGAGAGTTGATCCATGCCTTTGCGGACAGCGGTTTCTAAAACTTGTTCGTCCGTCACGGTTCTCGTCAGCGTGATTGTTTTCCTGCTCTGTGCGGCTTCCGGCTTCGCAGCTTCATGCGAGACGATTGCGGTTGAAGCGGATGACAGACGCGCTTTGTCCGGCACATCTTTCTTGTCCGTTTCGCTCAATGCTTTTTCCTCTTTGTGCGTCGCAATTTGAAGCGCGCCACCTTTGTTGCGCCTTTCAGTTGTGTGTTGTTCGGCTTCGAGGAAGTTGAAGATGCGCGGGCGACCGTACTCTTGCGGCATCAAGCGCGCTCCGGTCTTGGCAGACTTGGGGAAAGTCCATTTCACCGGCGGCATCGTTTCGGTGATGGTAATCGCTTGTTTGTGCTTCAGGAGTTGACGGACTTCCGATGGGTCAATTAACGAGCGCGCGGCTTCCGTCGTGCGTGTCTTGTCGTACTGCGTTCCCGGAGCGTCGTCGAAGGTGTGTCCCCAAACGGTCGTTTGTCCGGCGAGGCGCGCGGCATAAGTCGCCGTCACATCGTCGCAACCCGGCAAAAAAGTTTTAGTCGTGATTGAACCTAAGATGGCGTTGAATCCATATTCGCCGTACATGTCATAGCCTTGCGACATATTTTGATAAAAGAGCGCGACGGCGAATTTGCGCCCGCGCCCAACACCCGCGATCTCTTTCAAGTTCACAATCGGAATGTGTGCCGCTTCGTCGCAGACGAACAGTACGGGAGTTGTGTTTTCGGTGACTACGGACTCGCGCAAAGTCTCGACCGCCTGACCTAAAAACGTCATGAGCGGAGTCTTGTAGCGTGATGCCGCACCTTCGGGAATGACGACGAAGATGGCAACACCCTCTTCTCGTAGTTCCTCGAAGTCAATGTAGCGTGCGCCCGCTTTGTATTCACGCGCGCGAATCGTCGCCGTCACCGCCTTCGCCGCGTCAATCGTGAACGGGTTGATCTTCGCGGCAAGACCGGTGAAGACGCTGCCGCGTGTCGCCTCCGGTGCTTTGTTGAAAGTTCCCCACTGCACGTTGACATCATAATTTTCCGAGCCTTCAAGCTCAGAGCATAACTGCTCGAACGACCGCAGGGCGATGAATTCGTGAATCATCGGCGGCGTCGGATGGTCAACGATGGTCGGAAGATACAGCAGAATCGCGGTTAGCAACGCTAACTCTGCTTCCTGCCAGAAAGGGTCTGTGCCGACATACTTCGTGCCTTCAATTCCCAACATAATCGAAGCCATTGCGTGCGCGTACTCTTTGCTGCCTTTGCAATTAGGGATAAAATTCCATCGGTCACTACACGCCGGATTCTGAAAGTCGAGCCGATAAACTTTGCGGAAGTAGCGGGCGCAGTATTCGTAGAGTTCACCTTTCGGGTCGAGTATCACCGCCGAGCCGCCCTTGCCGTTTTGCGACCACATCCGCAAGTAATTCATTAACAGCACGGACTTACCCGCGCCGGGCGGTCCGAAGAAGATGAGCGAGCCAAGAACCGTCTTGGAAGGCAGCACGAAGCTATAAGCAGAGCGCAACGCACGCGGGATTTTGCCTAGTTGCAGTTCTCCTTGCTTGAGAGGTTGATTCACAGGACGCGCGAATCCCGCCCCTTCTAAGTGAACGGGCGAAGCCCAGTTTGCTGTGCCATACGTCAGCAATTGATTGAAGCGGTAGTAAGGCAGGAAGACTTGACCGGCTTCCGCGAACGCAACGCCGATAACAAGCGCGATGAAGACCGCATAGATCAAGCTGGCGATGAAACCGGCTTGAAAATAGCCGGCGACTTGCCACAAACAAATGCTTGACAGCGCGCCCAATAAGAGAAGCACGCCGATCTGTACCGCGTCTTGCGAGCAGCGCAGGAACGCGTGGTATGCGGGCAAGTACGCTTCGTCGGCGCGGCGTGGGATGCCGTAGTCGGCATCGAAGCGTTCGATGCGATTCGTGAATGACACTGGCTTGGAGAGTTATTGAAAAATTCGTTTTTAACAATAAGGATGCGAGTGACAATCGCATCAGATTCATATTTCAACGCTGCTCGTTCATTTGGCGCAGCCATGCGATGAGAGATTGTTCGTCCGGCTTCGGCACTCTGGCAGTACGCATCGTTTCAACAGTCCATCCGAGCGATAGAACTTCTGAATCCAACACGAATGGCGGTGGAACAGGCACGCCGTCGAGTTTCATCGCCTGAAAGTAGCGAAGAGGGAAATCATCCCTCGCTTGATTTCCGTCCGGTACGCGCAGCAGCAAACACGCTCCGTCAAGACGCTCGCGCGGCAGCGAGAGAATTTCAACGCCGAATGGCTGCGGTCTGAAGCGAACGTAAAGCGTCCCGTGTTGTGCGGCGAACGCCGCTTGACCTTTGAGCGGCACGAGTCCCGGCGGCAACAGATTGCGCTTCATCACATCATCAATTAGTTCAGTGACAGAACGCACCGGACGGTGTTCGGTAATCGCGCCGACTCCTGCCAAACTCGTCGCTACGGCGAGGGCGGCGGCTTCGCGCAGGCGTCCTTCGGTGCGATACACTTCTCCATCAAAAATAGCATCCGTTCCGGCAGCCGCGTCTTGACGCTTAATACTTTTCCTCGCCTGATCTTCTCCATTCGCTTCGATAGAGATGTTTGGGTCTAATCGCGCAACGAGAGAGCGGCTGATGTAGTTCGCGCTGGATAACAGAAATAACGCGCCGATGGCGACCGCGCCGACGACAAACATCGGCGATAGTGCTTTGCGCTCTGCGACTGTAAATGATTTCTGACTTCTTTCCCTTCGGGGTTTCATGCCGCGCGCTCCAATGTCCCTCTGCCCGTCGCAAACGCTTCCGCGACCCACCAATCAATCTGCCGGTGTTGGAGTTCCAAATGTCGCTCAACGCGCGCCAGAGCTTCACGCAAACTTTTGAGGTGGCTTTTCTGTTTTGCCAAATATCCAATGTAACCATGCAGCACATCTTCGGTGACAACGCGCACCTGATCGCGGTGAAGCGCGGCGAGCAGATCAATTAACTCGCGCAAGCCCGGCTTTTTCTGCACGCCGGGAATCATCTTGATGCAATCGTTAATCTTGACGACCGATGCGACGAGTTGCGGCGAAGCGTCCGGCACACGTTTATGCAAAATCTTTACTTCTTCGCCGGGAGTCGGACAATCAAGCCATGAGTAATAACAGCGCGAGCGAAATGGTTCGGAGAGTTTGTGGCGCAAGTTGTTGGAAGTGAAGATAACGACGGGGTGACGCGAGCGGTCTGACGCTCCCGTTTCCGGGTTGTAGATGCCGATAGGTTTATCGTAGCGCGGGACATGCGCGTAGCCCTGTTCACAGAGTTGCAAAAGCATGTCTTGTAAATGCTCCGGCAGCTTGTCCACTTCATCGAAAAGAAATAGCGGGATGCACCCGGTCATCGCCGCCCAGTGGTAAGCGTGGAGGGCTTCGCCAAGTTGCAAGAAGGGCAAACCGAACTGCCCACCTTGTGCTTCTTCGAGCGTCTTAGCACCGGATGAAACAGACTGAATCACCGATTGGTTCTGCGCTTCCTTGTCCCACTCATAAAGAATGTCGGCGAGTCTGAGTTCCGCCATGCCCTGCAAGGGAAAGAGCGTCAGATTGCAGGCTTGCTGCAAGGCATACGCGGCGGCGGTCTTGCCTGCTCCGGCTTCCCCTTCGATAAGCAGAGGCTTGCCGCTACGGAGAGACTGCGCCAAGTCGTTCAGTAACTGCCGTTGAATCATGTAGCCAGTTGACGCTAACGCTTCTGCTAAAGCACCCGCGCCGCCTTCGTGTAACAGCGTGCGCGGATTGATTGAGGGTAGCTGTGGATTCGGCGGCGGAATCATCTTCGACCTCTCCTTACTTTCCCGATGAAGCCAGCACGGATTGTGCAACGCGGCGCATCTCCGGCGACAAGCGCGGAAGCGCGAGACGAATCTGTTCGGGCGTTCCTGTCGTCATCAGCATCGCCACTTGTTCATCGCTCAACTGCGCGTTGCCGACACGCGGCGATGCAGCATTGGAGATGCGCTCTAAATTCGTCGGCGAAAGATTTGCGAGCGCGTCCACGCTTTCGGCTTCGCGCGGCATCTGCATCACGAAAACGTACCCGGCGGAATTTGCCGGAACTTCAACAAAGCCCGCGCGATTGTTGCGGTACGTCATGCCGTTAATTTCCGCCAAGAGCGGACTGCTTGCGTGCGACGCACCGTAGCCGTACACGTCGCCGATACGGACGGGACGGCGACCAATGCCGCCGGAAATCGCGCTCAAAGCATCGAGTGCGCCCGCGCCAGCCGTTCGCAGGGCGCGTGACCAACCGCCGCCGATTGTGTGCTTACGCCCGCGCAAGCCGTGCGTGCCGTCGCTACCTAAAAGATTTCCTTGCAAGCGCACCAAGCGATTCGTTTCGCTGTCAACGAAGCCAATGAGTTGGACATACGCGCGCCCAACTTCGTAGTCAGAGCCGCGCACTTCGCCGTAGATTTCCGTGCCGCGCGAGAGCGACCAGCCGCGCCCGCTCACGTCGCGCGTGAGTTGCATTCGCACGAGCGTCTCTGAACGCAAGGTGTAGAACGCGCCGAGCGTCCTGACCGGTAACATCGTCCCGAGCGGCGGCACGGCGACGCGCGAAGCGTCAGTTGCTGTATCGCTGATGGGTTTAACTTGATTCGTCGTTTCGTTGGAAGTTGTACCGTCTTTAACGCGAGTTGGATTTGCCGCGGAACTACTATCTTCGTTCGCGGCAGCGGAGAAGTTGACACGAATCGAGCGTTCAGGATTCACACCCGACTCGTTAGCCGTTGGTTGCTGGTTGACGCTTTCATTTATTCCTGTGCTTGAAGTAACGCGCTCTGCCGCTGTTTGAGATTGTGCGGATTGATTTTGATTTGTTGCGGTTTGCGCTTGAGGTTCTGCAGCGGCGCATTGTAGGTCGTTGAATAGCTGTCAATTGGCGGACGCGCCGTGAGAGGAACGCTGCCATTCAAAGTATTTTCCGAGAGCGAAGGTTGATTGCTCGACTCCGGCGGATTGTTCATGGCGCGGTTGATTTCTTCGGCGGTCAACGCCCCCGCGTTTTCTTCGCTTCTTCCGTCCGCCGCACCGTTCGTTTGCACGCGCAACGACATATCGCCTTGCTGTGTGCCACCCATTAGCCAGAAATACATCGCCAACGCGGAGACGATTAGCAACACGCATACGATTAGCAGACTGACAATGATGCGCCGCAGGCGTCCGCGCCGCTCGCCGCTTCGCTTGAAATCATGCCTTGCAGGATCATCCCGATCATCGAGCAACTCAGCTTCCGTATCATCAGTGTCATCAAGCAAGATATTGGTTTCATAAAATTCACTCGCATCAGTCGTGTCGCTTCCGGGTTTCGAGAACGCTGCGCGATTTAATTCTTCAGCAGTTATCTTGTCGCCGTCGCTCACATCTCTTTCTTTCGTTTCGACGTTCATCCGTGATAACCCGTTTGACTTATGACCATTACCGTTTTGGTGGTGTCCGTTGTTGCTGTTGTTAATCATTGCGACCTCCATCAACCTCACCCGACCACGACATCTTTTTCATTTGCCCGCCGGTACTTACCTTGACGACGCATTAGCCGCCGAAATGTTTGTCGCCGCAGGCTCATCGGCGGCTTCGCGTTGCGCGACCGACAATCTCAACCTTTGCTTTGCGCCGAGCGTCGGCATTTCATAGATAAGAGCGTAGTAGGCGGTTGCGCCTGCCGGAATGCTGCCGCCGAGCGAAGTAGTTTCAACGTGAATCTTGGTTATCGGCTGCACTTGAACCGGGCGCGTGCCATCATCAAGCGTTTCCAAGTCGAGGTCGGGTTGACCGTCAACAAGACGTAAGCCGTTTGTCGAAATGTTACGCACCGCGATCACCGTGAGCCGATAGCGGTCATCGAGATCAACGGGCGCGAGTGCCGCAAGTGTTAGCCCGTGCGTTGCAGCGTCCCAATTCGTGAAGCGTTGCGGCGCAGCGAGCGCGGCTTTCAGAGCGCGGCGCGCTTCCTTCACCAAGTCGGGCTTACGTTTGCCGCGTCGTCGCCGCTCGTTCGCTCCGCTAACGTCGCTTCCGCTAACGAGAATCAATCGCGCCGGTTGAGTTTCGGCGACAATGCCCCCTGCCGCGACAATCTCATCGCCGCTCTTGTCGGACGCGCTTGCAGAAGGCGCGGGAGCGTTCGCATCCGCCGTCACACGCAAAGACGCATTCTGCGGTGTGACGTTCTGCGGGTCTTTGCCGTTGAGGTTGACGGCGAGTCCGGCAGCACGGCGCGCGGCGATAATCTCCTCACGCGAATACATCACGATGCAGCGATGAGCCATGCGTGAAATATCGCGCACCGGATAAAAGAGAAACGTCACGAACATGCCTGACTGCATCTGCACCGAAACGGAAGCGAGCGGCTCTGCCGGTCGGCGCGCGTCGGCGGGTGGAACGACAAAATCTTTTCCGGCGCGAAACACGAGATAGTGATCTGTGGCGAGTGTCGGCGACTGATCGTAAGTGACAAGGAATGAGCCGCCCGGATGCACCGCGAAGAAGTTATCCGATGCCGGAAGTTCAACGACCGTCGGACCGTGTTGCGCGAGTCCAAGCCGGATGATCGGGTCTTCATTGCCGCGCACGGTGACTTGCGCTTGACCGTAAAGATATTCAGGCTCGTGCGGTTGGTTGACGTAAGCCACCGGCGCAACCGGAGTAATGCGCCTGTTCGTTCTCGCGCCCTCAATCGCGAAACTCTTACGCGCCGAATTCGAGCGACGATTGATAGCGCGACGGCGCGCATTTATTCTCCTGCGCGACGATGTTCTAAGTGACACATGGGGTGTCTGGGGCAAGGGCGTATTCGTTGTCACCTGTTCCGCTTCTTGTGCCGAGCCTCCGCCGCGAAGTGGATTCGCCGCTGGAAACTCGCGCCGCGTAAGCGTCTGCTTTTGTGCAGATGCGAGGGTCGCCGTAGTGATAACGACAAGAATGGTGATGCAGTAAAGCGGTAATGATGTTCGATGTGCGCGGTGCATAGACTCCTCCATAAGACGCGCGACGCGCGCTTGCTTGATTTGCTCGAATGAAATTTTCTTTGTTTAAGTGCCAGAGCGGATGCTGCCCCGTGTAGCGCGTGTGCCTTGCGCGGCATCAATAGAAGTGTTGGTATTATGCGCTGAGTGAGGGTCGCGCAGTTCGCCCCAATCGAACCAATCAACGAGGTAGCTGGTGCGTAGGTTACGGTCGTCGCGCCCTAATTGATCGCGGCTCAATTTGACTACTACGTTCAGTTGGCGCGTTTCTTCAACTGATGCGCCGCCCACCACGCGCGTAAGTTTTTGCAAGCCGATGGCGCGCACCGTGAATGGGTCGTTTGCGTCAACCGAGATTGATTGCGGAGTCCAGACGGCTTGCCAGCTCTCTTGCGCTTGTTGTTCGAGGATGTGGTTGTCGCGCAGGTAGTTGAAGAACTTGCGTCCGTTGACGGGAGTCATCAAACGTATCGCTTGCTCAAGCTGCTTGTCTCTTGCATCCGGGTTATTGCCGTAGAGCAATTCAAGGTATCGCGCGGCGAGATATTTCTTGTCGCCCGCTGTCGGCGCGTCTTTGCTGAACTCAACCCCGTCCGTCAAACCGTACTCGCGGTCGTTCATCACAACCACGCGGTCGCCGCCTTGTGTGCGGTCAACCACGATGCGATCCGGACGGCGCAGGTAAAGCGCGAAGCAGAACGCGGACTGAATGAGAATGACAACCGTCATCAGTCCTGCGACTCCGATAAGGCGGTAGTTCGTTATCGCCTGCTCCGGGTCGGCACAGTAGTCAACGATGTGTTCTACCCTGCCCGACTTGGAAACGACTAAATCGGTTTCTGCTTTTACGCTATCGCTCGCGCCTATTGCTTCTTCGCCGCTGCCCGCTTCATCAACCTGTTGACGATGATGGGAATGATGCAACGCGGAGTCGTCTCCGAAGTGCGTTGTGGTTGGCGTGGTGAACTGTGAATGCGCCGACGTTCCTTCGATTGTGTTCGTAGCTGCCGACATCGCTTTATGCCTCACGAGATGAAACTTTCTAACAATTGTGAGCGACGCTGATTCAAAAGCTATGCCAGCGTAACGCTTGATGTTGAACCGGCGGTTGTAAGTCGTTGAATTGAATTTTGTGTTTGCCTAACGGATACAATTCGCGCCCGCGTGAGGTTTCAATTTGTATCCCCCGGCGGGCGCAAAATGTATTCGTCATTATCGGTCAGGAGTGTGCGTGTAGGTTGAGCGCGGCGGTTCGGGTTGCTGATTTGAAGCAGCATCGGGCGCGAGCGTGTTCGGCGGTGGCAATGGAGTAACAGTCATGATTCGCACGGCATAAATTGATGTGGGCGGTGTCTTCGACTGCATATCCATCTCGCTCAATAAAACATTCCGTTTATCGTCGTGCGCCGGTTGCATTTGTGCGGGTACGTTTTGTTGCCTCGTCGCCATTGTCTTTGCCGCTTCGTTCATAAGCATCATCGGACGGCGAGATGCGGCTGTCTTCGACTCGTCGAAAATGCCCGTTGCGCGCACGTAATCGGCGATGAACAATCCGCGTCTGACGTACTCGCGTGTCTCCGTGTATGGCGGGATGCCGCCCGTCCGCAAGCGATTAGGATTGATAATTTTGCCGTTCGATTGCTTGATTGAGACACCCCGTAAATAGGCTTCGACCGTGCCTTCACCGGCGTTATATCCCGCCAGAATCAAATCCAACCTGTTGTCAAAGCGCGCAGCGAGGACGCGCACATAGCGAGCCGCCGCATCAATCGCCGACCGCGCGTCGAAGGGATCAGCGAGGTCGTAAGTGGCGGCGGTTTGCGGCATGAACTGCATCATCCCCCGCGCCCCCTTGGGCGAAATTCGGTTCGGTTGAAAGCGCGTTTCGAGGTATGCGATAGCCCACAAAACATGCGGGTCAACGCCTCGCGTTCGTGCTGCCGCGCGCATGTACGGCTCATACGACGCGGCACGCATCTGCATCAATCGTTCTGCTTGCACCGACGTTTTTCCTCCGCGCGTCGCAAGCGGCGCGCGTCTTCCATCAGCAACACTGGTTTGCGCCTTTGCTTCAATCATCCCGCCGCCAATAAACAGCAGCACGCTTAAACTTACGATGGCTGCTATTCTCTTCTTCATCCTCATCTTTCCTTTCTCTTTCGATTTCTCTTGCGGAGTCGGTGCAAACGTGAAGCCAGCGACTTCGCGCTTTCGCCCACGCTGTTTGGCACGCTCTTTGTTGAAGTGTCGTAGTGCAATAGCAAAGACACACCGCCCAAAGCCGAGAGCGTTCCGCTTGCAAGCCAAGCTGGTTCAAACACATCGGCATTCAAATTCGCCTAGCAATTTCTGTGAGAGACACAAGGAGAGATTCGATGAAATTTACAAGAGACAACATCAACCGGCGCGCGTCCTCCGCCTTCGAGATGCTTGAAGCGAATAGCGATGACAAATCACACCTGACATCTTTTGGCAAACGCACTATCTTCGCCGCCTTCGTCATTGACGCGATTGAGCCGGTTCTTTCGGCAATCGCCATCATGCTCGTCGCCAGCGTCTCGGCGATGGCTCAAACCACAGGCGGCGGCTCAATCTTCGGGCAGGATCAATCAATGGTGCCGAACGCGATTCGGCAGACCGTGATCTTCATGTCCGGCATCGCCTTTCTCGTCGGCGCAGGCGCGTGCATTTGGGGCGCGTTTAACTACACACGTCGGCAAGAGTGCATGAATCAATTCATCGGCGGCGGGATGCTGATGACTATTGGCGGCATCATCGCGCTGATTTCCTACCTGTCGGGCGGACGCGCCGTGAACGTCAACCGCGACCTCTAAAACGTGTTTCTGTTGATTGCAGGAAGGTTTGCGGCGCGCAAGTGAGCAAGAGGTAATTGAATCAGCACGCGCCGCAAGCTCGCACGAATCAATGTGAGGAGAAAAGAGAAGATGCAAGAGTTTCCAATGCGTGAACGTGTTTATCTTCCGCTCGTTCGCTTCGGGGTGCCGCACACGGATTGGAAGTACGTCTTCATCATTACGATGGCAGGCTTCGTGCTTCCCTTTCTGTTGGGGCTGACGATCTTCGGCATCCCCGCGCCGATGTTCACCGGACTCGGTACGCTCGGACTCACGGTTGCGTTCTTCAACCTGATTCGCATGGGACGCCGCCCCTGCTGGTTTCAACACCGATTACTCGCACTGCTTTCAACTCATCATCACCGCCGCGCATTGCCGCAAGACGACTTGAATGAGTCTTGGTTGCTGAAGTAATTACAGGGCTAAACGGATGGACACTTACACAATCATCGGCATCGCATTCGCAACGCTTACGGGATGCCTAGGGATAGGTTTGGGCTTGAGGCTGCTTCGCATCGGACATGCGACTAGAAGCAACGTCCGCGCAGGCTTCGGACGAGACACCGGGCAGACGCGCATCAGACAAGACGAGATTATGCGCCGCCGTCTCGCTCAACCGCGAGGCGCACGCCGCCGCACTTCCATTCACGGCATTACATCCACGGGTCTGCTTCGTCACACTGACGGCAGCTATACCAAAGCCTACCTCGTCGAGATGGAAACAACGCTTTACGCCGAAGATGGAACGGTTGACCGCAACTACAACGACCTTGCTCGCGCGCTCGCGTCAATCAAGCAGCCCGGCATCGTCGTGCAGCTTCGACATGCGGTTCACCCTGATGCAGGCGCGGCAATTAAACGTCATCTGGAAGCGCAAAGCGGCAAAGAGACTTTCATTCCGGCGCGTATGTTGCACACGATGGGCGTCGCCGAGTTGGAAGCCCAAGCCCGTGAGCGTAACTTTCAGCGAGCCGCGCTTACCTGCTGGATTCGCGTTCCCGCACGCCACGCTAACGATTCTTCGCACGCAAGGTTGACCGCGTTCACCCTATTCTTTCCGGCATTCGCCAAAGAAGTTCGACGACAAGGAATAGCCCGATTTATCACCGCTATGGGTTCAAGTTGGACGCGCGTTAATTACGACCGTTTGACGGCGCGGACGCTTGCCGACGAAACGGAATGCCGCGAACAGGCGGAACAAACCTTTGCTCAAATCGAACATACGATGCCCTTTCGGATGCGTGCCTTCTCCCGCGATGAGGTGTGGCGTGCCGTCTATTTCGGTCATCGGATGGATGAAGGAAGCGTGCCGGAACTTCCGCGATTAGACGGCGCGGACTTGCGGCTTCCTCTCTGCGCTGAAGAGATCAAAGGCGACGGCGAGTTTCTGTTACACGGTCGCACGCCCGTCGCTCTTGTCTCGCTTTTTCGTCCGCCGACGCCCGTCATCACCGCCGATGCAATGAGAATGCTGACCGCGAACGCGAACCTCGTCTTTGACCATACGACTGTTACCGAGTTCATCACGCTCGACCAAGAGCGCGCCAAACGCGACCTTAAATCCATTAGCAAATCCTTGAGCCTCGCGCAAGCGGCGAGCGGTCGCCGCTCACCCGACCCGGAAGCCGAAGACCCTGACGCGAGCGCGGCACGAACGGACATCAAGAACCTTCGCGCTTGTTTGTCCGGCGGACGCGCAGCACTCATCGAAGCGCGATCTTACACAATCGTCTTCGGCAGAGCCGCACGCAACAAGGAAGAACTCCACCTGTCAGTCGAAGACTTAGACCGCAGTTGCCGCCAGATCACGACCGCTTACGGTAAGTTCCCCGGCGCGGATGCGGGACGCGAACAGCCCGAAGCTCTGCGCGCTCTTTATCACCAATCGCTTCCCGGCGAACTCAACGCACGCCGCACCGGAAGAGAGTTCAAAGAGGCTACGCACGCGCTGGCGCGGCTCGCGCCCTTTGAGACCGCGTGGCAGGGTTCTAAGCGACCGCACACGCTTGTCGTTACACCATCGCGTCATTTGACCGGCTTCGACTTGTTCGACAGTTCGGAAGTTCCGTCCCCGCTTGGATTGCTGCTCGCCGGTTCGCGCGGCGGCAAATCCGTGCTGCTCTGCGAAATCATCACCAACGCGCTCGCCACCGTTAAGAAACTCCGCGTACGCGCCGTTGACTACGGCAATTCTTTAGAGCCGCTCGTGTCAGCACTCGGGGGTAGGCATCTGACGTTCGATCCGAAACACAAACGCACAATCAACATCTGGGATTACGCTGGACTCGAACAGGGTGCGATGCCATCGGAACTACAAATCTGGTACGTCGTGCAAGATGCGATGCAACTCGCGCGCATTGGTGCGGGCGACACTTTCGCCGAAGACATTTTGACTCTGATGGTGCGCGAGGTTTACGCCAACGAAGTTTCGCGCAATGGCGACGGCAGACCGAAACACGAACCGCGCCACGAACACCTGCTTGAGATGCTTCGCGTCTATGAGTTTGACGACGCGGAAGCCGATGCGTGCCGTGCGCGTCTGCTCATCGCCCTTGAGACTTTTAGAGGCGATGCGTTCATAGACGCGCCGACGCACACGGACTTCTCACAGGACACGCCGCTTGATGTTTATGAGTTGAAAGGCTTGGAGAACTTCTCGGAGCGCGTCCGTACCTCGATGGCGTTCCGCATCGCGGCGCGTGTCATACAAGCGGAAGGACACCGCGAACCTGATGGAACGTGGACGAAGATGCTTTTAGCGTTTGATGAAATGTGGGAAATCGTCAAACGCTATCCCGCGATTACCGCAATCATCGAACGCTACGCGCGCACTGGCGGCAAGGAAGGCGTGTTGACACTTCTGGCAACACAAGCCTTCAAGGACATCGTAGGCACTCCGCAATCACCCAATCCAATCGGTCATGCTCTTATGGGCAACGTCGGAGTCAAGTTCATCGGCGTACAGAACTCGAAGTACGACGACATGGCGCGCGAGTTTGGCTTCTCTCCGGCGACTACAAAAGCGATTGATGACATAAAAAACATTCCCGGCGTGCGTTCGCAGTTCGTCGGCATCTGGGATTCAGGCTCAAACCAGCAGGTCGAGAAGTTCGACGTAAATCTCACGTCGCTCAAGCTCTGGACATATACGAGCAACAATGACGAGCGCAACGCACGCAAGCGCGTGGGGTTTCTTCGTCCTGCTTGGCATCCGGCACAGGTGCATCTCTGGCTCGCCGAACATTACCCGCAAGGACTCATTGCCGGCGGATTAACGCAGATTGATGAAGCATTACTTGATGCCGAACAAGCGGCAACATGAGGTTATTGAGATATGAAACCGCGTCAACGATCTAAGCAAATCACTCTCGGATTTTTGCTCGCGTTGCTCATTAGCCCCGCGCAAAGCGTACAAGCGCAGTGGGCGGTCTATGACGGTGCGAATCATGCCACGCAGATAGAGCGCATGGTGCAGGATGTCGCGCGTTGGGCGGAAACCATCCAGCACTACGCGGAGCAAATTCAGAACTACCAACGTATGTTCGACAAAGCCGTGCAGCAGGTGACTTCACTAAACGGCATCCTCACCGCTGTTGATGAAACGCTCGCCCGCAACAAGGCACTCATCGGCACCATCAGTTCAGTCGGGCGCACGATCCGCAATCTATATCAACTTGAACAGCAGATTTACGGGATGGTTACGTCGCGCATCCGCGCCGTGCAGAGCGTCTGGACGCGCATGAAGGAAGGCATCTTCGATCCGGCGCAAAACCTGCGCGACCTTGAAGAATACCTTAAGTACAGCATCGGCAAGCCGAGCGAAGAACGCATCGCCCGGATTGAACTTTTGGCAAATCAAGACGCGGAGTTTGAGCAGTATATGTATTTGCGTGAACTCGCCTACGGCAGGCTCGCCAATGCCGAGAAGAAGATTAAAGAACTCGAAGCGCAGTTAGCCGCCGAGATGGGAAAACCGGAAGGTGAGCGTCACGGCGTCTCCGAACTCAACTCACAAATCGCCGATGCGAAAGCTTTAGTCGAAACCATCCGCGCGCAAATCAACGAACTGACCGAAAAGATTAACGAGAAGATGATTAAGTACGGGGTGGTCATCAATCGCCACGTCAACTTCGGTCAGCGCGTGCAACAAGACACCGCAGCATGGGCGGAGATGACGCGCGTGAACGAAGAAGTCTTAGGCGCACTCGATGAGGCTTTCGACCCTGAGACGGAACCACCGATTGAAGTATCCGACGACGACTTCGAGATATTTCGGCGGTGATTGACGGTGGAGAGGAATGCCTGACGATGGTAAAACGCATGATGGCGACAACTCTAAAAATCATGATGAACGATGATAACCGTCGAAGGTTATGGCTTCTCGTCTGTTGCGCTTCTCTTCTAATAATCGTGTTCGGCGCAGATACAGCACACGCGCAAAGCCCTACGCCCTCGCCGAGTACAGGTCCGAGCGCGCAGATTGAATCTTTCACTGAAAGCGCGCGCACGTTCATTCCCGCCATTAAGCGCGTTATCGAAGGTCAACTTCTTCGTCGTTATGCGCTGCTTGCAACCGTTCTCGCGCAGCTCGTGATGATGGCTTCGTTCATCAAGCTGATGGCGGAGAAGACGGGACCCACCCGCGACTTCTTCGGCTTCGTCGGGCGCGCGATCATCGTTCTTCCGCTTATCCTCGCGGGTCCGTGGCTCGTCACCTATTCCTACAAACTCGGTCAGCAATTAACGAGTCCGCTCACACGCCCGTTGCGCGAAGTGCGCGAGAACTTCGATACCCAATACGTTAATTGGGTGAACGGTCACTTCCTCGTTCGTGATTCGACCGGCGCGTATGTGCCTTTGCAAGACGGACGCGCTGGACTGGTCGGCGTGCTGCAAGACCAAACAACCGTCGTGAAATCGGTTGACGCGATGTTTGAAGGCTCATTCTGGGATATGCCGAAGTTCTTCGCGTTGATGAATGTCGCGCGCGGCATCATCAGCTTCGCCGACTTCCTGCTTATAGTCCTCACCGGCTTTCTTATCATCGCATTTCGGCTCGCTGTCCCGTTTATGATTGCGGTCTGCGTGGATAAATCCCTCGCGCACGAAATAACCTACAAGTTCGCGCGGGGCGTGATCGTCTTCACGCTCGTCTTCCCTGCCGTTGCACAAATCATGCGCTTCGTCGGGTACAGTCTCGGCAATCTCGGTATGGGAATGTACGACGTGCGGCAGCCCGCGATGTACTACCTCGATGCGCGAACCGCGCAGATCATCACCGATTACAACTACGACCCGACGTTCACCTTCGGCGTCGCCATCTTCATGATGCTCGTCACCGCGCTCTGTCTCTTAGCGTCGCCCGTTATCTCTTACAAGATCGCGTTCGGGCAGACATTTGAAGGCGTGGCAACGGTTGCATCAGGCTGGATGGCGGCGATTGTCGGAACCGGTTTGAACTTCGTCTCGGCAAAAATCGGCGCGGGACTCAACAACGCCGCCGAACGGATGCACGTTCAAGCCGCTAGTGACGCCGGAGGGATTACTGCCCGCGCCGATTACGATGCGGCGCGCACCGTCAACCGCGCCGGACTCGTCAACCAACTCGGACAAATCAACGCCGCGCGCACCGAGAAAACAATGCTCAATGATGCCGGAGCGCATCAGTCTTTACAGAACTTGCAGGCGGTTTATCGAAACCAAATCACAAACGTCCAAATTTCAAAGGACGCGCAAATCGGAAGCATCGCGGCAGATCGCGCGCAACAAAACCGCACCATCAGCAACCAGAGTTCACGCGAACAGCAACAAGCACTCATCAACTACCAAACCGGCATGAACTCGAACGATCAATCTTGGTGGTCATGGGGAACGGAAGTTTTGGGCGGGGCGGGTGGTGCAGCCGCAACGAGAGGCGCGGGTGGTGCGACACCCGGCATGGGCGTTGGTCGCTTGGCGAGTCGTCCGGGTGAGATCGCAACTGACAAAGCCAACATCGAAACGCAGACGATGGGCGGTGTCGGACTCTCAAGCCAATACTTGAGCCGCACCGCCGATAGCAACCGCGATTACGAGCAAGACCGCGTTGATGTCGAGGGCGTGCGCGCCGATAGAACAACCGGAGCATTGACCGAGCAGTACAACGCGCAATCAGGCGCGGTAACAGTTTGGAACACGGAAGCCAATCGTGCGGCGGAGATGAGCGCGGGTGTTGCCGCACGCGCCGCGACCGACAGCACCGCGATGATGAACGAAGCCGCTAACACAAAGTTCGTCGGCGCAAACCATAGTATAGAGACGGTGCGCGCTGCCGGAATGCAAGCCGCCGAGTATCACCGCGTCGCGCAGATTCTCAACCAAGTCACGCACGACATGACACGGCGCATCGAGGAGATGGGTCAGTATCGGTTCTAACTTTTCAACTTACCATCGCGCACGAACTGACGAACTAATAAAGAGCGGTGGGCAAAGCCTGCTTAAGTTTATGAATGTCATTACCGGAGTGCGCTGCATGAATACACTAACTATGGGAACCCCGTTACCGCAGGGTAAGAGCATCTTCGGTTCGTCTTACGGGTCGCGCCCCCACGTCGGTTTTCGACGAGTCACAACACAGCACCCATGTCCCGTCTGCGGCGGCAAGAAATGGTGTCAGGTGACGCAGGATGGGCGGCTCGCCCACTGTATGCGGGAAGCGTGCGGCGCAATCAAACAGGCGAAAGATGATGGCTATATCCACGTTCTTATCCACGATGACACGCTCGCTATGAGCGTTACCCGAAACGCAAACGCTTTCGACCGGAACAGAAACTTAAAGACAGAACTCGCGCCGCTCGAAATCAGAGATGCTGTTTACTCTAAGCTCCTCGAACTCTCTCCCGCTTGGAAGTACGAACGCGAACTTGTAACTGCTCCTGATGGTCTGCTGGCACGCGGCTTCGCCGCCGATGACGTGATGAGATTCGGCGCGCTTCCTGCATGTGTCAATGAGCGAGACGCGCTCGCCCACCGTGTCAATCAAATTGTCGCAGACGAGTTACCGCTTTATGCGACGACTCGCGGCGGCGTGACGGTTCTCGGCGTTCCGGGATTTTGGGAAGGCACAGGCGGCATTCCGAAACTCGGACGCCCCACTAAATACCGATCTCCTGTGCTCACCGTTCCATACCGCGACGAGCGGGGCAACATTCAAGCCTGTCAACTTCGATTTCCATTCGTCGGGAAAACGAAGTCATCCTACGTTTGGCTCTCGACCGCCGAAGACAAACTCGACAAAGAGCCGCGCGGCACGAGTTCCGGCAGCCCCCTCCACTTCGCCCTTCGTGCAGGCAGTTACATCAACGACTTGCCCATCCTTATCACCGAAGGAGCTTTGAAAGCTGAAGCCTTCGTCGCATTGCGTCCCACGATGCGCGCGATAGCTACCGCTGGTGTCGGCGTAGCTCACACCGAAATCATCGCTGCAACGAGGGGACGAGATACGATTATCGCTTTTGATAGCGATCATCGTCAGAACAAGAACGTCTGCCGTCAACTCGCCAAGTTGGTTGCTGAACGAGCAGTTGATGCGCGGAGAATAGAGAGCAATGCAAGCACCGGCATTGTTGTCTGGGAGGGAGCGAAAGGAATTGATGATGCGGTTTTAGCTAATCTGCATTTGCGTGTTCTGGATGCTGCTGCGTGGTTCCAAAACTTGCCGAACGAATCGGCGGAGGAAGTTTCAGTCGTGTGGCAGAACTACGGCTTTGCTCCTGATGCAGAAGCCTCACCCAATGATGGTCAGGAGAAAAAGGCATGACGCAAATTGACTTACCATTCGTCAGGTCAAGTCTGATTTGCCCTTTGTGTCGCCGAGACAAAGATGTTGGGACGCTTTGCTGTTGGTCTTGTTATCGGGAACGAAGGATGCGCGATGGCAACAAGGAAGCCGAAGACTTGATTGCCAAAACGAACGCGAATCTGAGGCATCGTAATCACTCAGCACGACAAGAAAAATCTGCTTGATTACTTACGCCGCACGCTCATCATCACTGGTATCATAATGTGCAAGTAAGGCTTCTCCCTTCACCGTCAGCCCGCCGCGCAGACGCACTTTGTCTATCACGCTTTTCTCGCCGCACCGCGCCATGTTCAAACCGCTGATCTCGACGATAAGGCGGCGCGTTTCTAATTCCCTTAATAGTTTCACCATATCCTGAAATTCACCGAGCGACTCTCGCGTATCTGCTTCCGGCTCGAAGACACGCTTGCCCCTTTCAACATCGCGCAATAGCTCGAGAGCTGTTGCATTTAGTGACAAGTCTTTTGCGGTTAATTTCATCCGTACCGTTCATGCTGCGGGTGGCAACAAATCGTTGTCTTCGTTCTTCTTGCGTGGCGTTTTGCGCTGGACTTCTTCAATCAACTCGCGCAGTTCCTTCGCGTTTAGTTCGGTAAGCTGAGTTGCCTTTTTCTCTGAAACCTCTTTGACCAAACGCAATCGTCTTTCACCGACTTCACTGGAAACTACACTCTTGTCGCTTTCATTGCACATAAATAATCTACTGCGATTCGTTGAACTGTTTTGACCATTCATCAAAAGTCTGTTCATTGAAAAACTCGCGTGATCTTTCAAGGTGACTTTCCTCATCATCAAAAAGCCTTAAATGAATTTTCTTTGCCGCGCCTTTGTGAGCAGGATCATTTTCAAGGGTGGCTCTTTTCGCAGCAGTATCTTTTATGAAGGCACTGTATCTTTTCGGCTTGCTCTTTTCTATCAGTTCCAATTTTGCTTTCAGGTAAGCAAGGTACTCGCGCTTCGAGTTTTCCTCTTCCTTTCGGCGTGCCTCTGCTTCAGCTTCGGCAGCTTTCTTTTTCTTCTGCCGCTCTTGGTTTTCTCGCTGTTCAAGTTGTTGCTTCTTCAATTCGACGTACTCATCAGGCGGCGTCCAGCGACCGAGGATCGCGTCGCGCAGCAAACCGCCCTTGTTCTTCTTCACCGTCCGGTAAGGTAGGTATTCGAGTTGAAGATTGACCTCTTCAGACATGGTCTTAACAAGATCGGTCGCCGTCTCTTGGTGTACGCCATGCTCTAACAGTCTGCTGATTAGCTGATCCTGTTCCGCAGTCAATGGCAATGCAGTCACTGAAGATTGCGACTGATCTTTGGCTTGCGTTGCGCGCTCTCCATTCAACAACGGAAGTTTTGATTGAGAAGGTTTCTCGTCTCGCCTGTACGCTGTTGCCGTCGCTTTCTGCGCCAAGCGTTTGCGTCCGTCTTGGTAGAACTTTTCGCCGTGATAGAGAGTGACTTTGTAATCTTTATCGTCCGCCGTCTTCTCAATCTCCCAAGACGACAAATAGCCGTACTCGACAAGTTCGTTGAGTGCCGGTGATAGCTTCTCTTTAATCTTCGATAGGTGCTTGTACTCGCTGATGTTGAGGTGTTGACAAAACTTCTCGTACCGCTTCTCAAAGACTCCTTCATCTTGAGTCGTGTAGAGCCAGATTTGAAGAATCGGGACGAGGGCTTTGGCGATGTGATTTCGGAGTCGCTTGTAAGACTCGAAATCAATCGGTAGCAGATGGTTGTTGTTGATGTTCTCTAACTGCCACTCTGAAAGCCACACATAGTTCTTGTCGGCTACCGTTCCATCAGGCAACTCGCGCCCGAAAGATACCGCCCGCTCGAAGACGTGGAATGTGTCGGACGCCCAAGATTTTCTGCCAGCCAGATAGACCGCGCTTTCAGAGATCACGGTGGTAGAAGTCATGCGCTTCAACCATGCTGTAATGTCGTCGTAGTTCTTCCCTGTCCGCACTCTCCGATCAAGTAACCGCAGGAGTTCCGCCGAAGTAAAACCGACCGGGTTTGAAATCGCTTCGCCTTCTCTTCGCCGCTCGCTGATGATTTTGTGAAAAGCGAAATACTTGTCTTGGTCAGCGGTAGTCGGAAGCGAATGCAGCACGCTTGGAGCGATGGTCACGCTCGCCGATTCACGCTTGCCCTCGACGAAAGTTGTGAAGCTGATAGTCTTGGCTTTAGGTGTTCCTGTGATTTTGCTCGATGGAGTGAAGAAGCCGAGCGAAGTCAGATTCTTCTCGATCTTGATAAAGTCGGATGCCTGAATCTCTTCGGACTTTTGGAGTTCAAGCTGCTCTTGAGTTTTGAGATTTTTCTTCACCGCAACAACACTTCCCCCTGTTGTTGATATGTATAGAACTGTTTAAGACTGTGTAGCAACCGAAAATCGGCTGAAAACCGTTGATTCTATTACTCTTCTGGAAAGTCGTTTTCCCTCGAAGTGCAACATTCCTTCCTTTGAAGTGCAACGTTTCTTCCCTTCAGGTGCAACATTCCTTCCTTTGAAGTGCAACATTTCCCTTGAGGTGCAACATGTATTTCCCTTGAAGTGCAACACCAAAAATCATGAATTTAGCACCTGATCGCACACGCTCTGTGCCTCCCACATTACTCATCGCATCCGCTTGAGTTTCATTACATTCTCTCTGCATCGTGGTCTTAGAATCCCTCATCAGCGAAGCGGCAGAAAACCGACTTGCCCTTCCTATTCACCTTCGATGCTGCACTCAGCCAAAATCAAAACCTCTTCGATAGCGATGCCGATAGGTACTTCTTGACGCACCTCAAACACGCCCGGCATCGGTAGCTCTTGCATCACTCGCTCGTAAGCAAAACCCGCCATTGTGCTCGCGTCGTGCGTGAGTAATACACGCCCTTCACTTGCCGTACCTGCGGGTCGTCAGCGCGTCCCAAACCGGTATCTTGCTTTCGACGAATATCGAGGTCGGGACTACGCCGGAGTACACCACGCAAGATGCGGTTATTGAAGTCTTCGTCGGTGGCAAGCTTTAGCATGGCTTAAACATTTTGACGGCGTGCCAGCAACCGCGCACGTAAGCCCGCTTGCGGGAAACGTGTTTCCATCTCGCGGCGCACTTCGTCGCGTTGTGCCTGCCGCCGTTGCAGATAGTCTTCGACCTCCGCTTCATTTTGAAGGTAGTAGGTGATGACCGCGTACACGTCCGACAAGTCGAGCGTCGAGTAATCAGCTACGATCTCCTCCGGCGTTGCCCCTTGCTTGTAAGCGAAGATCACGGTGTCTAATGAGACGCGCGTACTGCCTACGCGCATAACGCCGTGTTCATTAGTGGTAAGTGGGACGGGCTTAGTTTGTAGTGAAAGGCTCATCGTTAATCCTTCCTGAGCCGCCGAACAAAAATCTCGTTAAGCGGCTTCGGCTCTTGGGTACACACCATGTTTGAACATCTCAAACCACACTTGAGTATCGGCTTCACTGTAAAGGTTCAACGCTCTTATTACCTCGCGCCCAAACTCTACGCTGCCCAAGCCGCTCGCCGTGATTATCTTCTGATCGGTGACAGCAATTTCATCAGCGTAAAAGTCTTCGTCTTGATAGTCGGGAACCATCGCCTTCAGGTACTCCTTCGCATTACTCGTGTGACGACATTCGCGCGTCAGTCCCGCTCTGGCGATTGCCAGCGTTGCGCCGCAAATAGCTCCGATAAGCACTTGCCTCGCGTTCAGGCGACGAAGAAGGATGGTGATTTCCTCATTCGTATTTTGCTCCCACATATCTCCACCCGGCATGATGAAGATGCACGCTTCGTCCGGGTTTACATCCTTGATCGTAGTTTCAGGAACGATCCGCAAACCGCCCATTGATGAAATTGGCTCGGCGGAAAACCCTACAGTCATGACCTCATACCTGCCTGACTTATTGATCTCGCACAGTGCATGAGCCGCTTCCCAATCAGCCATGCCGTCGAATATCAAAAGGTATGCTTTTGGTTTCATCTTTTTCATCCGTCGCGCGCTCTGATCCCGTCACGAATGGGTTCGACCACTTACGAAACTATACGATGCTTCCCTGTTTGCGGTTGATGGTCAGCGTGCGCGCTTCATAGTCAATGACAAGCTGTGTGTTTTCGAGCAATTGCGAGCCGATGAGCAGATCGTCTTTGACGATGACGATTACAGACTTAACCTCGCCGAGCCATTCAATCTGCGCGGCAGCAAGGGCGGCGGTCGTCTTCTCATTTCCGACCATCCACAAATCATCCTCATGACCAATGACAGGTAGCCCAATCTCATCAACGATTGACTGTGGCAACACTAGCGCGCCGCCGACAAAGCCGGTGTCAACCAGACACTCGACTTCCCTACCCGCCATGAGGCGCACAGAGACGAGCGGCTCAAGCCGGTCTGTAACCCTACCCGTGATGGATGCCATAGTTGCCGATTCGGTGCGTGTATTCGTAACCAATGCGCTTGAGGTAAAAGCGGCTGTCGGGCAGCGCGGCGTGCGCGGCGAACAATGCTTCGGCGTCCGTGTCGCCAAGAAAGTAGTCACCCGTTTCCGGTTCGATGGCGACAAACCTTCCTGTGTGTTCCGGCTCAAGCATTAACTTCAATTTGCCTTCATAGAGTTGTCGTCCCTGCTGGATGACCGGTTCTTTTACCGCGCTTTGGTCAGAAACTTCTTCTGTGTTCATAACAAACTCCTTCGACGGAAAGAGGCTTCAGGCTTTTGCCCCGTTACCTTCCAAGTATTGAACCGAGGCTTCCCGGATGATTGCCGAAATGTTTGGATCGCGCTCCTTCGACATTTTGCGCCGTGCCGCCTCCCTAGCGATTAACTCGTACACGGCAGGCGGCATGGTGATTGTGATCTTCACAAAGTCGCCCTTCTCGCCATGCGATGGGTTAGCCTCTAGTCTATTCATATTTATGTTAATCGGAATAACGTCTTTCGGATTTACATCTTTCGGACTTACATCTTTACGTTTTTCCGAAATACGTGTAGCAAGTTCTGTCAAACGAGCTTTACCACTCATTTCTTGATTACCTCCTCTAATGCTTTAGCTAGGGACATAAATTCTGTATGGGCAGGCGAGCCTTTAGCATACTCTCGAATTGTCAGACCGCTTAATGCCGCTTCTGCGACCGCAATTCTTTGGCAAATCGTCGGCAACGCTTTTTCACCCAGCCCTTCTAACGATGCTTTCAAATCGCGCCCCAAATTAGTGTTCGCCAACACCTTTGATGGTATGAAGCGAATTAGAGGCTTACGACCGTTTCGCTGTGCGCGCGCCTCTTTTGTTAGCTCCAGTGCTTCTCGCGCCGCCATAATATCGAGCGGCGAAGGTCCGGCTGGCAGCAACACAACATCTGCCAGCAGGGAAGCCAGAAGTGCCGGGTCAGCAAAACCGGGCGGAGTATCAATCAGCACTCTGTCTGCTTTCTTGGCTGCTCGTTCGACGTATTCGCGGAACTTCTCAGGTTTAGCGGTGTCCACCGCTTCCACGCACGTTGAAAGCACTCCGTCACCTAGTCCCGCCCACGCTATGAGGCTCTGCTGTGGGTCTGTGTCAAGCACAACGACCTTATGCCCAAGCTCTATTAGCTCTGCGGCAAGATTCGCAGTAATAGTGCTTTTTCCGATTCCGCCTTTGCGACCTGTCACTGCAACGATAGCCAAAACCTATCTCCTCTCTACTGATGAAGTTATATATCATTTATCCATCTATAATACAAGCATATTTCATAAATACATATATACTGAAATACATAAATAATTCATACCTGAGAGACTGATTCATTTCCAGATCGGAAAAGAATGATGACTAAACAATAAACTTTTGAGACGTGCGGATGCGCGCTCTTCTTTTCAGTTCAATTGAATAGATGACATTCGAGAGTTCATCCGCTGCCGCCATAAATCGTTCGAGTGCCACCTCATCAACGTCTTCCGGTTCGATTTCGCGCATTGCATAAAAGAGTCGCTTCATTTCTTCGTAGAAGAGATGTCGCTTATCTTCAGGGTCAATCTCAAGCATCGCATCAACCTTCTGCACTATTGTCGTCATATTCTCGGACGAAACCGTTGCGACTTCACCGAGTATCTCTTTCACGCGCTGCCGTAAAGCGTTCTGCGATCCATGAAATTTCAAATGTGATTGCAAAATCTTGCGGCGTAGTGAACGTGCCTGTGCGGTCGTGCAGTCAAGCCGTAGAGGAGTGAGGCGGGCGAGTTGCGCCGCTTCCGGTAAATTTATCTCGTCGGAAGAAAGTGCGTCCAACACGTCAAGAGGGAAGTCAAGTACGGGAAGATATTGCGCGATGAATGACGAAAGCGAAACGCGACCTTGTGTTTCACGCTCAAGAATGGAGCGCAAAACGCTTGCGGCTTTAACCAAATCCTGACGCTCCCAACGACCGGGACGACCGCGTTTGGTGTCGGTCGCGGGATGGCGTTCGATATGTCTGACCGCAAAGAGAAATCGCCGAAACTCTGTTTCTTGTTTAGGAATAACAGCAGGCAGCCGCAGCCGCAACGAGTTGCAAATTGCGCGAATCGCATCGGGCGTAGCGAGGAAGTCGTGACAGCGATGGCGGCGTCGGTTAGCACGCATTCAGTGTATCTCACCGTTATTGACCAAAATGTTTCACATTCGCAGACAATACATTATTTTTGCCATTTAGAAGGGTAATAATAGTTAGTATTTATTAAAGAGGTTATATGAATATATTATTTTTGTAACCTGATTGAATTGCATGATAAAGTCGGCAGTATGAA
>JANDLT010000036.1 GCA_024330265.1 Pyrinomonadaceae bacterium MAG19_C2-C3 | reverse complement strand
AAACGCACGGCTAAATTCAAGCCACCGCTAACGCGGTGAAAACACAGCACTTTTATTTGCACAAGCTTCACTAAATTACAGAGAGGGAACTATGTTGACAATGACACGCTTCATCACCTTTGCTCTGCTCTGTTCTGTTCTCGGCGTGACAGTACCGCGCGTTGTGATTGGCGTTCCGCGTTCAATGAACACGCAGACTCGAACGGTTGAGCGGCTTGTTCATCTTGCTTCGCCCGGTGCGAATGATAGCCGTTACGTTTATGTCCCTTTCGACGTGCCGCCAAACACCGCGCGAATCAGCATCAGCTATCAGTATGAGCGCGCTAACGGAGCGAACACGATTGACATCGGACTCTTTGACGCGCGCTCGACCGGCTCCGACACAGACCCGCGCGGCTTTCGCGGGTGGAGCGGCGGGCGTCGCTCAGAGTTCTCCATTTCCCCCAATGAAGCGACGCCCGGCTATCTTTCGGGTGCGATGACAGCCGGAACTTGGCGCATCATTCTCGGTCTTTACAAGGTTGCGCCGACGGGTGTTGACGTGTCTTTCAAAATCGGAATTGAGACGGAAGAAACCGGCGCATCGAATCCTACTCCCGCGCCGCACAAGCCCGACCGTTCATCTGACAGTGCAACCATATCCGTCGCGGAGAGCGGCACGCGACGCACATCGTCACCTCAAAGAGTCGCCAATCGCGGCGCGCGTTGGTGGCGCGGCGATTTGCATATGCACACCGTCCACAGTGACGGCAACTGGACTATCGCGGAGCAGATTTCCAGCGCACTCAATAGCGGTTTAGATTTTATCTGTATCACGGATCACAATACGGCGAGCCACCACGCGGAGATTGACCGCTTGCGCGCCACTTCGCCGCAACTGCTGATGCTGCGCGGCGAAGAGATAACCACTTACGGCGGTCACACGAATGCGTGGGGGCTTCCTTCGGGAACGTGGATTGATTTCCGCGTGCGTCCGGGAGACAACGCCCGTATGTCGAACGTCGTCGCGGAGGCGCATCGCTCCGGCGCGCTCATCTCCATCAATCACCCGTTCGCTTTATGCGGCGGTTGCGCTTGGAGCTACGACACTTCGGCGCGCGACTTCGATGCGATTGAAGTGTGGAACGGAAAGTGGGACATAACAGATGAGCAGGCACTCACGATGTGGGATAAAATTTTGCAGAGCGGGCGACACATCACCGCCATCGCTTCGAGCGACTCGCACCGCCAGACCGACCCCATCGGGCAACCGACGACGCATGTTGCGGCGAACGCTCTCACACAAACAGCGTTACTAAACGCCGTTCGTCAGGGGCGCGTTTATTTGACGGGTGAAGTGGCGCGCCCCATCGTCAGTTTCGAGGCTGAGGCGGCGACGGGCAGACGCCGTTCGCGCTCGATTATCGGCGGTGAGATTCGCTTACGCGCGCCTGACAAGATACGCTTTTTCATCACCATCGAAGCCGCGCCGCCCGACGCGATTGTTTCCCTAATCTCGAACGGTCAGGTAGTTCGCAGCTTTCCCGTCAAGACCGATGGTCAGCCGCAAGTGGTCGAGATTGAATGCCGTCACGACTCCTATTTCCGCCTTGAGATTCGTGACAAAGCGAAGACAATCCTCGCCCTGACCAATCCTATTTACGCTAAAATCGGAACGGTTCGATAGTAGACCTCTTGCAAAAGTGATTTCTCTGTCGCGGCTCTGCCGCCTGATGTGCGGAAGGGCTGCGCCCTTCCGTCACTTGTTTCCTTCTCTTTGGGGCTACGCCCCGGACATCGGCGGGGCATAGCCCCGAAGAGGAACTTAACTGCTTCACGGTGAGGCTGCAGCCTCACCGCACATCAGGCGGCAGAGCCGCAAACGAATCGGCACTTTTGCAAGAGGTCTAGTTTATGGTTTGGGCTGCGCGAGTTTCAAGACCATCGTTTCACCCGGCGCAAGCGACGACTCAGGTTGTGTTTGAAAGAGAATCGGACGCGGTACGAAGTTTTGGTCGAGCATAAGTGTTCGTACCACTTTGAGATGTTTGCAGTTCCGCACGGCGGCGGGTTTTGTGCCTTCATGACAACGCGCCGTGATGGATTCAATCATCGCGGGCGATACGCCTTTGGCTAACCGCACGGCTGTCCGAAAATAGCCGCTCCGGTCTATCCGCAAGCGAGGTTCGCCCATATCCGAAGCGAAGATTTTGGGTTGTCCGGTGACTTTCACATCAAAGGCGAGTGCCGTCCCCGTTTGCTCCGACACGGCTTCAATGTAGAGATATTCGCGCGGGTCAACGATGGTGTTAATGTCGGCTGGCGCATCACTGATTCGATTCTCTCGCAAAAGTTCTTCGGTCATGACGCGATAGGTTTGCGGGTACATGTCCATCACACTCTCGCGCGTCGCCGTCTCAAGACGAGCGCGAACGGGCAATGGAGCGAAACGGACGGCGGAGCAGGCGAGGTCGGAGAAGTTATTATTATCTGAAGCGATGGCGAGCAAAGGGTGGCTTCCGGTGGCGCGCGTGCCGGTGAAAGATTTTGTTTCATGCTCGACGCCCTGATAGATTTCTTCGGTAATCTTTTGGTCGCGCACGCGAAATTGATAGACCCATTCGATGTCTGTCGCGCGTCCCCATCGCGCCATCAGCGCGGCGGTCTGTGTGCCGCCGTCTTCATTCGTAAAAATCGCGGTGTAGCGCACCGTCAAATCAGTTCCGGCTTCGCGCAGAATCTCGTAGTACATCACGAGCGGAACGTCCGTGAAACGGTCAATCGTGTTGGCGCGTGCGTAGAGGACGGGGGCGTGAGACATGGCAAATCGTTCATCATCAATACCGTTCGCCCCGCGCGAGGTTGCGAACAGGAGCGGACGCAGTGACTTGACTTCAGCGCGCTGCGCTCCGGCAGCCGAACGCGCCGGATTGAGTGTCACGGAAATCGTGTGCTTTCCTCTGGGGAAGCGTCCGAGCATGACGCGATATGGAAATGATTCATCGCCCGCCCAGAGTAACAAGTCCTGATTGTAAGCACCGTCAACTGAAATCAACAGCGCGGCTGCTTCCGCGCCTTTGCGTGACCATGACGCGCCCGGCGACCGCGCATCAATCTCAAGTCCGACTTCCATTTCTTCCGTCAGGTCGAAAGTTTCAGAGGCGAGCGTCTTGGGAGATTGAAGAATCGTCTGCGAAATCGCTGGTCGTATTCCTAACGTACTCAACATTGCACAAGCCATGATGGTTAATAGTAGCGGGCGGGCAATCTGTGCGGTCTGATTCAATCTAAAAATCTCCTTCACGGCAGGATTTCGTGCGACGCCGAAGTGGGCGGGAGTATCGCACAAGATACGCGCGGGTAACACTCAAAATTCTTTTTCTGCTTTGCAAAAGATGTGTTATAACAGGTCAATACTTGTTAGAGGGTTAGTTATTTGGGTGATGATGTGAAATGAAGTTTCACGCCGCGAAATTTAACTTTCGCTTTTGATTTCGTTAATCTTTATTTCACATCGCCCGCCTATCCTGCCACTTAACTTGTACACCTCAAGCCTTTTCATCGCCTTTTGAACCTTCACAAACTTCGTTGAGCTTAACCGGACTTCGACCGAAGGTTTCGCCCGACACTTTCACGATAAGGAAAATTTCAATGCGAATCACCCCCGACCCGAAGCGGCTAATTCTCCCACTACTATTTATCATCACCTGTATCTTCTGTGCGTCAACCGCCCAAGCGCAATTCGACTCCGCAGACCTGCTCGGAACCGTCAGCGACACGAACGGCGGAGCGGTCTTAAACGCGACGGTGACGCTGAAGAATGTTCAGACCGGAACCGTCGCCACCACGCAGACGGATGAGAGCGGCAACTATCAATTCACCGGCGTCAAGATCGGTACTTATCAAGTCACCGCCGGGGCGCAAGGCTTCTCGACTGCCGTTGTCGAAGATGTCGAAGCGACGGTCAACGCGCGCCAACGCATTGACCTCACGCTGACGACCGGCGCGGTCACTGAAACCGTTGTCGTCACGGCGGCGACGCCGCTGCTTGAGACGGCATCGAGCGAACGCGGTCAGGTCATCACACGCGAGCAGATCATCAATCTGCCGTTAAATGGCAGATCTTATGCCGACCTCGCGCTTCTCAGTCCCGGCGTTCGCAGGTCAGTTCTCAATAACGCCGGCTCCGGCGGGCGCGACGCATCGTTCAACGTCAACGGTCTGCGAAGTTCCTTGAACAACTTCGTCCTCGACGGCGTGGACAACAATTCTTACGGCACGAGCAATCAAGGCTTCTCGAATCAAGTCGTGCAGCCCTCGCCCGATGCCGTCGCCGAGTTCAAAGTACAGACCAATAATTACAGTGCCGAATTCGGGCGCGCGGGCGGAGCGATTATCAACACCTCGATTCGCAGCGGCACGAACGGTTTTCACGGCACGGCTTATGACTTCATTCGCAACACGGCACTCAACGCGACCGGCTTCTTCAAACCGCTCGGCGGCGAAAAGCCCGTGCTGATTCAGAACCAATTCGGCGGCACGTTCGGCGGACCCATCTCGATTCCCGGCGTTTATAGCGGCAGGGATCGCACCTTCTTCTTCGTTGACTACGAAGGCTTCCGCCGTATCACAAAGACGCTGGAGTTTTCCCTTATACCGACGCTCGAACAGCGACAAGGCATCTTCCGCAACGCGCAAGGTCAGCCGATTCCGATTCGCAATCCTTACACCAACGTCGTCTATGCCGATGGCATCATCCCGCAAAACCAGATTACGGCGTTCTCGCAGAGTGTCTTCGCGCTGTTGCCTGCGCCGAACCGGTCTGCCGGCGTACTCGGCATCAGCCAAAACTACGAGAACCTTCCGCGCAGCCAATTCTTCAATGACAAAGGCGATGTCAAGATTGACCACACGTTTAACTCGCGCGCGACGATGTTCGTGCGCGGCTCTATGCGTAAGCTCAACAACTTTGAAGCACCGGCAATTCCGCTGCCTTTAGGTAGCCCTGCTAATGCCAACGTCCGCGTCATCAACGAGCAGATCGCGGGCGGTTTTACTTATAATGTGCGTTCCAACTCAGTACTCGAATTTCGTCTCGGCGTCTCGCGCACGAAAGCCGGTAAAACGCCGCCCGGCGTCGGCAGTGCGGGCGTCGAAGAACTCTTCGGTATCACGGGCTTGCCCGATGACCCGTCAATCGCGGGCGGTGTGAACACGCAGACCATCAGTGGCTTCCGCGAGTTGGGACGACAAAATAGCAACCCGCAGTTTCAGAACCCGACCGTCGTCAATCCGCGCCTCGCTTATACATTTCTCCTCGGTCGCCACAGCCTCAAAACGGGCTACGAATATCAACGCATCAACACTGATGTCCAGGATACCCAGCCGTTGTACGGGCAAGACACTTACAGCGGAAATTTCAGCCGTCCCACGACACCCGTTACCCTACCCGGTGGAACCATAGTCCCCATTCCGGCGGCGAACAACCTCTATAACGTCGCCGATTTTCTCTTTGGCGCACGCTCGCGGTACGCGCTCGCCAACCTCTTCGTCGCCCAGTATCGCCAGCGTATGCACTTCGCATACATCCAGGACGACTTCAACGTCTCGCCGAAGCTAACGCTCAATCTAGGGCTTCGTTACGATTTCGCCACGCCGCAATACGAAGCGCAGAATCGCCTCTCGAACTTCGACCCGGAAACCAACACGCTCATCCAAGCGCGCGACGGCTCGCTCTACGACCGCGCGCTCGTTGACCCTGACCGCAACAACTTCGGACCGCGTCTCGGTTTCGCCTACACGCCCACGCCGCGCACTGTGATTCGTGGCGGCTACGGCATCTCTTACGTCCATTTCAACCGGCTCGGCGGAGAAAACCTGCTCGCCTTCAACGGTCCACAAATCATTTTCTCGACCATCGACCAGCAACCCTTCGTCACCAGCGGCGGCGTCACGACTCCCGTGCCACGCTGCACCGGCAACAATTTTTCGGGCTGCTACCGTCCGACTGAAGCCGGTTATCCTACGGGACTCGTTGACCCTTCAAGATTCACGCCGCTGACCGCGCGCGTCAACTACACGCCGCGCGACACGCCGTCAACTTATGTGCAGAGCTACCACGTCTCCGTGCAACGCGAACTCGTCCGCAACCTGCTGCTCGATGTCGCATACGTCGGCAACGTCAGCCGCAACCTCATTATTCTCGCGGACTTCAATCAAGCACGCCCGAACGCCTCTACCGAAAACATCTCACTGCAAGCGCGCCGACCGATTCCCGGCTATTCGTTCATTCAAGCCTCTTACGCGGGCGGCGAAGCGAACTACAATTCTCTGCAAATCAAACTCGAACGCCGCTTCTCCGATGGTCTCTATCTGCTCAACTCGTTCACCTTCTCGAAAGCGATAGACAACGCGCCCGGACACCTTGAGACCAGTGCCGGCGATAATTCGCGCATCAACATCCGCGATCTTGCGAGCGAACGCGCACTATCGACCTACGACCAACCCGTCAACAACACGACGAGCATCGTCTATGAACTGCCGTTCGGCAGAGGACGCCGCTTCGGAAGCAACACTCCGCGATTTATTGACGCGACACTCGGCGGCTTCCGTCTAACGCTCATCAACACGGCGGCGAGCGGGCAGGTCGGAAACCTGATTTACAACGCGCCATCGCAATTCCAAGTCAGTACCGTACTCAACTATCGCCCGAACATCATAGGCAACCTCGTCGTCCCATCGGGGCAACGCACGCCTGACAACTATCTAGACCGCAACGCCGTGGCAATCCCCACAGACCGCAGCCAGCCGTTCGGCAACGCCGGACGCAACATCGTCCGCGGTCCCGCCTTCTTCCAAACGGACTTAGGCATCCAAAAACAATTCCCGCTCTTTAACGAAACTACGCGCCTAGAGTTTCGCGCTGAAGCTTTCAATCTCTTCAATCACACGAACTTTGCCGCACCCGACACGAACGTCTCGAACAGCACCTTCGGTGCGCTTCGCACCGCGTTTCCGGCACGCGAACTCCAGTTTGCACTAAAGCTTTATTTCTAAGCGATAGACCGCAATGAATAAGGACTTGGTGGCATGGAAAACGAAGAACCCCTCACAAACGAAACGGCGCGGATCACACATCCGCGCCATTTCGTTTTTTGCTGTAAGCCGGAGCCGACATCGGTGCGCTTACGCCGCTTTGTTCGCCCGTGTCCAATACCAATAAACGGGCAAGCCAAGTGCGATGAGGGCGAGTCCGGTCAAAGCTTGGCGCGGCGTGGTCAGCAAGGTGTTGATGAGAAGCGCGGCGGTGACGAGTAAGAATAGAACAGGGACGACGGGATAGCCCCAAGTTTTATACGGGCGTTCGGCGTCGGGCAAACGTGTTCGGAAGATGAAGACGGATGCGGTCGCCAGTCCGTAGAAAATCCACGACGCGAAGATGACGTAATCGGTGAGTGCGTCGTAAGAACCGGAGAGGGCGAGGACGCTTGCCCAGACGCCTTGCAGGATGAGCGCACCGACGGGGACGCGGGCGCGTTGTGAGAGGCGTGCGAGACTTTGGAAAAATAAGCCGTCGCGCGACATCGCGTAGGGAACTCGTGCGCCGGTTAAGATTGAGGTATGAAGTGTGCCGAAGGTCGAAGCGAGAAGTGCGGCTGCCATAAAGCCGACGGCGGTTGCGCCTAAGAAACGCTCTGCGACTTGAGAGGCGACGGATGATGCGGCGGGGATGCTAGCGATTTCGTCGGGCGTGAGAACGTAAAAGTACGCGACGTTGGCGAGGACATAGAGACACCCGACGGTTGCCATGCCGGAGATGAGAGCGATTGGAATGTTGCGTTGCGGTTGTTTCACTTCGCCCGCGACAAGCGTTAAATTGTTCCACCCGTCGTAAGCCCACAACGCGCCGAGCATCGCCGCACCGAAACCCGCGAAGCCCGTGCGCGCAGCCGCGTCAACTCCTTCGCAAACGCCGCCCGCGCCGCTTGAAGCGAAGTGCGCGAAAGTGCCGTCCGCAAACACGAACGCACCGATGACGATGAGCAGGACGAGCGCGATTTTGACGGCGGTGAGAACGGCGGCGACGTTGCCGCTAAGACTGACGGCGAGGCAATTGATAAGCGTGACGAGGACGATGGCAGAAAGGGCGACAACTTGCATCGCGCCGAAAGTGAACGTGAAAGTCGAGATTTGGAATCTGAAGTATTCTCCGTCGAGCGCGCCGCCGAGAAGCAAATTGAGGAAGATGGCGAAGCCGACGGCGAGCGCGGCTTGGCTGCCCGTCTTGGCGATGAAGAATTGCATCCAGCCGTAAAGAAAACCCGTGCATCGCCCGTAAGCTTCGCGCACGAAGACGTATTCGCCGCCCGCCTTCGGCATCATCGCGGCGAGTTCGGCATACGTCAAAGCACCCGCGAGACTTAACAATCCGGCGGCAATCCACACAAACAGCACGGTTGATGGTTCGCCGACATTGCACGTCATGACGCGCGTTTTCAAAAATATGCCCTGCCCGATTACATTGCCGACGACGATAGAAAACGCCGCCGCGAGTCCGAGTCCGCGAATCAAAGAGGTTTGCGCGCTTGTGGTTGATGACATGATGAATTGAGTGAGACGAACGTGATAACGGATGCGATGTCGAAATTATGAGAGGTTGCGGCGAAGATAGCTTTTGAATATCAAGCTGGTCAAGGATAAAGCAAAGGTGAAAGTCGAAAATCGAAGGGCGAAAGGAAAAGACCGAAGAAGGCTTCGGATGCTTTATACTTTCGCCCTTCGATTTTCAACTTTCACCTTTCGCTCAACCGCCCGCTACCGCAGGCGGTTCTGACAAGCAAGGCAAATATGATTGAAGAAATTGATTGGCACAGCGTGCGCGCCGAATTTCCGATTACGTCGCGCGCAGCTTACTTGAAAAGCGCGGCGACTGCTCCGCCCGCGCCCGGAGTCGCGGAAACAGTCGCACAGTTCTATCGTGAAATGACGGAAGGCGGCGACGCGCATTGGGAAGCATGGGCGAGGCGGCGTGAGCGTGCGCGTGAATCACTCGCGCGTTTCATCAATGCCGAACCGGATGAGGTCGCGTTCGTGCCGAACACTTCGACGGGCATGAACATCATCATTGACGCGCTCGAAGGAAGCGGCGAAGTCATCTCATGCGAGCTTGAGTTTCCGACTTCGACACTGCCATGGATTCATCGCGGCATCGCGGTTAAGACGCTTCCGGCGCGCGACGGCATCATCGAAGCCGACGACATAGAGCGGGCGATGAACGGGCGCACCGGAATTGTTTGTTTAAGTCACGTTCAATTCTCGAACGGATTTCGCGTTGACCTTGAAACCGTCGGCGCGGCGAAGGGCAGACACGCTTTCGTCGTCAACGCCGCGCAGTCGGTGGGCGTGTTGCCGATTGACGTGCGGCGCATGAAGATTGACGCGATGTGCGCGACGGGTCACAAGTGGCTGCTCGGTGGATTCGGTTCAGGATTCTTATACATGAGCCGCGAAATGCAACGTCGTCATCCGCCGCTCCGCATCGGTTGGATGAGCGTCGAAGAACCGTTCGCGTTTCGCAATCGTGAATACACGTTGATTGAAACGGCGGGAGCGCGTGCGGAAATCGGAACTGCTGCCCTGCCCGCGATGCACGCGCTCGGCACAAGCATCGAGTTTTTAACCCAACTCGGCAAAGATGAAATCGAACGCCGCGCACTTGAAGTCAACCGCTATTTAACCACGCGCCTGATTGAACAAAACTTTCGCGTACTGTCGCCTTTGCGTGATGAACGCGCACGTTCGGCGGAAACCCTTGTCGCGTTCGATAATCCGGCAAACACCGTCGCGCACCTCGCCGCACGCGACGTTCACGTCTCGCTCAAACCCGAAGGCATACGCATCGCCACCCACTTTTTCAACGACGAAACTGATGTCGAGCGATTGATAAGAGCAGTAGGCAGAACTTAGTGGATAGTGAATAGTGGATAGTTTAAGACATAAAGACAAAGGCTTTTCACTATCCACTATCCACTATCCACTATCCACTTCTTTATTCTGGCTCCTGACTCCTGACTTCTGGCTCCTGCTCTTGTGGCACGGGTTTCGCCGTCTCTCACACAAACGAAAATCTTTGTTCTGAAAGGCGACACTACGATTATGGATTGGATGAATCAGTTGAGCGGCTTGCTCAATCAATATCAAGGCGGACAAAATCAACAACAACCAAACAATAATGTTGACAATGACTTTGACCAGCTCTCACGCGCCGCACCCAACTCGGCGGTTGCCGAAGGACTCTCGGCGGCGTTTCGGTCAAACAATACACCGCCGTTCGGCAACATGGTGAGTCAGCTTTTCGCCAACTCATCGGGAACTCAACGCGCGAGTTTGATGAACACTTTGCTGGCGGCGGCGGGTCCGATGGTTTTGCAACAAGTCATGTCACGCATGGGCGGTGGCGGCATGTCAAACGCAGGCGGCGGTCTGGCAGGCTTGCTTGGCAATCTAGGTGGTGGCGGTCAACCGCAAGTCACGCCGGAGATGGCTGAACAGATTCCGCCACAGGCAATCGAGCAGATTGCGGCGGAAGCCGAGAAGCAAGACCCTTCAATTATTGATAGGGTCAGTGGTTTTTACGCGGAAAATCCCGATGTCGTCAAGGGCTTGGGAGCGGTCGCGTTGACCGTCGCGCTGGCGCACCTTGCGAATCGTCATTTGAATAAATAACGTGGGTTCGAGATAAGAAACGACCAAAATTTATCCACGAAACACACGAAACAACACGAAGCAAAGTTGGATTTCTGTTCATGTTTTTATTCGTGTTAATTTGTGTGTTTCGTGGATAAAATCTTTTCTGTCTTACGTCAAGCTGACGTTAAATAACGCACCGCAAAAAATATGAGCCGGACGGGGTAAGTTGAGAATTAGCTTATCCCGTCCGGCTTATGTGTATTCGTTGTTGAATGCGCCTTAATCCTTTTGCGCGAGAATGGCGTTCTTCGTCCAGCCTATCGGGTCGAGCGGCGGGAAATTGTGACGGTCGAGAATGTTGAAGTGGCGCAGGGTCGCGGCTTCGATTGACGCGGGCGTGTGAAGGCGGAAGCGGAATATCATCTCGAACGCGGTGCTGATAAGCGTCGGGCGAATCGGTAGGTGAAGTAGGTATCCGCCTTGTGCCGTGACGCGGGCGAGTTCGGTTATACCGGCTTCGATTGGAACGTATTCCAACGCTCCGCAGGTGACGACGAAATCGAAACTCTCGTCGGCGAACGGAAGTTTTAAGACGTTTGCCTGTGCGAAGGTGACTTGATGTTTAATGCGCGCGGTTGCCTGTTCTTTGGCGACGGCGGTTTCGGCGGTGACGAGCGACGACGCGGCAAGGTCAATCGCGGTGATGCGCGCCGGACGGCGAAGGGCATCGTGAAGCGTGAGCGTCAGTAATCCCGTGCCGCATCCGGCATCGAGTACGCGCGGATTGACGGGAAGCGAGGGCATGTTGGCGGTCAAGTATTCTTCGATGGATTGGCGATAGCGATTGAACTTGAAAGTCCAATCATAGAAGCGTGCGATGCGGTCGTAGAACGAACCGGCTTCCTCAACTCTGTCGATGTTCATCGAAGGTTCTCATCTCCCATTTTGATAGTTGTATGTTTTGAGCGGGTGGATAATAGCCCAGAGCGATGCGCGATGACCAATGTTCAGACAGGGTTAAGTTCTTCGAGTTCGCAACGCAAAAGTTCCGCGACGCTCCACGCTTGCGCGACGCAACCGCGCGGCGTGTGTGGTGCGTCGCCGTCGAAGATTTCCGAAATGTGTCCGAGTCCGGTATCGGCAAGATGGGCGCGTAAGCCGTGCGTCGCTTCACGAATATGGGCGAGTGTGTCGGGCGTGCGCCCGTAGACTTTTAGATAAGCCGAGATGAAGCCGCCCGTGAGCCACGCCCAGATTGTGCCTTGATGATACGACGTGTCGCGCGCCCACGAATCGCCTTGATAGATTCCGCGATAGCGCGCGTCGTTGGGCGAGAGTGAACGCAAGCCGTAAGGCGTGAGCAGTTCTTGCGTCACGGTATCAATCACGGCGCGTGCTTTCGTGTCATCGGTCAGAATCGGATACGGCAAACTTAGGGCGAAAATCTGATTCGGGCGCACCGAAGCATCAGGCGTGTCGTCGTCCGCGATGCAATCGTAGAGGCAGTTTTTATCGGCATTCCAGAACAGACGGTTGAAAGATTCTCCGGCGCGCGTCGCAAGTTCGTCGCACCGTTGAGCCGTGTCCGGGTCGTCAACGTGGTGAGCTAAATGTTCAACGGTGCGAAGGGCGTTGAACCATAGAGCCTGAATCTCAACCGCACGTCCAGAGCGCGGCGTGACGACGTAATCACCGATTTTCGCGTCCATCCATGTCAGTTGCACATGAGCATCGCCCGCGCGAACGAGTCCGTCAACGTCAACGCGCGTGTGGTTGTGTGTGCCGCGAATGTGCCACTTGATGACTTCGACGAGACGCGGAAACAGCGTGCGTAAAGTCGTTTCGTCTCCGGTGTGGCGCACGTATTCACCAACGGCATGAACGAACCAGAGCGTCGCGTCAACGGTGTTATATGAAGGTGCGTCGCCCAAGTCGGGAAAGTTATTCGGTATCAAACCTTTGTCGAGATAGGCGGCGAAGGCAAGCAGGATTTCGCGCGCACTGTCATAGCGTTGTGTGGTGAGCGTCAAACCGGGCAGGGAAATCATCGTGTCGCGTCCCCAATCGGCGAACCAGTGATAACCCGCGATGACGGTTTGAAGCTGCGTATCGGTGGCGAGGTTCTGCGTCTTTGCGTTGGTGGCGTCAACGTCACGGCGCACAAGATAATCGGTGGACGCTGCCCACAAAGCTTGAACGTGTGAATCGTTTGACGGGCAACGCTCCAGTTCATCAGCGCGTCTGGCGCGTTCGCGTCCTTCGAGTTCCCCCGCGTGATGCGCGTCACGCGGTTCGGTGGATGCGATGAGGCTGACGGTTTCGCCGGGTTGGAGTTGAAAAGCGAGAACGCACGGGTTGAACAAATCTTCGTGGAAATCGAAGCCGCGAAGTTGTTCTTCGGTGTACGCGAAATCTTTGTACCACGCCGCATTAGTGGTGACGTTCGCGCCTGTGTGCGAGAGGTATAAGCGCGCCGCGTTGTCGTCGGATGAAAGGCTGATTAGATTTTCTTCGATGGTGAAGGAAGGTTGAGAGGTGTTGTCGGAGCGAAGCAAACTATGATAATCGCGCATCGCCACTAACGGGCGCAGTTCGAGTGTGATGCTTTGCGGCGACGATTCGTCGAGATGATAACGGACGACGACGGTGTTTTCGCCGTGCGGCATGAACACGGTTTTTTCAATTTGCGTCCCGTCAATCGTGAAAGTCGAGACGGGAAACGGGTCGAGGCGAAAGCCTGTTTGAAATTCAAAGCCGCCCGGGTGTGTCACGTCGGGCGCGAAAAGGTTGGTGGCAAGTTCGGTGCGCGCATCACCGATGATAACCGCTTCTTCGAGTTTTGAGAGAAGCACGAGGCGATGCGTCGGCGGGCGCAGGGAAGCGATGAGCAAGCCGTGATAGCGGCGCGTGTTCTGTCCGCATAAAGTGGATGAAGCGAAGCCGCCGATGCCATTGGTTTCGAGCCATTCGCGGCTGATGCTCTCGTTTAAGTCGCGGCAAAGTTGGGCGTCAAAACTGAAGTTCATATTGATTGGCTTTCTTTTAAGATTGCTTCCGACGTGTTTAATTCAACGAGGCGTTGATTGAACATGAGGTTTAGCTTAAAGCCAACATCAATGCGAAGTGTGAGGTCAATACCAACGCTTTCGGCATCAACCTTGCGGACGCAAATTGTTCGTGTAGAGCGTGCGATAGACGCGGTAGTTCGCCATGACTTTGAGGACGTAATCTTTCGTTTCCGCGAAGCCGACTTCACTCGTAAAAACTCCGGCATCGTCGTGAGTCGCGCGACGTTGCCAGCGCAGGGCGTTGTCTTCGCCGCCATTGTATGAAGCGGCGACGGCTTCCGGGAGATTGTCGAACATCTTGCCGAGTTGCGCGAGATATTCGGCGGCGAGAAGCAGGTTGGTCGCCGGACGATACAACGCATCTTCGGTCACGGTTTCGACTCCGGCGGCGGGAGCGTACTTCGTCGCTGTATCAATCGTGAGTTGCATCAGTCCACGCGCGGCGGCGGGTGATTTCAGATTCGGACGAAATCCGCTTTCCTGTCGCATCACCGCGAGCATCAGGCGCGGGTCAACCGCGCGTCCACGCACCGAGCGCAAAATCTCATCTCGAAACGCCGCCGGATACTGTCCCGTCGCATTCATCGCCGCGAGACGCACGCGAACCTGACGCGCATCCGAAAGCTTGCGTCCCGCGTCTGAAAGCTTTTCGAGCCGTTCGGTCGCAAGTCCCCCGTAATAGGAATTGAGGTCGTCGGGAATGAGGGCGTAAGCTTGCACGGCGGCATCTTTCTTGCCGTTTTTCTCAAGGCTGAAGGCGCGCAAGTAGTAAATCTCATTGCGTGTCGTCGAAGTTTCTTTCGATAAGTTGGAGCGCAAGAGTTCGTCGCAAGTGGCGACGGCGTTCGTCCATTTCCCCTGTGAAATTTCAAGGCGAAGGCGCGCGAAAAGCGCATTGGTCGCGGTCGCCGTATTGCGGAAGCGTTCGCGTGTGCGTGTGATGACACGGGCAGCTTCGTCCGGTTTATCGGCTTCGCGCCAAGTATCAATCGCGTTCAAGTATGCGTTTTCGACGCGCTCCCCTTGCGGGAATTTCTCGACGTACTGCTCGTAACCACGCGCCGCATCGGAAGCCCGATTGAGGCGAAGCAAGGTCGGTGCGAGATAGTAAAAACAATCGCGCCCTTCTTTCGTTGAAAGATAAGCGGGTTGTACACCGCGTTCAAAAAACGTGAGTGCCTGATTAAATTGACGCTCTTGATAAAAGGTGCGTCCGATGCCGAACAGGGCGGCGGAAGTGTTCGGATGATTCGGATATTTTTCGAGAAACGCCAGCCAGTATTCGCGGGCTTCTGTGAAAAGCCTGTTGGCAGCGAAGACACCCGCGCGGCGCGTGAGTTCGTCGGCGGGTAGCGCGATGAGTTTGCCGTCCGGCGTGCGGCTGGCGCGGTCGCTACTGCGAATCGCGGCGAGCGTCGCATCGCCCGTCTGGTCATTCTCGACAATCTCGAATGATGCAAAGGGCGCGACCGCCGAAGCCGCGACGCTTTCCGCCGCTCCGGGTGCGGTCGTGGCGGAACAAGCGGACGCGAAGCACAACGCCCAGACGCAAGAAACGCGAACTAATGAAAGCATTGAAAGTTGTTTGCCTGACGGTTAGAGAGGATATAGAAAAAGCCGCGTCAGTGTTCGTTAAAGTTCACTGACGCGGCTTGCTTTTGGACGCGCACTAACGGCAGCCGGGATGTCCGCACCCGCAACCGATTTCGACGGTATCTTTCGCGCCTTCGCAGTATGCACTACAGTATTTTGCGTTGTCGGTGACGGTGCAATCGCAACTCGGATGCGCGCACTTCTTCGCGTTGCCAGTCTGATTAGTCGTATTGTCAGCCATGATTGTAAATCTCCTTTTTACGGTTAAGTTGTAGAGTCCACAGGGGCGGATGGGTGTATGTTAGCACACACGTTATTTATGGGGTACAGATTATTGCGCGCCTACTGTGATGTTCGTAGATGAATGAAATGTGGAAGATAAATCGCTTCACGACATCTGTTGCACGGTATTTGCTTGAATGGGAGACGGGGTGAACCAAAACACTTTCAATACTCCGGCATCTCATCGCTTAACTGTTGAAATATAAAGTTTTGTAGAAATCAGTCAGCCTTTGCGAAGTTTCCGGCGTCGTCGTAATTCAACCAGATGGTATAGAAACGCGACGCCTCCCGACGTTATCAAACCGCTTTGCCGGTGTTGAAGCATTGACAGCATGGAAAGCAAAGTTTGCAAGTTTTGAATTTCACCTCCCCGCTAATGGGCAATGGCATTAAGTTAAGGTTGTTTGGAGGCGGGCTATGCCCGCCCGTGCGCGGGGACGGCGGGCATAGCCCGCCTCCAAACGGGCGATTATTTTCTTAACTTAATGCCATTGCGCTAATGGGCAGCAAACATGATTGTCAAAGTTTGTTGCGAGATGTCAATAAGTCAAAGCACGGATGTTTGCTGCAACAAAAGATTCGGCGCACACGCCGGATTACTTCAGGAGAGAAAACAAATGATTAAGAATAAATTTACTGTACAGAATAAACTTACTGCACTGGGAATGTTTTTAATGTTGGTCACGTTGATGAGCGGCAACGCCTTCGCCCAACGCCCTTACCGCATTTCCGACGCGCAAGTCGAAGCCAACATACGCCGCCTTGAGCAGGCTTCCGACCGTTATAAACAATCGCTCGATGCCGCTCTTGACCGTTCGCGTTTCGACGACACGCAAAGCGAAGACAACATCAATCAGCTTGTGAAGGATTTTGAAGACGCGACAGACCAACTGCGTAGTAACTTCGATGACCGCCGCACGGTCGCATCGGATGTTCAAGAAGTCTTCAACCGCGCAGTGTTGATTGATGCTTTTATGCAGAACAATTTGCGCCGCCGAAACCGCGCGCATGTCGCCGCTCAAACTAATTGGACGACGGTTCGCAATGAACTGACGCAACTCGGACGTGCATATAACGTCGCTTATCGGGGCAACTCGAACACATTTCCGAATGACAACCGCTTTCCGACCAACGGTGGTGTCAGACCGTTCAACGGCTTGACCGGAACATATGAACTCGTCACGCAAAGCAGCGATAATCCGCGTGTTGCCGCCGAACGTGCGACCCGCACATTGCCTGTCGCGCAACGCCAACGCATCACCGATAATTTGATGACGCGCCTTGAGTCGCCCGATTTGCTTGCTCTCGACCGTCGCGGCAATCAGGTGACGATTGTGTCGTCGCGTGCGCCGCAAGTCGTCATCAACGCCGACAACCGCGAAACCTTCGAGCAGTATCCGAACGGTCGTTCATCGCGCGTTCGTTCGCAACTTTTCAATGAGCGTTTGACGATCACTTCAACCGGCGACCGTGCCAACGATTTCACCGTTATCTTCGAGCCGGTTGGAACGAATCAACTTCGCGTCACGCGCACGATTTATAATGAGCGTTTGACGCAACCCGTGACGGTGCGAAGCCTTTACACGCGCACCTCGAACGTCGCCAGCCTCGACCTCTATCGCGGCGATGTTTATAACGCGAACAACAATCCGAACTTTCCTAACAACACGGATAATCGTCCGGTTGGCACTGTCGGTGATTTCGTGATTCCCGACGGCACGATTCTGACGGCAGTGCTTAACAACAATATCTCGACTCAAGACGCCCGCGAAGGCGACCGTTTCACGATGACCGTGCGCGACAATTCGCGTTATGACGGCGCGATTATCGAAGGCACGATTTCAGACCTTAGCCGTTCGGGACGCATTTCGGGACGCTCTGGCGTGACCTTCAACTTCGACCGCATACGTCTTCGTGACGGGCGTTCGTATCGCTTCGCCGGATTCGTTGACAGCGTGCGAACCGCGAACGGTGAAGAAGTGAGAATTGACAACGAAGGCACGGTGCGCGAAGGCGATAGCCAGACGACACGCACGGTGCAACGCGCCGCCATCGGTACGGCAGTCGGCGCGATTATCGGCGCGATTGCGGGCGGCGGCAAAGGTGCTGCCATCGGTGCGGTGGTCGGCGCGGGCGCGGGCGCGGGTTCGGTTTATGTTCAAGGTCGTGATGATTTGGATTTAACGACCGGAACGGAATTGACGATACGCGCCAGTGCGCCTCGCTAAAAATATGTCAAAGATTTGACCCACGTTTCGCCTGATAAGCGTGGTGTGAATTGAATCGGTCAAGACGTAAGCCTTGATTACTTTCCGAAACGGACGGCGGAAAAACATTTAAGTTTTTCCGCCGTCTTTGTTTCATTCGCAGTTGCTTTGCATCACGTTTAACGTGAGGCGCGACGGCGGGACAAGAAAGAATTTATCCACGAAACACACGAAACAACACGAAGTAAGAACGCTAAGAAATCCGGCTTTGTTTCGTGCTGTTTCGTGTTGATTCGTGGATAAAATCCTTACCGCTTCTTATCCCGAACTCACGTTACTTTAAGATTTGGCAGTGATGTTATAATGCCCGCCAAACCCCCAACCGCGTTCAATCAATTTATACGAAAGGCGAAGAAGCCATGATAAGGATTGCCGATTTATCTCCGATTCAATTATCCGCGTCGCACCCGTTCAACTTACGACGTTCAAGTTTGCCGAAGCTTGTCTTGTGTTTGTGCTTGACGTGTGCGCTTTCAAGTGTAACCGTCGCGCAACGCCGTAATGCTCCGTTGCGCGGCGAAGGTGTTGCCAACCGTAATGTTCGCACGGTCACGATTCCCGTCACGCTGCGCGGCGTCGCGGAAGGCGCGGTCATCGAACCCGGCGATTTGATTGTCAAAGAGGACGGCAATCCACAACAGGTTCTTTCGATACGCAATACGAATCGCTCGCCTTTGAGCATCGCGGTGTTGATTCAAGACGATCTTGTTTCCTCCATCGGCAACGAAATCGAAGGACTCAAAAAGTTCATCCGTTCACTGCCTGAAGGTTCGCGCGTCCTCGTCGGCTATATCGGCGCGGGGTCTTTGCGCGTGCGCCAACGCTTTACGCCAAGTGCTTCGCGCGCCGCCGATGCGTTGCGTATCCCGCTCGGCTCATCGTCCGCCTCACCTTATAACCCTTACGTTCAAATCGTCGAAGCTCTCAGATTGTTTGAATCACAACCCGCCGGACGGCGCGCGATTCTCGTCGTCACCGACGGCTTGGACACCTCGCGCGGCATTGACAGTGCTTCGCCCTCACAAAGCATTGATTTAGACCGCGCCATCACCGAAGCTCAACGGCGCGGCGTCGCCATCTATGGCTTCTATGCGCCGACTGCCGCCACGCGCGGCGGCAATTCTTTTCTTGTCAACTACGGTCAAGGTTCACTGCAAAAACTTGCGGATGAAACCGGCGGCGAAGCCTACTTTCAAGGTACAGGCGCACCCGTCAGCTTCGACCCTTTCCTGCGACGTTTGACCGCCGCGCTCCGGCAGCAATACGCCTTGACCTATCTTTCGACAAGCGACAAGAAAGGCTTTCGCAAAATCGAGATACGACCGGAAATCAGCGGCGTTGAAATCGAATACCCGGCGGGATATACGCGGTGAAAAAACCTAAAAAGCAAAAGGCACTCATCGTGAGTGCCTTTTGCTATGGAGTGATTTTGATGGGCGGCTGGAGGGAATTGAACCCTCGACATTCGGTACCACAAACCGACGTTCTAACCACTGAACTACAGCCGCCATAAAACTTCAAACGAAGCGTGTGCCATACTAACGAAACACTCGTTTGACTGACAAGTACCCCCGGCTGGACTCGAACCAGCGACCCTCTGCTTAGCTTACCACTCTGGATTTCCCCAGCCGCATTTGTTGCAAATGCGTTGTAGTCTGGACTATATCTTAGGCGTTTCAGCCTGAGTGCGTGTAGTCTCTACGCAATAAGATGACCGCGCTGATTTAGCAATTTATTTTTATCCATTAACTCGGTTCGTTCATTGTATCGAAGTTTTCCTTTTTGTCCGGCAAGATTGGCAAATTCCAAAACGAGTTTGGCTTGTTCCGCTTTACCGACAAAATAGGGAAGCGTCAATTCGATGAGTCGTTGCAAAGATGAATAATTCTGGATTTTCACTCGCATTACTCTACGTCCTCGTTGATGACCGTTTTTCGGGTTCTGATAAATATACTTGATCTCAAGAGCATCAAATATTTCTCGACAACGATTCAGCAGTAAGCAATTTGAATTAGTAATCGTTAGGTTTGCCGATATTGAAGAGTTTATTGCACGTTCACTGCGATTACTATTAGTGAAAATGCAAAAACATCCTTCGCCATCTATTATTCCGGCTAACCACGCTAAATCAACATCATGCACTGTCATATTACTTTGCTCGGTGTTGTCATAGAAATTTTGCAAATTCCCTTAGATATTCACCGATATAGCACTCTCCACTGTGCGAATTATTGATTCTTCGGCACAGGCTCCTTCAGTTAAAGGCAGATGCTCTATCCACTGAGCTACGGGAGCATGTATTAACAAACGAATGTTAGCACGTCGCGCGTCGCGTTCGTCAACATCCGCGCGTCTTGAAAGGATAAAACGATATGGACAGATTCAATGCCCGGTGGCTCGCCCTGATTGCGGTGACGGCGGCGGCACTCTATTTATGCTGGAACATTATTCTTCCATTCGTGGATGTTCTGGCGTGGTCAACGGTTTTGGTTATCGTGTTTTATCCGGTTCACCGAAAGATTCTGGAGCGCGTTAAAAGCCCAAGCTGGAGTGCGGTGATTTCGTGTGTGCTGGTTATCATCACGATTCTTTTGCCTCTGACTTTATTGACGCTCGCGGTCGTCAATGAAGCGGGCAAGTTCGCGCAGAGCATTCAGGCAAGCGGCGGGAATTTGTTGAACGTAAATTCGCCGACAATCAATCGAATTTACGAATGGCTCGGTCAATACGTTGATGTCAATCAGATGCGCTCACAAGAGTTTATCGTCGAACGTGTGCGCGGGATGAGTGGGGCAATCGCCAACCGCACGCTCGGACTCGTCGGCGGCGTCGCCGGAGCAATCGTACAAGTCTTCTTTATCATCTTCACGATGTACTACTTTTTCCGCGACGGCGACAACATACGTCACAGCCTTTACGGAATGGTTCCGCTCGACCGAGGGCAAACGCGCGACATCTTCGCCCGCACGCGCGACGTTATCAGCGCGAGTCTTTACGGCGTGGTCGTTATCGCCGTCATTCAGGGAGCAATGGGCGGCATCGCGTTCTGGTTGTTAGGTATTCCGTCGCCTCTCTTGTGGAGCGTCGTGATGATGTTCTTGTGTTTGATACCGATGCTCGGCGCGTTCGTGGTGTGGGTTCCGGCGGCGATATATCTCGCCGCCAACGGGAGTTACGTTCAAGCGGCGATTCTGGTGTTTATCGGGGCGGTTCCGATTGGCATGGTTGATAATTTCTTGCGTCCCAAACTCGTCGGCGAGAAGACGCGGTTGCATGAATTGTTAATCTTCTTTTCGGTGCTTGGCGGCTTGCAGGTGTTCGGCGTTCTCGGCATCGTGATGGGTCCCGTCGTCGTCGTTATCACACTGACGCTGATAGATATTCTGCGTCACTCCGAAAATTCACAGGCGCAAAACGAACCGACGTTGCTCGAAGAGCAAGAGGAGTTGCGGAATGTGGAAGATGAAGCGAGCGACGTGACTGCCGGTAATCAAAACAAAGCGACGCTCATCAGCTAAGTGAAGCCTGTGCAAATTAAAGTTCTTTGATATCAGACACTTAGGTTTTACTGGCGGTCAGGGAAGGCAGAAGTCCATAGACTTCTGCCATTCTTTTGGCGATGAATCAAAAAGAACCTGACCATCTGTTGGAGTTAATCCGACAGATTACTGCAACTTATCAAGCACCGCCGCCGAGACGCAAACAACGAGGCAAACAACCGGAGTTTTCCTCGCACTCATTCTTGCTCCTCGCTGTGGTCGCCGTCGTGACCAAGACTTTTTGCGATTCGGAACTCTTCCGCTTGCTTTGGTCGGATGAGCCGTTGCGGACGGCTTTGGGCTTCTCACGTCCACCGCATCGGACAACGATTTCACGTCGTTTGAAAACATTGCTGAGCGCAGCCGAAGAACAAATCAAATTGTGCGGTCGGCAGATTGTCCAAGAAGTTGCTGCCACCCAAGCGCACATCGTCAGTGCCATTGACGGGCGCATGTACGAGGCTTTAGGCGCAAAATGGCACACAACCGACCGCTTGATGAACCGGATTCCGGCGGGGTTGCGAAATGTGGACACCGAATCTTACTGGTCAAAATCCCAGTATCGCGGCTCTCGTTCAAGGCTACCGATTGACTTTGCAGACACTCGTCTCGCCTTCACCCGTCCCGCTTTTCGCCGCTTTTCGCTCAAACTCGGAAGGTGAAATCACAACGGCGAAAGCCGCACTCAGAGACAAGCACTTGCTTGTCAGCGACGTGTTGCTGGGCGATGAAACATTTTCCGACGCGGAGTTTCGCCGCTTGTACAAGCAGGCAAAGGGGTGGGTCTTGACCAGTAAGCAACTGCCACCGCAGCGGCGGTCGTGGAAACATGAGTTGTTTGCGTATCGCAAAGAAACCATTGAACTCTTGTTACAGCGCATCATGCAGGCAGTCGGAATTAAGCGGTGTCCGGCGAAAGGTAGAGCTAAGAATGGAGCGTTCATTCTTGCCGGAGTTTGGTTGTATCAGAGTTGCTGGTTGCAGAACTATCGCGCAGACAAACCGGCATCAATTATCAAAGAACAGATAGATTTAGCTCGTTGGCGTGCGCCAACCTGATTTATGCACAGGCTTCAGCTAACTAACCTAAAGCGTGTGCATCAATCATCGCGTAGCGATGTGGTGATTTTAGCCGTGCGTTTTAACGCACGGAAAACATCGGAATCGAATCGCCGTCGCGTCAGCGACGATTGAAAAAATGACGACGCTTTACACTGGCCGCTGCCGCGACGGCGGATATTGTCACCGTCTCCCGTGCGTTAAAACGCACGGCTAAATTCATGCTACCGCTCACGCGGTGAAAACACCGCAACTTTAATTTGCACAGGCTTCAGCTAACCTGACTACATCATGCACGATGATAAAGATGATGAAAGCGACGCCGATGACATCAACTCATGGCAAACGCTTTCGAGCAAGCCGATATATGACAACGCTTGGATTGCGGTGCGCGAAGACAAGGTAATCAGACCGGACGGCGAGCAGGGCATTTACGGTGTCGTCCATTTCAAGAACATCGCGGTCGGTGTTCTCGCAATCGAAGACGAACACTTGTATCTCGTCGGGCAGTTTCGTTACACGCTTAACCGATACTCTTGGGAGATTCCCGAAGGCGGTTGCGCCAAAGGTGAAGAACCGCTCACCGCCGCGCAAAGGGAATTGGTGGAGGAGACGGGTTTAAGCGCGGGCGTGTGGCGCAAGTTGGGCGCGGCACACTTGTCAAATTCCGTGTCGGATGAATTGGCGATATGGTTTCTGGCGAGTGAGTTGACTCACGGCGAACAACAACTCGAAGGCACGGAGCGCATCGCCGTCAAGCGCGTGCCGTTGACCCAAGCGATGGCGATGGTGCTTAACGGTGAAATCAGCGACGCGCTTTCACAACTCGCAATCTTGAGTTATGCCGTGATGAACAATCCGAAACGATAGCTTCACGGTGCGTAATTTCGAGTTGGGAACAGCGTGGTTAAGATAAAGAAAAAGCCTACTACATAAGTCGAGGCAGTAGGCTTTAGATATATAAGTGCGGGGATACTATATTTATGCCGCGCGAGCATCATCGTACTGCTCGGCGAAAACTCGACGCCCGTTGAGCGCGTCATCAATTATTTCACGGACAGCCGCGACATCGGGGTTCACGTCCATCCGGTCACACGCGCGCAGGTGGCGCATAATTCCCTCGACAGCGATGTCTTGCGTCGCTCCCATCAGCTTTGAAAAACGGCGTGCTTGAATATGATCAATGCCTTGCAAGCGTGCCGTAACAATTGCTAAATCTCTTTTCATGGCGTTTCCTCGCTTCTCCTTAACTCGCTAGAGATATGCCTGTTTGTAAAAACCTAGACAGGCGTTTTGCCCAAATCATTCGTGAACTTTGATGCTGTAACTTCAGGGCAAGATGCGTAAATGAAACTTACGCCCGAAGCCCTTTGCCCGTTCACGGTTTTGCCTGACCACTACGATAAGTCTGATTTAGAACGGCGGATTATACACAAAGGTTAAGCTAAGAGCTAGATATTTTTTTCACTAAGTCGAAAAAAGATTATGGTCGAAAAAGCTGAAACGTTGGGAGAAGATTGGGACGCTCGAAGAAGATTAAAAACGCCACAAAAAAACTGCCGCCTGCGGGAGCCTTTCGCTTGACCTGATAACGGTCAAGCTGTGGACTCCAAGAACGCAGGCGGGCAGGGAAACCTTAATCAGGTTAGTTAAACGCGAGGCGCACGCCGCCCCTTTGAGCGGTAGGCGCGCTTTAATGTTACTTGGCGGGGACGACGGTGTCTTTTATCGCTTTGCCAAGACGGAATTTGAGTGTGGTTTTGGCGGGAATCTTGATTGTCTCGCCGGTGGCAGGGTTACGACCATCGCGGGCTTTACGCTCGGAAAGTACGAGTTTGCCGAAGCCGGGCAAGTTGAATTCACCGTTGGTTCTGACTTCACTGGCGGCTAACTCGGCAATCCCATCAAAAATTTCTTTGACTTGCGGACGCTTGAGGTCAAACTTATCAGCAAAGTGGTTGATAATCTCGGATTGAGTCATGCGCTTTTTGGGCGCGGTTGCGGCTTTTTTTGTCGCCATGTCGGGATGTACTACCTCCAATTACGAATGATTTGTGGAAAAACGCTGAAGCAGGTATAACACACGCGAAGCCTTAAAGTCTTCAAAAAACTTCGATTTTTAACGATATTACGAATGTTTTTAACGATTGTGATGCCTAGAACGAAAGCGGCTCATCGTGTTACACGATGAGCCGCTTTCGTTTTACTTTTAATCGGGGCGGAGGGATTCGAACTCTCGACCTCTCGGTCCCAAACCGAGCGCACTACCAGGCTGTGCTACGCCCCGCTAAGTCACACGCCGTAAAGCGTTTCTTCACACGGGCATTCTAGCGATGCGTTTCCGTTATGGTCAAGCTTGGTCGCGCGCACGTAGGTTAAGCTTCACTCATCATCGCAATGTATTCGACTGAAAATAGGCGCACACCTCGCGGGCGGCGCGTGCGCGGTGGCTGATACGGTTCTTGATTTCAGCATCGAGTTCGGCGAATGTTTGCGTGTGACCGTCGGGAATAAAAATTGGGTCATAGCCGAACCCCTTTGTTCCGCGTGGCACCATGGCGATGCTGCCTTCGCAAACGCCGCTGAAAGTTTCAACGTGATTGGACAACGGAGAGGCGAGAGTTATCACGCACACGAAGCGCGCGGTGCGTGCGTGCATGGGAACGTCGCGGATTTGCGCGAGCAGATAACGGGAGCGTTCGGCATCGGTAAAAGCGGCATCGCCGTAGCGCGCCGAGAACACGCCCGGAGCATTATCAAGGGCGCGAACTTCCAAACCCGAATCATCGGCAAGCGTCGGAAGTCGTGTGAAGTCGCGGTAAAATTCGGCTTTGATACGGGCGTTGGCGGCAAACGTCGCCCCGCTTTCAACGACTTCAGGACAGGCAGGGTAATCGCGCAACGTTCGCAACGTGAGAGGCAATCCGGCGAGTAAGTTTTGCCATTCTTTGAGCTTGCCTTGATTGTGTGTCGCTATCAGAAGTTCCGAAAACGGGTTTGGAGCATTTAACATAAAGCAATCTTACGGGCGTTCGTGATACAACTAAAGTGATGCGCGCGAACCACTCAGACGCTTAGAATAATCAATTCCTAACAAGTCGAAGCCGTGACTCCAGACACCGAAAAACAGCGAACAGCTTACACTCTCGCAACGTGGTTGCGGGCATTGGACGCTTTTTTTCAAGTGCGCCTTCACCCGACTGCCGACCCGACGGGTGGCGAAGCCCTGACGCGCGATTGGATTGCCGAAGTGCGCGTTGCGCGACGGACTTTACTGAACTGCGCGCATCTCGCCGCGCAACTCAAAAGTGATTTATCTATTGACCTTGAAGAAGAATCAATCGAACACAGTCTGTCCGGCATCAATCGTTTAACTGACGTTAGAAATGAAGAGACTTTTGAAGTGTCAGCATCGTTCGATGAACAACTCACAACGCTCGCACTCTGGCTCGAAGATGCGGCGGGCGTCGGTGAGGCTTTGTCGTCGACATCGCGTGTGACATGTCAGGCGTGGATAAGTTACGGGCGTTTGGCGACGGCGGAAGTGCGCCGCAATCAGGCATCGCAAAAGTTGTATGACGCGACGCGCAAAAGGACGCTCGCGCATCTTCCGCCGTCAATCGTGCGTCTCGTCGAATCAATCCCGTCACCGGATTTCAGTACCGATTTACTGTTCGTGTTCGCGGGTTTGTTTCGCCTGCTTGAACACTTACGCTTTATCGAACCGTTGTTGACGAAAGATTATTCGCTCAAGCAATCGCTTCCTTTGTGGACGCTGATTCACGAAGAAGCCAATGCGATACTCGATTTTATTTCAACACGCGCGATGCAATCCGAACGACTCGACGAAGCACTTTTCGACACGCTTGACGGCACAAGTTATGCCATCGGCATGGAACTCCGCAAAGTCTTCGCGCATGAACTCGTCGGGATGAGTGATGCGCGCAACGCGATGACGTTGTTCGTCAAAGTCGAAAACGCGCACGGATTGTTGCGCGATTGCTTTCAACAATCCGTCATCACTCTCGCGCAAAGCTTCGACGCGACGTTTGAAGCGAAGCCTTTATTTACAACGCTTCAATCGAAGGTTGAACAATCTCTGCGTTTGCGCCGCGACGTGTGGCGATTGTTGAAAGACGTGCGCGAAGTTGAGCGGGCGCGCGACATGAATCGCTTTCCCGCTTTGCTCGAAAGGTGTGATGAATTTCGGCAGGGCAGTATGCGCTATTTGATGTACAAGGATTGGGAAGCCTTCGAGCGGTTTGTGGATGAAGCGACGGCGGCGCGCGGCGTGGCGGAACGCATCCCCGTACTTCATCGTTTGGGGACGTTTCTCGAAACCCTGTTCGGGCAAATCAACATGCGCGCCGCCCTCGCCGCGTATCCGTTTGAAGAACCGCGAGACGAAGAACACATTCTTCAGCTTTGATATTTGACTCAAGTCCCGCGCTAAAACGTACTTCACAATCCCATTGACTCGCGCACATACTTAGATGCGGGTGAACCGAGCAGCAACATCAAATTTCATCCGCTCATTCAAATTCTTTACCGAACCGCTCGATACGTTGCTGCATCTCCGCCACGATTTCCTTTAATGAAACTAGGTCGCTGTCGCTAACATGCGTGGCTAACACTTCAAATAAAGGCTCGACATCAGGACGATAATCGTAAAGTAGAGTTGCCACGTCATTTTCATAAAGATTGACACGGGCAAAGTTTCCCTGCCGGTATAGGGATGGCAACGCATATAGCTTGAGGACGATTAGTCCCTCAACGGTCGCACAGGGAATCGTGCGCTCAAGAAACTGCCCCCGCGCCGAATAAGCCTGCTGCACGCGCGCAAATAGCGGATTCTCCGTCAGCAATATATCAATCTGTAATCCGCCCAATTTCCCTCTTATGAAATCGGAATCACGGCTGATAATCGAAATCTCCGGTAACTGTTCGAGCGATGATAACGCCATGATAAGGTCAATATCTTCGGTATTGCGCCCTTCAATATATTGGAGTAAAGCGATGCCTCCGACGAGCAAATAATCAACCTGACGTTCATCCAGCAAGGTAAAGAGTCGGTCAACGCTCTGAAGTAGGTTGTCGCTGTTCACGGCATTATCACGCCATTTCTTGAAGTTAAAAACGACGGCGTTTCTGACGACGTTACCGATACTAAGGCGATTCTTGATTGTCGCAATCGTCATTCCACACCTCAGAGAAACACCTTATACCGACTTGCATAACAACCTGAGTTTAGAGGCGGGGGTGCGCCCCCCCGGGCACGGGACATGTCACAACGGCGGGCGGAAGCCCGCCTCTAAACATTCGTTTCTCATTTTGATTTGCAAGTCGGTATTACAATCCCATTGACTCGCGCACATACTTAGGTGCGGGCGAACCAAACGACAACATCAAATCGTGCGCCTTCTTCATGTCGAATTGCTTGCCCATTTTGCGTTCATAATCGCGGCGAATGTCGGCGACTTCTAAACTTCCAACGTAGTAGGTCGAAAGCTGTGTGGATGAGAGATTGGCGCGCCGCCACTTGCCCGCCGCTTCGCCCTCTTCCTGAAAACCTTCGTTCATCATAAAGGCGACGGCTTCCTTTTCGGTCATCCCGGCGGTGTGGATTTTCTGGTCAATGATGGCGTTGATGATGACGCGCAGCTTCATTTTCAGTTGTTGCATTTTCACTTCCGCCCCGCCGTAGCCCGCATCCGCCATCACTCTTTCCGCGTACACCGCCCAACCTTCGACGAACGTGCCGGAGTAGAACAGGGAGCGCACAATCGTCGGTGCGGAAAAACGGTTCGCGTGCGCGATTTGAAGATAGTGACCGGGCATCGCTTCATGGATGGTCAAATCTTCGAGCATGTAATCGTTGTACTCTTTGAAAAAGGATTCGACACGTTCCGGTTTCCAATCCGAAGGCGTCGGTGAGATGGCGTAGAACGTCGTTCCGTTCTTCTCAAGCACGCCCGCCGCATCGCAATACGCGACCGCCGAACCGCGTGAGTATTCCGGCATGACGATGATTTTTACAGGGTCATCGGGAACGGTCACGATATTGTTCGCACGCACAAAATCCGTCGTCGCTTTCAGAGTTTCTTCGGCTTTCGGAACGATGGTGTCATTGTTCGGGCGCGTCTCCGCGAGCTTATCGAGAACACGTTTGATAACTATCATGCGGCTCATATCAGCCTGTTCGTTCGGGTAAAATTTACGATGAAGCGGCAACGCGGTTTGGTACATTTCATCTTGCGTGCTTTTCAAGTCAGCCATCGCACGACGCAAGATTTCCTCTTTCGTGAGTGGAGACGAAAGCGCGAATTTGAGTTTGGCATCGAACTTCGCCGCCCCGATGCGGAAGTCGCCGTTTGAGCGTGGAAGCAAATCTTTCTCAAGCCACTTGCCGTAATCTTCAAGGGCGGCGACGGCGTTCGTGCGCGCGGTTTGAAATCCGGCACGCTCGTTTTGCGGCACATCGGAAGCGTACTTGTTCAGTTCTTCGCGGATAAGATTTATCGTGCCTTTGTTCTGCGTTATCGCGGTTTCGGTGAACACGCGCGGCGGGTTTTTCAAGTTCGCTTTCGCCGCCGCGACGACCGAAGGCACACCTTCCAAACGTCCTTTGAGATTCGTTAATCGTTCCGGCAGAGGTGCGAAGTCGCGTGCGATGAGGGCGTAAATCGCTCCACCTGGATTGTACATAAGCGGGTTTGTTTCATAGTCGCGCAACGTGTCGAGGCTGAAGATTTGATACTCAAGCCGCGACTTCAAGATTTGATAATCAATGCGGTTCGTCTGGCTTAGATTGCTCGGCTTGAGCCGCGCGAGTTCCGCTAAGTACCGAGTCGCAAACTTGCGGTCGGCTTCAATTCCGGCGCGGCTGCGGTCGTCAAGTCGCGCGTCAAAGCGATGGTCACCGAGTTCGGTCGCGCGTTCGGGATTCTGCTTCAATAGTTCTTCGATATAGGCGCGGGCGAGTCGTTCAAACTTCGCGTCTTCGGCTGATAGATTCATCTTAGTTTTATTCTGCGCGGTTGAGGTTAAAGTAAGTGCCGCGCAACACGCGACAAGGGCAACAAGCGTTGTCAAAAACAATTTACGCATCATCGTCAAATGTTTCCTTAAAAGTCGGTTTGGGATTCGATTCAATCGGGCTTCAACTAAACTCGGCGGCTGCGTTATCGTAACACGACTTGAGTCTTTTAATTCTGACCACTGACCACCGACCACTGACCACTAATTCTTATGTTTCGCTTCACCACTGCCGGAGAATCGCACGGGCGCGCACTCACTCTCATCGTCGAGGGAATACCGTCAGACGTGCCTGTTGACATTGAATATATCAATCACCAACTCGCGCGCCGCCAGAAGGGGTACGGGCGCGGCGGGCGGATGAAGATTGAACGGGACACGGCGCAGATTTTAAGCGGCGTGCGTCACGGCGTAACTTTAGGTTCGCCGGTGGCGATGATGATTGAGAATAAGGATTGGGGTAATTGGACGGACGTGATGAGCGTCGAAGCCGTCGAAATCGCGCCCGAAAAGTCGCGCGTGCTGACGCGCCCGCGTCCCGGACACGCCGATTTAGCAGGCGGTCAAAAGTTTAACCAGACGGATTTGCGAAACGTGTTGGAGCGCGCATCGGCGCGTGAGACGGCGGCGCGTGTCGCGTGCGGCGCGCTGGCGCGTCTGTTGTTGAAACAGTTCGATGTGGAGATTGCGAGTCACGTCGTTCAACTCGGGGGCGTGCCGGACAAGCCGCTTCATTTAAGTTGGGACGACATAGTAAATATCAACGACGATGAGCCTTTGCGATGCGGCGACGCGAACGCGCAAGCACAGATGGTTGAGCTTATTGATTGCGCGAAAAAAGATGGCGACACGCTCGGCGGCGTGTTTGAGGTTGTCGTTAAAAACCTTGTCGCCGGGTTGGGAGCGCATACATCCTGGGACGCGAAGTTGGACGGACAATTTGCACAGGCGATTGTTTCGATTCCGGCGGTAAAGGCGTGCGCCGTCGGTGACGGCTTTGAGATTGCCGGTGAAGCGGGTTCAAAAGTACATGATGAAATAACTTTCAACCGTGAAGATGCGACTTACGCGCGCCGCACCAACCGCGCGGGGGGACTCGAAGGCGGCATCACGAACGGCGAAGAACTGCGCGTGCGCGGGTATCTAAAACCTATCGCCACTTTGCGGACGCGCTTGGGTTCGGTTGACATCAAGACGAAAGAGGATTCGCCCGCCGGATTTGAACGCAGCGACACCACGGCAGTCCCCGCCGCCGGAGTCATCGGCGAAGCGATGGTCGCGCTGGTGTTGGCAAAGGCGATGCGCGAAAAGTTCGGCGGTGATTCGCTCGGTGAAATGAAACGTAATTTCGACGGCTATAAACGACAGTTGAGCGAATACTGAAAGCAGTTCAAATCCTGAAGTCTGACACGTTTTTGTCCCGTCAGGGACAGCATGATAGTAGCCCAGCGATCCATCGCTGGGTGTATGAGCAGAAAAGACGTTCGAGTCCCGTCAGGGACGGCTGAATGTCCACAAGTTCAGCCGTCCCTGACGGGCAATGGCATTAAGTTAAGGTTGTTTGGAGGCGGGCTATGCCCGCCGTCCCCGCGCACGGCGGGCATAGCCCGCCTCCAAACGGGCGATTATTTTCTTAACTTAATGCCATTGCCCTGACGGGACTTAGTTCATCCCCTCGTCTATCCCCAGCGATGAATCGCTAGGCTATTGTCATGCTGTCCCTGACGGGACAAACAGAGATGTATCCAAACATCAGCTTGAAACCCAGAAACATGTGTCCAGACATCGGCTTGAACGTCATAAACAAATGAATCACCTTGAAACTTACTTTAGCGATTTGCGCGATACACGGGCGACGGGCGAAGCGGTTAAGGAGACATCTTTTTATCCGGCTCTCTCGACGATGCTCAATGCTTACGGGGCAGAGTTGAAGCCTAAGGTGCGGTGCGTGATTAACATCAAGAATCGCGGGGCGGGTATTCCCGACGGCGGTTTGTTTAGTGGTGAGCAGTTGCGCGCCGAACAAGGCGAGCAGATAACAAACAGTGCGAATTCCGGCGCGCGGCGTGTTGGAAGTCAAAGGCGCGGGCGATGATGTGAATGTAATCGCACAGAGCGCGCAGGTTAAAAAATATCTTGACCGTTATGGTCTGATATTGGTGACGAATTTGCGCGAGTTTGTGGTTGTCGGGCGTGACGTGAACGGGGCGGCGCGGTTGTTGGAGAGTTACGCGCTGGCGGAGGCGGAGAAGGATTTTTGGGCGCGGGTTAAAAGCGCGCGTGAGTTTGCGCGTGAACATGAATCGCGTTTCGATGAATACATCAAGCGCGTGATGTTAATGAGCGCGCCTCTGGATGCACCGGAATCTCTGGCGTGGTTTCTGGCGAGTTATGCGCGTGATGCGAAGGCGCGAATTGAGCGGGCGGAATTGCCGTCTCTGGCAACCGTGCGGGCGGCGTTGGAAGAAGCGTTGGGTTTGCGTTTTAAGGGTGAGAAGGGCGAAGCGTTTTTTCGTTCGACGTTGGTTCAGACGCTTTTTTACGGCGTGTTTTCGGCGTGGGTTCTGTGGTGCAAAACGGCGGAAGGAAGACAGAGAGAGAATCGTTTTGATTGGCGATTGGCGCAGTGGACGTTGCACGTTCCGGTGATTCGCACGTTGTTCGAGCAGGTCGTGACGCCTTCAAATGTGCGCGGGTTGGGGTTGGAAGAAGTGTTGGCGTGGACAAGCGATGCTCTGAGTCGTGTCGAGCGCGTGAAGTTTTTCGAGCGGTTCGAGGAAGAACACGCGGTGCAGTATTTCTATGAACCGTTCCTTGAAGCGTTCGACCCGGAGTTGAGGAAGTCTTTGGGCGTGTGGTACACGCCGCAGGAAATCGTGGCGTACATGGTCGAGCGCGTTGACCGCACGTTGCGCGATGAGTTGGACATCGAACTTGGGTTGGCTGATGAGCGCGTGTATGTGCTTGACCCGTGTTGCGGGACGGGGGCGTATCTGGTCGAGGTCTTGAAACGAATTAAGCGCACGTTGGACGAAGCGGGCGGCGATGCTTTGACGGGCGAAGATTTGAAGCAAAGGGCGCACGCTCACGCGCCGCAATACCGAAGCCGAGTTCGCGGCTTATGAAACTCTCGCGCCCGATAACTTCATTAATACGTTTCGTGATAATCAAAACCAGTGGCGCGATAATCAGACTTACGACATTTACCTTAACGACACCGCGCTTTGGTCGAACGTCCCCGTCCCTGTGTGGGAATACACGATTGGCGGTTATCAAGTGATAAAGAAATGGTTGTCATATCGTGAATACGAAAACTTGGGACGCAGTTTGACCGTCCCCGAAGCGCGCGAAGTCACACGGATGATTCGCCGCATCGGTGCGCTGATTCTGCTTGAAGAAGATTTGGCTGTGAACTATGCCAACTGTAAAGTTAAACCGCGCAAAGCATCGCCGCCACCAAAGATTTATAAGGTGAGATGAGAAAGACTTGTATGCTTTGTAGCTGCGGCAGCAGCGACAAGAAGGTAGCCCACAGTGAAGGCGAAACGAAGTGTAGCCGTAACTGTGGGTAAGTAAAGCATCATTAAAATCTTAGCTGCGGCAGCAGCGTAAGAAAGCCGGATGAGCAACTGCTGGCATAGGGATTTCTTACGCTACTGCCGTAGCTTGAAATCTCTACCGACATGCTCCTCACAGTTACGCTTCGCTTCACTGTGGGCTACCCTCTTGCCGCTGCTGCCGCAGCTAAAAACGGTGCTTAGTTTCAACTCTTGATTCGCATAAAAATAATGGAAACCGAAAAAATCATTGACCAACTTGAACGCGCGTATCACGGTGATGCGTGGTGCGGTTCGAGTTTGCGCGCGACATTGGAAGGCATCACGGCGGCGCAGGCGGCGCGGCATCCGATTCACAACGCTCATAGCATCTGGGAAATCGTGTCGCACGTCGCGGCGTGGATGGATGCGGTGCGCGAACGAATCGAGAATCATTATGTGCGTCTGCCCGCCGAAGGCGACTGGCAGGAAATCGTGGATACAAGCGAAGCGGCTTGGGCGCGAATGCTCGATAAACTCGAAGGGCGTCATCAAGCCTTGTGCGCGGCGGCGGGGAAGTTGAGCGATGAAGGGTTGGAACGATTCACCAACACCGAACGCGACGCGGCGACGGGTGGCGGCGTCACGATTTACGTCACGCTGCACGGCACGGCGCAACACAGCCTTTATCACGCCGCGCAAATCGCGTTGCTGAAGAAAATGATTTAGCGATGTGATATGAGGTTGCGTGTCGGGTGAGACGGTTTCACCACAGAGACACAGAGCCAAAGCCACAGAGGATTCACAGAGAAAACGTTATGCCCGGTTCTCTGTGAATCCTCTGTGTGACCTCTGTGCCTCTGTGGTTGAAAAATAACTTGCGGAACATTCTATCAAGCGATTTATGACGCGGCTTTTAGTCGTAATACTCAAGTCCGAGATGTGTAATCAGTTCTTCGCCGCGCAAGTAACGAAGCGTGTTCTTGAGTTTCATCAACTGAATAAACAAATCGTGTTCGGGATAAAGTTCCGGGGCGGTCATCGGGGCTTTGAAGTAAAAAGAAAGCCACTCTTGAATGCCTTTCATCTTCGCGCGTTGCGCTAAATCCATAAACAGCGCGAGGTCTAAACACAACGGAGCGGCTAAGATGGAGTCGCGGCACAGGAAGTCAATCTTGATTTGCATCTTGTAGCCGAGCCAGCCGAAGATGTCTATGTTGTCCCAACCTTCTTTATTGTCGCCGCGCGGCGGATAGTAGTTGATGCGGACGACGTGCGAAAAATCTTTGTAAAGTTGCGGGTATTTGTCGGGCTGCAAGATGTGTTCAAGCACAGAGAGTTTCGATTCCTCTTTCGTCTTGAATGATTCCGGGTCGTCCAAAACTTCGCCGTCGCGGTTGCCTAAGATGTTCGTCGAATACCAACCGTGAAGCCCAAGCAAGCGCGATTTCAGACCGGGCGCGAGAATCGTTTTCATCATCGTTTGTCCGGTCTTGAAATCCTTGCCGCACACGGGGACGTTCATGTCTTCCGCGAGTTTCACTAAAGCCGGAACGTCAACCGAAAGATTCGGCGCGCCGTTGGCGAACGGGACGCCGGACTTTATCGCGGCATAAGCGTAAATCATCGAAGGGGCGATTGCCTTCGAGTTCGTCTGCAAAGCTTTCTCGAAAGCGTTGATATTGCGGTAAGCCGCGTGGTCGCCTTTTTGATAAATTTCGGTCGAAGCCGCCCACACCATGACGAGGCGCGTGCATTTGTTGCGGCGTTTGAAGTCGGCAATCTCATCTATGAGTTGCTGCGCGAGTTCCATTTTATTCGCGCCCTCTTTGACGTTCGTGCCTGAGAGACGTTTGACGTAATGGGTATCGAAGACCGCCGCCATCGGTTTGATTTTCTGAAGCGGCGTTTTAAGTTGCGCGAGCAAATCCTTTTCTAAAACTCCGGCGTGCATCGCGGCGTCATAAGCCGAATCGGGGAAGATGTCCCACGCCCCGAAAACGATGTCGTTCAAATCCGCGAGCGGCACGAAATCTTTAATCATGGGCGTATTGTTGTCCGTGCGTTTGCCGAGTCGAATCGTTCCCATCTGCGTCAAGCTTCCGATGGGTTCGGCGATGCCCGCTTTAATCGCTTCGACTCCGGCGATAAAGGTCGTGCTGACCGCGCCGAGTCCGACAAGCAGAACGCCGAGCTTGCCTTTCGCCGGAGCGATTTCAATGTCTTCCAATCTTTCTTCAGCCGTCATTAGGTGATGTTCTCCTGTTTGTATTTGTTTGAAACAGGATAACGGGAGACAGACGCGGCTTCTCGTCATTTCTTGCTGATGTTTGTCGCGTGCTTGCCGTTCGGGTCGAGATGCTTTTACAAGTCGTCTCATAAATAGCTTTTGATTGAAAACTCTGCGGCACTCTGCGTCTTCAACTCTGCGGTACTCTGCGTCAAAAAACTTCTTAACGCAGAGTACCGCAGAGAGGGAAAGCATTATTGAGATTGCTTCTTACTTGATTACGAGGCGACGGTATTCGCGCGGGGTGAAGCCGGTCGCGGTGCGAAAGGCTTTGGCGAAGTGGCTTGAGGTCGCAAAGCCGACTTGCCCGGCGATGCGTGTGACAGGGAAATCGGTCGTGGCGAGAAGGTCTTGGGCGGCGATGATGCGAAGATTCGCAAGGTAAGCGTGCGGTGATGTGCCGGTGATTTTCTTGAACAGACGGGCGAAGTGAAACGGTGAAAGATAGGCGGCGGTGGCGAGTTCTTCGACGGACAAATCGCGGTCAAGGTGCGCGTGCATCAATTCGATGGCGCGACGTATGCGACGGTCAACGAGTCCGACGCGCGAAAGTTCGAGGTCGTCCGAACGACGGAAAATCGTGTGACGACGCAAGAGATGCACGAGAAGTTGTTCGACGAGAGCATCGGTGATGAGTTCGATGCCCGCTTCTCCGGCGATGAGTTCGCGTGTGAAAGATTTTGCGATGTGGGCGAGAGCGGCATCGTCGTGGACGTGCGCGCGTGGGAAATCAAGCGCGGTTTCGCCGCGAATGAGTTTCGCGCGCACGGCGGCATCAAGTAAAACTTGCGCCTTGAGTTCGAGCAGAAGATAAGCGTGGTGGTCGGTATGCGGTGAAGCGTCGGTGGAAGCCGTGACGCCGGAAGCGAGAAGCAGCGCGTCGCCCGCGTGCGCCGTGCCGGATGCGACGGAAGCACCGGAAGCAATGGAAAAGATGCGAGGTGCGTCTTCATCTTTCGTCGTCCCGATTTGCCACGTCCATTCGCCTTCGAGTAGGAACATGACGCGGTGGGTTTGCGTCGCGTGGTTCGTCCACTGAAACGATTGGTTCAACGAACCCGAACGGCGCGCGTCGGTTCGCGCGGGCGTGCTGTGATAGTGAAGCGTGTAGTGTGCGCGGCGAAGAATTTTATCAACGGGGTGTGAAGTGGCAAGCTTCATAACACGGCTTATTCACGGCGTGCGGCGAGAGCATCGCGCATCGTCGCCGGGTCATTGGTGATTAAAGCTTTGATTCCGAGTGTGACGGCGCGTGTCGTCCACATCGTATCGTCAACCGTCCAGATGACGACATCCAATCCGGCGTCACGCGCCGCCCCGACGACTTTCGGTGTCGCCAGAGTGTAATGCAGAGCGACTTCACTCGCACCGTTCTTTGTTGCCGATTCGACGATGTAATTATGAACGGGGAAATGTCTGCGCGCATGATAATCGTAAAGTGCCGCCGTCCGAATCCCCGCGTGAACTTGACGCACGGCGCGCACGGCGACGAGGTCGAAAGATTCGACGACAACGCTTGAGAGCAGCGAGAAGCGCGCGATGAAGCGTCCGACTTGCGCGGCGAGCGAATACGCATTGCCCGCTTCGGTTTTGAGTTCAGGGTAGAGAATCGTTCCCGTCTCGCGCGCCCACGCAAGCGTTTGTTCAAGCGTCGGAATGGTTTGATGTATGAAATTTTCGCGGGCGCGTTCGGGATATTGGCGGTTGAACCACGCTCCGACCGCGTGATGCGTCAGTTCATGCGCGGTCAAGTCGGCAACCCGCGCGGTGCGTCCACCCGTGCGGCGCAAGTCCGCGTCGTGAATGCACACAGGGATGCCGTCGCTCGATAAACGCACGTCGAACTCGATGCCGTCCGCACCGTCGCGCATCGCCTGCTCGAACGCGACGTGCGTGTTTTCCGGTGCGACACACGACGCGCCGCGATGACCGATGATTAAAGGAAGATTGTTCGCTAGTGGGTTGATGGTCACGACGGGGAACGGATGTTTCGGAAACGATTAACGTGAGCAATAAACACGGTAATCGAGTTCGGCAAAGATGTTGTCGCGCGCTTCCATTTCAGCGAGTTGTGCCTCATCAATGTTGTTCGCTTCGATGCCGTCGGCAAGCGTCGTGAAGCGGCGAACGTGCGAACGGAAGCGGCGCGCGGCGTATTCGACCGTTGTGCCTTGATAAATCTGAAACGCCCAGTCGCTTGATTGTGCGAGCAGAAGTTCGCGCGCCGCTTGGGTTAAGGCGCGATGCTGAAGTTCGTTTGTGCTTCCGGCATAGCGATTCGCCAGTTCGGTCATGCGTTCTTCGGCAACTTGTTGATGCGGGTACATCCATGCGTTGTTTTCATTAAGCCAGACTCTGAAATAGCCGTCCGCGCCCCATGATGAATCGGAAGGTTGTTGCGTTTGAACGCTTGTGCCGGTGTCTATGTAGTCGCCGGGTGTGAGGGCGCGCACATCGCCTTCGTGTGTGTGAAGATTGCGGAAAACGAAATCGAGAAACTGGACGCCTTCGTACCACCAGTGACCGAAAAGTTCGGCATCGTAGGGCGAGATGACAAGCGGTGTGCGCCCGTCAAAGCTGTGACTTAATTCTCGTCCCTGCACGATGCGTTTGTGAACGAAGTCCGCGCCGTGTTCCGCCGCGCGAGCGCGCGCCCAATCGGGTATGTACGGCGACTTGTCCGGTTGCGCGACATCGCGCCCCGTGATGCGGTGAAATTTTAAGCCGAGATGTCTTCGGTCGCCGTCTTTGTGAAGGTGCGGTTTGAGAAATTCATAATCGGCGTCCCAACCTATATCACGATAAAACTCGCGGTAGTCCGGGTTGCCGGGATAGCCTATGATGCTCGACCAGACTTGCTGGCTGGTATCCATGTCACGGGCGAAAACATGCACGCCGTTCGGACATTTGACGGGCGCGAAAACGCCGTAACGCGGGCGCGGTTCGCCGTAAAGAATCGCGTGCGTATCGGAGATGAAGTATTCGATGCCCGCGTTCGCAAGCAGGGTTTCGACGCCCGCTTGATAGGCGCATTCGGGAAGCCAGATGCCGCGCGGGTGGCGTCCGAAGTGTTTGCGATAATTGATGACCGCGATTTCGATTTGCGCGCGGCGTGCTTCGGTCGTCGAAATTAACGGCAGGAATCCATGCGTCGCTCCGCAGGTGATGATTTCAATTACGCCCGCGTCCTGTAATTCACGAAACGCACGAACGAGATTTCCGCCGTAACGCTTGTGCCAGAGTTCGCTTGCGGCGCGAAGATTATCAACGTACATCTGTGCCGCCGGATGAAACTCCGCGTCTTCAACGCGCGTGCGCCGCTCCTCTTTTTCCGCGAGGGCGAGCAGGTTGGCGAGATGGCGCGCGTAACGCGATTGAAGCAATTCGTCAGCGAGCATCTCGCATAAGGGCGGCGAAAGATTCAGTGCGAAACGCGGACGCGCTCCCGCTTCGTGCAGATTCGTAAAGACGAACAGCAGAGGCAAATAGACTTCGGTGATGGCTTCATAGAACCAATCTTCTTCGAGAAATTCTTCGTGTTCGGGATGACGCACAAAGGGAAGGTGCGCGTGAAGGATAAGACTGAAATAGAGGCTTGGCACGGTGGTTAAGTGATGAGTGATGAGTTTATGTATCTGCGCGAATCAAAAGTGAAAACTTCATGTGCCTTGCATTCTTAGCTGCGGTAGCAGCGACAAGACGGTAGCCCACAGTGAAGGCGCAAGCCGTAACTGTGGGTTAAAGGTATATAAAGATTTTCAAGCTACGGCAGTAGCGTAAGAATACCGTATGAGGAATCTTCCACCGGATTTCTGTCGCTACTGCCGTAGCTTGAAATCTTCACCTACATTCTTACCCACAGCTTACGCTGTGGGCTACCGTCTGGTCGCTGCTGCCGCAGCTACATTCGGTCATCGCTGTGGCAGTTAAAGACAGCCCATACCCTTAACACTTAATTGGCATTGCCGTTCATCACTCATCGTTTCCTCCGTTCATGCTTGGTAGCCAGCGATGATTGAAGTCGGTTGGTGAACTGACGAGGCTGCCGACGACATATTGGGCTTGGCTGATAAGGCGTTGCGTTTCCGCTTCGATGGCGACGGCAGACCAGCGCGCGAGAAGCGATGACAGTATGGCGCGCACTTCTTCGATGGTGCGTTCGGCGGCAAGCATTTCAATTAAACGATTGAGTTCGGTTTGCGCTCCCGTGTGCATGAACGAATCCTTGAACATCGTCTGCCCCGCGCTCAAATCTTTTAGTAAATGTTCAAGCAGCACGCGGCGCGCCGTTTCATCTGCGGCTTCCATAGCGACATCGAACGCATCGGCGACGAAGCCGGAGCGGTCGAGCATCTGTATAAAATCGGGAGTGCTGACGGCGAACTCTTTGGCGGCGGCAATGGTGGGCGAAGCACCGACGCGCGGCGTTTGAACGTAATCGGAAACGAGCAAACGTATGAACGGGCGCGACTCGGAAAACATCCCGACTTCGGCTTGATAAGTGCGCGCAGGGAGCGAGTTGAACCAGTAATTGCGCGTAAATCCGGCGATTTCAGACGCGGTTATTTCACCACTCGAAGCATCGAGCAAGCGCACCATAAAGCGAAAATCACGATTCGGAAATTGGCGGCGGGCAATCGTGAACGGATCGGTTTTGAAGTTCCAGTAAAGGTGCAGACGGTAAGGCGATTGAACGAGCAGACGCACGATGTCGCGCGCGGGCGGTTCGGGCAAGGGTTCATCAATCGCCAGCAGGTCAAGCTTTTCTTGAACTTCGACAAGCGCGGTGGCGGGAGCTAAATGGTCGGAGCTTCCGGTAAAAAGTCGCATCCTGTAAGCCTTAATTTCAACTGAAATGGAAGAGCGGGAAACGATAAGTAGATGCGCCAAGTTGTACGGGATTGCACGCGACGTGTCAATACGCGATGTTCTCGCGTTGATGATGGTGTGTGGAGTTGGAAATTGAATCGAAATTTTAGGCGGGGCGGGTGACGGCTTTGCCCTTGATGTCGTTGCCCGTCATCTGCTTGAGTTTGATGTCGAGCGTGCCTTCTTCGCTCGTGATGCGGGCGCGAACGGGAACGTGTCGCGCGTCGTCGCTAAACCACAAAGTCATAGAGCCTTTGCCGCGTAAGGGTCGCCCTTCGCCAAACATGTCGGCTTTCACTTCGATGACCGGAATCTCGCCAATCACGGTTTTCAGTTTGCTTCGATTGCCGATGGTAAGCGGGATGCGATAAATCTGACCGGAATCGCTCAGTGTGATTTCGGTGCGCGTGTCGGGTTTGAGCGGTTGCGTGCGTAAGTAATAGAACACGGAAACCAAATCTTGCGTCGCGCCTTGCAAAGGCGTGCGGACGACGCGCGGCGGGTTGTGCGGTTCGACGGGGTTACGCTCCGTCCACGTCACGATGTTCTCCGCGCGGTCAAACACGGCATCGCTTTCGCGGTGTCGCTTGCCCTGTTCCTCAAGCTTTAGTGTACGACTGACCGCAAACGCTTTCGCGTCAACCAGCGACTTCATGGACAAACGAAAAGTCAAATTGAACAGACGTTGAAACCAGCTTCTCGATGAAACCTCGCAGGTGAAATGAAAAGCCGCATCGCTCTTTTCGGGCTTGGTTCGCGCATCGTCGTTGTGTTCATTTTCGACGGGTGACGGGGAAACTTCTCGCGTGCTTTGTTCATCACGGGCGACGGGCAAAGCTTCCGGCGTGTGTGCCGCGAAACGCACTTCGGCGATGTCAATACCACGCAATAAGAGACGCGAAAACTCGGCACTGTAAATTAGTCGTTCATTCGCCGCGAACGGGAGTTTGTCGGGCATGGATACCTCGCGTGAGTCACCCTCACGCACGCTATCAGGAACGGAAGCAATGGTCATCGTGACGCCGGAGAAAATCAATAAGGCGCATATCAAACAAGATAAAAGCTTGCGAAGCGGCAAACGGTAATTAACTTTTGTGGTAATCATCATCTTGTGTCTCAACCTTACGCGGCAATGGTTTTTAGCCCGATTCATCGGGCTTTCCGCGAAGCGGCGATTAGACCAGCCGTTCACGGCTGGGTTGGGGGAAGCCCAAAACAAAAAGGGCGTTTTAACGTCCTTCCCGCACCCGCTTTAGCGATTGGCTAAAGCCGACTTTCCTACAAGGACGTTGAAACGCCCTTTCGATGTTTGCGCTGATTGTCCACGCGATGAATCGCGTGGCTAACTGCCGCTTCGCAGAAAGCCGCTTGAAAGCGGCTACAATCAGAACCGCGTCAGGTGAATTACGATAACTCCTCAATCACACTTGGCTCAAGCGAAATAGAACATCTTGATGACGAGAATTGCGAGCGCGAAGAACAGTCCTATCGCGGCTTGATACTCGCGGTATCGAAGGTAAAGATTTTTATCGAAACCTACCTTCGCATGCTTCGTCGCACCTGAAGCCCTGTACGGCGTGAGGCGCGGAATCAAGAGCGGCACGGCGCGGGCGTAAGCTTGATAATCATCCGCAAACACACGCGCTAAATCACCGGCTTCGACGCGCATCACGGGAAGATAGATGCCCGCAAACAGCACGACGAACAGCACGACGAGAATCGGATTCGCCGCCGCGATGAGAAAACCCGCGCCGAGAAGAAGGCTTCCCAGATAAAGCGGATTGCGCGTGTAAGCGTAAGGTCCCGTCATCGTCAGTTCGCGGTTTTTGCGTATGTGTCCCGCCGCCCACGCGCGCAACGCCAAACCCGAAAGGGCGATTATGCCGCCGATAATCAACGTCGCCACTCGCGGGCGCGCCAGCAACAAAGTGATTGCGCCGCACATAAAACCGAGCGGCACACGCCACCTTTGCGCCCATGCTCCGCCGCGCTTTTCCGTCATCGCTAAACTCCCGCTCCAAACGTGGCACTCGTTGCCGCTTCGTTAGTCGCCGCTTCTTTGCGTGTAAAAGCGGTTTCAATTTCACGCGCGCGAAGCCGCCCCGCCACCGCCCGCGCCACCCGCGCGACTTCCATATCCATGCACACCCAACGGTCACACGCGCGACGGTGACAGTTCGCGCGGCAGCTTATGTCCGTTCGCTCGACAACGATGTCATCGCGGCGCGGGCTGCCGTTGCGCCACCACTCCGTCGGACCGAACAAGCCGACGACGGGCGCACCGGCAGCAACCGCAAGGTGCGTCGGACCCGTATCGCCGCCGACATAAACTTGAGCCTTGCGCGCGAGGGCGAAGAAACCTTTGAGCGTCACAGCGTGCGCGTGTGCCGCTCCCATATCGCTTGCCGCGACAACGCGCTCGGCTAAAGCATGTTCATCGGGACTGTGCGTGATGACGGAAGGGAGATTGTGCGTGCGCCACAATTCATCGGCAAGTTTGCCGAAGCGTTCCGCGCTCCAACGCTTCGTCCACCAGTTGCCGCCCGGATTGAGAATTATGAAATTATGACCGACCTGCGATACGACGTGCGCGGCTTCCGCTTCGTGTTTCGCTTCGGGAGTAATCGGAAAACTCCACGTCCTTTCGTCCATCGAAACAGCGATGCCGAGTGCTTCGCGGGCGAGCGTTAAATTTTTACGGATGATATGCGTTTCGGGCGGCACGTCGAATGTCCGTGTCATCAGCACGCGACTTGCAGGTTCGCGCAAAGCATCAGCCGCGAAGCCGTAACGTCGCTCTGCGCCCGAAAGAAACGCGACGGCGGCGGACTTCCACAAGCCTTGAAAATCAAGCGCGACATCGAACCGCGCACGACGCAGACTTTTCAGTTGTGTCGTCCAAGACCAATCGCCGCGCAAAGCACTTTCAACCCGACGCAAGGACTTAGTATCGAGTTCAATCAAATCGTCAATCACGATCGAGCCGCGCAGAATCTCCGCCGCACGCCGTTCAACCGCCCACGCGATACGCGCACCGGGCAAGCCTTCGCGCATCGCCGCGACCGCCGGAAGCGTGTGTACGATGTCGCCTATGCTGCCGAGTTTGACAATGAGGATGTGCATGAGCAGTGATGAGCGATGAGTGATGAGTGACCGGATTTTATCTTGTCACTCGTCACTCATCACCTTCTTAAGAATCTCCGTTGATGAATGGTCTTTCGGGTCGCCGACGATGAGGACGCGCCCGCCGTATGAGCGCACCACGTCGCGTTCGGGAACGGTGTCTTCGGTGTAGTCCGTGCCTTTGGCGTGAATATCAGGCTTGAGGGCGAGCAGCAGAGCTTCGACCGTCGGTTCGGTGAAGACGGTCACGATGTCCACGAAGCGGAGTGCGGCGATGACTTCGGCGCGTTCACGTTCCGGCACAAACGGGCGGTGTTCCCCCTTGAGCCGTCGCGCTTGCTCGTCGGAATTAATACCGACGACAAGCAAATCTCCTTGCGCGCGTGCGGCTTCGAGATAGCGTATGTGTCCGACATGAAGCACATCGAAACAACCGTTCGCCAGCACGATGCGTTTGCGGTCACGGCGCGCAATCGCAATGCGCGCGATGAGGCGCGAGCGTTCGAGTATGCGATTGGTTGAGGAGAGAGCGTTGGCGTCGGGTGGTTGCATATAGATTGAAGCGATGCGGCGAAGGTCTTAATTGGAGAGAGTTCGATTTAGAAATAACGTATGAAGCGGGCGATAAGCAGAACGGCAATCACGATGCCGAGTGTGATTTCAATCCAGCGCGGCAAGGTGATTTGGTCGGAACGAAAAAGCAGACCCGCGCCCGTGATACCGAGCAACGCAAAGCCAAGCCAATCGCCGCGCGTCGCATCGAATACGGCGATGAGAAGAAACATCGCGCCGAGAATCTTTTCAGGGTTTTTCATGGTGATGTTTATAGTGATGAATGTGTAAGTGCGTCGAGTAGTTCCGAAAGCGCGACGGTCGCCGTGCCGCGTTTCATCACGACGAGTCCGCCCGCGTGGTTGGCGATGTGTGCCGCATCGCGGGGTGAAGCTTCGGCGGCGAGGGCGAGTGTGAAAGCGGCGATGACCGTATCGCCCGCACCCGTCACATCAACGGCTTCGCGCCCGCCGACGGCAGCGATGCGTGTCAATGCGTCATCATTTTCAAACAGCATCATGCCGTGACTGCCGCGCGTAATCAACAGGGAATCGCACGCGAGTCGGCGGCGCAAATCCGCGCCCGCATTTGCCAAATCAGCTTCATTGTCAAAACGATTTCCGCACAATTCTTCGACTTCGGCTTCGTTCGGTGTCGCGGCGGTGAAGCCCGTGAAATCGTTCAGGCGATAACGCGAATCAACGACGGCGATTGTGCCGTAAAGACGTTTGATGTCACGCGCCGCGCTGATGACCGCTTCATTTGCAACACCATAATTATAATCGGAAATGATAAGCGCGGCGACGTTATGAGGTGGGTTGTGAGATGAGTCGTGAGATGAATCCGGCTTAATACGTTCGAGCGCGCGGACGATTTGTGAATTATGAGGCGAATCGTGATTTGAATTCGACAGGTGCGCGTCTTCGTAATCAACGCGAATCATCTGCTGCTTCGTCGAGTGCGCGCTACCCGCGAGAACGCGCATCTTCGTCGTGGTGGTAAAGTCGGAAGCCCACACCACGCCGCCCGTATCAATGTTCGCCGCATCGAGTTTTGCGAGCAGAGACGCGCCCGCTTCGTCCGTGCCGACGACGCCAAAGATTGAAACGTGCGCGCCGAGTGCAGCGAGATTACAGGCGCAATTTGCCGCTCCACCGGGAACAGTTTCGGTGCGCTCATGCTTCAAAATCAACACCGGAGCTTCGCGCGACACGCGACTGATTTCGCCGTAGATGAAACGGTCGGCGATAAGGTCGCCAATCACGACGACACGCTTTCCAGCGAAAGCATTGACGATGTTAGTAAGTCCTATCACGATTCGCAGCGAGGATTTGCGTCACGGCGTCGAGCAGGTTTTCCGCGATGAGTTCGGGTTGATGTGTGAATGTGTGGCGGCTGTGTTCCCATTCGCCGCGCCCATAACCGCTCAGGACGAACGCACCATGCACGCCCGCGTTGCGCGCGAGTTCGATGTCGCTGGCGCGGTCGCCAATCATCCAACTGTCGGTTAAAGCGATGTTGTGTTCGGCGGCGGCGCGTGTGATGAGTCCGGGTTGCGGCTTGCGACAATCGCACGCGAGACGATAGGGCGATGCGCCGACGGTCGGATGATGCGGGCAGTAATAAATCGCATCGAGCTTTGCACCACCGCGTGCGAGTTCCGCGACGAGTAGATTATGGACAGTGGAAATCATGTCTTCGGCGAAGTAACCGCGTGCGACTCCGGCTTGATTGGTGACGAGAAAGGCGAGCCATCCGGCGCGGTTGATGAGGCGCACGGCTTCCGCCGCGAAAGGATAAACTTTGTAGCGCGACGGGTGATTGACGTAACCGACTTCTTCGGAAATCGTTCCGTCGCGGTCAATGAAAATCGCGGGTCGGGGTTGGGCAACGGCTTCCATGTATGAGTTATCAATAACACAAATCCGCGTTCATCATAAAATCAGAGTTCGCATCGCGCGCTCGAACACGCGCTCAACCGTGATTGCTGTCATGCAACGGTGGTCAATCGGGCAATCGCGCAACATGCACGGAGCGCACGCTGGCGGTTCGCGTATCACTTCCGCGAGAGGTGAAAACGGGGCGGTCGTGACCGGATTGGTCGAGCCGAATATCACAAGCGTCGGGCGCGAGAGTCCCGCCGCGATGTGCGCCGGACCCGTATCGTTGGAAATCATCAAATCCGCGATGCTCAACACCGCGACGGTTTCGGCGAGCGTGGTTTGTCCGGTCAACACAATCGCACGTTCGCGCATCCGTTCGACGACGGCGCGCGTCACATCCATCTCCGCCCGCGCGCCGATAAACACGACTTCCGCCTTCGCTTCGCGCACAAGGCAATCGGCAAGCCCGGCATAACTTTCGACACCCCAACGCTTGGCGCGGCTGTTCGTCGAACCCGGACATATCACGACGTGGCGGCGCGATGTGTCCGCCGACGTATCGGCTTCGTGCCGCCTTAAAATCTCGCGTGCGGATTGTTGTCTTGCATCGGAGACGCGCAAATCAATCGGCGGCGGTGCGGCATCAAAATCAACCGCGACGTTCATCCTATCGGCAATTTGACGAACGAGATTCAAGTAATAAAAAACTTCGTGTTGTGATGAACGCCACGCCGGAACTGCGATTGAATCGGTGAGAAGCGCGCGGCGTCCATCGGTCGCATAACCCGCGCGCCGCCCGACGCGGGCGAGAAACGGGACGACGGCGGACGCAAAAGAGTTTTGCAAAACAATCGCCAAATCATAACGCGCGTCATCATCACCGGATATGATTTGAGCCTGACGCCACACGCGCTTGAGCGTCTTAGTTTCAGGCACATCGAGGCACAAAAGTTCGTCAAAGAAATCGGCTTCCGCGAAGACATCGCGCGCCCATGCTCCGGCGGCAAGCGTGATGTGCGTATGCAGAAAGATGCGGCGCGTTTCACGAAGCGCAGGAACGCTCATCACCGCGTCGCCAATCCATCGCGTGCTGGTGACGACGATGCGCCTTATGTCGTCGGGCGTGTTGTGTCGTGGTCGCCAAATCATGTTCGTTGTTGGTTTCTGGTGACGAGACACTTTTCATTGTTCCGTCATTGTCCCTGACGGGACGAAAAAGGTTAGTAAATGCGAGATGCCAGTTGCATCGCACTCGCGCCAGAGCATCACGCTTCGGCGCGTGACGCATCAAATCTCCGCCTTACTTTATGCGATGTTCGCCCGCACTTGAAATCTATGTCAATTGATTGTGAGATGCTAATGCTAGACACGAATGGAAGCGGAGTATTACAGTCAAAGGAGCGTGTGACGCACTTTCCGGCTTCCGCGTTAAATCAAAATCTTCGCCCGAAATTTCCGCCTGAAAACCCAAAATGCCTTTACGAAACTCATCCGTTGCCAGACGTTCGCCGCGCTCCCCGCGCATCGTCAAATACCAAGAACCGCCCGTCGGCTTCATGCGGCGCGTGATGCGCTTCGTGTTTAGCCCTTTCATCGTCGTTCCCGTGATTCTTTTAAGCCTCATCACAATCGGCGTGCTTGGGTATTATTACACGACGTTCTCGGCGCGTATTGACGGGCTTTTGCGCGGCGAAGTCTTTACGCGCACCGCAGGGATTTATGCCGCCCCGAAACGCATACGCGCGGGCGACGCGGCGACGCCCGACGACATCATCGCGCGCCTCAAACGCGCGGGCTACGTCGAGCGGAATCAACAGGCGGAAGCCGAACGCGGGCGTTATCAATTAAGCGGTATGACACTCGACATCACGCCGAATGAGTCGGGCATTATTGACGGCGCGCCAATGTTTCCCGCCCTGAACATTAAGTTCGACTCCACGAGCAAGAAGATTCAGAGCCTCACCGATACAAACGAAAAGGCGAATGTGAAAGACGCTTTGCTTGAGCCGGAACAGATAAGTTCGGTTACGGGCGACGACCGTGAGAAGCGTAAAATCATCGGCTTCCGCGATCTTCCGCCGCATCTCGTCAAGGCAATCACCGTCACCGAAGACCGCACCTTCTTTGAGCATCACGGCATCAACTTTCGCGGTATCGCGCGTGCCTTTCTGCGACGTTACGAAGGCGATACGAGTTCGCCCATCTCGAATCAAGGCGGTTCATCCATCACGCAACAACTCGTCAAGAATTTGCTTCTGACACCGGAAAAAACTTGGAGTCGTAAAATCGCCGAAGCGTATATGTCGGTGATTATAGAAACACGATTATCGAAAGAAGAAATCTTCGCCCTCTATGCGAACGAAGTTTATCTAGGTCAATCGGCGGGCTTTGCCATCAACGGTTTCGGCAGAGCCGCGAACGCATATTTCAGCAAAAATGTTTCGGAACTCACGCTTGAAGAATCGGCTTTCCTCGCCGGAATCATTCGCAGCCCGAACCGTTATAACCCGTATAAGAATTTGCAGAACGCGACCGAACGACGCAATCAAGTTCTCGATTCGATGCGCGAAGCCAATGCCGTCGAAGCGGGAAAAATCGCACAAGCGCGAAGCACGCCGCTCAAAGTCACACCGACGCGCAACCGTCTTGACACAACCGACGCGCCGTACTTTATAGACTACGCGCAGGAAGAACTTTCCGAGACGCTTGCCGATGCGAGTGCCGCCCAACGGCTTCGCATCTACACCACGATTGACATGGATTTGCAGCGCGCGGCGTACAAGGCAGTCACGAAGCAACTCGCCGCCCTCGATAAGATTTACGCCAAGCGAGTCCCTGCCGGAACGCTTCAAGCCTCACTCGTTGCGATGAACGCCAAGACGGGCGAAGTCGTGGCGATGGTCGGCGGGCGCGATTATGAAAAGAGTGTTTTCAATCGCGCGACCGATGCGATGCGTCAACCCGGCTCGGTCTTCAAACCATTCGTTTATGCGACCGCGCTTAACACGGCTTTCGACCCGATTCCGCGCGTCATCACCGCCGCCACGATGTACGAAGACAAGCCGAAAGAATTTGCGTTCGACAATCAAACTTACGCACCCGGCAACTACGCCGATGCTTACTCGAACAAGCCCGTCACCTTACGCGACGCGCTCGTTAAATCCTTAAACGTCGTGACGGTTGACGTGGCGATGGAAGTCACCATCGGGCGCGTGATGAACCTCGCCGCGAAAGCCGGATTGCCGCGACCGCAACGCCCGTATCCGGCGATGTCTTTAGGTACGAACGAAGCGACGCCGCTTCAAATCGCATCGGCTTATACCGCGTTCGCCAACTCCGGTAAGCGCGTCGCACCCATCGCCATCAATCGCATCACGACCGGCGAAGGCGAAACCATCGCCGCTCCCGTCGGGCAGCAAACCGAAGTCATGCGTCCCGAAGTCGCGTTTATCATGACCTCGTTCATGCGTGATGTCGTCAATCGCGGCACGGCGGCGAAGCTTCGCGCGCACAAATTCAAACACAACGTGGCGGGCAAAACCGGCACGTCGCGCGACGGCTGGTTTGCCGGATACACGCCCGAACTCGTCTGCGCGGTCTATGTCGGCTTTGACGACGGTTCGGAATTGGGCTTGAAAGGTTCTGACTCCGCCCTTCCCATCTGGGAAGATTTCATGTCGTCGGCACTCGCGGAACATCCCGAATGGGCGACCGATTGGCAGATGCCGACCGGAGTCACGCAAGCCGAAATAGACGCGCGCACGGGTGGACTGATTGACCCCGAAGCCGCCGCGATAATTGATGTCAACGGCGTGGTTCAAAACCCCGTCAAACGCCTCGAACTGTTCGTCGGCAACACCGCACCGATTGCGCCCATCGTTCCGACGCTTGACGAGTACGCGGACGAAACTGCGTTTAGCGAAGACTACGACGCGACACCCGTACCCGACCTTCCCGTTATCGAACCTTCCTCGCGTGCGCCCGTCGCCCCGCTCAACTTGCCCAATCCGACACGCGGACGCACCCCGACACTTGAGGGGCGCGGCGTGCTATTGCCCGACGGCTCGACGCGATTAGTCGGCACGGTCACGGTTGACATTGACCCGACGACCGGACTGCTTGCGACAAGTTCGTGTCCGGTCAGCCGCTCGAAAACGTACCCGCTCGGACAACAACCGACCCGCTCATGCAGCGCGGAATTACACGGCGGCAGACCGCGCGCCGCCGTACCGGACTTGCCGCGTGTGCCAAGCGTACCGCGAGCGCGCAATGCTTATCCTTAGTCACGACGATGCAGCCACGAAGTGGCGACATTCAATAGCCCGGTGCAACGCGCCGGGTACGCGATAAGTTTTCATCCAAGCCCTGAAAGGGCGACATAACCTCAATGTCGCCCTTTCAGGGCTTAGCGAATGTGTAGTGTTGTAACCCGGCGCGTTGCACCGGGTTATTGAATGTCGCTCTTTCAGAACTGAAAACAAACGGTTTTCACTTGTGTAGATACCAATAGGCTTGCGCTGTGGGCTAGAGATACGTCGCCCGTTTCACGCGCTAAAAGAGTCACCCATTGGGTGATGATTTAGATGACCGCATGACTCAATCGCTTTTGATAAGTGGGCGACATATCGCGCAAGCTTTTCACCGCGCGGGGCAGAACTTCAAGCACATAATCAACGTCTTCATCCGTCGTATCTTTACCTAAACTGAAACGTATCGCGGCGCGTGCGAGTTGGTCTGTCAGTCCGAGCGCGCGCAGGACGTGCGACGGTTCAATCGAACCGGAAGCGCACGCCGAACCCGTCGAGACGGCGATGCCGTTCAAATCGAGATTGATAAGCAAGCCGTCGCCTTCGATGCCGTCGAAGGAAATGTTCGAGAGATGCGGCAAACGATGTTTGCGGTCGCCGTTGAAAATCACATCAGGAATAAGCCGCACGACTTCCGCTTCAAACCGATTGCGAAGCAAGAGAAGATGCGTGATGCGCGCGTCGAGTTCGGTACGCGCGAGTTCTGCCGCCGCCCCGAACGCGACTATACCCGCGACCGATTCCGTGCCGCCGCGTCGTTCGCGTTCCTGATGCCCGCCGATGTTCTGCCGCGCGAGTCGCACGCCGCGCCGCACATAAAGCCCGCCGACGCCTTTCGGTGCATATAGTTTATGACCCGACATCGAAAGCAAATCGCAACCTAAGTTTTCGACATCAATGTTCATGCGCCCGACAGCCTGCACCGCATCCGTGTGAAGCCACAAATGACGATGCCCGCCCGCCCGCGTTTCGCGGACGAACGCACCGATTTCTTCAATCGGTTGAAGCGTGCCGATTTCATTGTTCGCCAGCATCACGGTGATGAGAACCGTATCGGGACGTAAAGCAGCGCGCACATCTTCGAGGCGCACGATGCCGTTGTTATAAACCGGCAAGCGCGTCACAGTCCAAGCATGTCGCTCCATCGCATCGCACACCTCACGCACCGCCGAATGTTCAATCGCGGACGTGATGATATGGCGACCGCGCGCTTCGTTCATTTCGCAAACGCCGCGCACGGCGAGGTTGTTGGCTTCCGTGCCGCCGGAGAGGAAAACGATGTCGTTCGGGCGTGCGTTGATAACATCCGCGACTTGAGCGCGTGCGCGGTCAACGGCGGCGCGTGCTTCCTGTCCGAAGCTATGCACGCTCGATGCATTGCCGAACTTGTTTGTGAGAAAGGGAAGCATCGCCGCGACGACGCGCTCATCCACGGGCGTCGTCGAACTGTAATCCAGATAAACCCGTCGCTTCATGCGCAGAAGTTTATACGTTCAAAGTTCAATATTCAAAGTTGGGAGTTCGAGACTCAAGGCATGGAAACAAGATTGAACGGTGAAGTTTCAATCTTAAAACCAAGACTTGTTTGACACCCTTTCGGCGCACGGTGTATTTTGCTTTTCAGCCCAACAAATGAAGGATTAAAACAAGGTTATGGAAACTGCGAAGGAAAATTCCGCGACGGACACGGCGAAAACCAACACCGCGAAAAGCCCCGCCGGACTCGAAGGCGTCGTCGCCGCCACGTCGTCCATCGGCGACGTTGACGGCATCAACGGCATACTTATTTATCAAGGCATCAATGTTCACGACCTCGCCGAACATTCGACCTTTGAGGAAACGGTTTATCTGTTGTGGCATGGACGCTTGCCCAAGCAGGACGAGTTGAACGACTTCAAAACGCAACTCGCCGCGCACCAGAACCCGCCCGCCGAAGTTTTAGAAATGATGCGGCATCTGCCGAAAGACGCCGTTCCGATGGACATCCTCCGCACCGCCGTTTCCGCTCTCGCGCTCTATGATAATGATTGCTGCGATACGACGCGCGAAGGTGCGCTACGCACCGCGACGAAGCTCACGGCGCAACTGCCCGTCCTCGTCGCGGCGAGTGAACGGATTCGCAAAGGCGAACAAGTCATCGCCCCTAAGCCGGAACTGAACATCGCCACCAACTTTCTTTACATGTTGCGCGGCACGATGCCGGAAGAACGCGAAGCGCGCATCTTCGATGTCGCTTTGATTCTGCACGCCGACCATGAACTGAACGCTTCGACCTTCACATCGCGTGTCGTCGCCGCGACGCTCGCCGATATGTACGGCGCGGTGACTGCCGCCATCGCCGCGCTTGCCGGTTCACTGCACGGCGGGGCGAACTCGGAAGTGATGCGAATGTTGCTCGAAGTCGGTGATGAGAATAAGGCGCAAGAGTGGATTAAAGACGCGCTCGCACAGAAGAAGAAAATCATGGGCTTCGGTCATCGCGTTTATAAAACCGAAGACCCGCGCGCGACGTGGCTGCGTAAATTCTCCGAAGAACTCGGCAAGTCGAAGGGCAACTCAAAATGGTTCGAGATGTCGCGTAAAGTCGAACAGACCATCATGGACGAAAAGAAATTATATCCGAACGTAGATTTCTATTCGGCTTCGACTTATTACATGATGGACATTCCGCTTGATTTGTTCACGCCGATTTTCGCCGTCTCACGCATCTCCGGTTGGACGGGACACATCCTCGAACAATACGCGAACAACCGCCTCATCCGTCCGCGCGCCGAATACACGGGCGGGCGCGATGTGCCGTACACGCCGATTGAGAAGCGTTGATTTTTAACCCTCACAAGTGAGATAAATTTTAAGAGCCGTTGGACGAACCGACGGCTTTTAACTTTGTCAGGATTTAATACCTGCTTGCGAATCGAAATGAAAAACGAATGTTTAGAGGCGGGGGTGCCCCCCCCCGGGCGGCGGGGGTGCCCGGGAGGCCGGGGGGAGGCCC
>JANDLT010000035.1 GCA_024330265.1 Pyrinomonadaceae bacterium MAG19_C2-C3 | reverse complement strand
GACTTTCAGTCCATCGGCAATCTATGCACTTTCAGTGCATAGTGGTTGAGTTGTTCATTGTGTGCCAATGTTTTATGTTCTGATTTAGCCATCGGCTTCAATCAGCTTGATTACTTCTTTAACCTTCATCGCCGTCTGTTAACCTTTGTGTTTGCTCTCGCTCACTGACAGAGACATATTGCTCCGTAACGTAATCAGGCGTTCACCCTAACACGAAGCGTGTTCATACTTTGAATCCTAATTCATGTTTTGGAAGCGGAAATTAAATGTTTATGATGTTGCTTAAATTGGTATTTGCCGGATTGATGTGTTTCGTACTCATACCGCAAACCGCGCGTGCCGAATCAACGCCGCAAAAGGCGACCATTATCATTGGCGACAAGGGAATACAAACGCTGACTTACGACGGCACGGACTTGTTAGCTGACGGCGAGTTTCAGGTTATCGGGGCGACTTTGCAAACGTGGGACGGCAGAAGCGTCGAGGCTTCGATGGCGCATGAGGTTGTCGCAAATAGAAATGCGAATCGTGTCGAGTGGCGATTCGCGTGGGGAACGGTGACATGTCTTTACCGCGTGAGTGCGCAACGAGTGGGTTTTGAGATTACGGTTGCCAACACTTCAAAACACATCTTACGCAGCATCATCATTCAGCCGCTCGTGGTTAAGTTTCCGCGCCCGCCGCGCGGGTGGATTACGCATTATCCGCAGCTTAGTCCGAACGTCGGCGCGCCCGCCGTCAACATCGCGGACTACGGCGACGGTGCGCTCGCGTTTTGTAATGATGAAATCGGAAGATCACTATTGACCGGCTTTCCCGGACGCGAGTCACTAAGTGTGCGACCGATTTGGATAAGTTCGGCGAATATTGGTTGGCTCGCCCCGATGCTCGATTCGTTTATTGACCGTCCCATTTATCCGAACCAGACAGACCGTTATCATGTTTCTTTGCGGTTTGCCGACACCGATTCTTCGCTCGACGATTTAGCCCCTGACATCAAACAGGCATTCGTCGAAGCCAATCCGCCGCAACTCAAATGGCGTGACCGTCGCCCGATTGCGGCATTGTTTTTAAGCAGCAGCGAGATGAATAATCCGCGCAATCCGCGCGGGTGGTTCAATGATCGGCAAGCTGATTTGATTTCTCCGGCGGGACAAAGGGAGTTTCATGAGCGGTTGCTGGCTTACGCCGACCAAGCCGTGCGAATAACGAAAAGCATGAACGCGCAAGGGATGATTTTGTGGGACGTGGAAGGGCAGGAATATCCGCACGCGACGAGTTATCTCGGCGACCCGCGTTCGCTTCCGACGGAGATGCAAAGCGTCGTGGACGAGTTTTTCAAAAAATTCACCGATGCCGGATTGCACGTCGGTGTGTGTCTTCGTCCACAACGTCCCGTGCGCTCAACTTACGATGCGGGTGTTTTTCAAATTGAAACGCCGAACGCGGAAACGACGTTGAGTGAAAAGATTGATTACGCCAAAAAGCGATGGGGATGCACGCTGTTCTACGTTGATTCCAACGGCGACCCGAATGTTCCGTTCTCCGCTTTGATTTTCAAACGATTAGCCGATAAGTACCCGGACATTTTGCTTGTTCCAGAACACGAGAACACGAATTATTATGCGCACACCGCGCCGTATCAAAGCTTCTTTCATCACGGCATCGCCGCCACGCCCGACGCTGTGAGAGATATTTACCCGCAAGCCTTCAGCGTGATTTATGCGGCTGACGGAGATTTGGACGGGCGGCGCAAAGACCTTTTGGCTGCGGTCAAAAGAGGCGATATTTTGATGTTCAACGGGTGGTTTGATAACCCCGCACAATCAAAAATCAAGAGCATCTATGAGGAAGCCGGAAAGCCCTCATAAGCGAAAGCAAAATGAAAAGTGAACAGCGTTAAAAGATTGGTGATTGGATGAAAGCGATTCGCATTTACGAACACGGAGAACCGGATGTCATGCGCTATGAAGATGTGGCTGAACCCGCGCCGGGAGCGGGTGAGGTCATGGTGCAAATCGCGGCGGTCGGCGTCAATCCGGTCGAGACTTACATACGCGCCGGATTGCACACGAAGCGCGAGACACCTTTCATTTTGGGAACGGATGCCGCCGGAATCGTGTCGGCAAAGGGTGCGGAAGTCGCGGGCTTCGAGATTGGCGAACGTGTTTATACTTCCGGCAGCGTGAGCGGAACTTACGCCGAGTACGCCGTGTGTCGGGTGCGCGATGTGCATAAACTGCCCGCGCATATTTCGGATGCGGAGGCGGCGTGTCTGGGCGTCCCTTACGCGACGGCGTATTGCGCTCTGGTGTTGCGGGGAGAGGCGAAGGCGGGCGAATTTGTTCTTGTTCACGGGGCGACGGGCGGCGTCGGGTTGGCGGCGGTGCAGTTCGCGCAAGGCAGGGATTTGAAAATCATCGGCACGGGTGGGACGCAGAAAGGGCGCGCCCTCACCTTCGCGCAAGGGGCGGACTATGTGCTTGACCACACGCGGGAAAACTACCTTGATGAAGTGATGGAGATTACGGAAGGGCGCGGCGTGGATGTCGTGCTTGAGATGCTGGCGAACGTGAACTTGAATCGGGATTTGAAAATCCTCGCCAGAAGCGGGCGCGTCGTAGTCGTCGGCAATCGCGGTACGGTTGAAATCAACCCGCGTGATTTGATGAGCCGCGACGCGAGCATCATCGGCATGTCACTGATGAATGCGACGGATGCTGAACTCGAAATTATTCACGAAGCCATCGCCGAAGGTCTGCAAGATAAATCTTTGAAGCCGGTGATTGGTGAAGAACTGCCTTTGGAGAGTGCCGCCGAAGCCCATCGCAAAATCATGGAATCCGGTGCTTACGGCAAAATCGTTTTGATGCCTTGAACTTTCGCACCGGATGAACCGGACGCCAAGAATAAGCCTCCCTGACAAATCAACAAGCTTTCATACAAGCCTGATTCACACGTCAATAAATTCCGACCATTCATCTTCATCTTTGGGACGCGCGGGACGCACTGCGGCTTTGACTTCGGCGCGCGGGCGCGTTTGGTTAAGTCGTTGTTGGCGACGACGACGGCGTTCGAGTTCGCGCCGCGTGTCGCGCTCATCGAACCAACCGACGCCGCGCACAAACGCTTGATGCATAACGAACACAAGCAAGAAGCACGCGAACACCAGCGCGAAAGTCAAAGCGATTAACTCTATCATCACGATTAAACCTCAATCGAATTTTCGATTATACGCGGAAACCATAATCCAACTTGCGACGTTTTTGATGAGCGTGATTTTATCACGGCGGCTTGGAAGCCTACGCATGAATGGCAAACCATTCACGCCGCTCGCTACGTAAGTTTTCAATAAGCACTTGTAAAATTCTTTTAATGGGAGCAGGTAGAAGCTATGTTTGAAACCGAACGCGACGTGCTGGCGTGGTATGAATCTCAACCGCGCGCTTTGACGAAAGAGTTTCTCGACGATTTCAAGTGGAAAGAGATTGATAACTACGAACTGAATAAAGCCTTCATCCCGGTGCTGATTTACATGCGCGATGTGGAGAGCTTCACGCAAGTTTATTACGACGAACTGCTTCGCACGCCGACCGGAAAAGACCCCGTGATTCGTCGCTTCATGGATAGGTGGAGCGAAGAAGAGAATCAGCACGGCGAACTGCTCAATCGTTTCTTACTCGAAGCCGGAGTTGCGACAACCGAGAAATGGGAAGAAGAAGCCCGCCAGCAAATCCCTATTCGCTATACGATGGAAAGCCGTTTGACGTGCTGGGTGACAAACCTTTTCGGGCGACATTTCACCGGAACGCATATGGCTTGGGGAGCGATAAACGAGATGACGACCCTGCAAGGCTATCGCCGTTTGTGGAAGCTTGCCGAGCATCCGATTCTCGAAGAATTGTTGCGCGCCGTCGCACAGGAAGAAGCCCTACACTCGCGCTTTTACTGGTCAATCGCGCAACTCAAACTCAAAGACTCGAACTTGTCGCAACGCATCGCGCGCAAAGTCATAGACCAATTCTGGGCTCCGGTCGGAACGGGAACGAAGCCGCCGAAAGACGTTGATTACTTAATCAAAACTCTGTTTAGCGGCGAAGAAGGAGTCGAACATTTTGACCGCACGGTTAATAAACGCGCCGAACAACTGCCCGGCTTCGACAACTTCACGACCACAACCGACCGCGTGAAAAGCATCTTGCAAAGCTCATTGCAGGAGTTGGGCGAAAGTGAAAACGCGCCCGTTAAAGTTTAAGCGCGAACTTTTACGACTTGGGCGACACTTGATATTCTGATTCGCATCGAACCTTGAACCAACGGCACAGGCGAAAGATAATAATTTCGCCTGTACCGTTAGAGATGAATCAGGATGCGAAGCAATAGGAAAATCTTTCTCGCTCTGTTGTGCGTCGCGGCGTTGACGGCATTCGTCGCCGCTAACATCTGGCGGCAGCATCGCGCCGCGCTTGAAACGCAAAATCAAAGCATCTATCCAAACGCTTCCGCGCCGCAATTCGCTTCACTCGTCCAACCGATTTCCAATACTGACGATTCGCTTATCACCGCGCACACCGCTGTCGCCACTTCAACCGACCAAATCAGCGACGCGGTTAAACTAAATCAGAACGCCCGCTGGCAGGCGAACTTGTCATGGACGTTCGGCGGCAAGAATCAACGCGGTTGGGCGATTTATGTGCCTCTGATTTGCCAGACCGTCGGCGCGGATTTATTAACCTTCGGCACGAGCCGCACAGATTTCCCCGCGCGTCTCGCCGCGTGGCAACAAGAAATGGGAGTCGCCGCGACGGGCGTTCTCGATGTCGGAACGTGGCAGCGGATGATTGCGTTCTGGCAAGCCGACCGTTTGAAGAAGCGCGACACGCCGCCCGCCAACGAGATGTTGACCGCACCCGTCACGGACTTCTGGGATTTGCAGCGACCCGCCGAAGAGCGCATGGTTGAACGCCAAACCTACGACGCATATAAGCGCATGGTGGCGGCGGCGGTTGCCGACGGCACGCTTAACTTGCGCGCCACGTCCGACGGTCAACTCTCAATCGGTGAGTCGCGCTTGAAAATCGTCTCCGCGTATCGCTCACGCGCGCGTCAAGAAAAACTGCGCCGCCAATCACCGAACTCCGGGCGCGCCGGGTTAGCCATCAACAGCCCGCACTTCACCGGGCGCGCACTCGATTTATACGTCGGCGGCGAACCGGTTGATACAAAGGACGCAAACCGTCGGCTTCAAACCTCAACGCCCGTTTACCGGTGGCTGGTTCGCAACGCCGCCCGCTTCGGGTTTCGCCCGTATTTTTACGAGCCGTGGCACTGGGAATTTGTAGGCTTACCGGAAAACAGCATAAACGCACCAATTACTCAGTAAATCAAGAATTTAGCGCGTCTGATTCAAACAACATAGTATTCCGGTAAATGCGGCAAATCCGGCAATTCCGATACATCTTGGACATTTTTTGGACACTTTTTAAGCCCCGCAAGCGGCAGCGAAATTAGTTGTATCGCGCCCTAAGCCGCTTGTTGCTTGCGAGGTCTGCCGCCCTTCGCGCCGTTGGCGCGTGAAGCCGCTGTTTTAGCTTCCGATTTGCGGCTGCCGCCTGTGCGCCCTATCTCAGCCATCCACGTCTTTGAGCCGAACATGCCTGCCAGCAATCCGGCGATGGTTAAATCGGCGTCAAGTTTCTCCCAGTGGAGCGCGAAGCCGTAAGGCTCAACTTCGACCTCCGCGATTAGCTCCGGGTCAGCACCGGATAAGCCTTGCGCGAGATGCGCCGGAAACATGAACGTACAACCGTTGGTTAAATCCACGACGATGCGCCCGCTTGCCGTGTCATAGTAGGCAGCCGTCGCGCGTGGTTCTTCGTCGCGCCGTCTGCTTCCGCGTTCGCGCGCCGCGTCAAGCTCTATATCCAATGCGTCTCTCTTTGATTTATCCGCCATGCCATTCTCTCCATCCGGCGAGTAACGCCGCTTTGTTTTCCGTTACTATTTTTACCGCTTTGCGCTCAACCTGACGCTTCATGCCGTGACTCTCACGCACGCTAGGTTCAATGCCTTCGTCGTTTAAGTTGATTACAATTACGCCGCCGTCTTTGATGACGTGAACATGCGCCGGAAGATGGTCGTTCGGGTAAGTCACAATCCTAAATCCGTCAATGTTGAGCAGCTTCGGCATGACAGGGATGATAAACCTAAACGCTTCGGTTTATCAAATGGCGCAAGCAATTATTTCAACTTATTGTTGAGCAGCGAATTAAACATTCGACACGATGGCGTTTCTCATATTATCGTCGCCCGACGGCGGCGCGTAGGCGGAGCAATCTCGAAAAGGAGGTTAAATCGTTTGGACGTTTTTTGGACACTTCAAAAATAATTACCACAAAGTCCAACAAATACAGCGCGGGAAAAATTTTATTCAGTTTGGCACTGGGAATTTGTAGGCTTGGATAATAATGTAACGTGAGTTCGATATAAGAAATGATGTTCGTCAGGAACGAAAACCTTAACCGCGAAATAACACGAAACAACGCGAATAAGGGGGTTTTATTTAGCGTTCCTATTCGCGTTAGTTCGCGGCTAAAAAGTCTTTCGCCTCTGCGTCGAACTGACGTTAATGTAAATCAACCACTTACGAAGTGACATTTTTCAGATGTCCAAATTTTGTCCGTAGAAAGCGGCGTGTGATTTTTGAATCACACGCCGCTTTTTAAGTTTGAAGATTGAAGTTAGGGAATCATTTTTCAGAATTGCTTGTTCCTTGAAGCAGCGTGAACTTCAGTATCAAACTTCTTTCGGGCTTATCATTCACCGTCCGCGAGAGGCGCGAACCCGGTATTTGCCAACGGTCGTTTAGATAAGCGATGACCGCTTCGGCACGGGCTTCAATAATTCCTTCGCGTTCGGTGCGGTCTGCGCCGGAGACGATTTCTAAACGCAAATCCGGGTATCGTCGCAAGGTGGTGGCGACGGGTTCAAGAGTCGCGCCCATTTCATCGGTCACGGCGAATTGGTTGCGGTTGAAAGCGAAGGGTTGCCGCTCGGATTCAAACCACTCAAAGGATGTTTGTAATTGCGAATCGGAGAGACGCGAATTGATGTCGGCGGCGAGAATGTTTTGCGCGTCCGCACTGATTTCGCGCGGGCTAAGATAACCGACGCGCAAGACAAGCGGCGCGTTCGGGCGCGTCGTCATTTCGTAACCGATGAGTTGTGCCGGGGCGGGCAGAGGTAAGCCGTCAAGCCCGTTGGCGACAAGGCGCGTCAGTTCGGCTTGCGTGTCAGTGATGTTCGATGCTGTTTTTTCCGGCGCGTTCTCTGTCGGTTTCGCTTCGACGGCACGCGCTTGTAGTTCATTCGTCGCGGTTGGAATCTCGATGAGATTTAAGGCGATTAAATCGCGTGGCAGACGCAGACGCGAAGCGAGGCGCGTCGCGTAATCGTTCTCTTCGCTTGCCGTATAGGGTTTGCTTGTAAAAACGCGCATCGCCAGATTGAGTTTGCCGTTGCGGTCTTGCGTGGTGATGTTGCCCAAGAAGCAGCGCGGCGTGCCGTCGGGCATCTGTGAAAACTCTTTCTGCCAGACATCGGTTGCCGCCTGACGCACAAGGTTGTCGCGCTGCTTGCGCGAAAGTTCCTGTTTGAGTTTGCCAAACGATTGACTCAAAGGCACAAGCAGCAGAGACACCATCAGCAAAATCAACATCACGCGCGCCGGAAGACTGCCGATGAGTTTCAATCGTTCGTAACCCGGCAACTGCTTTAACACGAGGCGCACTTTGCGACTCGTTAAATCATGTTCGCGCCATTCTCGAACACGCTCTTTGACGTGCGAGGTGTCTATGTGGAGCATCAGAAAAACAAGCATCGCCGTGAACGTGATGGCGACGAGGTTGGTCAGGAAAAGCAAACCGCCACCCTGCGCGATACGCAAACCCTCCACCACATTGGAGCTTAAAGCGATGCCCAAACCGAAACCCGTGACACACAAAGGCGGCATCAACGCCACCGCAATCGCCACGCCTGGAATCGAAGTCACAACGCCTTTAACTTCTTTACAAATCGCAATCGAACCGACCGCGCCGGAGAACAGCGCGACGACAAAATCAAGCGTATTCGGTTGCGTCCGCGCCGCGATTTCAGCCGTGATTTCCTTGAACGGTAGAATACTGACGAGCAACACCGCGAGCGCAATCGCTAACAGGCAACTCAACAGAATACTTGTTAAAGCCCTGATGCCTAAAATCAAATCTCCGGCGGCAAGCGCAAGACCGCTGGCGAGAATAGGTCCCATGAGTGGAGAAATCAGCATCGCACCGATAATGACCGCGACCGAGTTAAGCACAAGTCCGAGCGTCGCAATTCCGGCGGCGAAAAAAACTTGTAACCAGTAACTCACATCACGCAGAGAAGCAGATTTAAGAATCTCTATGTACAACTCCTCCTTGCGGTTGAGCGACACGCCGAGACTTCGCGCGCAGGCTTCGCGCAAGCGGTCAAACAAACTTTCTTCCGCCGTCGCCGCTCCCCTCAAATCGTTCATCGCTGATTCTTGTTGTGACATTTGCTGACCTCACACGACATTGATTTGTCATTCGCGCATAATCGCGGTGTCAAACGTAATTCATAACTTGCCTCAAGCGACATCCGCAATCGTCGAAGCGTCCGTCGCTGTTTCCCCCTTGATAACGCTAAAGCTGCCGTCGGTTTCAAGCACGACCAGTCATGGAAGAACATAATCAATCGCAAACTACCTTTACGGTTAACCTTGTGTGCTTACGTCGCCGCGATGCTTGGCAAGGTATGCGCCTTGTTCGATGTCACCCGCGCGCGTTCCCGTCACGTCATGAAACAGAACCACAGTGTGCGGAAACGGCATATCAATTCCGGCGCGGTCAAGTTCAAGTTTGATTCCCGTCGCCACACGGTCAGAAACTTCAAGTACATTTGCCTGTTGTGAACCAGCCCAAAAATAGACTGTGAAGTTGACGCTTGACGGCGCAAGTTCCGTGACATAAACCCACGGTCCCGGATCGTTCATCACGCCTTCGGTATTGTGCAGGACACGCTTAATTGTTTCACGCGCGTCTTCAATTGAATCAGGGTAGCCGATGCCGACGATAAATTTAACTCTGCGTGTGTTATATGCGGTGCGAACGAGAATCGCACTCGTATAAACATCGCCGTTCGGCAGTACCGCGCGTTCACCGTCGTAAGTTTTAAGGCGCGTCGAGCGGATGTTGATTTCTTCAACCGTGCCTTCGTAATCCTTTGTTTTTATCTGGTCGCCGACGACGAACGGACGCCGCCACAGGATGAGTATTCCGGCGAAGAAATTTTGCAGTACGTCCTTAAATGCAAAACCGATGGCAACGGATGTGATACCTAAACCCGTGATTAAATCGCCCGGCTTAAACGCCGGAAAGATGATGACCGCCGCGACGAACAGCCCGATAACGGTGACGGCGGCTGACGCGAGACGCCCTAACAAATCGGCAAGCGTGAGGTCGAGCCTCGTGCGTTCGCCGGCGGTATGGACGATTTTCTTGATGATGCGCGCGACGATTAAAAAGATTCCGAAGACGACGAGCGCGATAACGAAATAGGGCAGGCGCGCGAGAAACGATTCGGCTAAATCGGTGAGCGTGCGCCAGACGATACCGGCATCGAAATTGCCATTACCATCTCCAGCGACAGCTTGCAACAGAGTGATATTCATCAAGATTTTCCCGGCGCGGTTGAAGGCTGAACGCTATCAACTTTGCTGTCGAAAAATTCAAACGTCAACTAACATTTGCTTATGACTTTGGCTTTTCATCGTTCGCTTCTTCGCTAATTATCGTTTGTAATTCGCCGAACGTCGGCTCGTCGAGCGGCAAATCAACCAGTAACGGGCGATGGTCGGAGATGCGCTCTTCGACGATGTCATTGAGATCGGTGAGCGTGCGCCCGAAGTGTGGAGCGAAGCGATAAGGCGCGTCGCAATCCGTTGGATTCGTCAAACTTGCGGGCTTAATGAAAACCCAATCGAGTTTGGATTTGCCGACAAACTTAATCGGGCGGTTGACCTGATACGTCGTGACGAAGCCTTTGCCCGCGCGTTCGTTTGAATTGCCGAGCGTCTCATTGCTTTCGCCGATTGAGCGTTCGGGTGTACCGCGAAAGTCGAACGCTCCACCGTCGTTAAACCGGAAATCCTTGAGCGTCGTAAAAAACTCTCTGCCCGGATTGGGAGAGAAGAAAGGAATGTGCCAGATTACAGAGTACTAAACCTCAAAACTTAAATCCGCGAAACCACAAACTTCAGTATTCGTTCCAAAACTCATTCGTCACGATGCGGCGGGCTTCCGTCAAACTCAAATCGCCGTTGGTGAATTTGAAAGCGATAGTGTCTTCATAATCCGCGTCGCCCGCCGTGGTGCGAAAACTCGCCTGTTCGGGTGTCAGTCCGGCGTCGTCTAGAATGCGCGCACTCGCGGCTTCAAAACAGCGTGCCGCGAGCCATGCCGCGATTTCTTCCACATCGTCAAAGTCGGCTTCGAGCCATGCGCGTGCGGCGTCGTGGCGCGCCGACGTGGTATAAGTGTGGGCGGTCGCACGTTCAAGCCTCGCCCCGATTTCATCGAGTAAGGTGGAAGACGGCGGACTTGATTCGTTAATCATAATTTGAATAGAGGAGTGAACGATGGCACAAGTTATAAACGACGACGTTACCAGTTTGATGCCACCCGCCGAAACCGATAGACGCGGGTTTCTGATGACTTCGCTTATCGCCGGATTCGCCCTCGCCGTGAAACCTGCGGCGGATGCGCAAACCATCACCACCGATACGAACGGATTGACGGCGGGCGAAATTAAAATCCCGACTAAAGACGGCGAGATTCCGGCTTACCGCGCGATGAGCGCGACGGGTAAAAACCTGCCTTTGATTTTAGTCGTACAGGAAATTTTCGGCGTCCATGAACATATCAAAGATTTGTGCCGACGTTACGCGAAGTTGGGTCACATGGCGATTGCGCCGGAACTTTATGCCCGACAGGGTGACGTGTCGCAACTTGCAAATTCAAGCGAAATCGTTTCAAAGGTTGTCTCAAAAGTACCGGACGCGCAAGTGATGAGCGACCTTGATGCGAGCGTCGCTTACGCCAAAGCGACGGGGAAAAGCGACACGTCGAAACTCAGCATCACGGGTTTCTGCTGGGGCGGGCGCATCGTGTGGTTATACGCCGCGCACAATCCGCGTGTGAGGGCGGGCGCGGCGTGGTACGGGCGACTTGTGCCGTCGGCAAATTCACCCGCCTCGCCTTTACAACCGACCAGCCCGATTGATGTCGCGGCGCGTTTGAAAGTTCCCGTGCTTGGTCTTTACGCCGGACAGGACAGGGGCATTCCGCTTGAATCGGTTGAAAGAATGCGCGCCGAATTGAAGAAGGGAACGAGCAAATCGGAAATCATCGTGTACCCGGATGCCCAACACGGCTTCAATGCCGATTATCGTCCTTCGTACAATAAAGAAGCTTCAGAAGACGCGAACAAACGAATGCGCGAATGGTTCAAGCGGCATAAAGCGGTTTGAGTCGCATCGCCCGGATTTAACATTCGAGTTACGCGGCGGTCGCTTCGCTTGCCGGAGTGGTCGCCGGAAAGTCCGTGTGGGCGAGGATGTTTTCGACTTGCGTGATGTGGCGTCGTTCGTGTTTGCCGATGAAGATTATCCACTGGTAAAGGTCTATTTTGCCAAAGACCGGATGCGGAAAGTGGAATTGATGTAGGTCATAAGCGTCGAGCGCATCAATAGTTTGAAGCAGACGGGCGCGGCATCCTTCAAGCTGTGCGAGGAGTTCGGCTTTGGTGACGCCTGAGCGCGGGACGACCGCTTCGGGAGCTTTTCTTTTGGTCTGGATGGTTTCGACTTGAAAGTGGTCGAGACTCGTCAACGCCGAACCGTCAAGCGGCGGGGCGGAGAAGTTCTTATCTTTTAACTCCGTCGCGTATTTGTATAAGACTTTGCTTGAACCTGTTTCGACAAGGTAAAGATGGTCGAGAACTTCACCGATTGACCAATCGTCTTGGGTCGCGCGCCAATCGAGTTGGGATTGTGAAAGCGGATTGACGCGCTCAAGTAACAGCGTGCGATAGTCGTTGATAAGTTGTGCAATCTCGTCGAGTTTGGCGTGCATAAGTTCTCCGTAAAATCGAGTTTGAAGGGCAGCGGCGTTGGAAGTTTTACGCACCCGCCGCGTTTGTGGCTGCCGTGCCGCCGTGCGACGTGGAGCGGCGAAGCAGACCGTATTTATAAAACCCTATGGCGTTTGAAAAGACAGCGGGTTTGACCATTTCGGCGTGCGGGTAAGCCCGCTTCAAAGGCTCGTAAAGCAGTTCGCCACTGCCGCCCGTCACCAAGATTTGCGCGGGTCGCATAGGGCGAATCGTTTCCTGTATGCGGTTGATAATCTCCGGTGTTTGACGAAGCAGGATTTCCTGACGCATCTGATTTAAGTCCAACTGTTGACCGTTCGACGCAGTGTAAGGTTGTTCGCTGCGTATGATGGCTTCGATTTCCGAACGCGAAAGAAAGTCGTCGAAGCGTGAATCTATCTCGCGCTGCATGACGTGATACACGGCATCGAGTGACGACGGAATTGATTTGGAGTACTCGTCTATGTAACGCCCTTCGGCGCACGCGATGTCAATGGTCTTCTCGCCGCCGTCAATCACGGCGGTCGGTTTCAAGCGTTCGGGAATCTTGTTCCCTTCGGCGTCAAGAGCATAAGAAAGATAACTGCCGTAGCCTTGCGGCAAAACCAGAACCTGCTCAATCGTGAACTCAAGCGATGCGCGCACGCTGTTGTCCCGCCGATACAAAGTGACCTGATGTTCACCTAAAAGCGACTTGGAAAGCGCGTCGCGGTATGCCATATAAAAATTTATCGGCAAGCCGACGACGATGACTTCGGGAACGGGCAACTTCTTTTCGTGCATAAAGCGCGCGAGTCCGGCGAGTGTCAGTGCCGGATTATACGAGCGCGTAAATTCCTCACGGTCGGTCGTCGTCTCGCCGCCGCGATTGAGGCGCACCGCCGTGTCACCGACATTGCGAATCACGCCGGGTTCAAAACTCAGTTCGGCGATAAAGTCGTTGGCGTCGGTCGAATCTAAAAAGTCGTCGGCAAAACGCGCCTCGCCCGTGACCGAAGGGAAGATGAGCGTGCGCGCCGCCGTGCCTTGTTCGCTGTAAATCTTGACCGCTGAATATCCCGTGTCAACGCCGATGACGCCGCTCGGTTTCTGCGATGCGGAATTGTTGACGGTGGCGGCATCGCCCGTTTCGTTTTGTCGTTTGACAACCATAAAATCTCGAACCTTCCTTGATTGTGTATCGCTTCGGACGCAGAAGATTATAAATGATTTTATGGCGTTTGTTGGCTTTCGCCGTCAGTAACTTGACCGCCGACGATGACGCCCGTGACGTGCGAAGTATATTCAAACGGGTCGCCGTCAAACATCGCCACGTCCGCATCTTTTCCGGCTTCGAGCGAACCGACGCGGTTCTGTATGCCGAGCAAACGCGCGGCGTCAATCGTGATGGTGGCGAGTGCGTCTTGAAAAGATAGACCGTTCGCGGCGGCGGCGGCGGCTTCAAAAAGCACGACGCGCGTTTTCGGGACATAACCTTCAAAGCCGCTTTGCAAGGCGATTGGAATACCGGCGCGTTTGAGAGTCGCGGCGGTTTCCATGCTCAAGTTTTCGGCTTCACCGCTTGCGCGAAACATCGTCGGATGAACGATGACCGGCACACCTGCGGCTTTGATTTCGTTCGTCAAAAGGTAACTCTCCGCCGCACCGTCAAGCACAATGCGGATGTTGAATTCTTTCGCCAGACGCAACGCCGATGCGATGTCGCGTGCGCGGTGCGCGGTGATGAGTAAAGGCATTTCGCGCTTAATGACTTGCGAGAGAATCTCAAGGCGCAAATCTCGCGTCGGTCGGGCGTCGGCTTTCGCGGTCGTCTGCTTCTGATTGTATTCACTCGCACGAATCAATTCCGCGCGCAGCATAGACATGATTTTCGCGCTTGTTCCCGGCGACTTTCCCGCTTGTCCCAAACCGTTGTTGCCCATCGAAACCGCGAGCATCGCCACAGGCATCACGACCGCCGCCTCAACCGTGTCGCCGTGAGTTTTGACAATCATGGTTTGACCGGAGATAAGCGAACCCGTGCCGTGTCCCGTGTGCAATGTCGTGACGCCGAAAGAGCGAAGGTAGCCAATCAGTTTTTCGCGTGCATTATAAGCATCAATCGCGCGCAGTTCCGGTTGCATCGCGCTTGAGCGTTCGAGTTGGTCTTGGTCGTTCGGTTGATTGAGATAACCGGACAAGCCGACGACGGTGTGAGCATCAATCAATCCCGGTGTCACGACTTTGGCGTTGATGGTGCGATACCCGTTCGGGATTTGCACGCTCGAAGCCGCTCCGACGCGCTCGATTTTGCCGTCACGAATCAACACGATGCCGTCGGTGATGGGCGTGCCGCTCATGGTGTGAACCGTTTCACCGCGCACCGCGATTTGCGCTGAAGCGTAGGAAGCGAGCGTGGTTAAAAAGAACAGCAAAAAAAGCGCACGAGTCTGGTAAGGCAATCGGGATGATTTCATCGTTGTTATTGTCTTGGTGTCGTCGGAGTCGGAACTATTTACGAAGTTATTAGACAGCTTGCAAAAGTGAGGATGTGCCTGCGGCTCTGCCGCCTGATGTGCGGTGGGGCTGCGCCCTTCCGTCCGCGCTTGGCTCTGCTGATTGGGGCTGCGCCCCTGTCGAGGGGCGCAGCCCCGGAAATAACCGGATGCTTTCCGGTGAGGCGAAGCCCCACCGCACATCAGACGGCAGAGCCGCAGAATGACAACGACTTTTGCAAGCTGTCTATTATTGATGGAGAATGGAGTGAATAGAGAATTCATCGTTGGTCCTGCCCTCCGTCGTGGTCGCCGTCGAAGCATTCGATGTGTGTCTCTTGGTCGTGTCCCGCACCGTAGCCGCCCGTGGCAATGAGGCGGTCGGCGGGGTCTTCGCGGTTAAAGACGCGCGTGCCTTCGACGTAGGTTTCGAGGACTTTGGTATAAACGCTGAACGGGTCGCCGGAGAGAATAATAAAGTCGGCGTCTTTGCCCGTCTCAAGTGAGCCGACGCGCGTTTGTAAATCCATCATCTCCGCACCGGAAAGCGTCAGTGCGCGCAAGGCGGCATCGCGCGGCATTCCGGCACGCACGCCGAGCGCGGCGGAGCGCAAAAGGAAACGCGAATCGGTGATGTAGTCGTCCGTGTGAAATGCGACGTTGACACCCGCTTCATTCAAAATCTTGCCGTTGGCGAAACTCAAATCTTGCGTTTCAAGCTTACCGCCGGGCGCGTCTATCACGATAATCGAAGTCGGGATTTTCGCGGCGGCGATCTCCTTCGCCACCTTATAACCTTCGGTGACGTGTTGGAGAACAACGCGAAAGCCGAACTCTTTTTGAAGGCGCAAGACGGTCATAATGTCATCGTGACGGTGCGTGTGAAAATGCACTATGCGTTTGCGGTCAAGCACCTCGCCCATCGCTTCCATCGCAAGGTCGCGGGCGGGAAGTTTGCTCGCATCGTTTCCGGCGCGGCGTATCTTCTCACGGTAATCCTGTGCCTTGATAAACAGTTCGCGGGCGAGTGCGGCACTCTTGGCGCGCGTGCCGGGAAAAGGTCCCGGTGCGGTTTGGCGCAAAGGATTCGTGCCGTTCGCCATCTTGATGCCGTACATCAAATTTCCGCTTGCGTCGCGGTACATCAAATCGTCAATCGTGGTTTTATCACGAAGTTTTAGATACACGGTTTGTCCGCTCAAAAGATGACCCGAACCGGGCATCACATTAACCGACGTGATGCCGCCCGCCTGCGCGCGTTGCAAACCGTTGTCGCGCGCATTGACGGCATCCATAATGCGGACTTCGGGTTGAAGCGGGGCGGACGCATCGGCACCCGCGCCGCCGCCGACGTGCGAATGCGTATCAACGAGTCCGGGCATAATGATTTTGCCGCGCACGTCGCGCACCTCTGCGCCCGCCGGTATTGTGACCGCGCCGCGCGCACCGACGGCGACGATTTTACCCGCCCGCACGACGAGAACTCCATCGCTAATCGGCGCGCCGTTAATGGGTATGATGTTCGCGCCCGTGAAAGCTATCGCGCGCTCTTGGGCGTGAGTATGAATGGACGGCAGGGCGAAAAACAGTAAGGCGAAAAGCCACACGGATTTATGTTTCAAGACGACGGAATGCTCCTTTGAATTTTTATATAAGGCACACGATAGGCGCGTGTCTCGACTGACATGGAAGCCGAACGTAAAGCGGTATTGGTTGAAATGCAGTGTACCTTAATTCGAGTGTAAGTTATTCAAAGTTCAAACTTCAACGACAGAAGGGCGAAGTTCTGTTTCAACTTACCTTACGCGGTAATGATTTCCAGCCCGATTTATGGGGCTTTCCGCGAAGCGGCACTTAGACCAGCCGTTTGACGGCTGGTGTGTGGGAAGTCAAGAATTGAAAGGGCGTTTTAACGTCCTTCCTGCCGCCCGCTTTAGCGTTTGGCTAAAGCCGGTTTTCAGAAGGACGTTAAAACGCCCTTTCAATTCTTGCGCCTTTTGTCCACGCGATGAATCGCGTGGCTAAGTGCCGCTTCGCGGAAAGCCGCTTGAAAGCGGCTGAAAACCCGAATCGCGTAAGGTGAGGTTTTAACCTTAGACCTTGAACTTTGAACGAACTCTTATCACGTCCGTGAAGCGACGAAGAATGTGCGCCCTGTGTGACCGTGCAGGTTTAAGTCCGCTTCGGCGTCGAGTTGGTGAAGGAGTTTGAAGTCGTGGCGGGATAGTTCGCGCTTGATGGTTGAGAGCGGGTAACAGCGTTCGCGTATCGTGAAATCCGTGCGATGCCACGCCGTTTGACGGCGGCGGAAGGCAGCGAAATCATAGCGCGCGAGTTTTGTATCAGGGTTGTAATCTCCTTCGACGGCGACGACGGTTTCGGGTTCGATGACGGTGTAGTGTTCGAGCCAGCGATGATGAAAGGCGGCTTCCGTGTTGATGTCAAAGAGAAACATGCCGCCGGGTTTAAGCGAGCGATAAACGAAGTCAAAAACTTGACGCAATTTCTGAAGTGTCAGGAAATGATTGAGGCTATCGAACAGGCAGACGGCGGCGTCAACCGCGTGGGGAAGCGGCGCGGCGTTTTCGATTCTCGAATGTATAAAGTCGGCGGCGTGTGCATGATTGTGTGTGCGACGGCGCGAGTTCGAGCATCGCTTCCGATGCGTCAATGCCCGTGACGCGCAGGTTATGTTTAAGCAGATATTGCGCCGTGCGTCCCGTGCCGCAACACACGTCGAGGACGTGGTTTTCAGGTGCGAGCGAGGGAAGCAGAAGACGCTTTAAGACGCGGTTAAAATCTTTGGCGACGCGGCGACTCCAGTGCACGTCATAAACAGACGCGAAATCATCGTAAGGCGAAGGCGAAGGCGAAACCAATGGCGGCATAATTATCGAGAAAGCGAAAGCCGTGCGTGACGGGCAACCGCCAAACGCGGTGAGGCATTAAAGCTTTATGCACAAAAACAGTTTGATACAGAAATTTATATTTGTCGCGGCGTTCGTCATGGCGAGTTCCACCGCGATTTACTCGCAAACCGAAACGCCGGGCAGCATCCGGTTTGCCGAGCGCAACGAATCGGCGCGTTCGGATAAATACACGGGCGGGACTGTCGAGCGCGCGACGCTTCAGCCTTCGCAGCCCGATATAAAAATCACGGTTGACGTTCCGGCGTTCCGTTTGACTTTGTGGCAGAACGGCAGGGAAGTCAAAACCTATTCGGTCGGTATAGGTTTGAAAGATTATCCGATTTTCGTCGGTGAACTGCGCGCGAGTGAAGTGATTTGGAATCCCGATTGGATACCGCCCGATAGTGATTGGGTCGGTGAGCGTAAAGGCGTGCGTCCCGGTCAAATCATTCCGGCTTCGAGTCCGGCGAATCCTCTCGGCAAATTGAAAATCCCGCTCGGTCACGGTTACTTGATTCACGAAGCGAACGGCGCGGGTAATCTCGGCAATCTCGTTTCGCACGGATGTTTGCGTATGGTGCGCGCGGATTTGTACGACTTGGCGGAAAAGATTGTGTTTGCGCGTGATGCCGATGTGTCGGGGAAAGACATCGCCAACGCGAAGCGGACTTTCAACACGGTGGTCGCAAAACTCGATGCGCCGCTTCCGGTTGACATCAATTACGATACGCAAATCGTCGAAGGCGGCAAGCTTTATGTGTACTCGGATGTTTATGAGCGCAAGACTTCAACCCTCGCCAGTCTGCGGCGCGAACTTGAACTTTACGGCGTGAACCCTCTGGCGATTAACGAAGACACGCACGCCGAAATTTTGAAGCGTGTGACGCGCGGACAAGGCTTCGTCGTCTCTCTAAATAGTATCGCGGCGGGCAGAGCATTGGCGGACGGACGCATGTTCGCGGTTGTGCCGCAAAGGACGAAAGCAAAACCGAAAGCCCGCTCCACACGTCGTACTTAATGCGCGTCAAGATTGATAACCGAAGTGAGCGATGTGAAACCAAGGCTTTACTTTTCGTGGTTCGGCATCAGCCCGCTGGTGTACGCGCTGAAAGCAGTGTAGCCCGCCAAGCCCTTATCGCGTGTCAACAGGTTTGCGGGTAGGGTGTGAGTAACATGTTCGCCGTGACATTCATAGCGGACGATGACTTTTTCGGTATCGGTCGGGTGCGCGTTGACGGTTAAGCTTTCGACGGGCTTATCACACCGCACGCATAAAGGATAAGCGTCGGGTGTCGGTTGCCGCGCGGCATCGGTTTGTTGAGTTTCGCCCATCGTTAATAATCTCCCTTTAGTTTCAAATCGTCCGGCTACTTGTCGGTCAGAAGCGTTAGGCTGGTAGTTTGGTTGCCGCGTGCGAGAGCCACGCGCTTGCCGTCCGTAGATAAATCGAAAGCGTAAATCGAATCGGTTGTAAAGCGGGTTAGCCGGTAGGTCGAGTTATCTTCGAGCGAATGCCGCCACAGGTTATCCGCTCCGTCACGGTGAACAACATAGATAATACTGCGCCCGTCGGCTGACCAGCGCGCCGGAATAAATAGTCGCGCTCCCGGAAGCGGTGTGATGAGTTTGGTTTCGTCTCGCGCGCCGTTTAACGGATACACGATTAAGCTGAACGCCCCTTCTTCGCTTGTCGGGCGATGGGTCGAGACGACGCGGTTGCCGTCCGGCGAAACAACCGCGCGGGTTGTGCTTTTAGATGTTAGTTGCACGGGCGCACCGCCGTCAGACGTAATTTTCCACACCGAAATTGAGTCGCCCGCGCTCAAGCGATGATAGACAATCCAACCGCCGAGCGGCGAGCAGTTCGGATAGTATTCACCCATGCCGCTCGTGAGTTGAGTTAAATTGCTGCCGTCGAGCGATGCGCGCCACAGGTGATGGACGCCACCGCCGCGCGGTGAACTGAAAATTACAAAGCGATTGTCGGGTGTCACATCGGGGTCGGAATCAAACATCGCGTCATCGGTTAGTTGATGGCGATGGTTGCCGTCGGCATCGGTAATCCAGATGTCGTAACCTTTGCCACCGGCGTTTGAGCCATAAACGATGCGTCCGTCCGATGTCCACGCGATACCTTGATTATTCGCATCTTCGCCGTCAGTCACCTGACGCGCCTTCGCCCCGTCAAACGCGCTTTCGTCATCAAGAACAAAGATGTTCGCCTTCTCCTTTACCACACTCGTCAAAACATTAACTTCGCCGTTTGCGTGGCGCGCGAGGCTGATTCCGGCATAAGCGTTTTGGTCGTCGGTGAGCGGCGTAACTTCGCCGTTCGGGTAAGCGACGCGGTAGAGTTGTGTCTTCGTATCCTGCGTGCTTTCACGCGCCGTCATCACGAGTCCGCCGCCGTCGGGCAGCCACGCGAGATGTCTGATGTCCGCCCAACCCGCAGCGAAAAGTTCCGTTTCGCGTTCGGTCGTCAAATCGTAAATCACTATGTTCATTTGACGTTTCGCGGCGCGGAGTCCTTCGGCGAAAGCGATTCGTTTGCCGTCGGGCGACCACGCCGGATGTCCTTCTTGCGTGAGAAATTGCGGGCGGCGACGGCGCGTGATTTCGCGTTGATTCGCTCCGTCAACATCGGCAATCATCAAACGCTCGTGGTCGCTTTTGATAACAAAGTAAGCGATGCGTTTGCCGTCGGGCGCGAACGACACGGCGTTGTCAATCTGTCGCAGTAAGGCTTCGGGCGCGGGGTTTGAAAGATTGACGCGGTAGAGTGTGCCGTCAAGACTATCGTTTTCAAAAACAGTGTAATAGAGCATCGCCCCGTCGGGGGAGAACGCTAAACCGCCGCCTTCAAAATCCATGTTCGACGACGAGGGAACTATCACGCGCGTCGCCCCCGTTTCCACGTCGCGCAGCCACACGCCTTGCCCCGCCTGTTCTTCGCGGGCGTAAGCGATGCTTCGCGCGTCGGGAGACATCGCCGCGACGATAATGTTTTCGTCTTGCGTGATGGGCGTCGCGGTTAGATTAAGCGGAGCGTGTGTGGTGAACGTGTGGGATGACGATGATGATGACGCATCGAGTTCATTCGTGCGGGTGATAAAGCCCGAATCGCTTTGATAAAAGTTGAAAGCCGCCGCGCCGATGATAAGACTTGCGAAGAGAAGCGTGATTAAAAGCGTGCGGCGTGAGGCGAACGAACGCGCGCCGGACGTGGTTGCGACGTGGCGATGCGTGGTGAGGTTTTCGTTTCGATTGGTTAAGTCGTCAAGTGCGAAATGCAAATCTCTTTGCATCTCGCTTGCCGACTCATATCTTTCGTCGGCGTTTTTACGCATCGCGCGCTCAAGCACCTGACGCGCGAGCGGAGAAGCGAGATTCGCTTGTTTCACATCCGCGTCAATCTTGATGAAAGACGGTTCGGCTTTCAGTATTTCGGCGATGATGTCGCTCGTCGTCGCGCCCGCGAAAGGCGGTTCGCCCGTGAGCATCTCATACAGGACGACGCCCAAACTCCAGACATCCGTGCGCGCGTCCGCCGCTTGTCCGCGCGCCTGTTCGGGCGACATGTAGCGCGTCGTGCCGAGAATCAGCCCCTGCTCGGTGATATAACTCGCGGCGTTCCCCGCTTCGTCGTCCGCTCCGTTTTCGTTCTTACTTAGCTTCGCCAGACCGAAATCCAGAATCTTGATGAACCCGTCGGGGCGCACCATGATGTTTTCCGGTTTAATGTCGCGGTGAATGATTCCGGCTTCGTGCGCCGCCGCGAGTCCCGAAGCGACTTGCGCGGCGATGCGTAAGGCTTCGCGTTGCGGCAAAGGTTTTTTATCGCGCAGGCGTTCGCGCAAGGTCACGCCCGCGACGTATTCCATAGCGATGAAGCGTTGCGCGTCGTGTTCGCCGATTTCGTAAATGTGCGCGATGTGAGGATGCGCGAGTGACGCCGCGATGCGGGCTTCATGCTCGAAGCGGCGCGTGAATTGAGATTCGGCAATCAACTGTTCCGGCAATAATTTAAGCGCGACTTGACGTTTCAAACGTCCGTCTTTCGCCAGATAAACTTCGCCCATTCCGCCCCGTCCGATGAAGCGCACAATCGCGTAATCGCCGAACTCCTGCCCGGCGTGAAGTCTCGATGAGGTGCGCGCGAGCAGCGACAATCCCAACTCGAAATCCGGGTCGTTTAAGAAGTCGCCTGTCTCATCGTCCGCGCTAATGAGTGAAGTGACTTCGCGGCGCAACGCTTCATCATCGGCGCATTCACGCGCGAGAAACGCGGCGCGTTCGGCGGGAGACTGTTCAAGCGCGGCGAAGTAGAGGTGTTCGATTTGTTGCCAGCGTGCATTTTCCATAATGGTGTTACCTTCTCTGATAGGTAACGCGACAAAAAGGCTTTCGGACTATCTCGCCCGTATCCGAAACGAATTGAAATAACTCACCTTACGCAGTCATGTCCTGAAAGGACACGGAAGAAGGTAGCCAGTGGCAAGCACGACTTTGTGCGCCGCCTCTGGTTACGATGTAGAAAAGATGTCCGCGCCCTGACAGGGCGCATAGAATGTTTGAACACGTTGCGTGTCTTACCATGTTTCTTCGCGCCTCTTTCAGGGCGCGGGCGGGTTGTGTGTCATGTTCCAGAAGCGGCGCACGAAGCCGTGCTTGCCACTGGCTACCTTCTTGATGCTCTTTCAGAGCAAAGAATCGAAATCGCGTAAAATGAGTGATATAAATCTAAGAATCGCTCAAACGTCGTCTTCAAGGGCGTGTCGCAGCCATGCCCGCGCCAGATTCCAATGGCGCATCACCGTGATGGGGGCGACGTTCAAGGCTTCCGCCGTCTCCTCGACGCTCATGCCGCCGAAGTGACGCATCTCGACGATCTGACTTTTCAAGCTATCAACTTCTGCGAGACGCTCTAAGGCTTCGTCTAAGGCGAGGAGTTGCGCGCTCTTTTCCGGCGTAAGTGCGCTGGCTTCTTCGAGTTCGACGCGCCCCGCCCCGCCGCCGCGTTTGTTGCTCAAACGCTTTCGCGCGTGGTCAACGAGTACGCGCCGCATCAACTTCGCGGCGATGGCGAAGAAGTGCGAACGGTTCTGCCAGCGCACCCCCTTTTGTTCGTTAAGTTTTAGGTAAGCTTCGTTGACGAGGGCGGTCGGCTGCAAAGTGTGATTGACACCTTCGCGCTGCATGTAGTGGTACGCGATACGACGCAGTTCCGTCTCGACGAGGGGCATCAATCTTTCCATCGCGGAAGCGTCGCCCGTGTTCCACACCGCCAGCAGTTCGGTGATGTTCTGTGGCTCATCCGTCGTCATCGCTTCTCCCCTCATAATTTCAAAATCTTATTCAAATGCTCTGATGTCTGGACAGTTTTCGATTTTGTCCCGTAGGGACTTCCGTGTAATAGCCCAGCGATTCATCGCTGGGACGAGCCGGTAAATAGATTCCAGAGTCCCGTAGGGACGGCTGAATCTTTGCCATTAGCCGCTCGTCAGCCGTCCCTTACGGGACTGAAAATCTATCGCACACCACACCCAGCGATGAATCGCTGGGCTATTCTCGAAAGTCCCTACGGGACAATGAAAAGTGTTCAGACATTAGTCAAACACTTTGAAGTACGGCGGACTTTATCAAACCTTCATGTTCATCAATAGAAAATCCGCGTGAGATTTTTTCTTCGCCCCTGATAGTTTTTTCTCTCAAACGTCGCGTTAATAAGTAAGGCAAATCAGGCGAGGCGGATATACGCCATTTTACGTATTTTCAAATTCCGTGAGCGGGTGTATATTCCGCAGATTAAATTCGGAAGCGAGCGCGAAATGTCGCCCGTAAATCTCTAAGCCGCGAGTCCTTCGCCGCGCACGGTACTTCCGAATCGGACTTGGCGACAAGAACTTTCGCCAGTGTGCAAACGACACGCGAACGCTTATCCCGGAAGTGTTCCGCCTTAAAAGATCGAGAACTGATTTAGCCCGCTAATTACTAACGCGCAAAATTGAGGTTTTTATACTCAAATCGCCGTGATGCTGATTGTCAAATAACCCCTCGTATTCGTCGGACTGAAGCCACCCTCACACGGCTTGCGAAAGGATAAACCATCATGTTGTCTCTGACTCCACACGCCCCTATCTCTCTTGCCCAATCATTCTTCAACCGACACATAAACCGCGAACACTTCACGCGCCGCTTAAGCCTCGCGCTCCTGTTGTTGACTGCGTGCATCTTGCCGCTCGCCACTATCGCCGCGCTCGCCGACGGCGGGACGACGACACTGGTGAGCGTCAATAGCGCAGGGACGGCGGGCGGCGGTTTTATTTCAAGTTTCGCGGCGAATAATGTTGATATTGAGGTGACGCTTCAACATTCGTCTAATCCCGTCATTTTAGGGACGAATCTAACTTACGAAATCTCCATAAGTAATAATGATTCTTCTAATAGCTTTAACAATCTCACGCTGGTTGATGCGCTGCCCGCAGGGATGACTTATGTTTCAGCTACCAGCGATTCAGCTTCCACCGCTTGCTCCGAATCCGCCGGAACGGTTACGTGCCAAATTGCCGAAATTAAACGCGATTCAATTATCTACATCAGTATAACCGTCACCCCGACGACGGTTGGCACATTTACGAATACGGTTACCTTAATACGTGACATCAATGGCGACCCGCCTGACATTACCGCTTCGGTAACGACGAGTGTTTTACCCGCCGATGCGTGCCTTAGCTTTAGCACGCTGACCGGTTTCAGTGTCGGGAATTATCCCGGATCAATCGTCATCGGCGATTTTAACCACGACGGTAATTTGGACGCTGCGACATCTAATAATTCGGGACCCGCAAGCATCTCAGTTCTTTTAGGCAACGGTACGGGCGGTTTTAGTCCATCTGTAAATTATGCAGTCGGCGGCAATCCGGCATGGCTAACTACTGGCGACTTCAACGCAGATGGCAATCTCGACTTCGCGGTGCTTACTTCATTCCCGCGCAAAGTCTCAATACTTTTAGGGAACGGCGCGGGCGACTTTGGCACAGCGACTGAATTCGCCACTGGAGCGAGACCGGAGTCTATCGCTGCTGGAGACTTCAACAATGACGGCAGCAGCGATTTAGCTGTCACCAATTTTGACTCAAACATCATCTCGATTTTACTCAGCGATGGCGCGGGGAATTTCGCCTCACCGTCGAACGTCGCGCTAGGGGGTAATCCCGCTGCCCTCGTAATTAGTGACTTCAACTCTGATGGCAACGCGGATTTAGCCGTCCCGCAATATAGCTCCAATATCGTTTCAGTACTCTTAGGCAATGGTATTGGAGGATTCGCGGCGTCAACCGGCTTCTCGGTCGGAACTCCCTACCGAATAGTGCCAGCCGACTTCAACGACGACGGCAAAACAGATTTGGCGGTTTTGCATAGTACCCCCAACAACTCTTTATCGGTTTTCTTGGACGATGGAACGGGCGGTTTCTCTTCAACGCCCTCGTTCAGCATTTCCGGCGACATCTCAATACAGGCAGCAGCAGATTTTAACGGCGACGGCAAAACAGACATCCTCGGAACGTTTGGGTCACAGCCGGACAACATACTGATTTTGTCGGGCGATGGTGCAGGCGACTTCGGAGCGGCGCAATACTTCAGTCCGAACCCTTTAGGCACCGCAACTTTTGTCCTCGCAGGCGATTTCAACAACGATTCGCGCTCCGATCTGATAGTTACTGACAACGGTAACAAAGTCGGCGTGCTGCTCAATATGAGTTCTTGCGGCGGCACACCGACGACCGCCCCCGTTGTCAGTATAAACCCGAACAATCTCAACTTCGGCACGCAACCGCTCAACACGACGAGCCAGCCGCAAGTCGTGACGGTGACGAACACGGGCGATGCGCCTTTGCACGTCTCGAACGTCGAAACCACGGGCGCGGACGCGAATGATTTCGCCGTCGCGTCGAACACCTGCACGGCGGCAATCGCGCCGAACGCAACTTGCATCATCGGTGTCACGTTCACGCCTTCGGCAACCGACGCGCGAATCGCTTTTCTGACTTTGACGGATGACGCCGAAGGCAGCCCGCACAGCGTCCTGCTCGAAGGCGGCGGCAGCGACCCGCAAGCCTCGTTCAGTGCGACGAGCGTTGACTTCGGCAATCAGGTCGCGGGCGCGAGCGCGCATTTCTATCGTCCGTCGCAAGACATCATCATCACCAATGCGGGCGCGGGCGATTTGGTTATCACCAACATCACTTTAAGCGGCGCGGACGCGAGTGAATTTAGCTTCACGTCCGACGCGCTGCCGGTAACGATTCCGGCGAACAGTTCGACAATCGTCAAGGCGCGCTTCGCTCCGACGACGCCCGATTTCCGTTATGCGACGTTGACGTTTGAAGACAATGCTTTCGATTCGCCGCAGACGGTTGACCTTTACGGTACGGGTGTGATGGCGGCAAACTTGGCGTTTGGTCGCGGAATAGATGTGAATGGGAACGGAGAGCGTCAGAATCGTTGGACGCCCGTGCAGATTAGCGGTCTTTCCGATGTCGCAGCTTTTGCCGGAAACGAGCAGCACACTCTGGCATTGAGAACCGACGGCACTGTTTGGGCTTGGGGTGAAAATTCCATTGGGCAGCTAGGAGACGGCACGACGACATATAGACCTACTCCGGTACAGGTCAGCGGTTTAAGTGATGTTCAGGAGATCGCAGCCGGCAGTCTTCATAGTCTGGCACTTAAATCCGACGGGACAGTTTGGGCTTGGGGAGCGAACGGGCAAAATGGACAGCTTGGCGACGGCACAACGACAAACCGCGCAACGCCCGTACAAGTGAGCGGACTCGCCAACGTCGTTGCCATCTCGACGAAAAACAATCACAACCTCGCGCTCAAATCCGATGGCACGGTTTGGGCATGGGGCAACAATGATTCCGGTCAATTAGGCGACGGTACGATCACTCTACGACGCACGCCTGTACAGGTGAATAATCTATCCGGTGTGGTTGCAATCTCGGCAAGCTGGGACGCACACAGTATGGCAGCCAAAGCCGACGGAAGCGTTTGGGCTTGGGGTTATAACAGTGGGGGTGAGTTGGGAAGCGGTATTCCCGTCGAGTCGAGCAGTTCGCTTCCCGTCCAAGTCGCAGGCTTAAACGATGTCATCGCTGTCGCACTGGGACAAAACCACACTCTCGCGCTCAAGTCCGACGGTACGATTTGGACACTGGGCTCCAACGGTGAGGGGCAGTTGGGAATGTTCCCACCTGTGCAAACAATCACGCCGATTCAAGTCACGGACTTGACCGGAGTCAAGGCGATTTCGGCAGGTCTTTCCCACAACCTTGTTCTCAAATCCGATGGTACGGTTTGGGCATGGGGTTGGAACATCTCCGGTGAGTTAGGTATCGCAGAATTCGACTTCGCAAGCTACACTCCGGTGCAAACTCTCGGTATCGGCAGCGGAGTGTTCATCGAAGCGAGCTATATGAGCAGTTTCGCCGTCGCCGCTTCGCCCGTCGTCACGCTCGATTCATCCGGCTTGGATTTCGGAAGGCAAATCATCAACACCGCGAGCGCAGAGCAAACCGTCACCGTCACCAACGACGGCTTTGCGCCGCTCATCATCAATCAGAACAGCGGGTTAATCGAAGGCGAGTCTCGCGGCGACTTTACCATCACCGCGAACACTTGCTCGACCGATGTCAATCCCGGCGATTCGTGTGCGATAAGCATCGCCTTCGCGCCCGTGTCGGCGGGAGATAAAAACGCCAACCTCGTTCTTTACGACAACGCCTTCGACAGCGCGCAAGTCATCCCGCTCACCGGAACAGGCTCGGAACCGATAGACCTTCGATTAGAGATAGGGGCTGACCCTTCTCCCGCCCATCACGGCAGAAACCTGACCTATTATTTGAGGGCAATCAATAACGGTTCTTCGGCGGCGACTAATGTGACTTTAACCGACCGCTTGCCGACCGGCTTGACGTTTGTTTCCGCCACGCCATCACAAGGAACGTGCAGTTTCGCAAGCGGCACGGTGACGTGCGACCTCGAAAGTCTCGCGGTCGGAGCGGATGCCTACGTTCTGCTGGTCGTGATACCGACAAGAATCGGGAACGTCACGAACACGGCGAGCGTCACTGCGCTTCAGGTCGACACGAACCCGGCAAACAACTCGGCGACCGAAACCACGGAGGTTGTCGCGGTCGCCGACATCTACGTTGGAATGACGGCTTCGCCCGATCCGGTGTTGGTTGGCGGCACACTGACATACCGGATTGTCGTCGAAAATTACGGTATTGATGCCGCGACGGGCGTTACCTTAACCGACACCATATCCGCCGGAACCAGCTTTGTTTCCGTGCGCTCAACTCGCGGAACGTGTAGCGGGACGACGACGGTGACTTGCAACATCGGGACTCTCGCCAATAATGCGACTGCCACCGTCACGCTTGTCGTCAGACCCAACGTGGCAGGCTTCACCTCCAATACCGCGACCGCGACGGCGAACGAATACGATCCCGAACCCATCAATGAGGCAGGGTCAGGCGCGACTGTCAACGCCGTCGCCGACCTCGCCGTGACGATGACGGACGCGCCCGACCCCGTGCCGCTCGGCAGTAACGTCACATACACAATCGTCGTCAGAAACTACGGCGCATCGCCCGCCACCGGAGTTGTTTTAAGCGATACGCTGCCCGCCGGACTGACGTTTGTTTCCGCCGCTTCCACGCAAGGAACGTGCGTTAAGACAAGCACCGTCAATTGCACCATCGGCAATCTCGCCAACAATCAAACGGCGACCGTGACGCTCGTCGCCACTGCCGCCGCCGCCGGAACTCTGACCAACACGGCTTCCGTCTCCGGCGCGGAGACCGACCCGAACACTTCAAACAATCTCAACCGTCAAAGCACGCGCGTGACGACGCTTGTATCGCTCACCTTAACGCCTTCGACCGTGACGGGCGCGTGTCAAACCTCAACCGGAAAAGTGACACTGAGCAGTCCGGCACCAACGGGCGGAGCCGTTGTCACACTGGCAAGTCTGAGCGCGGCGGCGATTATTCCGTCATCGGTGATTGTTCCCGGCGGCTTAAGCAGCCAAACCTTCATCATCACCACGCAGAGCGTCGCCGCAGCGCAAACCGCGACCATCCGGGCGACGCTCGGCGCGACAATCAAAACCGCGACGCTCACCTTAAAACCGCTCACCGTTCAAGCCATGACCTTGACACCGAACCCGGCGCGCGGCGGAACGACAATCGCCGGTACGGTGACGTTGACATGCGCGGCGACGAGTGCCACAACCGTGACGCTCTCATCGAGCAATACATCGGTAGCACGCCCGACAAGTTCGAGCGTGGTGGTGGCGGCGGGAGCGACGACGGCGAGTTTTCAAGTGACGACGACCGCCACGACCACCACGCGCACGACATTCATCAACGCGCGGGCGGGTGGCATCACCAAGAGCCTGAGCCTTACGGTCACGCCGTAAATTCTTAGCAGAGGAGAATCACAAGTTATGTCAACGACCAAATCAATTCTCAACATCATCACGCTTATATGTTGCTGCTTCTGCGTCGTGTACGGCGCGACGATTAACGAACGCGCCCGTACCGAACAAGGGGACGGTGCGATGCTTCGGGGCGACGACGGGCAACCTGCGAATGCGCCGAATCCTGTTAATCAACAACCTAACCGTCCCGTGACGCTCAAGGCTCTCAACGTCCTGCCCGTTCCACTCGCGGGCGAATGCGGAGAGACGACGGCGGCGACCGTTCACCTAAGCGGGCGCGCTCCTTCCGGCGGCGTCGTCGTCGCGCTCACAAGCACGAATCCCGCCGTCAGTTTGCCCGCGACCATAAACATTCCGGCGGGCGCGGTAAATCAGAAAATTGCATTGACGACACGCTCCGTGTCGTCAATGCAAAGCGGTACGTTGACGGCGCGGCTCGAAGGCGTCGCTCTTAGCAAACCGATTGTCGTGCGTCCGGCAGGCGTCAAATCAATCTCGCTAAATCGAACGTCTCTCGCGGGCGGCAACACGGCAACCGGCGTCGTCACGCTCGAATGCGGCGCGTCCTCTTCCGCGATACAAGTCAAGTTATCGAGCAGCAACGCCACCCTCGCCCGACCAATCGCCGCCACCATCGAAATTCCACCGGGAAAGAAATCAGCCGCCTTTTCCGTCAACACGCAGCCCGTCGCGCGCCCCGGCTACACCTATCTGAGAGCGACCGCTAACGGCGTCAGCAAAAACGTCAAGTTGACGATTGAACCGTGAACGAAAGAGCGTGTTTGGGAATTAGCTTCAGAGCGTGTCTGAAAAGTCCGTGTCCCGCAAGGGACAACCCGACAATAGCCCAGCGATTCATCGCTGGGGGGAATAAGGGAAAAGCCGATGCAGTCCCGTCAGGGACGGCTGATGCTTCTGTCGCGGTTATTTCAGTCGTCCCTGACGGGACTCACCCTTGATGCGCGCTCGTCCCCAGCGATAAATCGCTCGGCTATTATCAAAATATCCCTCACAGGACTTTTCAGACACGCTCTAAGCTCGACTTTATCCATTTTGGGCGAACCGAAACCACAGTAATGTAAGTCTTTTGTTTTCAACGTCTGTATTTTTTGAATGTCGTTCTTTGGACTGATATTCAAAAACTCCGACAAGAGTTAGCGAACTAAGTCTTTTACTTGCAAGACCCGTTTTCAAAATGGATAAAGTCGAGCTAAGAAGAAGGTAATTTGGAAACGGAACGCTCGACGACGAAACTGCTCCGCGTGAGGTTAACGGTATGAGCGATGTCGTCGCCGTCGCCGCCGGAGATAATCATGCGCTGGCACTCAAAGCCGACGGCACGGTGTGGGCGTGGGGAGCGAATGAAAGCGGACAATCGGGCGACGGCACGACGCTCAATCACACGTCGCCGATTAGGGTGACGGACTTGGAAAACGTCACCGCGATTGTGGCAGGCTGCAATCACAGCCTCGCTCTGCTCGCCGATAAAAGCGTGAAGGCATGGGGCGTGAATGCTTACGGGCAACTCGGCGACGCGACCACCACCTCGCACACGACGCCGACGCCCGTCATCGGCACGGGCGGAGCCGCGATGACGCGCACGACGTACATCAACGCGCGGGCGGTCGGAGTCACCAAGAGCCTTAAACTTACCGTCACACCGTAAGCGGTTTTCTCCCTGACTGCCTTGGATTCTTCCAGTCCGTTTAGTAATGCAGCGTTTTTAAGGGCGTCCGATAACATTGGTTATGTTTAGGCTGACTTCTTTTTACGTCCGGCATTAGTCCGACTTCATGTCGAACGCTGCCGGGCATTCGTGTGCCATCGTACCTGTCATAAATACCGAAACTATATATCGAACTTGCGACGACTTAGGCTACAATCCACGTCATCCGCGACCGTCACCCGAAAACATAATTTCATTCAACCCGTGTGAGACTTAACCTGAGTTTCTACATCATCACCGGATAGTTTTATAGAAAGGTAAAGTAATGGCAACCGCAGAAAGACAGATACAACTTAATCAGAACGTCGCTCAATTCATCGCCCGTTCGCAACAATTATTGATTGACGGCAAATGGTCTGCCGCCGCTTCGGGCAAGAGTTTTCCGACCTACAATCCCGCGACCGGCGATGTTCTCGCCAACGTCGCGGAAGGTAAAAAGGAAGATATAGAACGCGCGGTGCGTGCCGCGCGCAAGGCGTTCGACGAAGGTGCGTGGTCGAAGATGACTGCTTCGGATCGCGGGCGTTTGCTGTGGAAGTTAGGTGATTTGATTGACGCTCACACCGAAGAACTTTCGCAACTCGAATCACTCGATAACGGCAAACCCGCGACGGTCGCGGCGGCGGCGGACATTCCACTGGCGGCGGAGATGTTTCGATACATGGCGGGCTGGGCGACGAAGCTTGAAGGCAACACGATTTCACTGTCCGTGCCGTACATGCCGGGCAGCCAGTTTCATGCCTACACTTTGCGCGAATCCGTAGGCGTCGTGGGGCAAATCATTCCATGGAATTTCCCTCTGCTGATGGCGGCGTGGAAACTCGCTCCGGCACTCGCCACCGGATGCACATCCGTTCTTAAACCGGCAGAGCAGACGCCGCTCACGGCTTTACGTCTGGGCGAACTCATCTGCGAAGCGGGCTTCCCCGATGGAGTCGTCAATATCGTCACGGGTTTCGGTGAAACGGCGGGGGCGGCTCTCGCGGCGCACGACGACGTAGATAAAATCGCGTTCACGGGTTCAACCGAAGTCGGCAAGTTGATACTCCAAGCCGCCGCCGGAAATCTGAAAAAAGTCTCGCTCGAACTCGGCGGCAAATCACCGAACATCGTCATGGGCGATGCAGATATAGAGACCGCGATAGCCGGAGCGTCGAGCGCGATTTTCTTTAATCACGGGCAGGTTTGCAGCGCGGGTTCGCGGCTTTATGTGCAGGAAAAAATCTTCGATAAAGTCGTCGAAGGCGTGGCGCATGTCGCGCAGAATATGAAAGTCGGTTCGGGTCTCGACCCAAACACGGAAATGGGACCTCTCGTTTCAAAAGAACAATTTGAGCGCGTCGGCGGCTTCCTTGATAGCGGTATTGAAGAAGGGGCGCGGGCGGTCGCGGGCGGCGGCATACATAAAAAGGGCAAAGACTCTAAAGGGTATTTCATTGAGCCGACGGTACTGGTTGACACGCGAAACGATATGAAAGTCGTATGCGAAGAAATCTTCGGACCCGTCGTGACGGCACACCCGTTTAAGACTCTGGATGAAGTACAGCCGGTGGCGAACGATTCGATTTACGGTTTGGCGGCGGGCATCTGGACAACCGATTTAAGTCAGGCACATAACTTGGCGGCGAAGTTGAAAGCCGGTACGGTGTGGATAAATTGCTACAACGTCTTTGACGCGGCATTGCCTTTCGGCGGCTATAAGCAATCGGGTTGGGGACGCGAAATGGGTCACGACGCCCTCGAACTCTACACGCAAAAGAAAGCCGTGTGCATTCGTCTTTAGTGGATAGTGGATAGTTGATAACGGATAGTGAAGGAAGCAGTTCTTGCCTTTGACTATCCACTATCCACTATCCACTATCAAGGGAGATAAACATGCACCGTCCGAAAGTCCTCGCTCTAATTCTGGCAGGCGGCGCGGGAAGCCGTCTCGAAGTTTTAACCGCCGAACGCGCGAAGCCCGTGATGCCGTTTGGCGGAACTTACCGCCTGATTGATTTCGCTTTGAGCAACTGTATGCACAGCCGCATCAACGATGTCTGGGTTATCGAACAATATGAATTACACTCGCTCAACGAACATCTTGCGAACGGGCGTCCGTGGGATTTAGACCGCACTTACGGCGGGCTTCAAGTTCTCCCGCCGTTTGAAGCCGACGACAAGCGCAAGCCGGAAGACAACCCGAAATCGGGCGGCTTCGCCAGTGGCAACGCCGACGCGATTTATCGTCACCGTCGCCTAATACAGGAGTTCGCGCCTGACCTGCTCATCGTCCTTAGTGCCGACCACATCTATAAACTCGACTTCCGCGATGTCATCGAACACCACTTGAAAACCCAAGCCGGAGTGACGGTCGTGACGACGAAAGTACCAAAGGCGGAAGCTTCGCGTTTCGGCAACGTCATCGCCGGAGACGACGGCATCATCACAGAGTTCGCTTATAAACCGGACACGCCGATAAGCGACACGGTGACGACGGAAGTCTTCGTTTATACGACCCGACTTCTCTTTGAACAGCTTGATAACTTAAGCGATGACGCAAACGGCGAAGCTTCACTGCGCGACTTCGGGCATCAACTGTTGCCGTCGCTGGTTAAGGGCAAACACGCCGTAGAGTTTCGCCTTGAAGGTTACTGGCGCGATGTCGGGACGCTCGAAAGTTACTGGCAAGCCCATCAAGATTTGCTGGCTGACAAGCCCGCGATTGAACTTGATGATGCGAAGTGGAACATCTGCACGTTCGGTGCGCCGCGTGTTCCGGCGCGCATACATGAAACCGCGCGCATCACGAACAGCATGATTTCGCAAGGGTGCGTGGTGCGCGGCACGGTGCGCGATTCCGTTCTTGCGCGCGGCGTGCATGTCGAAGCGGGAGCGATTATCGAACGCTCGATTATCCTCGACGATTGCCGCATAGAAGCCGACGCGCACATCTCACACGCCGTCATTGACATCGGAGTCCGCATCGGCAAACGCGCACGCATCGGCGCAAAGCCCGCGAAAGATGAAGTCACCGATGAAGACCTCACCATCATCGGAGCCGAAGCCATAATCTCCCCCGAAACCATCGTCACCACCGGAGCGCGCATCCAACCACGCGCTGATACCAGTGGATAACGGATAGTGAAAAACCGTTGTCTTAAACTATCCACTATCCACTATCCGTTATCCACTAATTTGGAGAAACTTAATGCGTAGATTAAAAACTTACCTTGCGGTAATGGCGATTATCGTAAGCCTTAATGCGATAGCCATTGCACAGCAAAGCGCACAGCAAAGCGCGCAGCAAAAGCTTTTAACGATTGACGATATTTACGACGCACAGAAGCGCGTCAATTTCAGCGGCACAGTTCCCCAGTTGCGCTGGCTGCCGGACGGCACGCACTATCTTCACACCAAGCTTGACCCGGCGACGCGCGAACCTCAACTGCTTAAAATCGAAGCCGCGACGGGAAGCATCACGCCGTTTAACGACGCGACGCGCATCGCCGCCGGATTTGCGCGGCTTCCAAACGTCACGGGCGATGAAGCAAAACGGTTTGCGCGTGGCGACAACTGGCAAAGCAATCCCGCAAACACCGCCTTTTTCGTCACCACCGCGAAAGGGATTTTCCTTTATGATTTAACCCGGAACGAAGCCCGCCAACTGACGCAGTTCCCTGCCGATGAAGATGTCGCCGCGTGGTCACCCGACGGCACGCACATCGCATTCGTGCGCGACCACAATCTTTACGCTCTCAATCTCCAAAATAATCAAACCCGACAATTAACATCAGACGGCACGCCAAAGATTTTCAACGGCGTCTTTAACTGGGTTTATCAAGAAGAACTTTACGGGCGCGGCAACTTCAAAGCCTTCTGGTGGTCGCCGGATTCAAAGCAGATTGCTTTCCTTCGGCTGGACGATGCACCCGTCCCGAACTTCCCTGTCGTTGACCACATTCCGGTTGACCCGGAAGTTGAAACCACGCCGTACCCCAAGGCGGGCGACCCGAACCCGCTGGTTAAGTTGGGCGTCGTGAACATTGCGAACGGTGCGCCGCGCTTCGTCGAAACTGATAAATACAAACCCGAAGACTTTCTCATCAGCCGCGTCGAGTGGACGCCCGACGGCAGAATCGTGTTTCAGGCTCAAGACCGCGTGCAAAGCTTTCTCGATTTGACTTACGCCGATGCCGCGACGGGGAAAACCACCGTCGTCTTTCGTGAAGGCGCGGATGCAAAAGCGCAGCCGTGGGTTGAAGTCATAGATAACCCGCAGTGGCTTAGTGACGGTTCGTTCCTATGGCAGAGCGACCGCACGGGCTTCCGTCATCTGTATCACTACACGGCGGACGGCAAGTTGATAAAACAGATTACACGCGGAGACTGGGACGTGCGCGACCTTCACGGCGTGGACGAAGGGCGCAAGCTGATTTACTTCTCCGGCATGGAACACAGCCCTATCGCCGCGCATTCCTACCGCATCAATCTCGACGGCACAAATCAAACGCGATTGACCACGACCGAAGGGGCGCACAACGCCAACTTCAACAGTTCCTTCACGCACTTTATAGACTTCACGAGCGACATCAATACGCCAACGCAAACGCGCCTCTTTACGGCGGACGGCAAACTCGTTCGCCCGATAGAGGAAAATAAGGTCGCGGCTCTCTCAAACTACAAACTCGGCAAAGTCGAATTTCTGAAAGTCAAAGCGCGCGACGGCTACGAACTAGAAGCGATGATGATTCGTCCGCCCGACTTCGACCCGACGAAAAAATATCCCGTTTGGTCACACACCTATTCGGGACCTCAAGCCCCTACGGTCAGAAATTCTTGGGGCGGCGCGAACTACCTTTGGCATCAGATGCTGGCGCAAAAAGGCTACATCATCTGGATTTGCGATAACCGCTCGGCATCGGGCAAAGGCGTCGGCGCAGCGTGGACTGCCAACAGAAACTTCGGCGAAAGCGAATTGAGGGATTTGGAAGACGGCATCGCGTACCTCAAAACGCAACCCTACGTTGACGGTTCGCGCATAGGCTTGTGGGGTTGGTCTTACGGCGGCTTTATGACTTCTTACGCTTTGACGCATAGCAAGACTTTCAAAATCGGCATCGCGGGCGGCAGCGTCACCGATTGGCGACTCTACGATTCGATTTACACGGAGCGTTACATGGGGACACCGCAAACTAACCCGCAAGGTTACGAACGCAGTTCCCCGCTCAAAGCCGCCGCCAACTTAAACGGTAAAATCCTCTTGCTTCACGGCACGATGGACGACAACGTACATATGCAAAACACGATTCAATTCGCTTACGCGCTTCAGAAAGCCAACAAGCCGTTTGAATTGATGCTCTACCCGAAATCGCGCCACGGCGTAGTTGACCCCGCGCTCCTCAAACATATGCGCGGCTTGATGACCGAGTTCATCGAAAAGAATTTGTAAGCAGCAAGTTCTCTATAAATCACAATCAAAAGCCGTCGGCGTGAGATGTTCACGCCGACGGCTTTTGATTGTGATTTACAACCTTCCAATTAAGTTATGTGAGTTCGATATAAGAAATGACTAAAACTTATCCACGAAACACACGAATCAACACGAAACAAAACCGGATTTCTTCAGTATTTTATTCGTGTTGTTCGTGGATAAAATCTTTCTTGTCTCATGTTGAACTGACGTTAAGCTTGTTCTTCGCGCAATGATTCGAGTTCGGCGATGACTTCAAAATCTTTCGGACGACCCGCCGCGCGTTTAGTGGCAATCAGTTTTTCAAGGTTCAAGCATTGCAATTCATCGCCGAAAAACTGTTTGCGAACGATTGCCGGGTACAAATCTTCATAACTTCCCCCACCTGCGACTTCGCCAAGTAAATCAATCGCGCCGTGTGTCGTGACCAGCGTAAAATTAAGTCCGTTTCGTATCGTCTCGACACTCCACTTAAATGGCAAACCCGGCGGCGCGCCACGCAGGTAAGGCTCATGTGGCGCGAGCGCGTCCACAAGGAGTTTGATGTTTTCATTTGTCCGCCGATAAACGATGTCGAGGTCATACGTCACGCGGGCTGAACCGTGCGCCGTCGCCGCCGCCCCACCGATAACGATAAACTCGACTTCGCCGCCGATTAAAATCTCAAATAAGATTTTGAAGTTAGTAATCACGCCGCTTCACGAAGCTTGCGTCCAGCACGGTGCGCTTCCTCGACAAAGACTTGCATATTCATCAATTGCTCAAAACGCTGCTCAACCGTCAGCTTCAGATTCTCACGAAGCAAAGTACGGTCAACATCCTTTTTGTAAAGTTCGATGATGTCGTCTATTGACGACCTTCCTTCTCTTTGTTCATCCTTCATCCTTCCGCCTTCATCCTTTCTTCAGACTCCCGGCATCGCCTTCTTGAGTGGACGCAGCAGCAGGAACAATACGACCGACATCACCAGTGCCATCGCACCTAAAACGATGAAGAACTTGGATTGATTCCAGATGCTCCAATAGACGCCGATTTGAGTGAGTTTATTTCCGATTGCCGTTGCCACAAACCAGCCGCCCATCAGTAACCCGCGCATCCTAAGCGGCGCGACTTTCGACACCAGCGACAAGCCCATCGGCGAGAGCATCAATTCACCCAGCGAGAGAATGCCGTAAGCCAGCAACAACCAGAATGGCGACACTTGAAACAAATAACTGCGTTGCAAAAACGCATCTCGATACTGTGTGCCTTGTCCGGGAGCAACCCCATTTATCGTGTCGATAAATTGCTGTTCACCCGAAATCTTTTGCCCGGTCGTTTCATCTTCTTTAGCGAAGAATTTTACGTCGTTGATAACGAATTTATTCTCCTCGTTTTTGGCGGTAGCGATTCTTTGCAAAGCGTCTTCGGGAACTCCGTCAGCGCGAAGATTACCCAGCACTCTTTCGTTGATTCTGAACGAACCGCCCGCGAGTTGTTCGGGCGTGGCGACCGTGCCTTCGCCTATTGTCGCCGCGAAATAGAGTACGAAAAACGAAAGACCCGTCAACATCATTCCGATTGCCATTTTCGTCGGCGTTGCCGGTTCCAGTCCGCGTCTATCGAGCAAGCCCCAGAACCAGACGAGCGGAAACGTCAGGATGATAATCCACAACGGATTGATCGCGTTCGAGATCGTTCCCGAAACATTCCAAGCCGTGTTGTCGTCCGCCCAATAAGTCAGTGTCGAGCCGTTTTGGTGAAACACCATCCAGAACACGATGACGATGAGGAAGATGACAATCAGCGCGGCGACACGCTTCCAATCCGGCACGGCGTTCATGCGATCTTGGCGGAGGTTGTTTGCCGTAGTTTGTTCGGATTCGTTCTGCTGACTGATGCCGTGTGGCGGCGCGTCAACGGCGGTCGCGGCAGTGTCCGCCGCCTGCTCAGCCGAACGCAACGGACTGCGTTCCGTACTTTCGACATCGTTTTTGAACATCCATAATATGGCGACGGAAATCACCATACCGAAGGCAGCGACGGCGAACGCGGCGTGAAAACCGGCATACTGCCTGACGATTTCCATGACAATCGGCGAGAACAGCGCGCCGACGTTGATGCCCATGTAGAAGATGTTATAGGCGCGGTCTTTTAAGTGGCTGCCTTCGGGGTAGAGATTGCCGACCATCGTCGAGACATTCGGCTTGAAAAAACCGTTGCCGATGACAAGACATGTCAACGCCGCATAGACCGCCCACAACGCCGGAATTGAAAGCAGTCCGTGTCCTGCCATAAAGAAGAAGCCGCCAATAATTACCGCTTTGCGATAGCCCGTGATTTTATCGGCAATCAAACCGCCGATGAGCGGGCTGGCATAGACGAACATCAAATAATTTGCATAAAGCGTTGTCGCCTGTGTCGCCGTCCAGCCGAAGCCTTCCGTCGGGTCTCGCAAGTAAAGCGTAAAGAGCGCGAGCATCGAGTAGAAACTGAATCGTTCCCACATCTCGGTGGCGAATAGAACGTACAAGCCCTTCGGATGTTTTCCTTCGGCGGCGTGCAGGTAGGGAGTTTCATTAGCGGCGGTCGTGCTAGCCATAGTTTTGTGTAATCCTTAATTTTCAATTGTGAGAGACGATTGCGCCGCCGATAATACCCGAAGTTGCGCGATTGTGAACAGATTATAAACTGCTTTGCGAACTTCGCGGCGCGACGGGAAACCGCAGTTCACTCGCCTTAACTTCCCGCCGCCATAGTTCCTTGCCGTTCGTGTCAAGGGTTCGCATCACCAGACGACGCTCTTTCGCCGCCCCGGAAAATTCTAAGAGACCGAAGTTGCGTTGAGCCGTGACCCATGTTCCCGCGACGCGCGCCGGATTGTTCGCTTCTCCTTCAAGACGTGAACCGCCGGAAGTTAAAGCCGATGATGTGAAATCATAAAGCGGATACAAGCCCGCTTCGTCGCGCCGTATCAGTTCCGTGTGATGACGGTCGCCGGAGAGAAACATCACACCTTCGATGCGTGCGTCGCGTATGAAATCAATCAGCTTTTGTTGCTCGAACGGGAAAATCGCAAGATTCTCGAATACCGCTAGAGGGTTCATAACCTGACTGCCGTTGACGACAATCTTAAACGTCGCGTTGCTCGAACGAAGGGCATCCCGTAACCACACGAATTGAGCATCGCCCCACATTGTTGGGTCATTATCGGACGGAGTTGTGTTGTTTGGCGAACGATATGTGCGGTCGTCGAGCATGAAAAATTCGACATCGCCCCACTCGAAACGTCCGAATACGCCCGGCGTCTCAAGCGTCCCGTAAGTGCTGTTCGCCCAGTAATCACGAAAGACATTTAACGCCCATTCGCGTCCGCGAAACGTCCTGTCGGAATCGTTCGGTCCGTAATCGTGGTCGTCCCACACGGCGTAGTTATGAACTGACGCGAGCAGGGCTTGCATCTCCGGTGTGGCGCGCGTGTGCGAATAGCGACGGCGCATCGCCGCTTCGGAGAGCCAATCGGGTTCGCGGAAATAGACGTTATCGCCAAGCCAAATCATCAGGTCGGGCTTCTCGCGTAGAATCGAATCGAAGATTTCATAGCCCGCGCCGTAAGGTGTGCCGGGACGGTCGAACGGCGCATCGTTGATGTATGTGCATGAGCCTATGGCGACGCGAAACGCGGGCGGGTCGGTGCGAAAACGCCATTGCGTTTGCGTCTGAAACGATGTCGCGTAAGGCAGTTCGACACGCTCGTTATTAAGATAAAGTTCGTAGTCATAGCCTGTTCCGGTCGTTAAGCCTGAAAGATTGAAACGCGCAATCATGTCGCCCGCGACGCTTGTACGTTTGACTTCGCTCAAGCGCGCGGTGTTCGGGCGCGTGCGTTCCCAAAATCTTAGCTGCGCGTCGCACGCTAAGGTCGTCTGCACCCACACGCTAACCTCTGTCATCTCACTCGCGCCGAGCATCGGACCCGCACGCAAAAGCTTTCGCGCGGCGGTGCGCGTAGAGTCGGATGCGGCTTGGCGCGGCGGCGCGGTTTGTCGAACGCGAGCCGGAAAGCTGATTGAAGCACACGCGACGATGAGCGATGCGGCAAGTAACAACTTCATCAAATTGGTTCGTGGCATACTTATTAAAAGCATAAACGGTGGTTGATGTCGGTCTTGGCTTATGTCGTGAATTGTATAAAACGATTGTCGTGTCACGGAAAATATGGTGCAGATTAACACGACGTTCCTGTAAGATGAGTGTTAAGTTTTTCCGAATTAAATCTCGTTTGACAATTTGAAAGCCCACCTTTTATGAAGACCAGCACCGTCGCGTGGCACGAACTCAAATCCCGTCTGGCGCGAATCTATGATTTTCACTCCGCCGCCGGGCTACTCATCTGGGATCAACAAACCAACATGCCGCCCGGCGGCGTCCCCGCACGCGCCGAAGCCCTCGCAACTTTAAGCACAGTCGCGCACGAACACCTCGTTGACGACGAGACGCGCTGTCTGCTCGACACGATTGGCGACGATTTCGATGCGACAACGGAAGACGCCGCGCTGGTGCGTCTCGTGCGCCGCGATTATGAACGCGCGACGAAGCTGCCCGTGCGTCTCGTCGCGGATTTCTCGCGCGCCACGACGCTCGCCGAACCCGCGTGGGTCGCCGCCCGTGCGCGCTCCGACTGGGCTGCCTTCGCTCCGCATCTTGAGCGTATCTTGACGCTTCAACAGGAAGCCGCCGAGTACATAGGTTATACGACGCATCCTTACGATGCGCTGCTCGATACGTTTGAACCGGGGGCGACAAAACTTGAACTCGAAACCGTTTTCGACGAACTCAAAACACCGCTCATCGCACTCGTCGCGCGCATCAATGATGCTCAAACGAGTGCGGAAAATGAAAAGCGCGACGCTCCGCTTTACGGTGATTTCGACGAAGCCAAACAGGAAGCTTTCGGGCGTGAAATCGTCGAGCGTTTCGGCTATGACTTCCGGCGCGGACGCCAAGACCGCGCGGTTCACCCCTTCTGTATCAGCTTCGGTAACGGCGACGTGCGTATCACGACGCGCTTTGACAGAGAGTGGCTTTCGCCCGCCCTGTTCGGCACGCTTCACGAATCCGGTCATGCTCTTTACGAACAAGGGATAGATTCAAAATACGCGCGCACTCCGGCGGCAAACGGATGTTCGATGGGCGTTCACGAATCGCAATCGCGGTTGTGGGAAAACATCGTCGGGCGTTCGCTTCCCTTCTGGCAATTCTTTTACCCGCGCTTGCAAGCCGCCTTCCCCGAACACTTTTCGGGCATCGAACTGGCGCGATTTTACAGGGCGATTAACACCGTCGAACGCACACCGATTCGCGTTGAAGCCGATGAAGTCACATACAACCTTCATGTTCTGGTGCGCTTTGAAATTGAAGTCGCGTTGTTTGAGAACCGTCTAAAAGTCGCAGATTTACCCGCCGCGTGGAATGAAAAGATGCGCGACTATTTGGGGATAACGCCCGCCACGGATGCGGAAGGCGCGCTCCAAGATATTCACTGGGCGAACGGTTCATTCGCTTACTTTCCGACCTACACCGTCGGCAATGTTCTCGCCGTTCAACTCTATGACACCGCACTCGCGACGCATCCATCCATCACCGATGAAATCACACGCGGCGAATTTGCGACGCTTCACGGTTGGCTCGCGGAAAACATTTATCGTCACGGCAAACGATACGAACCTGCGCCGCTAATCGAACGCGCCACAGGTAAGCCGCTCAATACCGCTCCGTATCTTCGTTATCTTCACACCAAGTTCGGTGAGCTTTACGATTTGAAGACGACCACATTGACAGGTTGACATCCTTCAGACTGACCGAAGCAAGCAGCGCGCTTTTCATGATAAGTGGCTGCCACGCTTAATCCTTAACAAATCTGAGTTTTAGAAGCCGTAATGCCAACGGCACGGGCATTGCGAAAGCGCATGAGTGCGAAGACATATCTCTCCATCCACGCAAAACATAATGCGCGCGCTTCAAACGCCCCCGAAAAGGACTCAGATTAAAATGTTTAACTCTTCACGCCCCACTGCATGGCTAACAGCCTTCTCGCTGCTACTCTCGCTTTGCATGGGCATCATGATTGGCGACCGAGCCAAAGCACAATCTAAATCATCAACAGGAAGCTACGCAGCCAGTGCGGGACAAGGCAGCAAAGTCTCCGCCGATCTGCACGAAATAATCTCCAGCGCGCCCACGAGTCGCGTCCGTGTGGTTATTCAATTGAGCGCGAAAGCAAGTGCGACGCTCAATGTTATGCTTAATAACCCCTCGGTACGAAAAAAAATCGAGTTACGCAGCTTCAACTCGTTCGCCGTCGAAATGCCTGCGGTGTGGATCGCCACGTTAGCTGCAAACAAAGAGGTTCTCTACATCTCTCTCGACCGCGAGATAGAGATGCTCGGTCACTTAACGAGTACGAGCGGCGCAGATGCGATGCGTCAGGTGAACGGCAACAGTGGATTTGACGGCACGGGCATCGGTATCGCCGTGCTTGATTCGAGCATTTATCACTCGCACATCTCGTATCTCGGTAAAGACGGTAACAAGCGCGTCGTGTTTGACAAAGACTTTACCGGCGAGGGCATGAACACCGACGACCCCTACGGTCACGGCAGCCACGTCGCCGGAATTGCCGCCGGTAACGGACTCGTCTCCAAAGGCGCGTACTCCGGCATCGCTCCGAACGCCAAGCTGATTAACCTGCGCGTTCTGAACTCAAGAGGTGCAGGCACGGTTTCGGGTTTGTTGTCAGCACTCGACTGGGTGATGCTCAACCGCACGACCTACAACATCCGCGTCGTCAATATGTCGCTCGGCACACTGGCGGTTGACTCTTACGTGAACGATCCACTCTGTAAAGCCGTCCGCAAACTCGTTGATGCCGGTGTCGTCGTCGTCGCCGCCGCCGGCAACAACGGCAAAAACAGCCAAGGTCAGAAACTTTACGGGCAGATTCACTCGCCCGGCAACGAGCCGTCGGCTCTCACCGTCGGGGCGAGCAATACGCTCAACACCGATTCGCGCGCCGATGATTCAGTCGCTACTTATAGCTCACGCGGTCCGACGCGCAGCTTTTGGAAAGATACACTGGGCGTCAAGCACTACGACAACATCATCAAGCCCGACCTCGTCGCTCCCGGCAACAAGCTGATTGCTCCTCTGGCGAAGCAAAACTATATGGTTACCGTCAATCCGGCACTGAACGCCAACGTCAGCACCAACGATGACCGGAAGATGATGTACTTAAACGGCACATCAATGGCGGCTCCGGTGGTCGCGGGCGCGGCGGCACTCATGCTTCAGGCAAACCCGAAGCTGACGCCCAACATGGTCAAGATGATTTTGCAGTACACCGCCCAACCGCTCGCAGGCTTCAATGCCTTCGAGCAAGGTGCCGGTCAACTCAATATCGAAGGCGCGATCAGACTCTCACGCCTCGTCCGCACGACCCTTACCAACTCTACCGCGCTCGGCTCGTCAATGCTGACGACCACGACGCTTCCGACTCCGCAGACCACCGTCGCCAACCACACGTTCCCTTGGGCGCGCGGCATGGTCGCGGGGAGTACATGGATGCGCGGTGAGAATCTTATCGTCAAGTACCAACGCATCTATAATACAGGCGTGCTTATCGGCGACGGTGTGCTTATCGGCGACGGTGTGCTTATCGGCGACGGTGTGCTTATCGGCGACGGTGTCGTGTTCGGTGACAGTGTGAAGACAAGCGGCGGCGTCTTGATCGGCGACGGCACACCCTTCCTCAGTATTCTCGGTGTGTTAATCGGCGATGGCGTGCTGATTGGCGATGGCGTGCTGGTTGGCGATGGCGTGCTTATCGGCGACGGCGTTGTGTTCGGTGACGGCGTGTTAATCGGTGATGCCAAAGCGGAAGCTCAGTCAGCGACGATCAACGGGGATGACACGATTGAAGTACCCATAGAGGTTGATGATGAAACGCCCGTTTGTGTGTTACTTGGACTTCCCTGTCCATAGTTGCGGCGGGCGGCGGGCGGTGTCGTAAAGCAAGTGACATACCCCATTGATAAATCAAGGGGCTTCTCAGGAAACGCATGAGATTAAATCCTCTACGTTGACTCCTGATGGCGGTATCCCCGCCCTGAAACTTAAACTACAAGTTTCGGTTGTTTCTCTACTTAGGTGTTTTAACTTTTACGGTGGAGACTTCCTCCACCAACGCCCTAGTTAAAGTTTCAAAGAGCCGCGCACGCGACACCCGTAGCGATTTAAGCTGCCAAGTCATAAGCGTGCCGTATTTGAGAGGCATTCTACGCTCGACCTTGCGTGTTGGGCAAGACAATTATCGCGCTATTCGCGCGATGCGCCTTATATCCCCAGCGATGAATCGCGGGGCTCCTGCGGCGCATTTGGTAATCTTTTGCCATAACCTTCATCCGACTTGGAGATTGTCCGGTCTCTCACCGGCTACTGACGCTTCAAAAAGACGGACTGGTATCTTTCAATCTGATTGATCCAGTTCGTCTTTTGTTTTCTAAGACAACCTTAACGATTCATTTACTCCAAGAATAAATTATTCGGCGGGCATGTTTGGAGTGGCGTGAGACTTGCTATAACTTTCGCGGCACGCTTGACGCAATTCCCGCCCGCGCGTGCCACCTTATAAGCAATACCCAACCAAAAACCATCCCTGAAGCGCACAACTTACTAACATGTCACAGGCTGCCAACACGCACCGCTTTACGAATGCTTACTATCGTTTGGTCATCACGGCGGGCGCGATTGTCTTCCTATTTTCAGCTTACCGTCTGTCCGTGGAAGTAATTGATGGGCATTTTCTGTTGCTGGCTCTCATCACAATCAGCCTCGGCGCACGCATCACGGTTCGGATTCCGGGTCTTAACGGGCATCTCTCCGCTTCCGATACGCTCATCTTCGTCGCGCTCTTACTCTTTGGCGGCGAGGCAGCCATTCTGCTTGCCGCTGCCGAAGCGTCGTGCGCCTCACTCCGCTTCAGCAAAAAGCCGCGCACAATTCTATTCAACGCCGGGGCGATGGCGTGTTCGACTTTTCTCACCGTCTGGGTACTGCGTTCCGGCTTCGGTTCGATAACACAGCTTGTTGCGGGCGACTATACGTCCGGCTTAATCATCCTCTTGTGTTCGCTCGGACTGCTGCAATATAGCTTCAACTCCGGCATCGTCTCCATTGTCGCGGCACTTAAAACCAATCAACCCATCTGGGAGACATGGCGCAAATATTATCTCTGGACTTCAATTACTTATTTCGCGGGCGCAGCGGCAGCCGGTGTGATTGCGAAGCTGGTTACCGCCTATAACTTCTACGCCTTAATCGTCAGTACACCTATTATCGCCATCGTCTATTTTACCTACCAGACGTATCTGAAAAGCGTCGAAGTATCAGCGACCCAAGCCGCGCAAGCCGAACGCCACGTCGAAGAACTCTCACGCCACATCGCCGACCAAAAACGCATCGGTCAGGAACTCCAAGAAAGCAGAGAGCACTTCCGCCATGCCGCCCTTCACGATACTTTGACGGGTTTGCCGAATCGCGCCTTACTGAAAGAAGAGTTGATGCTCGCAATTAAGCGGGCGAACGAAAACGAGAACTCACCTTTCGCCGTCCTGTTCCTCGACCTCGACCGTTTCAAAATCATCAACGACAGTTTGGGTCATGCCGCCGGAGACCAACTTCTCGTTGCTATTGCGCGCCGCCTCATGAAGTGCCTGCGTCCGAGAGACACGGTGGCGCGTCTTGGCGGAGATGAGTTTGCGATTCTCCTTCAAGGAGCAGAGGCGTGGAGCGAAGCGGCAAACGTCGCCGACCGCATCGGCAAGGATTTGATGCAACCGTTTAATTTGAGCGGACACGAAATCCACACCACGTCGAGTATCGGCATCGCTTTAAGCACCACGTTCTACGAACACCCGGAAGACATCTTGCGCGACGCCGATGCCGCGATGTACCGCGCGAAGGAGAACGGCAAGGCACGTTACGAGATATTCGACCAGAACATGCACAAACATGCTCTCGACCTGTTGCAACTGGAAAACGATTTGCGGCGCGCCGTCGAACGTGAAGAGTTTATCGTTCACTACCAACCGATTGTCTTGCTTGAAACGAAAGAGATTTCCGGCTTTGAAGCACTCGTGCGCTGGCAGCACCCGCAACGCGGCATGGTGTCGCCCGCAGAGTTTATTCCGCTTGCCGAAGAAACGGGTTTGATTAAAGAAATCGGCAGTTGGGTACTCAAAGAGTCATGCCGTCAATTAAGCGAGTGGCAACGGCAATCGGGAGTCACACGCCCTTTGACACTGAGCGTCAACCTTTCGGGGCGACAGTTCGCCCAACCCGATCTCGTCGAACAGGTTCACCGTATCTTGCAGGAAACCGGTTTTGACCCGTGCTGCTTGAAATTGGAGATTACGGAATCGGTCGTCATGAGCAATGCCGAAAACGCCATCAGGATGCTGACGCAACTTCGCGCCCTTGGCATTCGCTTGAGCATTGACGACTTCGGTACGGGCTATTCATCCTTGAGCTACCTGCATCGCTTTCCGGTTGATACCTTGAAAATAGACCGCTCCTTCGTCAACCTGATGGGCGTCGGGCAGGAGAATTCCGAAATTATCCGCACCATTAAAATGCTTGCCGGAAGCCTTAGCATGGAGACGGTCGCCGAAGGTGTGGAAACACTCGAACAGCTTGCACAACTTAAAGCACTAAACTGCGAGTACGGGCAGGGCTACCTGTTTGCCAAACCCATGGAAGCGCGGGCGGCGTTCGCACTGCTCGCCGCGCAGATAGCGGAATCGAAGATGACTGCCGACTGGCTCGGTAGTAATGTCGCTCCGGCACGCCCTAAACTTGTTTCTGCTATGGCGGCTTGATGAACATATATTCAAGAGTGAGTTCGACGTAAGCAGCCCCGTCAGGGCAATGGCATTAAGTTAAGAAACCCAACGACTGTTTAGAGGCGGGCTTCCGCCCGCCTCTTTGCCTCTTCACTCACACGGCGGGCGGAAGCCCGCCTCTAAACGGACGATTATTTTCTTAACTCAATGCCTTCAACCCCTGACGGGGCTAAAGGCAAACCGTCTTACGTCGCGCCTGACGTTATTTATTTCTGCGCTTGTCAGTAAATGGTGGTGTCGCCCGCACGCCTCGCGCCGTTCGACCTTTGCGCGCCGCGAGGCGTGCGCTTGGCACGATTTGCTTTGGCTGGCTTGGACTTGACCAGAGAAGCCGCGCCGTCGCTGCGCCGCTCCGGTCGTAGTACTCCATTTGTATGTAATAGTTTCTTCCCGCGATAAGCTGAACGCTCGCGCTGTTTTCTTTAAGCGCGTGGTCGTTCCAATCGTCAATCAGCAACACGCCGTTTATCCGCAAACGCACGCCGTCATCCGTCTGCGTGTAAAACGTATAAGTTTCGTTGAAGCGCGGGGCTATCATGCCTGTCCACCGCACGCTAAATGTCTCGCTCCCTATGCCGGGCAGCGGGGCGTTCGTTCCCCAGTCCCACGCAATCGCCGCGTCAATTCGTCTGACGCGCGTTCCGGTTAAATCCACATTGTCGAAATAATCTGCGGTCACGCCGTAAGTAAAAGTAAAAGGGATGTACAACGCGGTATAGGTCACGTCGCTGGCGGGCGTCGTGATGGTGCGGCGACTGTCAAGATTTCCGTCCGACCACGCTTGGAAGATTTGCCGTCCCGCGTTGTTAGTTATCCCCACTTCGACGTTCAAATCGTAACCTTCCCACGAAACGAGTGTCGAATTTGCGGTCAAAAGCACTCGATTGACGAGAACTCTGAAGTTATCCGGCAACGTGCCGAGCGTGACATTGACTTTGCGCGGCTGCAAGTTTTGCACAACCGTTGTCGTCAACCCTTGCGCGTCGGTCGCGGTCAAACGAATTTCCAAAAAGCTGCCCGTCGCGGCGGGTAAATCTTCGGGCGCGGGAGCAGTGAAAGTGATGTTGTTTCCCGTCGTCGGCGGAAGATAAGGATGCGTGTGGTCGTTGTTGTGATGAAGCAGAACTTGCCACGTCAAACGATTGGCAGTGAGCGTGCCGTCTTGAGCATCGGTCGCGCTGCCCGTCAGGGTTATCGTTTCACCGACACGGAAAAGTTTATCCGTCGTCGGCGCGATAATCGTCGGCTGTGGCGCGGTGTTTCCGGCATCAATTCGCACCGTCGTCGTGTTTGAACCACCGCGCCCATCCGTGACCGTGAGCGTCGCGTTGTACGTCCCGATTTGCGTATAAGTGTGCGAGACAATCACGCCCGCCCCGCTTGTGCCGTCGCCGAAATCCCACGCGAAAGTGAGTGCGTCACCGTCCGGGTCGGTGCTTGCCGAGGCGTTGAAATTGACGGTCAGCGGCGCGCTGCCGGACGAAGGATTCGCGGTTGCCGATGCGACTGGGGCGCGGTTCGCCGTGCCTGTGAAGCGTATCCGCCGCACCTGCCCGCCGCCCGCATAAGTCGTGTAATAAAGGTTGCCGTCCGCGCCGAAGATGAGTGTCACGGCACTACTGTTTCCCAAGCCGGAAACAAACGTGCTTCCGGTGTAAGTTCCGTTCGAGTTGCGCGTCAATTTGAAAATCTTGCCCGCGACGAAATCGCTAAACAGATACGCCCCATCAAAATCTTGCGACCACACGCCCGCCGGAACGAACGCCCCGCCCGTGATTGAATTGCCGCACACGCCGTCAGCCCCGCAACTACCGACGCGCGGGTAATCGAAAACCGGATTGACCAAACCCGCGACCGTGCCGCAATTCGTGGTCGAACCATTCGCGCAATGACCTTCACGCAAGTTCCACCCGTAATCCGCACCACGCGCGCCTTCATCAATTTCTTCCCACACGTTCTGTCCCACGTCGTTGATGAAAAATCGCGTCGCGGCGGCGTTCGGGTCAAACGCGATACGAAACGGATTTCGCAAACCGGAAGCAAAAGTCTCCTGACACCAATTGCCCGCCGTCGTGCTTCCCGTCACATTGCATCGCCCGGAATCCGCGCCGCGATACGGGTTATCGGCGGGAATGTCGCCGTCGCGTGTGACGCGCAAAATCTTTCCCAATAAAACATGACGGTCACGCGCCGCATCGTTCGCACCCGCACCGCCCGAATCGCCCGCGTAATCCGCTCCACCGTCACCGACGCTGATATACAGCAAGCCGTCTTTCCCGAAATGCAAATCGCCGCCGTTGTGATTTCCGGCGGGCGAATGAATGTTGTCAATCAACACCATCTCGCTCGTGAGGTTGATTGTGTTGTCGTCATTAAGTACGAAACGCGCGACGCGATTCACAGGGTTATTCGGATTCGTCGGCTGCCCCGTCGGGCATTGATTGTTTTTATTGAACGTATAGTAAAAATAGACGAAGCGGTTTTGAGTAAAGTTCGGGTCAACCGCGACGCCCAATAAACCCCGCTCACTGTTCGCGCAAAGTCTGGCGTTTAAGTTTAACGCCGGAGTCGCAAGCAGAGCGTTGTTCTGAAACACGCGCACCTGTCCGCCCTGCGTCGTGATGAGCAATCTGCCGTCGGGCGTGAATGCCAACGCCGTCGGTGCGATGACACCCGTCACCAAACTGTCTTCGTAATTACTTGGTAGAGTTTGTGCGTCGCCGTTTTGAACGAACGCCGTCAATGCGACGATGAACATTAAACTTGCGAACCATAGACGTGATTGATAAACGTGCGCGCGACGAAGGTGCGGGGAGAACTTGTGGCGAGTATTCTTCATTGCTTCCTCTTTTATCTACCGCGTAGAGAAAACACCACGCTTTGAACTTTCAAGTTTTGGCGCGATGCGAGTATCGAAGTAAAGGGCTTGGTGAGTTCGCCAATTATAACCTTCGCCTTCGCGTTAAACCAACTTCGATTCACGCTGCCAATCCTTAATTAACATCCACTTCCACCCTGTGCCATGCGTTGTTCATGTAGCCTTTGAAATTCCAAATCGAAGCCGCGCTTTCGGGTTGTGTGTTCGCTGCCGAATCGAACGCGCGGGCGATGACGGTGTGCGTTCCTTTCGATAGTTCCGCTTCACACGTCCACAAACGCCACGCCCAACGTGCATCGTTTGACGAAGCATCATTCTCTTCGCTTCGCACAAACTCCGCCTCAACCCAAGACGCGCCGCCATCAATCGACACGTCCACACGCTCGACACTGCGCCCGCCGCCCGCCGTCGCGTAACCGCTAATCGCACACTTCCCTTCCGGCATATTCGCCCCCGCTTCCGGCGCACATATCGCGGCGTTGACTGACATCTCACCGAGCATCAGCCCTGTTGTCCAATCAGCATTTTCAGCCGTGATGTGAGGCGGGAAAATCTTATAAGCGTGTGCCTGATAGTAGTTCGTCGAAGCTTCCCTTTGAACGCTGATTTTACGAACCCACTTCACACTACGCGCCCCTAAATAACCCGGCACGACGACGCGCAACGGCGCACCGTGAACATCGGGCAAAGCCCTGCCGTTCATCTCGAACGCGAGCAAAACTTCTTCGCTCAAAGCTTTCGACAAAGGAATCGAACCGCCGAAGCCGAAAGTCTTACCTTGCTTTTCGACTTCATCACCGCCGATAAATTCGACGTGCGCCGCACCTTCTCCAACCCCTGCGCTTTCCAACGCATCACGCAAACGCACACCGCCCCACGTCGCCGTCCCCAAAGCCTCCGCTCCCCACTTCACTTCGCCCGGAATCTCGCGCACACTAATCAAATCATCGCGCCTGTTTCCGGCACATTGCAAGGTCGCCGTGACTTCATGCTTCGTGTACTTCGCCCTTAAATCTTCCAACGACAAATCAAGCGTGCGCTTCGCCATACCGTCAATCTTCAAACGGAAACTTTGCTCATCAATGCGCGGCACGGGAGCATGATTGCGAACGTAAAACAACTCGATTGGAGTGATGAATCTTTCACCCAACAAATCAAGCGGCGCACCGGAATTAAACGGCTCACGTTCACGCACGATTGTTCGCGCGTGTTTATCAAACGGTTGTGCTTCGGCTTTTTTCATAGCGAATGTTCTTTGCCTGTTAGTTAAGAACAACTCTGCGTTTCTCTGCGTCAAAAAACTTCTTAACGCAGAGAAGCGCAGAGACGAAGACGCAGAGAAACGCAGAGAAAACAACTTGGATATGTTCTATATAAACAACGGCGCAAGCACCAGTGTCACCGTTGACAGCAACTTAATCAAAACGTGCAAGGAAGGTCCCGCCGTATCCTTGAACGGGTCGCCGACCGTATCGCCGACGACCGCCGCTTTGTGCGCTTCGCTGCCCTTTCCGCCGTGCGCTCCGAGTTCGATATATTTCTTCGCGTTGTCCCACGCCCCGCCCGCGTTGTTGAGAAATAGTGCCATCAAGATGCCGACGATTGTGCCAATCATAAGCATTCCGGCGACGACTTCCGCACCCGTCGCAAGGTGTGCGTAACGCGGATTGCCGACGAGTGAAGCGATTGCCTGCGTCTTATCATTCGCGTCAATCTGCGCGTAAAACAGATACTTGAATACGAGTCCGACCGCGATCGGCATCCCGACCGCAAGCACACCCGGCAGTACCATCTGACGAAGTGCGGCGCGCGTCACGATGTCCACCGTGCGTCGGTAATCCGGCTTCGATGTTCCCGCCAAAATTCCCGGATCATTGCGAAACTGCTCACGCACGTCTTGAATAACGTACTGCGCCGCGCGCCCGACCGCTTTAATCGCCAACGCCGAAAACAGAAACACGAGCATCGCGCCGAGCAGACCGCCGACGAACACTTCCGGCTTCGCAAGGTTGATAACGAACACCTCGCTTGTCGCCCCCACGCCTTCACTGCCCCCCGCCGCGAAGCCCAAGTTCAAGCCATAGTTTTTGATTTCATCGAGATACGCGCTGAATAAAAGGAACGCCGCCAAAGCCGCCGAACCGACCGCGTAACCTTTCGTCAAAGCCTTCGTCGTATTGCCGACCGCATCGAGGCGGTCTGTGATGACGCGCACCTCATCGGGCTGTTGCGACATCTCGACGATGCCGCCCGCGTTGTCGGTGATAGGTCCGAAGTTGTCCATCGCCAAGATGTATCCGGCAGTTCCGAGCATCCCCATCGTGGCGACCGCCGTCCCGAACAAGCCCGCGTTATTCAACCCCGAACGCGCGCCTAAATAGTAACTCGCAATAATCGCCGCCCCTATGACCAGCACCGGATACGCGACGCATTCCATGCCGACCGCGATGCCGGAGATGATGTTCGTCGCCGGACCCGTCTCCGAAGCTTCCGCGATGGACTTGACCGGACGATATTTATATTCGGTGTAATACTGCGTGATGAACACGAACAGTATCGAAGTGATGATGCCGATTATCGCGCACCCGAAAAAGTAGAGATACGCATTCGGTGCGGCATCAGTGTAAAGAATCCAGCGCGTCGCAAAAAAGAAACTGACTACGGCAAGCACCGAAGTCACATAAAAGCCGATGTTCAAAGCCTGCATCGGGTCGCCCGTTTCCTTCGTGCGAACGACCATCACGCCGACGATTGAACCGAGCAGACACAACGCCCCGACGATAAGCGGAAACAACAACACGCCGAGCAGTTGCGACTCTGTAAAAGCTGTTGTGTTGGAACTATAAAGCGCGGCGGCGAGAATCATCGCCCCTATATTTTCCGCCGCGATTGACTCGAACAAGTCCGCCCCGCGCCCCGCGCAGTCACCGACGTTATCGCCCACGAGGTCAGCGATGACCGCAGGGTTGCGCGGGTCGTCTTCCGGTATTCCGGCTTCGACTTTGCCGACCAAATCCGCCCCGACATCCGCCGCTTTCGTATAAATTCCGCCGCCGAGTTGCGCGAACAACGCGACGAACGACGCACCGAAACCGTAGCCCGCGATGAGAATCGGGATGCGTGCCTCCGACGGAATCGCATTGCCCGTGACGCCGACCGCACCGGCAACCGTACTGAATTGTTGGACGATATAGAACAACACCGCGACGCCCAAGAGGGACAACGCGACGACGATTAAACCCGTCACCGCCCCGCCGCGAAGCGCGGTTTGAAGCGCGCCGTTTAAGCTTTTGGTCGCCGCCGCCGCCGTCCGAATGTTCGTGCGAATCGCCGTCCACATTCCTATGTAACCGGAAATCGCGGACGAGAACGCACCGAGCGCAAACGAAAGCGTCGTCCACATCGCAAGCTCAACCGCCGTCTCCACCGGGTCGGCGACGTTGCGCGAACGAACGAAACCATAGACGACGAAAATCAGAACCGCGAGCGACGCGGCGAGCATCAGAATCGTCAAATTCTGGCGGCGTATAAAAGCCTCCGCCCCTTCTTTAATCGCGTCGGAGATGGCGCGCATCGCGTCCGTTCCAGTATCGCGTTTGAGTACGTTGGTAAGTAAGAATCCGGCGAACGCCACCGCGACCAAACTGATAATGAAAATCAGCGTAAGTTCCACGTCTGTTGTTGTCCTTTGGTTTGAATCTGTACGGGTGAGTTGCGACTTGAACAAAACTCAAATCAACCTACCAGCCGTTTAGAAGCGGGCTATGCCCGCCGCGCGTTGTATGCAAGTACCGGCGGGCAGTAGCCCGCCTCTAAACAGGCGTCGGTAATAGAGTTGGTCGTAACCTGAAATTATATTTAGAGCGGGCGATTCTACATTCCCCGCAAGCAATTTCACAAATTGACAACACAGGCGCGCAACAGCATTGAATTTACTTTAACGCTAAATTCGGTGCTGTCTTGATTAAGTTGTCTTTCAGCCACGTTAGTAGCGACAAAGTAATAGCCCACGGCGTAAGCCGTGGGTTTAGATTCAGCAAACATTTCAAGCCCCGCAAGGGGCGACACAAGTTGTGTCGCCCCTTGCGGGCAATGGCATTAA
>JANDLT010000034.1 GCA_024330265.1 Pyrinomonadaceae bacterium MAG19_C2-C3 | reverse complement strand
ATGGCGGGCGGAAGCCCGCCTCTAAACTGTCCCAATGTTATATGGTTCGATTTAGTGCAAAGCACTTGACATCACAAAGCGAAGGGCTAAAAAATTTTGACGCGCGAACTTTTTATCTAGCCTTCGCGCGTCATGCGTATCAACGCTTCCATATGGTTGATGTAGTTTTCCAGTGCCTTACGTCCGGCGGCGGCGAGCTTGTATTCCGTGCGCGGGATGCGCCCGTCAAAGCTTTTGGTGCAGGTGATATAACCCGCTTCTTCGAGTTTGCGCGCGTGTATGCTCAAGTTGCCGTCGGTGGTTTGCATGGATTCTTTCAAATCGTTGAACGTCAAACTATCGTTGACGGCGAGTGCGCTGACGATACCGAGACGCATACGTTCGTGAATTAGGCGGTTGAGTTCCGTCGCGTTCGGGATTGTGCCGCGCGTGTTCGCCGCCGATGTGGTCGCGTCGCCGTCGTTACCTGTTCCGCGCGTTTTCGATTTGCGCGTTTCCACTTCGTCCGAAGCGAATGAGCGCGCGCCTTGTGCAGTTCGTTTAGCCACCGTGTCTCCTTACGACGAGTATTCCAAAGATTACATGCAAGCTGCCAAAGCCCGCGCCCATCAACCAATCGGCATAAGCCGGAGCGATGAACAACGCGATGCCGCCGAGCATCACGAACGCGACACCCATCGCGGGCAGCGTCCGCACCGAATGCGCCCCGCCCGTCATCACCGCGACGCCGTAGAGCAGCATCCACACGCCGGGAAGCAATGCAAAAACTCCATGTTGTGCCAGCGCGAACGTCATCAACGCTCCGGCAATCATCGGCGGCGCGAAGCCCGACAACGTTTTCTTTCCCGGACTTGAAAGCAAATCCGCGTCCGCCGCACGCGCCTTGCGCCGTATCAACACGCCCGCTACCGCCGCGCTGATGACAGCCTGCACCAGCCACACCGTCATCCACACGCGCGCCCTTCGACCGTCCGTCAACGCCGCGTCTCCGGCGACGACGCGCGCCGCGAAACTGGCGATAAAGGCAAGCGCGCCGACCGCGACCATGCCCCAACCTGAAACATGCGTGAACGCCGCCGCGCGCTCCATCGTGTGCCGTATGAAAGCGAGATTATCAACCGCGCGTTGTTGCACCGTTGGCGGTGCAGCGGTGACGGCGTGGTCTTCCGGCGTGGTTAGTGGGCGGACGTTGTTAATCACAAGCCCGATGCTAATGCGCCTTTGCTGTGCTGTCAAGTGCTTTATCTGGCAAAGCGGAATTACACCGAAAACAATTTCGCGCCGCTTTAACTAACCATCGAACGCGCATCATTTCTTAACCGCACTCATCACCCGTCGAGGCGGCTATCGCTCATCGTTCGCGTTATGTTAAAACCTGCGGCGCGCCCCGCATGTTGTTGCTTCATCTTCGTTTCACTTGAAAGAATTATCACCATGAGAAAGCCCGAAGAGTTTGAAAACTTTCCCGATGAACTCGCGCGCCTCGCCGCGTTCGGACCTTATCGCGCCGTCGTCCGTCACATCGTTGACGGCGATACGCTCGACCTGCTCGTATCCGTAGGCTTCAACACTTACGTTTATCTCACCGTGCGCGTGCGCCTGATAGACACGCCGGAACTCAACACCCGCGACACCGCCGAACGCACACGGGCGCAAGCGGCGCGCGATTTTGTCTTGACCAATCTCACGCCCATCGGTTCGCCCGTCGTCGTCACGACGTTCAAAGACCGTCAAACTTTCGGGCGTTATGTCGCTGACATCACACTCGCCGACGGGCGCGACTTTGCCACGGAAATTATCGCTGCCGGACACGGTGTGAAGATTGCTTAATTAAAGACACTGCTTGAAAAACATCGCCTGAAAAACATCGGGCGATGAATTTTCACTCATCGCCCGACTCGAAATAATCAGTTGTTAAGGTTACGGACTTTAGGCGGATGCCGTGCGTCCCGTGCCTTCCGCCTTCATCGCCTGTTGGAAAAGTTCGGGCGCGCTCTGTTCGATTAACTTCGCGGTCTGTTCTTCTTGTTTCAGATTGCGCGTTAAGAGTTGGACAACTTCCGTTTGTCCCATCTGCTCCGCGCCTGTGATTAACATGCGGTAGTTTGCAATCTCATAATGCTCGACCTTGCCGCAACTGCCGGAGATAGCAAGGTCAACGAGTTGCGGAGTGCCGGAGACTTCCTTGAGCGTCTTTTGACCTTCGGTGACGATGCCCGCCGCGCCCGCACATTTGACGCGCTCCGCCGTTTCGTCGAGAAGGTTAAAGACTTCTTCAAGCGTCGTTATATGTTCTTCGGTCTGCGCGATGTGCGTTTCGAGCAATGAGATGACGGTTGGCGATGTCGCTTCCGGCAACATCTCCTGTTGTGCTTCCAAGAATTGATGTTCGGCGTCGTATATGTCGCCGAGTCCGTGTAAGAATTTTTCCTGCAAACTTTTGATTGCCATTGGATTGAGCCTCCTTGAATTGACTGCTGTATAAAACCATACGATTCGAGCGAGGTGAGATAATTCACTTTTGCGTCGCTAATCGCGTAATCAGTTTTCGATTTATCGGGGGTTGGGTTACACCTTACCGCGCCGCGACATTTTCTTCAACAGTCGAATGTTAAGATTCGGTTACTTTTTCTTAACGGATACAGTTACGCGCAAAGGCAAAACAAATCGAATCACAAAAGTCAGGCGCAAGAGAAAGGACGAACCAAGTTAATGGTTCGCCCTTGTCGGGTTGCCTTTCAGGTTGTCGCAACTAAAACCACACAAAAACTATTTGTGCGAATCGCAACAAGCACCTTGCATCTGGCACGAGCCGCCCATGCAGCAAGCTTCCATCGCGCAACAACTCTGCGTCGTCGCCGCTTTCGGAGTCGAGGTTGACGATGCCGTTTGCGTCGCATAGACCGCACCCGTTAGGGTTAAAATCACGCCTAAAGTTATGACTTTGATTTTCTTCATTTGAACTTTCTCCTTAAAAGAAGTGGTTTGGAAACGTTTGAAGGTTTAGCATGAACAACCGTATCCACACTTTAACTTGCGATGCTTCTCTCTAAATCAGAAACATGCAGCACCTCAAATATGTTCCGCCGCCATCCGGCAACCACATCTGCCCAATCGCCGCGAAAGCCTTTTGCTTTGATGAGACTTGCGGCAGCGAAAAGATTCTCGCAACGCGCGCTTGCATATCAATCGCGCGCAACTTAAAGCCCGTCGCATCGGCAACGGCGGTTTGTCCGAACCAAGCACAGCACGAATGAGAAGACGGGACTTGTTCGGCAGCCAGACTCAACCGCGTCGAAGTCGCGCCGGAAGGCTTTTGGAAGCGTCGGCAACAAGCGTGCGAATCGTTTTCGTGTGACCCGTTTAGCTTGTTCGCGTCGTCTCGCTTAACCGTCAGTGATGTTGTTTGTAAATTTACAGCCGCCGCCGAAGTTTGCGGCAAGCAGAAAATCGCGCACGCCAGACCGCTCAACCAAAAGGCGAGCAGTAAGCTGATAGAACCATGACTTGTGGAAGAAAAACAACGCATTAAAGATTTTGCTCGTTGTGCATCACGACTCGATTAAACCCGACAGCGGCGAAACTATAACATCGGCGCGAAGTGAAAAAGAAACTCCGGTGCGAGTTTTCTGAAAGGTATTTTGAGAGGTCGTGTGATTTAAGCTTTCAATTCATCAATCAATCGTTGGGCTTCCGGTGCGGTCAATTCATCGCGCAGACCCTTGCCGGTTTTCTCCATCAGAAGGGCGCGTTGAGCCTTGCGGTCGCGCGGGCGCAACTGTTCGAGCAAGCCGAGAATCTCGCTTTTCTGTTCTTCACTCGCCGGAGTTTCCGCGCTCGTCGCGGAACGCACATTCGGCAACCGCCCGCCTGAAATCGCCGTCGCGGTCGCCGGTGCGCCAAGCGTCGGAGCGGCGCGCGGCAATTCGTCATTAACCGTTTCTTCAATCCGCGTCGGGCGAGGTGGTTCGGTATGCGAGGCTTCAGGGCGCGGCGGCTCAGGACGCGGACGCGGCGCGGTGTCGGGTGTCACGCGCGATTGCTTTTCCATTTCTTCACGACTCGCCAGACCGCGCTTGACCTCAAAGCCCAAGATTGCCAACGCGCGCCCAACGCTTCCTGTTTCCGCATTTTCTATGTAACTCGTTTTGTTGACGAAACTTTCGCCGCGCACTTCGTAGGCGTGACCCGTCGCGGCGGGCATGGCATCATCATTATTTCGATAAATTTCGGCGCGCATGAGGATAAAACCCGTCTCGATGTCATGCTCGACAATCGTGGTTAAAATCCTTCCCTCTGAATACCGCTCATGGAATTTTTCGATGCGTTCGGCGACCGGCACATAGTTAGCCAGCGCGTCGTTCGGGCGATTCGGTCGGTTGGCACTCATTCGTGTTGATGCTCCTTCTACTTTCTGCTTTTGATGTAACTTTCAGAATTTTACTACAAGCACGCGGGCAATCGGCGTGGTGTCATGTTAGATTTAGCGGCACACAAAACAATTAAGCGAAAGGTTTCCGGTTATTTCAGTTTCCGGTTTTTGCAAATGACGGCAAGCGAACTTCCCATTGACAAACTTCCCTTAGCGATTTACTACGAACATCCCGATTGGTTTCGTCCGCTGTTTGCGGAACTTGAGCGGCGCGGCATTCCATTTGAAAAGATTGATGCCCGCGCGCACTTCTTTCGCCCCGAAGATATGCAGCCGCGGTACAGCCTATTTTTCAATCGCATGTCGCCGTCCGCCTACCTGAGACAAGGTACACAGCACGGGATTTTTTACACCCAAGCTTTACTCGCGCAGATGGAATACGCGGGCATCCCCGTCATTAACGGCACGCGGGCTTTCACGATTGAAACATCTAAAGCACTTCAACTCTCGATGCTTGAGAGTTTGGGTCTGCCTTACCCGCGCGCCCGCGTCATCAATCATGCGGGTCAAGCCGTCGAAGCCGCGCGTGATTTGCGTTTCCCCGTCGTCGTCAAAGCCAACATCGGCGGCAGTGGCGCAGGGATAGTGCGATACGATTCGAGCGATGCACTTGAGCGTGAAGCGAACGCCGGAAACATTGATTTGGGGATTGACGCGACGGCACTCGTGCAAGAATTTATTCCGGCGCGCGGCGGTCACATCACGCGCGTCGAAACTCTCGGCGGCAAATATCTTTACGCGATTAAAGTTTTTTCATCCGGCGATGAATTTAATTTGTGTCCCGCCGATGCGTGTCAAACAAACGACGGCGTGGAACTCGTGCGTGGTGCGTGCGCGGTTGACGCTCCGAAGACGGGTTTGCGTGTCGAAGGTTACGATGCCCCGCCGGAAGTCATCGAAGCCGTCGAACGCATTTTCGCGGCGGCTCAAATTGATGTCGGCGGAGTCGAATACACGATTGACGACCGCGACGGTTCGCTTCTCTATTATGACATCAACGCCCTATCGAACTTCGTCGCCGACGCACCGCGCGTCATCGGCTTCGACCCGTTCGCGCGTCTCGTTGATTACCTCGAAGAAAGGATGCGCGGCTAATAGGATGCGATACGGATACTGGATGCCCGTCTTCGGCGGTTGGCTGCGAAACGTTGCCGACGAAACGATGGAAGCGACGTGGGATTACGTTTCAAAACTCGCGCAACGAAGCGAAGAAATCGGATACGATTTGACGCTCATCGCGGAACTGAACTTAAACGACATCAAAGGCGTTGACGCTCCTTCGCTTGATGCGTGGTCAACCGCCGCCGCGCTTGCCGCCGTCACCAAACGGCTTGAGTACATGGTCGCCGTGCGCCCGACGTTTCATAACCCCGCGTTGCTCGCCAAACAAGCCGCTAACATTGACCGCATCGCCGCGCATAGCGGCACGACGAATCGTTTATCTTTGAACGTCGTGTCGTCGTGGTGGGCGGACGAAGCGCACAAGTACGGCGTTTCATTTGACGCGCACGATGACCGTTACGCGCGCACATCGGAGTGGCTCGAAGTCGTTGATAGAATGTGGCGCGAAGACCATTTCACTTATGAAGGCAAGTATTACAAAGTTGAAGACGCCGTGATGCAGCCGAAACCAATCTCGAAACCGCGCCCCGTCATTTACGCGGGCGGCGAATCGGAAGCCGCGAAAGAGATGATTGCCCGCCAGTGTGATGCGTATGTGATGCACGGCGACGCACCGGAAAAAGTGAAAGAAAAAATCGCGGATATGAACTTGCGGCGTGAGCGTTTGAACTTACCGCGAATGCAATTCGGCGTCGCGGCTTACGCGATTGTGCGCGACTCACACGCGGAAGTTGAACGCGAACTCCGGCGCATCACGAACGTCGAACAGAACGCCGCCGGATACGCCAACTATCAACAGTGGCTCGCCGGAACACAATTAGAAAAGCGCGTCTCACTCGAAGATTACTCCGTCTCGAATCGAGGTCTTCATTCCGGCTTAACCGGAACGCCCGAACATGTACGCGAACGCATCGAAGAATTTGAAGCGGCGGGCGTTGATTTAATTTTGCTTCAATGCAGCCCGCAAGTGGAAGAGATGGAACGCTTCGCGGCACAGGTAATAGTGGATAACGGATAGTGGATAGTTTAAGAACAGCGTCTTCACTATCCGTTATCCACTATCCGTTATCCACTATGTTACAGCCCGCAACTTTTGAAGACTTTATGCGCCAGACAGGGAAAGGTAACGTCGTGCCGATTGTGCGGACGTTGCCCGCCGATTTGCTGACTCCGGTCGGGGCGTTTATGCGCGTCGCGGCGGATGAAGATTTCGCTTTCCTGCTTGAGTCGGTGGAAGGCGGAGCGACGGTCGCGCGTTATACGTTTTTGGGGGCGCGCCCGGAAATGATTGTGCGCGGGCGCGGGCGGCAAACACTTGTCGAACGTGACGGAAAAAGCGAGACGCATGACGCGACGGTCACGGATTTTTTACGCACTCATTTTGCGTCACGTCGTTTGGCGGCGCGCGAAGGTTTGCCGCCGCTCGCGGGCGGGGCGATAGGCTATCTCGGTTATGAAGCCGCCGCGTTGTTTGAGCCGTTGCTTGAAAAGCTTTTGCATGACAACGCGCACCATGCCGCAAGTCATAAGGATGCTTATAACGATGATTTAGCCGTGTGGATGTTCTTCCGTGATGTGCTGGCGTTTGACCACGTTCAGCAGTTGCTTCACATCACAAGCATCGTCACTTTCGGCGAAAGCGAAACAGATGAAGCCGCTTTGCGTGCGCGTTATACGGAAGCCGTGAATGCGACGGAACGCATCGCGCGACGATTGCTTGGCACGCTTGAAAGTCCAGCGACACATCATCCGGTGAACTTATCCACGTCAACTTCATCGTCGCCCGTCGTTTTCAAATCGGCTTGGACGCGAAGCGAATTTGAGAGCGCGGTCGAGACAATCAAAGAAAGCATCTGGCGCGGCGACTGTTATCAAGCCGTACTGTCGCAACGCTTCACCGCGAAAATCTCCGCCGCTCCGGTTGAAATTTACCGCGCCCTACGTCGGACGAATCCCGCGCCTTACATGTATTTCCTGCGCCTAAATACAACGTCAATCGTCGGCGCGTCGCCGGAAATGCTGGTGCGTGTGCGCGGGCGCACGCTTGAGTATCGCCCGATTGCCGGAACGCGCCCACGCGGATTTGACGAAGCCGAAGACGGCAGACTCGCGGAAGAGATGCGCCGTGACGCGAAAGAATGCGCCGAACACACGATGCTGGTTGATTTGGGTCGCAACGATTTAGGGCGCGTCGCCCGCGCTGGAACGGTGCGCGTCGAAACCTTGATGAGCGTCGAAAAATACGCCCACGTTCAACATCTCGTCAGTTCACTGCGCGCCGAACTCGACGCGAGATATGACCGCTTCGATGCTCTCGCGGCATGCTTTCCGGCGGGGACGGTGACGGGTGCGCCGAAGCTTCGCGCAATGGAAATAATCAACGAACTCGAACCGCATAAACGCGGTGTCTATGCCGGAGCGATTTGTTATCTTGACTACGCGGGCAACCTTGATTCGTGCATCGCCATTCGTACCCTTGTCGTCGAAGCGCACACCGCCCACGTCCAAGCCGGAGCGGGCATCGTCGCCGATTCCGTCGCGCATCTCGAATATGAAGAAACGATTAACAAAGCGCGGGCAATCATCCGCGCCGTTTCTTTAGTGGATAATGGATAGTGAAAAGGCGATGTCTTAAACTGACCACTGACCACTGACCACTATGGTACTTGTTATTGATAATTACGATTCGTTCACTTACAACCTTGTTCAATACTTGGGCGAACTCGGAGCGGAGATGCATGTCGCGCGGAGTCGTGAGATTACGCTTGACGACATCGAAACCATGAAGCCTGCGCGCATACTCATCTCGCCGGGACCCGGCACACCCGATGACGCGGGCGTTTCCCTCGACGTGATAAAGCGGTTCGGCGGGCGTGTGCCTCTGCTCGGTGTGTGTCTAGGTCATCAAGCAATCGGGCAGGTTTTCGGTGGGCGCGTGGTGCGCGCACCCGCTCCGGTTCACGGCAAAAGCGCGAATGTCGCGCACGACGGGCGCACCATATTCAAAGGGCTTGAACCGAACTTCGCCGCCGGACGTTATCATTCGCTTATCGTCGAACGCGCGACGTTACCCGCGTGTCTCGAAGTCTCGGCTGAAACGGATGACGGCATCATCATGGGTTTGCGCCATCGTAAAATGAACATCGAAGGCGTGCAGTTTCATCCCGAATCAATCTTGACGACGGGCGGCAAAGAGATGCTCGCCAACTTTCTGACCTTATAATTCCCTTTCGGTTTATGGCTGATACGAGTGACAAAATTCCGGTGCGTCCGGCGTGGATATTGCCGACGCCGCCGCGCGGTGATGACGTTTCGATTCATCAAAGCGACATCGGTGATGTAAGTTTGCGCGGTATGACGTTGCGCTTGATGCGCGGTCACAATCTCGCGCAACCGGAAGCCGCACAATTCGTCAACGCTCTTGTGCATCCGGCGACGCCCGACGCGCAAATCGCCGCCGCCCTCGTCGCCCTCGCCATTAAGGGCGAAACGACGGAAGAACTCGCGGGCATGGCGGAAGCGATGCGCGCCCGCGCCGTGCCTATCAACTCGCGTCACGCGAACTTTATTGACACTGCCGGAACGGGTTCGAGCCGAATGAAAACTTTCAACGTCTCGACCGCCGCCGCGTTCGTTATCGCGGGCGCGAATCTTCCGGTGGCGAAACACGGCAGCCGCGCCGCGACTTCAAAATCCGGCAGTGCCGACGTACTCGACGCGCTCGGCGTCAACACTTCCGCCTCACCCGAAACATCAGAGCATTGCTTAAATGAGATTGGCATCTGTTTCATGTTCGCCCCGCTCTATCATGGTTCGACGCGCCGCGTCGCGCACGTTCGCCGCGAACTCGGCGTGCATACGACGTTCAACCTGCTAGGTCCTTTGACGAATCCGGCACAGGCTCCGCGTCAAATCATAGGCGTCTGGCATCCGTCGCTTCTGCCGACGGTCGCACGCGCCTTGCGCGCTCTCGGAACTCGTCATGCTTGGGTCGTTCACGGTGCGGACGGCTTGGACGAAATCACGCTCGCGTGTGAGACGCACGTTGCCGCCGCGCAAATGGAAGCGGACACGGATGACATCGAAACCTTCACGATTGAACCGCGCGACTTCGGGCTTGAAACACACAAACTCGACAACTTGCGCGGCGGCGATGCGACACACAACGCGCGGATTATCAATACTGTGCTTGACGGCAAACATGACACCGAAACAAATCGCGCGGCGCGCAATCTCGTCATCATCAACGCCGCCGCCGCGCTCTATGTCGGCGGCATCGCACGGACGCTCACAGAAGCGGCGCAACTTGCCGCGACCAGCATTGACACGGGCGCGGCGCGCGACAAACTCGACGCGCTAATCCGCGAAACAAATCAATGACCACGCACACACTCGCGCATAATTTCCTCGATACGATTCTCGAAGCCACGCGCCTTCGCGTTCGTAATTTACACCTTGCGGAAAGCATGGACGTACTCCGCGCCCGTGCCGTTGAAACTCGCCGCGCACGTTCGTCGCACACGCTTCATCAAGCCTTATCCGCCGCTTTGATGAACTTCAAAATCATCGCCGAATACAAACGCGCGTCGCCGTCGAAGGGCGTGATTCGTGATGATTTAACCGCCGTGCAAGTCGCGCAAAGCTATCAACGCGGATTTGCGCGTGCGGTTTCGGTGCTGACTGAAGAAGATTATTTCAAAGGCTCGCTCGCGGATTTACGCGCCGTGCGCGAGAGCATTGCGCTTCCCGTTTTGCGAAAGGATTTCATCGTTGACCGGGCGCAAATTTACGAAGCCGCCGAAGCCGGAGCGGATGCCGTGCTGCTTATCGTCGCCGCCTTAGACGATGCGCGGCTCGCGGATTTGCGCGCGGTGATTGAAGACGAACTCGGTATGGACGCGCTCATCGAAGTCCACACGTCCGATGAAATGAAACGCGCGGCGCGGTGCGGTGCGCGCATCATCGGAGTCAATAATCGCAATCTCGAAACCTTCCATGTCACGCTCGAAACAAGTCTCGAACTCGTAAAGCGCGCACCGCGCGATGCGTTGTTGATAAGCGAAAGCGGCTTGACCGTGCGCGACGATTTGGCGCGTCTGCGCGATGCTGGCTACGACGCATTTCTTATCGGTGAAAGCCTGATGCGCGCCCCCGATACGGAAGCGGCGTTGCGCGAATTGTTATGAAGTTGCCGCGAGTGAGCAGAATGAAATCGAACGGGACGCGAATCAAAATCTGTGGCGTGACGCGCTTGGAAGATGCTCTTTTGTGCGCCGGTGCGGGTGCGGATTTGTTGGGTTTCAATTTCTACAAACCGAGTCCGCGTTACGTTGAACCGACGCACGCGCGCCGTATCATCGAAAGCTTGCGCGCTGAAAATTTGCGCGTCGAAACGGTCGGCGTGTTCGTCAATGAACCGACGGAAGAAGTCGCACGCATCGCACGTCACGCGAAACTAGACGCGGTGCAGTTGCATGGCGACGAAGCGGCGGGTGATTGTCATCGCTTGATGGATGAAGGCTTGCGGGTGACGAAAGCTTTGCGTGTCGGAGTGGACTTCAAGCTTGAAACGTGTTCGGATTTCGCGTTTTGCGATTGCGTGCTGCTCGATGCGTTTGATAGAAATTTGTACGGCGGAAGCGGGGCGCGTTTCGATTGGAGCGTCGCGCGGCAAGTCGTAAATCTTGTGCCGCGCTTGCTACTCGCGGGCGGGTTGGATGCGTCGAACGTCAGAGAGGCGATTGAATTAGTCGCACCGTTCGGCGTTGACGTGGCAAGCGGCGTAGAGAGCGCAGCGGGCGTCAAAGATGCGTTGAAAGTGCGTGCTTTCTTAGAAGCGGCGCGCGGTTAAGCGTTCATATTCTGCATTCTTAACTCATCTTACGCGACGGGTGAAGTTTTGCGGCTGTGCCGCCCGATGTGCGGTGAGTCTATGACTCACCGCGAGACACTTTCCCAGCTTCCGCGAGGCTGCGCCTCGCACGGGCGGCGTAGCCGCTACATTTTCATTCACACAGACGGAAAGGCACAGCCTTTCCGCACATCGGGCGGCAAAGCCGCTCTACTGCGTAAGGTGAATTCTTAACCTGAGTACGATAAAAGACCCGACCCGAACTTACCCGTGAAAGAACACGAATCGTGGATAAACTCGTCATTCCATATCCGTGAAGCGCACGAAGCCGATGATGGCGCACACGGCGGCAAGCACAATCATTAAATTGAAGAACGCTCCGACGCTCAATACGAGGTCGGAATTGTCTTGCGCGACGGCGACGGCAATCAATAAGAATTGCAAGTGATAAAGCAACATACACACGGCGGCGAGAGAGAACCACTTCATCCCCGCGTAGGTGCGTGAGCGTGTGAAGCCGAGTATCGCGGCGACGAGCCACGCGATAGCCCCCGCGCCGAGCAGCAGCAAGAAGACGGGCGTGAAGTAACCCGGCGGTTGAAATGTTTGTTCGGTCTGCAATAACAGCAGCGACGATGCGATGAACATCTTGTGAGATTTTCTCCTTGAGAATTTTTGACAGAAATTTATGCCGCGAGTGAAAAGTTACTCTCGCAGATTAGTGCTTGAGAAGCATTCCGTCAAAGCAGTATGCGGCGACAATCGCCGTGTCTCTCTGTGGTGCGTTCGCGGTCGAAAAACTCAAGCAACGGAATCGCGTACTTGCGCGACACGTTCGCTAAATCCTTAAAGCCCGCGACATCAATCGCCCGCTCCGGTTCGTGCGCGCGTGCGTATTCGCTTAACCTCGCGCGCAAATCAGCGAGGGCGCGTGAATGTATAAACAGATTATCGCTCACGCGCACAAGCGTTCCTTTATCAATCATCAAGCGCGCCAGCTTCCGCACATAGTCGGACTTCATATTTGGCGAAGCGGCTTGCGCCAATGCTTCTTCGAGCGTCGGTGCTTCGAGTCCGGCTTTTAGATAAATCCCTTCAATGCGTTTCTGCGTCGCTTCATCGGCGGATGATAAATCAAGCGTGTGCGACGCGAGGCGCACCACGTCGCGTTCGGAAACAATCGTGTTCTTCCCTTCGGCTTCCGCGAGTGTGAGGCGAAAGATTTCCGGTGCGGTGTAATTGAAAATTTGTTCGCGCAAAGTCTCGCGTCCCAAGCCGCGTGCGAGCGGTTCGCGTTTGTGAAATTTGGTGAGCGCGTCCGTCATGCGCGTCGTGAGTTTGGCGAGATGCGCGTTTGCGATTATGAAGCTTCCCGCTTCACGCAACGCCCCGCTTTCAACCGCCGAACTTAAAGCTTGACCGAGCGCGTCATCCGTCCATCCGGTCAACGCCGCGAGATTACTTAGCGACTGCCCACTTTCGCCCGCCGCTTCAGTCAAGGCGAGGAGTTGTGTCGCGGGCGTCCCGTCGTGAACCTGCGCGAGACGTGCGCGTACTCCTTCGCGTTCGCGGCGACGGTGGCGCGTCGCTTTCGTATCAATCACAACCCCGCCCGCGACCGTGTGCGCGGGCGAATAAGAACGGATGATGAAGCGTTCGCCCAACACCAGCGTCACCGGACTTTCCAAACGCAACTGAACAAATCCGCTTTCGCCCGCCGCAATCTCGTTAGCATCTTCCAATACGACGACGCGCCCCAAAACTTCCGCCGCTCCCGCGTGAACGCGCACACGCGCACGAGTTTTAAGCGCACGCGCCGCGCCGCTCAAAACTTCCACACGCGCGTCAACCACTTGCGTCGTGTGCAAACGATTGACGGGGGCGAGCGTCATGCCGCGCTCCAGCTTGTCCGTGTCAATCCCGCCGAGATTGATTGCCGTCCTCTCGCCCGCGACGGCACGCGCCACAGTCTGCGCGTGAACCTGCACGCCGCGCACCCGAACGTGTGTGCGTGACGGTAAAACTTCCATCTCCGTTCCTTCCGCGATGTCGCCCGCGATGAGCGTTCCGGTCACTACCGCACCGAAGCCGCGCACAGAAAACGCGCGGTCAATCGGCAACCGTGTGACCTGTCCGTTCTCACGCGACGGAACACTGGCGGCGATGTCGCGCAACACGTTTTTCAGTTCGTCCAAACCCACGCCGCTTCGCGCACTCGTTTCAACAACCGGCGCGCCATCAAGAAATGAACCCGCGACGAGTTCTTCCGTTTCGGCGCGCACGAGTTCGCGCAGTTCGTCATCGGCAATATCCGTCTTCGTCAAACACACGCAACCCGTCTTAACACCGAGCAGACGGCAGATGTCGAAGTGTTCGCGCGTCTGCGGCATCACGCCTTCGTCCGCCGCGATGACGAGCATCACGGCATCAATCCCGTGCGCTCCGGCGAGCATGTTTTTCACAAACCGTTCGTGACCCGGCACGTCAACGAAACCGATTCTCACATCACCCAAATCGAGTTCCGCGAAACCTAAATCAATCGTAATCCCGCGCCGCTTCTCCTCCGGCAAACGGTCGGTCTCCACGCCCGTCAGAGCGCGCACAAGCGAGGTCTTCCCGTGGTCAATGTGTCCGGCAGTCCCAACGATGACGTTGGTAGTGGATAGTGGATAGCTTGTAGTGGATAGTGGATAGTGGATAGTTGATAGTTTAAGAGAGTTCGACATGTACATCGCCACCTTCACCCGATGTGAATTATGGATAGTTTAAGATACCGGCTTTCCACTATCCACTATCCACTATCCGTTATCCACTATTTGACTATTTCAAAATCCGTGACTTGGGCGCGGATGCGGTTCTTACCTTTGGCGAGTAAGTCGGTGACGACGACTTGAAGGACGTATTCGCCGGGTGTGAGGTCAGTTCCGAGTTTGAGCCGTCCGTTGACGGGCAAGCGTTTGAGGTCTGGTTGTCCGTTGGTGTTAAGGGGAAGTTGTCGTCCGGTAAATACGAGTTGACCCTCGCGGTAGAGTCGGGCTTGGGTTTCGATTTGCGGTTGACCCGAAGCTTTATCGAGTTTCGCGTTATAGACGAGATAGCCGTAATCAATTTCCATCAACGGACGAAAGCGACGCACGGCGGGCAGGGCTTCGGCTTCGACGATTGAAGCGTTGGCAGCATTGGCGGCGGTGGCACTTGGCGGCGTGCCGAGGACGACGAGACCGGAAAGCGCGAGGTTGTTTTTCTTGATGTTCGGAACTTCGATGAACTGGCTTGCCGAACCTGTGCGCGACGTTCCCGTATCGCGCACCGCGACGCGGAATTGATATGCGCCCGGTTGTTTGAGCGGCACGTTCATCGTATAGGTGAAGCCGCTGCGTTGCGCGATGTCGTATTGTTCGCCGCGCACGCGAACCGTCTCCATGCGGTTCACCTGGTCAACAACCTTGCCGTCCTGATTGAACATTAAAGCAACCACGTCGAACACGGTTTTGTGCCACCCGTCCGCCTCTTTCGTGAACTGCAAATCGCGCCCGCCGATGTAGAGCAGAGAGCGCAAGTACGAACCCGATTTCGGGTCGTTGGTAAAGAGCGAAGTCAAACGAAGTTCGACGCCGGACTTCGAGAACGGCGAGGTTAAGGCTTCGACGATTTGAGCTTCGCGTGTGCGCGGTGCGACGGGCGTCGCGTTCTCGTCCGTGACGCCTAAGAATCCGGTGCGTGTGCGAACGCGCAAGCCGGGACGTTTGAGTTTGACTTCAATGCGGTTGAAGCGTCGCGCGTTCGCGGCATCGAAGGTAGCCGCGTCCGGGCGATAGCCGAGAAGATAGTAGCCTTCTTGGTCGCGCAACACGCGCCGCACGCCGCCCGCAATGTCGTTCGTGTTGCGTATAAAGAAGCCGCCGGTTTGTTGCGCGAGATAATTCAAACCGTCTTGTGTCTCGAAATTTTCGCGCCGACGGTCTTCAAGTCTGGCGTTCAATTGCTCACTCGATAAACCGCTCGTGTCATCGGCGGCGGTCAAGCCGAGCGTTTGAAGACCACGCGCGTCAATCGTATAGACCACGACCGACGCGCGATTGGCGAGGTCGGTCAAACGCCTTAACGCGATTAACACGCGGTCGTCACGATTATTTTCGCGGAACAGTTGAAAGCCGTCGGAGAACAACACGACGGATTTGCGTCCGGGCAGTTCGCGCATTCCGCGCACAACGTAATTCAAAGCTCCGAGCGTGCCGACGGTGAAGATGCTTTCGCGGAAATCATCGGGGTCTTCGCGCGCACTGTTGGCGGCGGCGATAGCGTCATCACTGCTACCGCCGCCGTTCGCCTCATCTGCCGCCCGCGCTAACGGGTCGTTGGTAATATCTCCGAACGCACTGATGCCGCCGCGTCCTGAAGGAAACCATCGGACGCGCTCAATCGCGGCATAGAGTTGGCGTTTATCGGCGGTGAATTGCTGAAGCGCGCCGACGCCGCTGCGTGTACGAATGATGGCAATGAGGTCGTTGGGCTGCATCTGTTCATCAACAAATTTCTTCAACCCTTGCCGCACGAAATACGCGCTCTCGAAGGATAAACCCAAATCATCCACGACGAGGGCGAACGTGCGCCGCACCTGTTCGGGACGCAAGCGTGCGGGCGGCACAGGCACACGCACGGCGTTCTTGTCACGACGTTCTTCGACGGGTGCAGCGTTGGCAACGGCGGCGGGAACGGTGTTGATATATGAAAAATTCGTAATCGGTTGCGGCTTGTTGTTTTCGTAAATCTCGAAATCTTCAGCCTGCAAATCCGTCACTAACTTACCGCTTCTGTCCGTCACGACGGCATCAATCTGTACGAGGTTCGTCGTGATACGCACCACATCGTCGTCTTCATCAACATCGGGCGGCGCGGTGGTGGATTGCGTTTGCGATGACGGCGGCGGTGAAGTTTGTGGTGATGATTGTTGTGCGCACAGCGGCGCGACGCTCGATACGACAATCAAAGTTTGCAGGATGAATGACAGGGCGGGCGTGAAAGGTTTCTTGTTCATGGAGGAATTCCCGTGTGAATCGTACTGAATCGTGCTTGGTAGGAATGAAATTTAATGTCGGCGGTGCGCGGTTAAAACTTAACCGAATACGCGGTTGATTATAGACCCATCGGCAGCGGCGGTGCTGGATTTTTCTCAAGCGAGTATGTAATGCTTTCGCCCTTCAAGACAAACCGAAATCAAGAGGTAACTAACAATGTCAAAGGTAGCCGCAGAAGGCGACAACGTGCATATACATTACACCGGAAGACTCGCGGGCGGCGAGGTTTTCGATTCAAGCGAAGACGGCGAACCGCTCGAATTTCAAATCGGTTCGGGGGCGGTCATCGCGGGCTTCGATGAAGGCGTGCGCGGCATGAGCGCGGGCGAGAGTCGCACCATCGAAATCGAACCCGAACAGGCTTACGGCGAACGCATCGAAGCACTCGTCAGAAGTGTGCCGCGCGAAGGCATACGCCTTGACGCCGAACCGTTCGTCGGCATGAACTTTGAACTTCAACTTGCCGATGGAAACAGTTTGCCGATAACCGTCACCGAAGTTTCCGACGACACCGTAACGCTTGATGCCAACCATCCACTCGCCGGAGAAAAATTGATTTTCGATTTGCGTCTGGTCAATATCGATTAACTGCTTCAAAGATATTAACCGAGTCGCAATCGGCGTCGCATCCGGCATCATTACTCATGCGGTTCAACGCCGAAGTAACGCAGCCACTCATCAGTTCCCTCAACCTTTTCTTCCCGTTTCACATCGCGCTCATCGGCACGCTTGTTCATCCCCACTTCATCAATGCGTCGCCGGAAATCATTGCACCGCACGACTCTCACGCCTGACCTTCGCACATAATCACCAAGCGCGCGGTCGGACGTGATGACATACATCGTCCGCCGCTCGCGCGCCGTGTCCACTATCTCTTTGATACGCGAATCGGCATCCGAACCCGCGCGTGCATAGAACACGCGCACGCCGCGATACGTCGCACCATCAGGGAAAAACGAATCCGCCCTGCCGTCAAACACTACGTCAATCGTCACCCGCGCCCGCCGCTTAAACTCCGCCAAATCATCCAACACCTCACGCCGCGCCAACGTCAAATCACGCTGCCATTCCGCGCTCAAGAAGTACATCAAATTATTTCCGTCAATCAGGTAAGACACAAGCTAAAGTAGAAAGGAGAAAGGAGAAAGTAAAAGCGAAGACTCTGGTATACGACGCTTATGTTTTCTCCTTTCTCATTTGTTTTCTTTTTCTCCTTTCTCATTTCTACTTTCTCCTTTAGCTAAAATCCTGCGTCGTTGATGGATTTTATATCTACGGTGGCGGCGTATTTGCGGGCGACTTTTTCGATGTCGGTGCGCTTGCCGACGAGGACTAAAACGTAGTCGTCAACGGGGAAGTATTCCTTGATGATGCGGTTTGCGTCCGTCAGCGTCAGGGCGTCAACGCGCTTGTATAGGTCGTCAATCTCGGTCGCGTCGAGGTTGAAAAATTCGAGTTCGGTAAGCTTCGCGGCGAGTTGGTCGCTGCTTTCAACGCGCGTCGGGAATTGACCTTTGACGTATCGTTTCGCGCTGGCGAGTTCGTCCGCCGTGATGCCTTCGGCGTGAAGACGTTTGAGAATGTCGAGAGCCATGTCAATCGCCTTCTGCGTCGTTTCATTGCGCGTGTAGGTCGTAATCGCAAACGCTCCGGGTACAAGTCGCTGGTCGAAGTTTGAACGCGCCCCGTAAGTCAAACCGCTTTTGATGCGAAGTTCCGTGTTGAGCCGCGACGTGAAGCGTCCGCCGAACAAGGTGTTCACAAGGTCAATGCCAACGCGGTCTTTGTTCGTGCGCGCGACGCCGACGTTGCCGATGTAGAAAAATGTTTGCGTCGAATCCGGCTTATCAACAAGCAACAAACGCTTGCCCGTCACGGGAGCGAATGCGGTCAACGGTGTCGCCGCTTTTGCCTGCTTGTTCCACTTGCCGAAAGCCTGTGTGATCATCGCTTCCATCTCGTTTGAGTTGAAGTCACCGACGACCGCGAGAATCATATTCGACGGCGCGTAATAAGCGTCGTAAAACTTTACGATGTCGTCGCGCGTGATGAGGGCAAGCGTGCGTTCGTCGCCGCCTGTGGCGCGGGCGTAAGGATGTTTGCCGTAAAGATAAGCGTTGAAGTAGTTACCGATAACGCTCTGTGCTTCGTCTTTCGCGGCGCGCACGGCGTCTATGCGTTGGGCGCGAAGCTTCGCCACTTCCGCTTGGGGGAATACGGGAGCGGTCAACACATCGCTCAACAATTCAATTCCTTTGGCGATGTCTTTCTTGAGGAACTCCGCTGCACCCACCATGCCGTCAGGGGTCGCGGTCGCGCTCAAATCACCGCCGATAAAATCAAGTTCGGATGAGAGTTGGTCGGCGGTGCGCGTCCGCGTGCCTTTTCGCAAAAGCCCCGCCGTCAAACTCGCCGTGCCTTCTTTGCCCGGCGCGTCGGCGATTGAACCGGCGCGCACACGAAAGTTGAAACTGATAATCGGGACTTCGCGCTGTTCCATCAGAAGCACGGTCATACCGTTCTGAAGTTTTATTTTCTTAACGGGCGGCAAACGAAACGCCGTCTCTTGCGCGTCAACCGAAGCGACGCCGATACACAACATCAATGCAACCAACAAACTTAATAAACTAATCAAACGCTTCATCTATTTCCACCTTTAATTTTTTGTGTCTTCCACAAACCATTCCGCGAACTTCGCTTCCACTTCGTCGCGCGTCATCTCGCCCGCCGCGATGTGTAAAAACATTTGATAAATTTCATCATCATCGGCGTTAATACGCGCGCCATTGGTGTCAAGAAAAACGGTCGCGGCAGCAGCAGCCGCGCGCTTATTGCCGTCAACAAAGGCGTGCGCTTGCGAGATGTGATAGGCATAAGTCGCCGCGCACGTTGCAAGGTCGGCATCCTCATAGTGATGACGAGTCTCGGCGGCGAGTACGGCGGATTGTAACGCACCTTCATCGCGCAAACCGTAACTTCCGCCGAACTCCGCGATGGATTCAGCGTGCAAAATCATAACGTCGCTTACTTGAAGGAACTTGGGTTCTTTCATCAGCGCGCGCCTTCCGCCAGCCGCTCGAACGCCGAATGATGACGCGCAAAGATTTTTTTCGCCGATGCTCTGATTTCGCGTTCACGCTCCGCTTCATCAAGTGAACGCACGACGAGCGAACGGTCGGCAATCGAGATTTCGATTTTATCGCCCGCCTTGATACCGATGAGATTCAAGGTTTCCGGTGACAGAAAAATCGAACCGGAATCTTCAACGGTAATGATTTGATTTTCTAACATTTCATTTACTCCTTATGGTTTTGAATCCTACTTGTTTGCCGTCGCATCCGCATCTTCCTTCGCCGTCGCATCGGGGATGAGCGTGGCGACGGTGCGGTTGCGGTCGGTGAAGTATTTGGCGGCGACACGTTGCACGTCCGCCTTCGTGACCTTTTGAAAATCCTGTGCGGCGGTTGCCAACTTACGATAGTCGCCGAAGAAAAGTTCATACGAGCCGAGCGTGTTTGCTTTGCCGTTGATGGTTTTGAGTCCGCGATAGAAATCCGCGAGCAAGATATTTTTCGCTTTTTCGATTTCCGTGTCGGTCACGTTCTCTTTTTGAACACGGGAGATTTCGTCGTAGATTGTGGCTTCGACTTTTTCCGTTGCGACTCCGGCTTTCGGTTGCGCGAGCAAGATGAAAAGCGTCGGGTCGAACGCGAAACTCATGTCGGCGTCAACGGAGAGCGCGAGCTGGTCTTTGTCCACAAGACGTTGATACATGCGCGAGCTTTGCCCTTCAAAGAGAATCGTCTCTAAAACGCGCAAAGCGTAGTAATCGGCGTGCGCGGTTTCGGGAACGTGATAGCCGATCATCACCTGCGGCAGTTGCGCGAACTTCTTGACCGTGACGCGACGTTCGCCGAGTTGTTCGGGTTCTTTGGTCGTAACCTTCGGCGGTGCTTCGCGTGCCGGAATCGGTTCGATGTACTTCTCCGCGAGTTTGATGACTTCATCCGCCGTCACTGCACCGGCGACGACCATCGTCGCGTTTGACGGCGAGTAACCCATCGCGTAGTGACGCTTCAAATCTTCCATCGTCCAATTATCAATATCCACCATCCAGCCGATGACCGGAAATTGATAAGGATGCGCGGTGAAGGCGGCGGCGCGCAGTTGCTCATCGAGAATGCCCGTGTTGTTCGCGTCAACGCCCGTGCGTCTTTCACTGGCGACGACGCCGCGTTCGGATTCGATAATCTTCGGGTCGAGATTCAAATTCTGAATGCGGTCGGCTTCGATGTCGAACACGAGTTCGAGCGCGGTGCGCGGCAGGAAATCCGTATAGACCGTGACGTTATCGGAGGTATAAGCATTGTTCGATGCGCCGTTGGCTTCCATCACGCGGTCGAGTTCGCCCGCCCCATATTTCTTCGCGCCGTTGAACATCATATGCTCGAAGAAGTGTGAAAGTCCGGTCGTGCCGGGTCGTTCGTTGCGCGCTCCTATGCGATAGAAAATATAGAGCGCGACGTTTGGAATCGAGCGGTCTTCATGGACGAGAATCTTCATCCCGTTTTTGAGCGTGTGCGTTTTAACGTCGAGGTTTTGGGCGCGCACAGACGGAAGCGGAAGCACGATGAGAAGTAACAAGAGCGCGAAGAAGGTGGTGAGTTTTATATTCATGTTCATATCAAGTGTCGAAATTCAATATCGCGGTAAGTAGCATGAATGCAAAAGTACGCGAAGTACAATTTTGCATGGCGCGTAAGTTTTAGTTGAATCGTCAGATGAATTGGATGCTCATAATTCATCTTCCGTTAAAGCTTATCTCCCACCCTTATTTCCCACTAAAGCGCGGCAGGCGTTTTTCGGCGTAAGCCCGCACGCCTTCGCGCGCGTCTTGCGTCCCGAAGCAACGACGTTGGGCATCGGTTTCATATTGAAGCATGTCTTCCAAGTTCGCCCCGTTTGTGCTGTGATACACGGCTTGCTTGACGGCGGCGACGGCTACGGGTGCGGCGTCGCGCAAGCGTTCGGCGAGTTTGTACGTTTCTTCTTCCAGCATCTCATCGGGAAACACGCGGTTGATGATGCCGAGACGATAAGCCTCTTTCGCGTCGAACGTGTCGCCCAAGAAAAACAGTTCGCACGCGATGTTGGGCGGCACGATGCGCGGAAGGAAGAACGTCCCGCCCCATTCGGGATGAAGCCCGTAGCGCACGAAAGATTGTGTGAACTGCGCCGACTCCGCCGCGACTCGCATATCGCACGCGAGAGCGAGATTGAATCCCGAACCAGCGGCGATGCCACTGATGGAAGCCAGCACAGGCTTCGGCATCGAACGCATCGCCAACACCACGCGCCGCGCCGCGCCGAGTGTGCGCGTAAATTCGTCCGCACCCAAACGCTCGTCCATCATTTCGCGCACGCGACTCATATCGCCGCCCGCGCAAAACGCCGTCCCCGCCCCACGCAACACCACAACGCGCACGCGCTCATCGCGCCCTGCCTGCTCCATCGCTTCGGCTAAATCGCGGCGCATGTTGTATCCGAGCGCGTTGCGCTTGGCGGGACGGTTAATGGTAATCGTCGTGATGCAACGCTTGTGCGTAACCTGAATCAAAGGCTCATCCATGATTTCCCAGTCGCTTTCGATTTTGTTAAGTGTTCGATGGCGATTATACATCTTGACAGCCGACAATCGCGGCGCGTAGGGTGTGCGTCCTTGAAGGTAACACACGACGCGAATCATGTTGTGCATTTAATAATTTGACTCGCTCACCTCACTTCAAACACTTGAAAACATTTGCACGGAGGCGCATCCGTTCTGGTGAACGGCGCGGTCTTCAAAACCGTTTGCGAGCTTGTGAGAGCAAGCTTGGGTGGGTTCGATTCCCACACGCTTCCGCCAGAAGTAGTAGGCAGTAGGCGGTAGGCAGTTGGCAGTTGAAAGCGAAAAGATAAATCGTATTCTTTGATTTTACTGTCTTCTGCCTACTGCCCTTTGCTTACTGCATACTGCCCTCTGCCTACTGCCTACTTATGCAACACTGGATTGAACTCAACATGACGCCGGGTATAGGTCCCCGCGTCGCCGCGAAGTTGCTCGAACGCTTCGGTTCGGCGGAGCGCGTGCTGTGTGCTTTGCGCGCCGAACTTGAGCCGATGAAGTTGCCGCCGGAAACGATTGAGTCAATCATCAAGCGTGAGAAACGCGAGGCGGCGGAGGTCGAGATTGATAAGGTTCGCGCGGCGGGCGGCGATGTGATGATTGTGGATGACGGAAGTTACCCCGCTCTGTTGCGCGAAATTTCCGACCCGCCGATAACGCTTTACGTTAAGGGCGCGTGGGAACTGTGCGTAGGTCAACCGTGTGTAGCCATCGTCGGTTCGCGGCGGTGTTCGACTTACGGCGTGAATACGGCGCAGATGCTTTCGCGTGAATTGGCATCGCATGGCGTGACGATTGTTTCCGGCTTGGCGCGCGGGATTGACGCGGCGGCGCATCGCGGAGCGATGGAAGCGGGCGGGCGTACCGTCGCCGTGATGGGTACGGGACTCGACGATATTTACCCGCGCGACCATGAAAAACTCGCGGCGCAAATTTTAGAAACAGGCGGCGCACTCGTCACCGAGTTTCCTCTTGGAACGCCGCCGATACCGCCGAACTTTCCGTATCGCAATCGCATCATCTCCGGCTTGAGTTTAGGCACGGTTCTCGTCGAAGCGACGGAGCGAAGCGGCTCGCTCATTACCGCGCGCCTTGCGATGGAACAGAACCGCGAGGTCTTCGCCGTTCCCGGCAACATCACCTCGCGCACCTCTTTCGGCACGAACTACCTCATCAAAGGCGCGGGCGCGAAACTCGTTCAACAGTGGCAAGACATCGCGCAGGAATTGCCGCCCGAAATCGCCGCCCGCATCTTGCCGCCGGAGTTGGGCGAGTCCGATTCATCGCCCGACACACCACCGGAAGCGGAACAACGCGAACCCGCAAACTTATCGGAGCATGAGCGCGCCGTGTGGGATTTGCTCTCACCCGACGACCAAAAGCACATTGATTCGCTTATGCTCGAAAGCAAGCTGACGATTGCGGAGTTGACCGCCGCACTGCTAGGTTTAGAAATGCGCGACGCGGTGCGAAGGCTTCCGGGCAACAGCTACGTTAAGAAATTGTGAACCGTTGATTTAATGTCACGCAGTTCCCGTCCTGAAGGGACACGGAAGAAGGTAGCCAGTGGCAAGCACGCGAACGAAGTGAGAAGTGCGCCGCCTCTGGTCACAATGCGGTAAAGATGTTTGCGCCCTGAAAGGGCGCATAGGATGCGTGGTTCACTATGTTTCTTCGCGCCCCTTTCGGGGCGCGGACAGGTTTTATTTACCCGTACCAGAGGCGGCGCACCAGAGCGTGCTTGCCTCTGACTACTTTCTGACTGCTCTTTACAGAGCAAAGAGACACAGAGCGCGGAATATGGAGTTACTCACCTTACGCGGTTCTGATTGTAGCCGCGTTCACGCGGCTTTCCGCGAAGCGGCGACTAGCCACGCGATATTATCGCGTGGGCAAACATAAGAATTTGAAGGGCGTTTCAACGTCCTTTTGAAAAGGGGCGGCTTTAGCCAAATGCTAAAGCGGGAGCGGGAAGGACGTTAAAACGCTCTCTCGATTTTCAACTCGCTCTCCACCCAGCCGTCAAACGGAACCTGTCTAAGTGCCGCTTCGCCGCAAAGCCCGATGAATCGGGCTAAAAACAAAATCGCGTAAGGTGGGGGAGTTTTCAGGTTTCACCTCAACTTAACCATAGGCAAGTATAAAGTTTGGTCGGCGCATCTAAATCAGCGAATCACACATCAATAAATTTTCAATTGAAGTCTTGACAGAATTTAAGGATAACCAATGGCGAAGAACTTAGTCATCGTTGAATCACCCGCGAAAGCGAAGACGATTAACAAATATCTCGGCTCGGATTATGTCGTGATGGCGTCGCTCGGTCATATCAAAGATTTACCGGCGAAGGGTTTGGGCGTGGATGTCGAACATGATTTCGCCGCCACTTACGAAGTCATTCCCGACATCAAGAAGCGCAATAATAAACAGACCGTCGCCGCTCTCAAGAAGGCGGCACGCGAAGCCGAAGCTATCTACTTGGCAGCTGACCCCGACCGCGAAGGCGAAGCGATTTGCCAGCACTTGGCGGAGGAACTTATCCCGAAACGCTCGAAGACGCCGCACTATCGCGTGATGTTTAATGAGATCACGAAGCGCGCCGTCCAAGACGCTTTCCGCGAACCCAAGCAGATTGACGCGAACCTTGTTGACGCGCAGCAAGCCCGCCGCGTGCTTGATAGGTTGGTCGGTTATAAGGTTTCGCCGCTTCTGTGTAAGACCGTCGGCGGCAAGCTTTCGGCGGGGCGCGTCCAGTCCGTCGCGCTTCGCATGATTGTCGAGCGCGAACGCGAAATCGAAGCTTTTACGAAAACCGAATATTGGACGATAGTTGCGAACCTGAGCCACGACGACCCGCCCGCGTTCGATGCGCGTCTCGTCCGTGTCGGTGAACAGACAATCAAGTCGGGCAACTTCGATAACGAGACGAAGGCTTCGGAACTTCACATCAAGGCGGAAGACCAAGCCCGCGCGCTTGTCGAAGAAATCGAGGGCGAGCGGTTTCGCGTTGCCGAAGTGACGACGAAGGAACGCAAACGCAACCCCGTGCCGCCGTTCATCACATCGAAACTTCAACAGGAAGCGGCTAGGAAATTGGGATTCTCCGTCAAGCGCACGATGCAGACCGCGCAACGTCTCTACGAAGGCATAGAGATGGGCGGCGAAGGTTCAACGGGACTTATCACTTACATGCGAACTGATTCGACGCGCGTTTCCGATACCGCACTCGCGGAAGTGCGCGATTTTATCGGCAAGAGTTACGGCGCGAATTATCTGCCGGAAAAAGCGATTCAGTATCGCTCGAAAAAGGGGGCGCAGGACGCGCACGAAGCGATACGCCCGACGGACGCGACGCGCACGCCCGATTCCGTCGCGCGCTTCCTTCAACCCGACGAGATGCGTCTGTATCGTCTCATCTGGCAACGCTTCGTCGCGTCACAGATGACCGCCGCCGTCTTCGACCAGACGACGATTGACATCGAAGCCGGACGCTTTCTATTTCGCGCGAGCGGGGCGGTGCAAAAGTTCGACGGCTTTTTGCGCGTCTATGAAGAAGGGCGCGACGAGAAGAATGAGGAAGACGAAGAAGCGACGCGCAAACTTCCAATCGTCGGCAAAGACGATGAACTGCAACGCAACACCGTCACGCCGGAACAACATTCGACCGAACCGCCGCCGCGTTATTCCGAAGCGACGCTCGTCAAGATGTTGGAAGAAAAAGGCATCGGGCGACCTTCGACTTACGCCGCGATTATTCAGACGATTCAAGACCGCGAATACGTCGAACGTCACGAAAGCAAATTCTATCCGACCGGCTTAGGCACGACCGTCAACGACTTACTCGTCGCCAGTTTCAATGATTTGTTTAATGAGACTTACACGGCGCGTATGGAGCAGGAACTCGACGACATAGGCGAAGGCAAGCTCAAATGGACGACCGCCCTGCGCGATTTTTATACGCAGTTTGAGCGTGACCTTGTGGTTGCCGAACAGCAAATGAAAGACAAGCGCGGCGAAGCGATTGCCACGAACGAGAAGTGCGACAACTGCGGGGCGGGGATGGTCAAAAAGTTCGGACGCTTCGGTGAGTATCTCGCGTGTTCAAATTATCCCGAATGCCGCACGACGCGCGAAGTCGCCAAACCCGCGTTTGTAATTGAATCCAACGGCGCGAAAACTATGTCGGCGGATGCGGGCGCGGAAGGCGCGACGCAAGAAGAAACGTGCGACTTGTGCGGCAAGCCGATGGCTCTCAAACGCGGACGCTTCGGGCAGTTCTTGGGCTGCACGGGCTATCCCGATTGCCGCAACATACGCAAGATTTCCCGTAGCGGAGCGGTCGCCGCTGCGCCCGTGCCGCTTGATGAACTGTGTCCGGTTGACGGTGCGAATCTCGTTCGTCGTCAGGGACGCTTCGGCGAATTTATCTCATGCTCGAACTATCCAACGTGCAACTTTATCAAGCGCGAAACAACGGGCGTCGCGTGTGATAAGCCGGGATGCAAAGGCGAATTGCTCGTTAAAAAATCGAAGCGCGGCAGATATTTTTACGGTTGTTCGGAGTATCCGACGTGCGATGCGGTTTATTGGGACAAGCCCGTTTCAGAACCATGCCCGCAGTGCGGCGCGCCGTTTTTGCTTGAGAAGAAGAACAAGAAGGGCGAAACGATTCGCGTCTGCGCGCGTGAGGATTGTGATTTTCAGGTGGAAGCACCCGTTGCGATGACAATTCCCGAAGTCGCATCGCCGACTGATAGGCGTCCAATCGGAACGCCGTTTCAGTAAAACAGCAGTTCGCAAAGATGAGAGAAGGGGGATGTGAATTAAGTTTCACGTCCCCGTTTTTTGTGTCTAAATTTGCGTTGACTTAACCACTTCAAACTCGAAATATATCGTCTTGCCGCGCACGATGAAACACAGATACTGCTCCCAGAAGCGGCGTAGGAAACGCAGACGCGGAAAGCGATTGTGAGAGTTGACGAGGATTTGAAAGCCTAACAGTCGCCAGAGTTTGAGCATCGTGACGCGAATCAAAACAGGGTGCAAACGGACGTGACTGTAAAAGCCGAAGTCGGGGCGGTCGCCCGTGAAGTAACTGAAAGATTCGGTGGTCAAGTGGCGATGATGCGTCGGGTCGGTGTAGGAAGCGATGTCGGAATAGTGCGGCGTGTCGAGGCGTATGAGCGCGCCGGGTTTGGCGATGCGATAGAGTTCGGCGACGACGAGCATCACATCGCGGACGTGTTCGATGACTTGATTGCCGATGATTAAATCAAATTCGTTATCAGGGAACGGGTATGGGGCGGAATCTAAATCGTGGATGATGTCGGCGTCGGTGTGCGGGTTGTTGTCAATCCCGATTGCGCCCGGCGTTTTGTGTGTGCCGCATCCGATGTCTAAAATTTTCATTGCAATCTAAGTCGTCGTGTTCGCGTGTTCGCCTTCCGCCCACATCGAGCCGTCTTCGTAAAACTCTTTTTTCCAAATGGGGACGGTGCGCTTGAGTTCCTTTATCAACCATTCGCACGCTTCAAATGCGGCGCGGCGGTGCGGTGCGGCGACGGATATAACGACGCTTGTTTCACCGATTTCAAGTCGTCCGGTGCGATGGACGATGCCGACGTGCGCGATGTCGAATTGCGCGCGGGCTTCGCTCCCGATGCGATGCAGTTCGCGGCGTGCCATTGGTTCGTAAGCTTCATAAACAAGGTAAAGCGTGCGCTCGTGATTCCGCGTGTGTTCGCGGACATAGCCGTCAAGCGTGACGGTTGCGCCGCACGTCGGCGGGACGACGCGACGTGCGACTTTTGTGATGTCAATGGGTTCATCCGTCAGTTCGTAAAAGTCGGATGAAGGGTTTTCCGATGAAGCATCGTCTTCGTCTTCGTTCATCGCGCCGCCGCTGACGGGCGGGAAGAACGCGATTTCATCGTCGCTTTTGAGCGTCATGTTTTCGTCGGCATATTCACAATTAACGGCGATGAGCAAGGAGCGTCCGAAGCGCGCGAGTTCGGGATAGTTGGCGAGTATCTCGCTTTTTAGCGTACTGACGGTCGAGTGTGCGGCGAGTTGGAAATCGAGATTCGACGCACCAGCGATGTCGCGCGCCGCACCGAAGAAAAGTATGGAGACAGAGATTGAAGGCGGCATGGACAATTTAATTTCGCGGTTTAACCGATGGGAAAATTCTTGCCGGAATGCCCGTTGGTTTTGGCGACTAGATGCACGCGGGCGCGTTCTTCATAACCCGAAGCGGCTTCTTTCAACATGTCGCGGATGCGCGTCAAACGCCTTATTGTCGAGCGCATTTCCAAAAGATCAAGCTTGATTTCAGAATCTATTTCGAGGGCGGCGGCGATGAGAAATGACAACCTTTCGGGGTCGGCTTCCGGCAGGTCGGGCAGCGTCGCGCGTTCGTTATTGAGTGAGCGCATCGCGCGGGCGATACGCATAAACAGGTCTGTGACTTCGCGTGCGCGTTCGTTAAGTTCCGTGTCATCTTCCGCTTCGTCTTCAAAGAACGTGGGGCGTCCGACGAGGTATGAATCGCCGCGCTCGATGTATTCGTCAATGTGATAACGGATGATGCCGACGGTGATGATGTTGGCACGCCCGTCGGGTTGGTCTTGGACTTCGACGATTTCCGCGACGCAGCCGACGTGTCCGGCGGGCGGTGTTTGGGCGTCTGATTCGCCCGCGTCGAAATAAGAGATGCCGATGAAATTGTTTCCGGCGCGGGCATCCTTGAGCATCTCCCGATAGCGCGGCTCGAAGATGTGAAGCGGGAGCGGCACGCCGGGAAAGAGGGCAATCGGCAACGGAAATAATGGCAATTCGCGGACGCCGCGAACACGGTCAAAAGCTTCGGTCATACGTTTAAGAGATGAGAGATTAAAGGGTGAGTGTGGTTGGCGGGAACACCGTCGCTTGCCGGTGGTACGTTGTCCGCCGATGGTTCATCCACCATTGCGTCGTCGGTCTTCAGTTCATCGGTTATAACTTCGTCCGTTAAATGGTCGCCCGTCTTCGATTCATCAATCGCGGCTTTCTTCATCATCGCTTCATCAATTTTTACATCATCAATCTTTGCTTCATCAATCGTTTCCGCGTCAAGACGGGCGGCGATTAAATCAACGATTTTTTCGGGTGCTTCCTGCGCGAGGGCAAGTCGTTTGGCTTCGATGATGAGGGCGGCGATGTCTGTGGCGCGCGTCGAGAAACGATTGTCGCGCGATACGAGGTCTTCGATGATGCGGCGTTCGCGGTCATGGCGCGTCGTGTTCGCATCGAGTCCGGCGGCGACGGCGTATTCAACCGGCACGGTCTGGTTTTTGACCATGACGTGAAGAGCGCGCGTGTGCGCCTGTGTTTCGTCGCGCAAAAGATTGAGGTTGAGCAGCGAACCTTTGAAGCCGAGATGACCGCGCAAATTGATTTCGATTATCGGCGCGAGAGCGTCACTGTTCTCATCATGGATGCAGGCTTCACGTTTGATTTGTTCAAGCGCGGCTAAGTGCATCGCTTCCGGGTCGTCCGCGCCGGAAACGTCAAAGGTGATGCGTTGAAGTTTGCGTTGCGCGTAGTCCTGTATGTATTCGACTGTGGCACGGCGCGCATCGTTCACTTCGACGAGGTAAAAGCCGCGCTCCTCGCGGTACTCGTCGGTCGAACACCATTCGGGCGAGCCAGGATTAAACGCCCAATTATCGAGTTCAAAACGCTTGTGCGTGTGACCGAGCGCGACGTAATCAACGAGTTCGCGCAACTCTTTGAGGCGCGCGACGGAGAGAGCCGGAATCGGGCGACCGAGTTGACCTTCGACATCGGTGTGAAGCATCAGGATGTTGAAGCGTTCCGGGTCGCGGGCTTCCTTCAAGGCATCGGCGAGCAAAGGCAGGGCATAATTGGCACTCATCCCGTACCAGTGTGAGCCGAAGATGCGCGCGTTCTTGATGTCAATGTACCAACCCGCGCGCTCGGTTTCGTCCCACGCGAGATGTTGATTACCTTCGGCATCAACGGGTTCGAGAAGTTTGATAAGCCGCCACTTCGAGAGCGAACGCAGCCAACTGTGGTCTGTCACGACATCGTGTTTATCGTGATTGCCTTCGATGACGATGACCGGAATGTCGGCATCGCGCAAAGCCTGAAGACCAATCATCGCGTGATTCATGGTTTGCGAATCAACGAGGCGCGAATTGAAAAAGTCTCCGGCGATGAGAACGAAATCAACCCGTCTGCCGATGGCGTGGCGCGTCACAATATCGAACCACGCGCGGGCGAAGTCTTTGGTGCGCTCGTCCAAATTATAACGGCGACAACCGAGATGCGTATCAGCGAGATGGAGAAACTTCATTGAGAATTTTGGAGCAAAATGTGCTTGGTAAAGCTTGCGAAGTTGGCATTACCGAACGTGATAACGAAAGTTTGCGTGGGTTCATTATACGTTAGGCAGCAAAATGTGCATAAGCACATTTCAGTTTGTAAAGGCGCAGTGAAATCTTACCAACTGCAACATTATGATTGCTTACTTGAAGCCAAATACTCTCTATTTACTGATGATTGTTGATGCTTCAACGTTGGAATACCGGTTGCGGTGTTAGATATAGAACATCAAAATATCGAACCGAGGGAAAGCCTTGTCTAAAAAGAACTCTATATTTTCACTTCTTGGTACTCTACTACTTCTGTTAAATCTTGCTTGTTTTAAGGGTCAGAAGAATATACCTAAAGAACCTGTTCAGGTTACTGACGCTTCAACAGGAAAGATAATTCCTGAGCTTCTCGTGATTCCCCGATACTCCTCGTTCAAGGGCGTATCTACTATGTATGGTGAGGGACCGCAGCGCGGCATAGACCGCGATTATTTAGCTAAACCCTTTATTTATTACACCCGAAATAACTTCAAACCAAAGCAACCGAAATCTCCTGCCGTTGTTTTGCCACCTTTCGTTTTTGTGGGAAAAGGAATAACGCTAGAGGGAGTCCTTGTTTTGTCTCCGGGATACCAACCCCAATGGTTCACCAATTTGTGGTCAATAGGCTCTGAACGAAAGTTGCAACTAACCTCAATCTCAAATACCGAGTGGTCATCATTACTAGAAAAGACATTAAGCCCACTCGTTAATGACACTTCACATATAAAAGATGAATGCTCGTTTTGGGATATTCCTACTCCGTGTAATTTGGAGATACGTTTCAACAAAAAAGAGCGTGAACTAACGCGATCATTTCTACAGCAGGACATAATAGAGAACAGATGAGTCACTATCACAAACTGCCTAACAAACCGTTCGAGCGGAGGCGTGCTTATCATGTAGTTTCGCTACTCAATTTCAGTGATAGCCCGCATGTCGCAAGCATCACGCGGGCGTGCGCCCGAACTCGCGCAAGAGCGGTGCGAGGCGTTCGATGACAGACCCGTGCGCCACGCCGTTGGTGGCGACGATGCCGTTGCTGTTCCAAACGTCGAGGGTGTTGTAGTTGTAAGGCGTGCCGAACAAATCCGTCAGCGTGCCGCCCGCTTCGCGCAAGATGGCTTCGGGGGCGCATGTGTCCCACTGTTTCGAGCGGGCGGAAAGATGTATGTACAGGTCGCATTCGCGGTTGACGATAAGACCGATTTTTACTCCGACCGAGCCGCTTTGAATTTCGCTTTTTAAGCCGAGATGTTCGATGACTTGGCTCGTGCGCGGGCTGCGATGCGTGCGGCTGACGGCGATGTGCATGTCGCGCAAATCACGTTTATCCGAAACGTGTAAGCGGCGCGGTTCATTGGCGGCGTGTTGTATCCATGCCCCGAAATCTCTGGCGGCGTAATAAAGCACCTCGCCAATCGGTTGATACACGACACCGAGAGCGGGCGCGCCTTCGATGCTCAAACCGATTTGGACGGCGAAGTCGCCGGTGCGATTGATGAAGCCGTTGGTGCCGTCAATCGGGTCAATCATCCAGACGCGCGATTTGGTGAGGCGCGCGGTGGTGTCGGCGGTTTCTTCAGAAAGCAAACCGTCATCGGGGAACATACGATTGAGGGACGGGACGATGACGGCGTTAGCGGCATAATCGGCTTGCGTCACGGGTTCGTCGTGTTTGTCTTTAAGTTGAACGTCGAGCGGCATATCGTAAAACTTCATCGCCGCGCGTCCGGCGAGGCGTGCGAGTTCAATCGCGGTTTCGAGTTCACGGTTCAGGTTTGTGGGCGTGCTTGTGTGGTGTGGTATCACGTCGGGTTGTGGCTCTTTTCTGCACCGCGCATGACAAGTTTAATTCAAACTTTTGTTTGGTGCGTTGGTTGATTTAGGGTTAAGGCATTTAAGCTAACATACGGCGACGCGCAACATAAAACGCGCCGCGCGACTTCTCCCATAAGAAGTCGCGCGGCGCGTCGGTGTATCGGTGATGAGTTATTGAGCGTCGCTTAATAACGGCGGTAGTTACGACGATAGTTGCGCTGATAACGATTGTTGCGATTGCGGCGTTTGTTGATGTAGTAACCGGCGGTTGTACCACCGCCGCCGAGAAGCCCGCCGATAGCCGCGCCTCTGCCGCCGCCAATCGCCGTACCCAGCCCCGCGCCGAGTGCCGCACCCGAACCGATGGTGGCGATAGGCTTGCCATAGCGACCGAGACGGTTGCGGTCGCGCTTGTTCTTTAAGAGCCACGCGGTTGTCGCCCCGCCGCCGCCGAGCAATGCACCCGACGCCGCACCGCGCTTGCCGCCGATGAGCGCGCCGACCGCCGCCCCTAAGCCCGCACCCGCGCCCGCCGAAAGCGCGGCGCGCGTTTTAGGTCCGAGCCGCGATGAACGGCGACGCTCTTGTGCAAAACTCGCGGGAGCGAGGAGTAACAGGATTGAAAACAATCCGATGACGGAAACAAATCTTTTATTGAACATGATGCTTGTACACTCCGAAACTTAAAATTTAATTCGTGACGTTAGTTAAGGAGAGAGAACAAACGCCAAAGGTAGGTTGCGCGGATATTTGGCAAACACCGTGCCTTGAGTTAAGCGACGCTGTGAGCCTTGAGTTTTCGCAGGACAAGTTGGAAGGCTGCGTGCGAGTCTGCACGATACGGTATTTCGGTTTGCACGATATGGAGTTTTGATGCGCTTTAGGTCTTTGACACCGAAGTGCCGATGAAGAAGCAAAGGGAAAGCACAACGCCGCCAGAGATGGCGGCGTTGTGCTTTGATAATTCAAATGCCTTCCCTTTGTTACCTGCCGCCGCGTTTGGTGGCAGAGGTTTTCGTTGTCATGGGAACGTTGCCTTTGGCTGAAGATTTCTGCGTCGCGCCTTTCGCGGTGGTCTTAGCGGCGGCTTTCTTCGCGCCGCCGGGTTGCGGTGTTTTAGTGCCGGTGTTCTTCACCGCTCCCTGTTTCGCCGCGCCTTTCTTGGCTGCACCTTTCTTCGCCGCATCTTTAATCGCGCCGCCTTTTTTGGCACTGCCTTTCGCCGGACTCACATTGCCTTTAGTCGCAAATTTGGTTGCGCCTTTAGCCGAAGATTGGGTGGCAGACTTCGCCGCCGATTTGGTGGAAGCACCTTTAGCTGCGGACTGTTTGGATGCTCCGCCTTTGGTCGCTGAAGCTTTGCTGCCCGAAGCGGTTTTGCCCGTTGATGCCGCCTTGCCGCCCGACGAAGCTTTAGCCGACGAAGCTTTAGCCGGTGAAGCTTTGGTTGAAGATGCTTTGGCTGTTATCCCCTTCGCTGTGCCTTTGCCCGCGCTCTTGCTTGCGCCTTGTGTCGCGGTGGCTTTACTGCTGCCGCTCGTGACTTTCTGCGCTGCCTTGCCGGACGGCTTCGATGGTGCGTTTGCGCCGGATTTCGACGCCGTTTTGGTGCTTGATGTTTTGCCGGTTGAAGTCTTTGTTCCGCCCGTCGTGCCGCCCGATTTTGATGCGCTCTTGGTGGCGGCTGGCGATGCTTTCTTGCTGGCTTGAGTTACTCCGGTCGCGCGCCCGATGGCTTGCCCGCCGCGACTCGCGCCCGCATCACTTTCGTCGTCATCATCCGATGAACGGCTTCCGTCGCGCGGCGGATGTCCGTCGCCGGTTGTCGTGCTTTCTTCGTCATCATCTCCGGTCATGGTGCTTGCTCCAGAGGCGTCGCCCAACAGAATACTGCCGCCGTAATCAATCGCGGCGAGATTGTCGCTCGCACCTTGCATCGCGGTCGGAGAATCGTTGTCTTTGCGAAGTTCGCTGTCCATTTGCAAGTCCGATTGAGCGGCGTCATCGCTTATGGTTCGGTCATCGTTTTGGTTGAAATCTTGCTCCGCCATGTCCTTGTTGCTCCTTGTGATATGTAGGTTGGAAAAGAGCCAACCGTGGGTGGTGAAAAAAGTCATCGCATGTCGCAATTGACACTCATGCTTGCGGCGGAGAATAGCATAACTGCGCGTCTTGGCAATCGGTAATTTTCAACTTGATTTCAACATGGAAGTCACAAAATATAGTAGCGCGTGGCGCAGTGTGACGCGATAGCTTGAATCTCACAGATAAGAGTTTTCGATTCGCGCGTGGCGGGCAAGTTTGCTTCGCGGGATGAATGCTTTTATCTTGGGTCGGCTATGGATGAACTCTCTTCGGCGGTCGCGGTTTTGACGGCGATGATTACGCCCGCCGTGTTGATTTCGGCGTGCGGCACACTGGTTCTCTCGACTTCACATCGTCTTGGGCGCGTCGTTGACCGCGTGCGTTCGCTCTCTGACCGCTTCGAGGAAATCGCGCACACGAGTGGCGACGATGCGGCGAATCTCGAATTGTTCGACGAACGCCGCGCCGTCATCTTCGACCAGTTAGACCGTCTAATCGCCCGCGCCCGTTTGCTTCAAAAGTGCATGACGATTTTCTATGTCGCGCTTGGCATCTTCGTTTTGACCAGCGTGCTGATTGGCATCGTCGTCGCTACGGGGATGAGTTACGCATGGCTGCCCGTCATGGTCGGACTCTGCGGAGCTTTGTGTTTATTTTACGGCAGCGTGTTGCTTATCATCGAAGCCCGCATGAACCTACGCGCTCTGGGGTCGGAACTCGATTTTATCTGGCATCTCAACACGCGCCTTGCGCCGGAAAATCTGGTCGAAGAACATGACCGCCCGTCAGGTTCGCGTCTCGCGCGGGCGGTGCAAAATGTGCGCGAACATCGTCTCAAAATGTCGGGAAGTAAATGACGTGAGTAGTGGATAGTGGATAGTTACAGACAAGATGTTTGGCGTAAGTGTTGGTCTTGTTTTCAAACCCAGCTTAATTAACGTGAGTTCGATATAAGGATTGCAGCCCCGTCAGGGGCGACCAGAAAATAGCCCACGGCGTAAGCCGTGGGTCAGGCAGTAAGGCGAAGCAAGCCCCGTCAGGGGCGAAAGAGATACTCGCCCATATCTTTCGCCCCTGACGGGGCTTGTCCTTGCTCACTGATACCCACGGCTTACGCCATGGGCTACTATCTATCGCCACTCTCGTGGCTGAAGACCTTTGTTCTTATGTCGAACTGACGTTAATTGCGGGCGATTACAAATGGAAACCGTCATCACCACATCACACACGGCATCACACATCCTCGCGCCCGCGTATCGCGCGCTTTACCTCTCCGGCGAACTCGCGCGGCGGGTTGATAGTCTTAACGCACTGCTCGTGCGGTGCACCGTCTGCCCGCATGATTGTCTTAACAATCGAGTGCATGATGAGCGCGCCGTGTGTCACGCGGGACGATTGGCGGCGGTGTCGTCATACACCGCGCACTTCGGCGAAGAACCGCCGTTAGTTGGAACAAAAGGCGCGGGCAATATCTTTTTCGGCAACTGCAATCTGCGTTGTGTGTATTGTCAAAACTTTCAAATCTCGCAAACCTACAAACAGCAACGCACGAACGAAGTCACACCCGAACGCCTCGCCGCGATGATGACGGAACTCGCGGGGCGCGGTTGTCATAACATCAATTTCGTAAGTCCAACGCACTATGCGCCACAGATGGCACACGCGATTCTGCTTGCCGCCGAACAGGGTTTGAATTTGCCAATCGTCTATAACACCAACGCATATGATTCCGTTGAAGTCTTGAAACTGCTTGACGGCATCGTTGATGTCTATCTGCCGGATTTGAAGTACGCGGATTCAAACGACGGGGCGGTGTATTCAAAAGTGCGTGGCTATACGGAACACGCGCGCTCGGCAATCGCGGAGATGTATCGTCAGATGGGCGATGAACTTATGTACGGTGAAGACGGCTTGCTTAAACGCGGATTGGTGATTCGTTTGCTCGTCTTGCCGAATGACCTCGCGGGGGTGCGTGAATCTTTGATGTGGATACGCGAGAAGTTGAGTCCGCGCGTCGCCGTCTCGCTGATGGCGCAGTATTACGCGACGAATAAAGCGGCAACGGATGAGCGTTATACGCTTCTTTCGCGGCGCATCACGGAACGCGAATGGATGCGCGCGGTTGAAGCTCTGGAAGATTGCGGGATGGAAGAAGGCTGGATGCAGGAATACGATTCGGCGGCGCACTACTATCGCCCGAACTTCGATGACCGTGATGTGCCGTTTAAGGATGTGCGGGATTTTGAAGCGGGTTAAGTTTTGGTTGGTAACTGTTTCAAGGCGTTAACCGCAGAGACGCAGAGGACGCAAGAGGCGACGCAAAGTGAAAATACAAATTCTCTTTGCGCTTTCTTTGCGTTCTCTACGTCTCTGCGGTTAACTTGCCACACAAAACGGCAGCTACCCGATTTTAATTCCAATCGCCTCTAAAAACTTCGTCGGACGGTCGCCGCCAATCATCGCAAAAATATAATCGTTCGGAATCCGCGCCCGTTCCTCTTTCGACCGCGCGCTCATCAGGACGACTTCATTATCGCTAATCTCTTTAATGCCCGTGCCGAAGAAGACTTTGATTTTGCCTTCGTCAATGCAAGTGTAAAGTTGACGCTTGTTGCCGAACTTCAAATCGTTTTTGAGGTCACTGCGAATCACGAGCGTGACTTCGTTCATTTCGGCTTCGGGTCGGAAAGTTATCTGGTCGCCGTCGCGGTAACACACCAAATCAACCGCCGCTTCAATCGCGGAATTGCCCGCCCCGACGATGATGACGCGGCGTTGCATGTAGGCACGCGGGTCGGCGAGTTTGTATTGAACTTTGTCCTGCGTCGCTATGCCGTCGCGCTCGACGCGCATGTCTTCGCCTTTGACGCCCAACTTCATCGGCGTGCCGCGATTGCCGATGCCCAAGATGACGCGCCGCGCTGTGTATTCGACTTCCGAACCGCTCAAACGCTGAACGGTTTTGACGGTAAAGTAATCGCCGTCTTCCATAGGTTTGACGGCTTTGCAACTCTCTTCTTCGTTGACCTGAACCTTCTCCGCCTCCAGTGCTTCTTTCCACGATGAGAGAATCATTTCGCGCTGTTTGCCTTCGCCTTCGACGTTAATCGGTGACGTGGATTTCATCGAATCGGGTTTGAAGAACACATATTTGTTCGCCGGATACGCTTCGATGGTTGACAGGATTTTGTCCTGTTCGATGGCGACGTAAGAAAGGTTGGCACGCGCGGCGGCAATCGCGGCGGAGACTCCGGCGGGTCCCATACCGATGATAGCGACATCGTACTTCGCTTTATTTCCATTGCCGTTGGTCGCGGGGTTCGTGCCGTTTAGTTCGTCTTTGATGTGGGCGATGACGTTCGCGCCTTCGTTGGCGGCGTTCTTGATGAGCGGTGTGCCGGATACGTCACCGATGATAAAGCAGCCGGGAACGTCGGTCATAAATTCGGCGTTGCGTGCCGGAACTTTGCGCTTAGGAATGCGCTTGGTCGTGCCGATGACGATGCACGCTTTCGGGTTCACGGGACACTCGACTTCGCACGCCGTATCTTCCATGCACTGGTCACGCGCGACGACCGCCGAAATGCCTTTGATGATTTGCAGTACGCCGTGCGGACACGCCTCGACGCACGCATAACAACCGATGCAGCGTTCAGGGAAAATAATCGGGTGCGGGTAGTCGGGTCCGTCCGGGTCGAGTCGTTGGCGGTCGTCTTGCGAGATACGTTCGGGGGCGGCTTTGGCGGTGACTTGTTCGGTTGCCGTGTCGCCGTTGGCGTAGCCTGAAATTAAGTTACGTTCGCGCCATGTATCGCGCAGAGTCCAAAGCGCGCCCGCAAGTAATAACGCGACGGCGATGCCGCCCCATGCCGGAACGGACAAGCCGCCGTAAAGCGTTTGGCGCGGGGCAAGCGAAGCGGCGACGAACCATAACGCGACGACGAGAACGAGGGATGCGACGGCGATGATAAGGTGTGTTCTTTTCATTGCTTGAGATGTTTGGTTGGGTAAAGATTAAACGCAGAGAAGCGCAGAGTTGAAGACGCAGAGGTACGCAGAGAAAACCGTCTTTACTCTGTGGTTCTCTGCGTCTTCAACTCTGCGCTTCTCTGCATCAATACTTTTCATAATCCGGGCGCGGCGTGCGCGGCGACGGCGTTTGTCCCGGCGGGCGTTTGCCGTGCGATGTTGCTCTGGTCACTCATCATGCCGGGATTCCAGTGGCGTTTGTCGGCACTGTGTTGGACGTGGCACGAAGTGCAGTTTGCTTCGGTTGCCGCGATGAGCGTCGCGCCGGTTGCCACATCAGTTTTGCCGTTATGACAGGCGGCGCAGGTCGTGCGCGGCGTTTCCACGTCAATCGGTTGAAAGGATTTGTGGCAACTCGAACATGAAACCTCACCGCTCGAATTGCCTTCGATACCTTCGACACGACGGACGCGGTACATATGAAGGGCGTGAAATTGTTTGACGCGCCACTGCCTTTCCGATTCACCCGGAGCGCGCTTTGCCGCTTCAATGACCGCCGCGTCTTTGTGTTGCCAAACTTCAGGGTCAAGTCCTTCCCAAGTCCACTCGCCGTTCTCTACGGGGTAGCCGACGACGTTGTTATGCGCGGTGGAAACACTGCGACCGTTGTATGTGTTTTTGTTCGCGTCGTTGTGGCATTGCGTGCATGAGTTGAGCGACGCGAGGCGCGGGCGGAAATCTGCGCCTTGATGTTCGGCGTGACATGTGGCGCAAGATAGTCCGGCTTCGTTGTGAGCCTGCGACATGTTCGACTGGAAGATGTCGGTCTTGTGACACGAGGCGCACGCCGTATCCATGCTCGTCGTTAAGGTGTGGCAACTCGTGCATGAGTTGGCGTTGACGACGGTGGCGACGGCGGGCGTGAAAGCAAATTCGGTGCGCGTGTGCGGGTTGGAAACCGGAGCAGGCGAAAAGGCATCGGCGTAAAAATAGATTGCGCCGACGGCGAACACGGTGATGAGAATCGCGCTCCAGACAAACACGCCGCCGTAATTGTTGCCCGGTGCGAGGTCAGTGGTCGGCGTCCAATTATAGAGCGATTTGCCAAGTCGTTTTTCACCGCGCGGGTGAAGCGGCGACGGGCGCGCAATCTTTCCGGCTTCGCGTTTTCGCTTATCCCAGAAGATGCCGAGTGCTTCGGATACTTCGGGCGTCGCGTTCTGTCCGGCGTTCGGTTCGGTTTGGGCGGGTGGCGGCGGTGTGGCTTCCGTACCAACCGGGGCGTCACTTGAGGCATCGGTTTTCGTGACGCTTGAAAGGTCTTCGACACTACCGCGATTGCGCGTGTCACCGATATGCAGACCGACTTCCAATCGCACAGAGATTTCGAGATGCTCATCGGCGCGCTCAATCGTTAAAAGGAAGGGTCCGATTTGCATGACATCGCCCGAAGCCAGCGCGCGGCGGTCTTCGACAAGCGTGCCGTTTAAGGTCGTAGCGTTCGTCGGGCTTAATGGGAAAATGTAAAAGTGTGTGTCGAGACGCTGAATCCCGGCGTGGCTACGCGAGATGCTCGGATGATTAAGGAATAATTCGCAGTCGGGGAGTGAGCCGATTAGTAAGCCTTCGGTGACAAGCGTCACGGGGTCAACGGCGATGTCCTCGCGGCGAATGATGTATGTACTGCGCTGCAATTTCATTGCGTGATGCTCTCGGATTTTAGTCCAACATGAAATCTATCCAACACGGAAGAAAACGACTTGAATGACATGCACAACCATCAAGGCGAGCATCGCAGAAGTCGAAACGACGTGCGGTGCAATCCAGATTTTAAGCACGCTGTGGAGATAAATCAGCGCGTCAACGCGGCGCAGAGTGACCGCCGCCTCAATAGCTTCGTTTAACGCGGCGCGCTCAACCGGAGTCTTTAGCGTTTCCCTTTGCGGCTCAAAATCTTCACGCGCACGCGCCAGCATCAAGCTTAATTCTTCGCGCCGTATGTAATGACGAAACAGGTAAGGCAGGGTGAAGATGCGTCGCTGAACTTGGCGCGTCACGATGTCGCGGACTTGCGCGGTGCTGTTTGTCATCACATCATGGAGCGTCTGGCGAAGTTCCGCGCGGCGTGCTTTCAAGTCTTCGATAAGAAGCGGTTCGCCTTCGATACTCGTCATGATGCGCGGGGCGATAATGTATGACGCGATGCCGAACAAGCCGGAGAGAATCACGAGGTCGAAGGCGAGCATCAGAAGCGTTGTGAGCAGTCCGCCGGTGCTTGTGCCGCCGTGCAGGAGCAGGATGATGCCCGCGATAGTTCCGGCATAAACGTGAGCCAGCATCCAGTAGCGCAAAGCTCCGGCGCGGCGGCGATAAATCTTTTTCCTGAACGGATAGGTCATCACCGCCGCGATGCCGACAAGTCCGACAAGCCCCGTCAGCCAGCGCATCGTGAGCCATGAGAAACTGCTTTCGGGTGTGGCGAGCGGCGCGTCGAAGCCGTAGAGCATTAAGCCCCAAATCGTAAACAGTGTTAAAGCGAGCGTTAAGAGCGCGCCGCCGATGTGCCACATCTGCGCGGGCGCATCGCGCTTGTGTATGTTGCGCCCGATGGCGTGCGTCGCGTCGCGGCGTTTGACGCCAAGCGTGCGCCCGACTTCATCGAAATAGGTGCGCGGGTTGACTCGCACCAGCGCGCCCGTCGGACAGCTTTCCTGACATGAGTACGCTTGAGTGCGGCGCGTGGGCGGATTGAGCGGCGTGTCCTGACACAGATTGCATTTGACGGCGAGCAGGTTTTCCGTTTCCGTGACGGGTGCGGGAATAGGTTTCGGTGCGACGCGAAGGAAGTTTCCGGCGCGGTTGGCGAAAAGCTGCCACGCGGTCGGCGGCTTTGCGTCCTTGTCTTCCTTCTTTTTAGCGGGTGAGCGCGGAACCATCGAAATCGCGTTGTACGGACACTGCGTCGCGCAATCGCCGCACCCGATACACGTCGGCGGATTGATGTCTATTTCACCCGACGCTTTCCAACCGATAGCTCCGGTCGGGCAGCCCGTCAAACACTCCGGGTCTTGACAGTGCATACAGACCGACGGCACGAGGACATGCTGTGTGCCGCCTACGGCACTAACCGAACTGACTTGAAAATGCGACCCTTGCAACATCGAACCATTGTTTGAGGTGAGAGTCGGAGCGGACGTGTTCGCGTAGGTTTTGCGTTCCTTAATGCGCGACGGGCGTTCGATGTGAATGCCGCGCCGGAGCAGGCGCGATTGCCCGTGCATCGTGTGACAGGCAAGCGAACAGTTGCCGCATCTGATGCACTTGTCCATGTCCATCACGAGCAAATTCGTTCCGTCCACAACTCCGGTCGTAATCTCTTTTTCCGTTGCCAGCAAAGTCGGACGGTCGAAACTCGTCGTCATTCCGGCGTCATCATCGGCGGCGGATAAATCGGAGAACGCGCGCCGCAGACTTTCGCGCAAACGCGGATTGTCGCGCAAGGCATCGAGCGAGATTTCCAGAACTTCGGTGCGCGCCATCACGGTCGCCGTAAAATCCCACGCCCGCACCCCGTTGTGATGACCATTACCACTGCCGTTACTATGACCGTTGCCGTTCGCAGTACCTTTGCGCGCGGAATCGAAAGCGTCAAGCGCATCGAGTCCGTCGAGTCCTAGACACGTTCCCGCGCCGAGAAAATCAACCGCATCGTCAGCGTCCATGCCAAGCACGGCGTTGGTTGATGTGGTGTCCGTATGCGTGCCGCGCGCACGCCGTATCCAACCGTTCTTGACCCACATCACAGATTCTATCGGCGCGCCTTCGAGAGCGAGAACGTGGTTTTTACCGAACACGGAAAACTCCGCCATGCCGCGCAATTCTTTTAACAATTCTTCATCGAAACTCTGCGCCGTGTCGCTGCCAATCATCTGGCGCACATCTTCGAGCGAACGCCCCAAGCCGTGCGAACGATATGTCGCATCGAGCCGCTGCCCGAAGCGCGGAAGCTTTCGCAAGAGTCGAAGCGCGGGACGTGTCAATTCAAGCACCACGGCTTTGCCGTCGGGCGGCGCAAGCACGCTGGCATTGCGCGGCACGCCCGCGAGAATCGCCATCTCGCCAACTGATGTGCCGACGCTCAACTGCGCGACTTTGCGCCCGATGTTACTCGACGTGTCGCCGTCGTCGCGCACGAAAACATCGAGCGCGCCTTCGACTAAAATGTAAAACGTGTTGCCGCTCGTGTCCCCTTGCGCGACAATCATTTCGCCCGGTTCATATTCGAGCAATCGGGCGTAAGGACCCACTTTCTTGCCCGCGTAGTTGCGACCATAGACGATGACTTCCAAGTCGAGTTCGTACTTGAAATGTCCGGCGTGTTCTTCGATGAGTTCGCTGATAATCTCTGTCCGCGCGATGGCGTCAAGCAGTTCAGCGTGTTTAGTGATATGGCGTGCCATTAAATTAAAACCGCACGAAACTTTTGATGTAGTGTTTAGGTTGAGGCTTATTCAAGCGAGATTTGCCCGCGAGTGTCGTTCCGGCAGTATGCTTTTAATTTCAGCCGATGTTGTTCGGTCAAAGGGCGGTGTGACGGAAGAACCGAAAGCCTTGATTACAGATGCGAGGATTGACGAAGGAATTTATACCATTTCTTTGCCGTTCGTGAAAATGGCTTGGGCGTCTAAACAAAATTCTGTGCAAAATTTGATTTCCTTATTGTCGCCGGAACGCACGAAACATAATGATGACAGGTGTTTTGCCGAAGGCGACGCTTTGTCGCATTTGGTTGACCAAACGTGCTTCGCCGCATACAATTTGCGGCGGCAATCAACCTCGCATCAAATATGTTTTGGCTGCGGAAATTGCACAACCTTTCCTCGCTATCGTCGCGCCCTTAAAATTTACAACCCACTTTGCTCCGAAGCCTAAACTTTCCGGGCGGCTTGCGGACAACAGAATCGCGTTTTTTAAGCATCGCTATAATCATCGCCGTGACATCACAGTTCTTATCCGTCTGTAAGCTTTCGCCGGATTAAACGCTTACGCCCGCACAATCTTCACGAGTAAAAAGCTATTATGGCTCGCCGCAAGAAATTCAATTTTTTCGCCAAATTACTGCGCCGTTGGTACTGGATATTCGCCCTTGCCCTTGTCACGCTGGTCAGCATCGGAGTCTCGTTCGCAATGTTGCCGACGCGCGACGCCAACGATTCTTACGCAACGCGCCCCTACGGGCTGATGACACCGCTTGAGAACCGCGCGCTCGACCTGCTTTTTCAGACGCGCGATACATGGCGCAAGGAAGACCGCACGCGCGGAGTGCGCGAACCCGTCACGATTATCGAAATTGATGACGCGACCCTGAGCGCGACCGGCGTGCGATTTCAAAAAACCCAACGCACTTCCTACGCGCGATTGATTGACCGCGCCAGCGTCGGCGGAGCGGCGGTCATCGCGGTTGACGATTTTCTAAGCGAGGCGGGCGGAACTTCCGCCGAAGATGTCGCCGCCGATGAGAATCTCGCGCAGTCAATCACGAACGCGGGTAACGTCGTCATCGCCAAAAAACTCGAAGCGGGCGGAACGGCGGCGATAAATCCATTGCCGATGTTCGCCGATGTCGCTTACGGCGTCGGCTTTGCCGATTTGCCGTCTGAAACCGATTCTTCGCGCATGGTTCGTAGCACGATGCTCGCTAAATCGGCAGAGGACATGAGTTTCGGAGCGCGCATCGCGGAAACCTATCTTGTCGGGCAACACCTCGCGGAAGGCAAAGAGATTGACACCTTTCAAAGCTTGGAACGCCTTGACGAAACGCGCGCCCGCTTCGGCAAGCGCGAAATCCCTTTACGCATTGACGGCAATCTCCAGCTTGATTTTCGCGCCCGCACGCCAAGTTTCACGCACGTTTCGGCAAACGACATTCTCGCTCCCGACGCCGCCCCGCTCCCCGATGAACTATTCAAAAACCGCATCGTTCTCATCGGCGCGTCATACACGCAAGCACCGGATTTATTTGAAACGCCGTTTGTCGAACCGTTTCAGGTGGTGCGCTTCTTCGACCGCGATTTGCCGACGACGCCGAAACTGATGCCCGGAGTCGAGATTCACGCGACCGCACTCGCCACGTTGTTATGGGGCAACACGCCCGCGCGTCCCGCTTACTGGGTGCAAGTCGCGCTCGTCGTTCTCTCAATCTTGCTTGTCGCGGCGGCGGTCTTTACCTTGCGCGTGCTGTCCGGTGCGCTCGTCGTCGCTCTACTTGCCGCCGGATTTTTCGCGTTCGCGGCGTGGATGTTCACCGAACACGCGACCGTGCTGCCACTGGCTTCGGCGTGGCTCGGAATGATTGTGATGACACCCGTCGGATTAGGGTTGAGGTACGCTCACGAGCGCGCGGTGCGTGAAGAAAAGGAAGCCGAACGCGCCGAGATTATGGACATCTTTTCGCGTTGCGTCTCGGACGACGTTGCCGAAAAACTGTGGCAACAACGCGACGCACTCGCGGGTGGCGAACGTCGCATCGTCACGATTATCTTCACCGACATACGCGGCTTCACGACGATTTCCGAAAAGATTCCGTCCGACAAACTCGTCGAGATGCTCAATGATTACTTCAGCCGGATGCACGCCATCGTTGACCGCCACTGCGGACACATCAATAAGTTTATCGGTGACGGTTTGATGATTGTCTTCGGCGCGCCCGTCAGTCGCGGCGATTACGGCGAAGCGTGGGCGGCAGTCGCGTGCGGGTTGGATATGCTTCAAGAAGTGGAAGTCATGAACGGCGAAGCGGCGCAGCATAATCGTCCTGAAATCAAAATCGGCGTCGGCATCCATACCGGCGAAGCGATTTGCGGCATCGTCGGTGCGGAACGTCGTCTTGAATACACCGTCATCGGTGATACGGTGAATCTCTCCGCGCGCCTCGAATCAACGACCAAAGATTATAAAGTCCCGATTCTAATCAGCGCGGCGACTCAAGAACTCGTCGCCAAACGCTACGAAACACAGGCTCTCGGTGAGGTCACGGTTAAAGGTAAAACGATGAGTACGAAGGTTTATACCGTCATCGAACGCCGTAAGAAACGCCGTTTGTTGGGCGACACCTTCCGCCGCGAATCCGCCGTTCCGTCGCCAAGTGCCGCGGTTACGGAAGTTCAAAGCACCGGAGCATGAGCTTTTTCGGGACAAAAATCCGCGTTAATCATGTAGTAGTCAAGTAGAATGTAAAGCGGCATCAAAAGCCTTTGAGTCTCTCAACTCAAACCAGCCGCTTAAGAATCAAACGATGTTTCAGAGCCACCCCGCTTCACCGTTGCCGCAAGGAGTTTAAGGAATGTTTGTTAATAAGTTTGAAAAGATTTCGCTCGAAAAGAATTTGTTGAAAAGAAATTCGTTAAAGAAGATTTCACCCCGTTCGTCTTTCACCCTTCACCGTTCGCTAAGCATAATGTTGACGTTCGCGCTCTGTTTCGGTTTATGCCTGACGTGCGGTTACGTCGCATCGTCCGCCAACTCGTTGACAACCGCCGCCCAAGCCCAACAACCGCGCCGCCCTTTGCCGAAACCGAAAGGCGGAGCGCGTGGTTTTGAGCAGTACGCCGGACGCGATGCGTCAAGCCGTTTGATTGCTGCCGGAGCGACACGCGGCGCGGGGATTCCGCGCAAACCCATCGCTCCGATGGAAGGCATCGCCCTTGATGCGCGCCCCTTCTTTCTCTGGGAGCCGGGACTCAACACGCAGACTTACAAGTTTATGCTTTATGACGGCGACGTGTACGCGGACGCGAAAGCCCCCGTTGTCTGGCAAACCGAAACCAAAGAACCGCAACTCGTATATCCCGCCGACGCTCCCGCGCTCAAACCCGGTCATCTTTATTCGTGGCGCGTCGCCGCTCCGCAATCGGATATTCGCAGCGGCAACAGCGGCAGTTTGACGGTCGGCTTTCCCGTCAGATTCTTCGTCTTAGTTGACGAAGACGCGCAACCCGTCAAGCAAGCCATCAGCGATGCGAAACTCGGCGCGACACCCGCCACGCTCGAAGATAAACTCAAACACGCGCAACTTCTCGCCGAATACGGCGTGTGGTACGACGCGCTTCACATTGCACGCGAACTCGTCGCGGAGAATCCGCAAAACGACGATGTGCAAGCTTTTTACGCTTCACTCATCGCGGGTATCGAATAGCTTTTCGGGATAATTAAACCCAAGCATTCGGGACGCGGCGTGAACAGGAATGTTCACGCCGCGAGTTTTCAAATCCCTCAAAAGTTTGCCCCTCGAAAGTTTTACATGGAGAATTGTTAATCATGTTTCGTCGTTCTTTATTGCGTTCCTCATTAACCTACTTTTGTCTTCTCGCGCTCGTCGCATCTTCCGCGCCTTTAACCCGTGCCGGAAGCAACATTGCGGCTTCGACTTCGATTGTCGTTATGTCATCGGTTGAAGCCAACGCCGCCCTCGCGCAGGGCAGAAACCTTTTCTCGAACGGGCAGGACGATCAAGCTTTCGTCCAACTCGATGCGGCACTCAAAGGCTTCACCGCCGCCAATGACTTCGCCGGAAGCGCGGCGGCAGAAGACGCGCTCGGCGATATTTACACGCGCACAGGGCAGTACGTCGAAGCCCTAAAACACTACGCGGCGGCGCGCGACCTTTTTCAAAAAGCGAACAACACCGATAACGTCAGTGCCACGCTTGCCAAAATCGGTGAAACGAATTTCTTGATTGGCGACCACGCGGCGGCGCGTGCGGCATTCGCGGCGATGAACGTCGTGACTCCGGCGCAAGCCGCGCAGAATGCCGAAGCGCAAAGTAAGAACGGCAAACCGGCGGGCGGTATGATGCCCGCGATGAGCGGCATCGCCGCCGTCTGTGCCGCCCCGCAAGGCTCGAACGCACCGAACAACGGCAACGACCCTAGTAATCCGCCGAACATGGGACGCGCTCCGGCACGCCTCGACGGTATCGGCAGACTTCACACGCAAGTTCTCGATGAAGCCGGAAACCCTATGAAAGGCGTCAACCTCGATTTGAAGTCGAAACGCCCGGACGGTTTTCGTTGCAACTGCGTCAACTCGACCGACCTTTTCGGCTATTCCGTGCTGCCGCCGCTTCACATCGGCGAAATCAAGTTAGTCCTTAAAGCACCGGGAATGCCGACGCAGGAACTTCCGCTCAAGCTCGAAGACTTGAAAGAAATCGTGCGCGTTCAGCTGACGCGCAACGGAGCGCAATTAGTCAAGCAAGCCGCGCAAAACTCCATGCAAAGCGCGGGCGCGGCATCATGCTTCAACATGTATCGCGCCTTCTCCCTGTTCGGTACGAGTCGTCTCGGACAAGGGCGCGCCGATTATGAAAGCGGCAATCTGGCGGCGGCGAAAGCCTCTTACGAAGATTTACTGAAACAACTTAACTTGCCGGGTGCGGAAACTCTTTCGATGACCCCGCGCTTTCGTGCCGCCGCGTTGACCGCGCTCGGCGACATCGCCCTCAAAGAAAAACGCTTCGACGATGCCGCGAAACTTTACACCGAAGCCCGCGACGGTGCGAAACTTGCGAACCGTTTGGATTTAATGTGGGCAGCGCAACGCGGCATCGGTCAAGTTCTGTGGCAACAAACACAAGCCGCAACCGATTCACAAATCGCCGCGAAGCTTCGCAGTGAAACCGCCGTCGCGTACCGTGAAGCCATAAAGACAATTGAACAGATTCGTCAAAATTCGATGCGCGCCGACGAAGCCCGCACCACGTTTCTCGCTTCCACCAAAGACGTGTACGACGAAGCCGCCGAAGTCATCACCGAACTTGCCCTCGTCGCCGCCGGACTTCCGATGACCACAACGGAAGCCAAACCCGCGACCGTCTTAAACGGTTATGCCTTAACGCTTGCCGCCGAATCCTTCAAGATTTCCGAACAAGCCCGCGCGCGTTCCCTGCTCGACATGCTCGCCGAATCGCGCACGCGCATCACCGCCGATGTTCCGCCCGCGATTGCTAAACGTAAAAGCGAAATCACCGCCCGTCAATCGGAAATCGTCCGCATTTTAACCGGCGCGTCTCTCCCCGCCGACCGCGCGACCGCCACCGTTCCAGTTCTCGAAGCGGAACTCGCGCGCCTCTCCGGTGAAGCGGAAGCACTCGAAAATCAAATTCGCACGGGCAACGCGCGTTACGCGAACTTGACCGCCGGACGCCCTTTGACACTCGCGGAAGTTCAACAACAAGTCCTCGACGACCAGACCGCGTTGCTTGCCTTCAGTCTCGGCAAAACCGCTTCGACCGTGTGGGCTGTGACGCGCGAAGGCGTCGCCGTTGGGCGTCTGCCGGGACGCGAAAGCATCGAAGCCGAAGCGATGAAGTTGCGCGCCCAACTTATCCCCGAAGGCTTGCGCCGCTCCATCGTCGGCATTGATGTCGCGTTGGCGAACAACCCGGAAGCGAAAGAAAATTCATCTTCCAACGCTTCCGACCCGGCAAGTTTTGCGCTCGTCGCGCACACGCTTTACAACATGACGGTCGCTCCCGTCGCGTCGCTTGTCGGCAATAAACGCATCCTCGTCGTCGCCGACGGCGCACTCAACTATGTGCCGTTTGAAGCACTCGTCACCGTGATGCCGACCGATGCCGCGAACAGCGATTACTCGTCGCTTTCATATCTCATTAAAACCAACGAAGTGATGTACACGCCTTCGGCTTCCGTCGTCGCGGCGTTGCGCGCGCAACGCGCGGCAACGTCGAACGCGAAAGGCTCGGTGCTGGTCGTCGCCGACCCCGTATTTAGTCTCGAAGATGCGCGCGTCAAATCCGCCGCCAACGCCGCGAAAAGTGCGACGGCGGACACCACATCGCGCACGCGCGGCTTGCTTCTCTCAAGCGCGCTTGCCGATGTCTCGAAAAACCTTGCCAGCAACATGCACCTTGTACGCTTGAACGGCACGCGCACCGAAGCCAACGAAATTGCGACGCTGGCACGCACGGCGGGCAGCACCGCCGAAGTCTGGCTTGACTTCGACGCGAGCGAGCAGAATGTACTCGCGCGCAACATGAAGGATTATCGCGTGCTTCACTTTGCGACGCACGGCATCCTCAACGCCGAACGCCCACAGTTCACAGGGCTTGCCTTCTCGCTTGTCGGTGAACAGGGCAACGACGGTTTCTTGCGCGTCAATGAAGTGTTCAACTTCAAACTCGGTCAACCGCTCGTGATGCTCTCGGCGTGCGAAACCGGACTCGGCAAAGAGAAACGCGGCGAAGGCGTCATCGGCTTAACGCGCGCCTTCATGTACGCGGGCGCGCCGACCGTCGGCGTCAGCCTGTGGTCAGTCTCCGACCGTTCGACCGCGCGCTTGATGGGCGATTTCTACAAAGAGCTTTTCGCCAACAATGCCACTCCCGGTACAGCCCTCCGTACCGCGCAAGTCGCCATGATTAACAACCCGCGTTACAGCGCGCCGTTCTTCTGGGCTCCGTTCGTCCTCGTCGGCGACTGGAGATAGTGGATAGTGGATAGTGGATAACGGATAGTTAAAAACGAGTTCTTTACTATCCGTTATCCACTATCCACTATCCGTTATCAAGCGAACGCCATAGATACCAACTCGCCACGGTGCGGAATGGTCGCCAGACTTCGCCGCGTGCGGTGAGTTCTTTCGGCTTCGGAAAAGCTTCCAGACCATCCATCAGCATCGCCGCTTTACAAATCGCAAAATCCCCCACCGGCAACACGTCGGGTCTGCCCAAACGAAACATCAAAAGCATTTCAACAGTCCATCGCCCTATGCCGCGCACGGTCGTCAAGCGTTCGATGATTTCTTCATCCGTCATGCGCTGAAGGCGGGTGAGCGTCGGCACAGTTCCGTCCTGCGTGCGAAGCGCAAGGTCGCGGAGCGCGAGTTGTTTGGCGCGCGACAGACCGCACGCGCGCATCACCTCATCTGAAGCGGCAAAGATGTCATCCGGTTTAAGCGTGCGCCCCGATGCGAGATTGGCGACGGTGCGCGCGTGAATCACGGATGCGGCTTTGCCGTTTAGCTGTTGATAGATGATTGAGCGGACAAGCGTGTTGAACGGATTGTGAAGTTTGCGAAAGTCCAATTCACATCTTCCGACCCGCTCGATAATTTTACTTAGTCGTGCGTCCTGCTTTTGCAAGGTCGCGGCGGCGAAATCCAGTCGCGCCCGCGTCGCGGCTTCATCCGAATTTAAGAGCAATGCCATCGAAGAACTATTTTCAGTGGCGGTGATGACGGTTCTGTTTTTCATCGAGTGTTTCAGGCTTTTCCTGCCTGCGTCCAAAGTACACGAAAGTGTGTTACCAAAATTTAACTTGAACAAATCGCGGTTGTCAGTCATTCTCCGCTCTCGCTTTAATTCGACATGAAAATTGTGCTTGCTATTGGCGGTCAAAGCTAATATAAGCCTCTTTGCACATTCACATTGTATTGTCCTAACCGCGAAGTTTGACGGTAGAGCGCGCGACTTGGCTGTCGCTTTGCGCGTCAATCCAATCCGCGTTGTTCATGTCGGCTGATGAGACCTATTCACACCGCTTGAACAATGCCGATGCCACGTTACTCGCGGATATAAGTTTTGAAACTTCCACGCCTTGAAGGAGAGAGTTAATGAAACAAGTCAGCACGCATCAACCGGAGCGCGACGCTTACCCGCACGCGCGAACAGAGGAGTTGATTGTCCGGCAAATCGCCACCGACACCCTTGTCTATGATAAGACCCAACACAAGGCTTTATGCCTCAACGAAACCGCCGCTTTTCTCTGGCAGAACTGCGACGGCAAGACGCCCGCTTCAATTCTCGCCGATAAACTGGGGACACACTTTAACACTCCTGCCAGCGAAGAAGTCGTCCATCTCGGACTCTCACAACTAAGCAAACAGGGCTTACTGCGTGAGCGATTGCAAATGCCACGCGCGGCGATTATGTCACGGCGCGCAGTGCTGCGGCGCGCCGGAGTTGCTGCCGCGATTAGCTTACCGCTCGTGACGGCGATTGTGGCTCCGCGTGCGGTGCAAGCGGCGACGCTCGGCGGTTCGGGTGCAAGGTGCATGAACGGTTCAGAGTGCGCCACCGGCATCTGTAACGGCGGGGTGTGTGCATAGCTCACCTTAGTTTCCGTAAAGGGTTTTTGAGATTCCTTTACGGTGATTTAACGAACTGAATTATAACGGAGAACTTATCGTGAAAAAATTTGCGTCCATTTTGGCACTCGTCTGCTTCGCGTTGCTCACGGGCGTGAGCGTGCAAGCTCAAACCTTTCAATCCGGCAACATAGTCATCTATCGCATCGGTCCAAGCACCGCCACCGGCGGCACGCTCAGTAGTGCCGCTCAACCCGTATTCCTCGACGAATACACTCAAACGGGTACGTTTGTGCGGACAATCGCTTTACCCACCGTCGTTGATGGAAACAACCGAAGGCTCACCGCGAACGGAACTACCTCGACCGAGGGACTTCTGACGCGCTCGGCGGACGGAAGGTTTCTCGTACTGACCGGCTATGATGCCGAACTCAACAGCACTAATCCCGCTAACGTCTCCGGTGCTACCGTCAATCGCGTCGTCGGGCGCGTCAACGCCGCCGGAACCGTTGACACCTCGACGACACTCTCCGATGCTTCGGGCAACATTCGCGGCGCGGCGACTGCCGACGGTTCAAGCATCTACGTCACGACCAGCGGCAGCGGCGTGCGCTTCGTGCCTTTCGGAAATCCAAGTGCCACGACTACCACGCTACTCAGCGCGGCACCGACAAACACCCGCGCCGTCGGCATCTTCTCTTCGCCGGGTTCGACCACTCCGGCGCAACAGCTTTACATCACTTCACAATCTTCGGGCATTCGCATCGGCACGGTCGGCAGCGGCTTACCCACGACCTCCGGGCAGACAATTACCAACCTAAACGGAACTGACATTCAGCCGGTTTTAGGCGGTGCCAATGGGACAACGCGGCAAGACAGCCCATATGGTTTCTTCTTCGCGGATTTGTCTTCCAGTGTGGCGGGCGTTGATACGCTCTACATTGCCGACGATAGTGGCACTCTCGGAGGCATTCAAAAGTTCTCGCTTGTCGGCGGCAATTTCGTTTCCAACGGAACGATCAATCAAACCAGTGCTGACGGCGGTGCCACGATGACGGCGTTCACCTCCCCGCGTAGTGTGACCGGATTCGTCACCATTGGCGGCGCGGCGACGGCGGTCACTCTTTTCGCCACGACGGGCGGCACAAGCGGCACGGGTGGCGGCACCTTGGTTCGCATTCTAGATACGTCCGGTTACAACGCCGCTCCAAGCACAACCGTGGCAATCACTATTGCGACGGCGGCGACTAACACCACCTTTCGCGGAGTCGCGCTCGCGCCGCTTAATCCGACCGCCGACACGGTGACGATTGAAGGGCGCGCGACGACGGCGAACGGTGCGCCGCTTTCCGGTGTCACACTTCGTTTAGCAGGCACGCAACAAAGTGTGACGATGACGGACGCGGACGGGCATTATAGATTTGAAGGCGTCGAAGTCGGCGGCATTTATACCGTCAGTGCCAGCCATCGCGGATACAGATTCGCGGTGAGCCGACGCACGTTCGGTGACGTTCAAACAAACACGGTTGCTGACTTCATTGCGGCTCCAATCAAAAAACGCAGCCTCCGGTCGCGTTTCTGAACTAGAGCCTGTTATGCACTTTCGTAGGCGAAAAAGTAGCGATTTTGCTCGTAAAATGCTGGCTTCGCTATTTGATGGTGAGAATAGACGCGCCACAGGAGCGGGACAGTAATTGTGGCAGCCCGCGCAAACAGCCCGCTATATTGCGGGATATAAGGCTCATAGTTCACAACAGTCTCTAAGCATTTCGGAGGGAAATATGCAAATAAATTTGAGGTCGTCGCGCCGCGCCCGTCGGACTTCTGCGGTGCTGATTCTCGCCATCGCAATCTCACTTTTCGGCAATACACGCCTCAGCAGCGTTATTACGCCGACGGCACACGCCGACATGAATTACTTCAACCTTGCCGGTGGCAACTTTTCGCAAGATTGGTCAAACACCGAACTAATCACGATAAATGATGATTGGTCGGGCGTTCCAAGCATCACCGGTTTTCTCGGTAACGTAACGGGCAACGTAATGGGCGTTGACCCCCAAACGATCCTCGACCCTCGTAATACGGTGATTGATGTTGTCGCCAATCAAACAAACCCTAACACCTTGGCGACCCGCGGCGTCGCCGAGTTTGAAATGACGCAGCAAAACGCGCCCGCCAACGCTAATCCCACCATTGCCCTGCAAGGCTCCGGCATGGCTGATTCGCCCTATATAAATATCTACCTCAATACCACGGGGCGCAGTAACATCACGGTTTCTTACAACCTACGCGATGTGGACGGCTCGACGGACAATGCCGTACAACCCATCGCTTTGCAGTATCGCGTCGGAGCAACGGGCAACTATACCAACGTCCCGGCAGGCTTTGTCGCCGATGCTTCGGCAAGGTCAAACGCGACGGCAGCTGACCCGGCGAACGCCACGCTTGTCACACCCGTCTCCGCCGTCTTGCCCGTCGCGGCTGAAAACCAAGCCCAGGTGCAAGTACGCATTATCACAGCTAATGCTGTTCCTACCGATGAATGGATTGGCGTTGATGACATCAACGTCACCAGTACTCCATTGCTTCCTCTCACCGATTCGCAAACAGTATATGGCGTCACATCGGGAAACACCTTAATCAATTTCAACACGACTTCTCCGGGAACGGTGAACACCGTCGGTACTATCACCGGCATCACCGAAACAATCATCGGCATTGATTTCCGTCCGAGCGGCAACAGCACGACACGCGGCTTGCTCTACGCCGTCACGAATGATGGCGGCACAGGTCGTATCTACACCATCGACTTGCAGACCGCCGCCGCAACGTTCGTCTCGATGTTGGCTGCCGATACGGTCAATGACACCTCGCCCGATTATGCGGGGCTGGTCGGCACAAGCTTCGGTGTTGATTTCAATCCCGTACCTGACCGTCTGCGCGTCGTCAGTAACACGGGACAGAACCTTCGCATTAACGTTGACACCGGCGCGACCATCACCGATGGTGAAATTAACCCCGGCACTCCGACTATCGTCGCGGTCGCCTATACCAACCCTGACAACGATCCAAGCACCGGCACGATGCTCTACGATATTGATACGAGTACATCACCCGATACGCTTTTCATCCAAAGCCCGCCGAACGATGGCACGCTCGTTTTACCCGCTGGGTCGTCAAGCGGCAATCTTGGATTTGATTCCACCGGCGGCGGCTTTGACATCGCCCGCAACGGCAACGGTTTTGCCGTTATGACCAGCGGCGGCGCGTCAAATTTATACCAAATCGTACTTAGCTCCGGTAGAGCAATCTTGGGTGGCGTGGTTGGTTCTGCTTCGCCAATCACGGCTATCTCCATCGCCGACATTTCACCGACCGCCGACACGGTGACGATTGAAGGGCGCGCGACGACGGCGAATGGTGCGCCGCTTTCCGGTGTCACACTTCGTTTAGCAGGCACGCAACAAAGTGTGA
>JANDLT010000033.1 GCA_024330265.1 Pyrinomonadaceae bacterium MAG19_C2-C3 | reverse complement strand
GGTGGATTCATTCAACCTTTTTACACTATCGCAGTTCAACTGCGTAACTCCTAATGTTAATCCTCTCTCAAGTAACTCACCTTACGCGGCGAACTGAATAGGGTTCAGTTCCCGCAAGGTGTCAAAAGCTGAATGGAGTGCTTTGATGTAGAGCTTGGACTTCAACGCGAAGTGATTGATCTTTGAATTAACTTTGAGCATCTCCAATTTGATGAAGCCGCACAGCGCGGCAAAGAAGTGGTTGGTTTGCGTGGTTTGCGTGTGCGTCGGAGATTTTGCTAACGAGACGTTGCGGTTTTAACGATTTGTGGTAACACTCGACGTGCCATCTTCTTTGATAACTGGTCGTTATGTTGTTGAAACTAAGTGTGGTATCGCTTGTGACGAGATAGAGAATGCCGATACTTCCAGCTTCGTTTGTGAAGACTTGTTTGGCGCGAGAGCAACGGGAAGGAAACTCCTTCGGTATAGATTTCCTGTGTCGCGTTCTCTTCCTCATCAAGCGTGTCCACTCTCTGAAAATGTCCCGCTAACTTGGCTGCCAAACTGACGGCGACTTTCCGATTCGTCTTGATGGGACAGATGAAATCTCTTTCTTGTTCATGTTTGATAAACATCATGTTTTCAGCACTGGCAAACCATGAATCGAACATGACAAAGCGCGGGCGGTATCCTGTTGCGGACGGCTTGCTCAATTAGAGCGCGAGCAATGTCGTTCTTTGATACCGGAGAGCGACGCCGCTCTTTCTGAGTCTTCGTGTCGGTGTAAGTCTCGGTCTTGGCAATCAAGTGAAAGCCAACGGGAAGACTGACCCCGTGGCTTGAGTACAAGGAAGTCACAAAGTTGATGCCTTTGACATTGCGTTCTTTCGAGTGGTCATAGTGCCAACACACGATCTCGTTTTCGTCCGTGTACGGCTTTTCTTCAATCGAGTCGTCAATAATGATCACGCCCGTCTCGGATTGCACCTTGCGGACATAAGGCTTGACGACGTGCTACAGGTCGGCAGATGTTTTCCGCTTGCCGGACAAATGCCGTGTCACTTGGTCGTGGCTGACATCACTCTCAAGCAGTTCACTGAGTCCGGTAGCAGTTGTTGCTCCAAACGAAGCGAGCAAGTAGTCAGAGTACAAATCCAGCATCTGTTTCGGTTTCATGCTGGAAAATCTACACCTTTTTCACGCTAACCGCGTAAGGTGAGATAAACTCACCTTACGCAGGTCATGATTTCCAGCCCGATTCATCGGGCTTTCCGCGAAGCGGCATTTAGACAGGTTCCGTTTGACGGCTGGACAGGGCGCGAGTTGAACATTCGAGGGCGTTTTAACGTCCTTCCCGTTCCCGCTTTAGCGTTTGGCTGAAGCCGCCCATTCCACAAGGACGTTAAAACGCCCTGTGAGGTTTTCGCGCCCTGTGTCCACGCGATGAAATCGCGTGGCTAAGTGCCGCTCGCGCGGAAAGCCCGATGAATCGGGCTGAAAACCAGAATCGCGTAAGGTGAGTTATCAAATCCAAAAAGGATGAATACTGCTTCACCAATTTCTCAAACAGAAAGGCGCACGTCTGAAGTGACTAATCAAGTACAGACAACACGACCAAGAAAGTCTTTGGACGCTTGGGTTCGTGAAATTATACATTGGCACTTTGACCCTGCCACAGGATGCCCCTTCTGGCTTGACCACGCTAAAAGTTTAAGCTGGGACCCGCGCCGTGAGATCAAGGGATTTGAAGACCTTTCCCGCTTCGGGTTTTTTCAAGATGAGTGGTTGCGTGGCGGAGATGTTCGCCGGTGGGTGCCGCGAGGGTTCACCGACAAGCCGGTTTACGTTTTCGAGACGGGCGGCTCGACCGGCGTGCCAAAGTCGCGTATCAGCATCGAAGATTTTCGCATTGATTACGAAGCCTTTAGCAAAACGCTCCCCGACGAAGCGTTTCCGTTTGGCGCAGATTGGTTGTCGTTAGGTCCTACGGGACCGCGCCGACTGCGACTCGCCGTCGAACATCTCGCGCAGTATCGTCGCGGCATCTGCTTCATGGTTGATCTCGATCCACGCTGGGTCATCAAGTTGATAAGGATGAATCAGCCGAAGATGGCTGAAGAGTACAAGCAACACGTCGTCGAGCAGGGGCTAACCTTGCTTCGCGCACACGACAATATTCGCTGCCTTTTCACCACGCCGAAATTGCTCGAAGCATTGTGCGAAAAAGTCTCGCTCAAGAAACTCGGTATCACGGGCGTCTTCTGCGGCGGCACGGAGATGACGCCGCAGTTTCACCGCTTCGCCGTCGAAGAACTGCTCGACGGCATTTATTTCGCGCCGACCTACGGCAACACTTTAATGGGACTCGCGGTGCATAAGCCGTTCATACCTGAAGACAACTACGCGATCATTTATTACCCGCCGCTACCGCGTGCGATGATCGAAGTCGTGAACCCTGACGACCCCGAACAAATCGTCGGCTACGGCGAAACAGGCAGGGTGCGCTTGACGACCTTGACGCGCGAATTCTTCATGCCGCGCTTTCTCGAACGCGACGAAGCCGAACGCGAACCTCCATGCAGCCTCTACCCGTGGGACGGCGTGCGTAACGTCCGCCCTTTCTCGAAATTGCAGACGGCGGTTGTCGAAGGAGTGTACTAAGAATTAGTTTATTGACTCATTGACTCAATGAACCGATGAATCAATGAGACAATAGATTTATGCTTCATATACCTCTACTCCGCAAAGGCGAGCCGTACAAAAGCCTTGATGTGGTGCGAGTGCCGCACCACGGGATGGGCGAAGTGTTCGTCGAGATTAGTCAGGCTAACGGCGGACTCATACGGCGCGACCTACTCGACCAAGAAACGGGAAGAGAAGCGTTGTCAAAATTTTCGTGCGCCGAACTGTTAGAGATTTGCTCCTGTGCCGCAGAGTCTTTCATGAATGATGCGCTTGCGGTGGGAGACGACTTACAGATGCCGGAGGATTACGTCCGGCAGGTGTCGGCGACGACGGGCTTGCCGCATGTACTCGTGCGAAACAACATGCGAAAGATTCGCGGCGTGCTGGCAGAGATGAAGCATGTTCTCGACGGTCTCACACGCAATCTTGATGTTCAGATTTTGGATAAAGGATTCGGAGAAATCGAAGGGCAGGCGTTAAGTTTCTTTCCGCGAACGCAGTCGCTCGGTGTCGTGCTGCCAAGTAATTCGCCGGGCGTGCATTCGTTGTGGGTTCCGGCGGTGGGGTTGAAAATCCCGCTCGTCCTGAAGCCGGGCGGTGCCGAGCCATGGACGCCGTATCGCATCATTCAGGCTCTGATTCGTGCCGGTGCGCCGCGTGAAGCGTTCAGCTTTTACCCGACCGATCACGCGGGCGCGGGCGAGATTCTACGCGGTTGCGGGCGCGGCATGATCTTCGGCGATACGGCTTCGACCGGCGTGTGGAAAGACGACGGACGCATCGAAGTTCATGGTCCCGGTTACAGCAAAATCGTCATCGGCGAAGATTGCATCGGCGAGTGGGAAAAGTATCTTGACGTGATGATCGCTTCAATCGTCGAGAACGGAGGGCGGTCGTGCATCAACGCTTCGGGAATTTGGGTGCCGTCGCATGGAAGAGAAATCGCCGAAGCGTTAGCGGTACGATTAGCGCAAATCACGCCGCGCGCCGCCGAAGACGACCACGCGCAACTCGCTCCGTTCGCCAACGCCCGCATCGCGGAAAGCATCTCTCAAAACATTGATACCGCGTTAATGCAATCGGGAGCGCGTGATGTGACGGCTTCGTACCGCGATGGCAATCGGTTGGTGAAGTGGCGGAACAGTTCGTATTTACTGCCGACGATTGTGCTTTGCAATGAAGCGAGTCATCCATTGGCGAATCGTGAATTTCTCTTTCCGTTTGCGAGCGTTGTCGAAGTCGAGCAGGACGCGATTCCTGACGCGCTCGGCGCAAGTCTCGTCGTCACGGCGATTACTTCCGATTCAAAGTTGGTTCGCCGTCTCGTCTCCTCACCCCACGTTGATCGGCTCAATCTTGGTGCCATTCCGACCAACGTCATCAGTTGGAACCAGCCGCACGAGGGCAATCTATTCGATCACCTTTACGCGCGCCGGGCGTTTCAACAAGTCTGAGATTGGAGAGATGAAGATTCTCTACATCACCGCCGGAGCCGCAGGGATGTACTGCGGCAGTTGCTTGCGCGACAATGCGTTGGCGACGGAATTGATGAGGCGCAAACACGATGTTATGTTGCTGCCGCTCTACACTCCGACGCTGACGGACGAGCCGAATGTGAGTCAACGAAAAATCTTCTTCGGCGGCATCAGCGTCTATCTGCAACAACACTCCGCGTTTTTCCGCAAGACGCCACTTCTGCTTGATCGGCTCTGGGATTCGCGGTTCGCATTACGACAGGCGTCGCGTCGCTCGATTCCGACCAACCCGAAAATGCTCGGCGAACTCACCGTCTCAATGCTTAAAGGCGAGGACGGATTTCAGCGCAAAGAGTTGTCGAAGATGATTGACTGGCTGCGTCACGAACAGCCGCCCGACATCATCAATCTGCCGAACTCTTTGCTGATTGGACTCGCCGCGCCGCTCAAGCAAGCACTGGGAAAACCCGTCTGCTGTACTCTGCAAGGCGAAGATTTATTCATCGAAAATTTAGGCGAACCCTACCGCAACGCGACGCTTGAACTGATTCGCAAAAACGTCAAACACATTGACGCATTCATCGCCGTTAGTGATTACTACGCGGGTTTTATGCGCGGTTATCTCGGTATCCCCGAACATAAAATTCGCGTCGTGCCTTTAGGCATCAACCTCCAAGGATATGAAGCAGTCGAGCGTTCCGAAGAACATCGCAATCAACCATTCACCATCGGCTACTTCGCCAGAGTCGCACCGGAGAAAGGCTTGCATGTACTCGCCAAAGCTTACCGGCGATTGCGTAAGCGCGATGACTTTCCGCCCGCGCGTCTCGAAGTCGCGGGTTATCTCGCACCTGAGCATAAAAGTTATCTCGCGGGAGTCGAACGGGAAATGAAAGAAGCGGGGCTTGAAGCGGAGTTTCACTACCGGGGCGTACTAAGTCGTGAAGAGAAGATCGCATTCTTGCGGAATCTGGACGTGCTCTCGGTGCCTGCGACTTACGACGAGCCAAAGGGAATGTTTCTGCTTGAAGCGATGGCGTGTGGCGTGCCGGTCATCCAACCACGACGCGGCGCGTTCACAGAAATAATCCGGCGCACACAGGGCGGGCTGTTGGTCGAACCCGATGACACTGACGATTTGGCAGAGAAGATTTTCAATTTTTGGAAGAACCCCGCACTCGCCGGAGAGTTAGGTCGCAATGGCTACCACGGAGTCCGCGAGCATTACGGCGTGGCGCAAATGGCTGAATGCACTCTCGGCGTTTATGAGAATCTTTTAGACATCACAAAAGACACGCACCACAGCGATAGGCGTGTCGGTGCTGCTTGAAGCATTGAATGTGAAGAAAATTTGGAGGTATCCGAAGCTTGCTGGAAGTCGTCAATCTCTCGAAAGAATATCTGATTCCGAAAGGATCACTTTCAATTCTTACCGATGTTTCGCTTTCACTATCACGCGGCGATGCATTGGCAATAATGGGACCATCAGGTAGCGGCAAAAGCACGTTGCTCTACATCCTCGGCGCGCTGGAGCCGCCGACCTCTGGAAGCGTCACGCTCGACGATCAAAATCCTTTCCAACTCAAACCGAAAGAACTCGCCGCGTTCAGAAATCGCCAAATCGGTTTTATCTTTCAAGACCACTGTTTGCTTCCGCAATGCTCCGTCATCGAAAACGTGCTGACGCCAACACTCGTCGCCAAATCCGACACCCGCGACGCTCCCCAACGAGCGCGTGCGTTACTCGATCACGTCGGACTCGCAGGGCGCATCAACCACCGACCCGCCGAACTCTCCGGCGGCGAACGTCAACGTGTCGCCCTCGCCCGCGCACTGATTATGAAACCGCTTCTACTATTATGCGACGAGCCGACCGGCAATCTCGATCACGCCTCAGCCGAAACCGTCGCTTCGCTTCTGCTTGATCTGCATAAGCAACAGGAAACAATTCTCATCGTCGTCACACACAGCGCGGAACTAGCCGCGCGCTTTCCCGTGCGGTTTGAGATGGTCGAGCAACAACTCAGAAAGATTGATTCATCGGTTCATTGACTCATTCAGTCATTGAATCAATGAACCGATGAATCAATGAATCAATTCCTTCATGCTTCTCAAACGTAGTCTCATCTATTACTGGCGGACGAATCTGGCTGTTGTGGTCGGAGTCGCGGTCGCGGTCGCGGTGCTTGCCGGAGCGTTGCTGGTGGGCGATTCGGTGCGGGCGAGTTTGCGCGATACGGTTCTGCTTCGTCTTGGTCGGGCGGATTATGCGATCTCTGCGGAAGGGTTTTTTCGTGAACAACTTGCCGCCGATCTTCAAGCGCATGACGGGTTTGCCGCGAACGAGTTTGGTGAGGCTTGTGGGTTGATCGCGCTTGATGGAAGCGTGACGCATGAAGAGAGCGGACGGCGTGCGAACAGCGTGCAGGTTTATGGGGTGGACGAACGGTTTTGGAAGTTCCACGAACGAACGGATGAGGCGGTTGTGCTTGGCGGGCGTGATGTGGCGGTGGGGGAGAATCTTGCCGATGAGTTGGGAATCAGGGCGGGAGATTCGGTGCTGTTGAGAATTGAAAAGCCTTCCGTGATTCCCGTCGAATCTTTGCATGGTCGCAAGGATGATGTAGGACGCACATTACGTTTGTCCGCACGCGAACATCTTCCCGCTTCCGCGCTCGGCGAGTTCTCACTTCGCCCACAACAAACATCCGTCCATTGCGTCTTTGTGCCGCTAGGTTTATTGCAGCGTGAGTTAGCGCAAGAAGGCAAAATCAACACGATTCTGGTTTCTGAAAAGCGATTTGATAATCGGAGCAGTGAAGCGGTTAGCCGGACGAAGGTGGAACATCTCAAAAGAATTCTGCAAGATAAGTTTGCGCTCGAAGACCTCGGCATCAAGTTGCGCACACTGGAATCGCAAAATCAGATTGCGCTCGAAAGCGATAGTGCGCTCGTTGGCGATTCACTCGCGCAAACAGCCCGCGAGACGGCGGGCAAGCTTGGAATGCGTTCGGCGTCAATTCTCACTTACCTTGCGAATGCAATTCGATTTGGCGAGCGCGAAGTTCCGTACTCGGTCGTGACTGCGGTGGATGACGAAAGCTTTGATGAGTTGCGACCTGATAAATCCGATAAAGAATCCGATGACGTTAAGGATGCTTCCGCGCAACAATCGTCCTCGCTTGCTCCTATCATCCTTAATGATTGGACGGCAGGTGACTTGGGTGTTCGATTCGGCGACGCGGTGACACTCGAATACTATCTCTGGCAAGAAGACGGTCGCCTCGAAACAAAGAGCGCGCAGTTTCAAGTGGCGGGCGTCGTGCCGATTACGGGTGCGGCTGCCGACAGAGATTTAGTCCCGGAGTATCCGGGCATCACCGGATCAGAAAGCGTTGCCGATTGGAACCCGCCTTTTCCGGTTGACCTCAAACGCATTCGACCCGTTGATGAAGACTACTGGGACAAGTTTCGCACGACACCGAAAGCCTTCGTTCCACTCACCGTAGGGCAAGAGCTTTGGCAATCGCGCTTCGGCAAACTCACTTCGTTACGCATCATTCCTTCAGAGATGTCAGAACCGCCTGCGGTAGCGGGCGGGTGTGGCTCCACGAAGAACCCGCCCGCTACCGCAGGCGGTTCTGACTATCCCCTCGGATTGACCCACCCACTTACGAACAGTGCCACACAACTTCAAGCGTCGCTTGTTGCATACCGTGAAAATTTACGAGCCGCGCTTGACCCTTCGGCTACGGGCTTCAACATCTATCCGGCACGAGCTGAAGGGTTACAAGCCTCGCGCGGAGCGACCGACTTCGGCGAATACTTTCTCTACTTCAGCTTCTTCCTCGTCGCATCCGCGCTCCTGTTAGCCGCACTCTTCTTCAAACTCGGCATCGAACAGCGATTGCGCGAGATAGGAATTTTACAGGCTATCGGTTTTTCCGCCGGAAAGATTCGCACGTTGTTTTTAGCGGAAGGAATCATCCTCTCAATCCTCGGCACACTTGTCGGACTCGCGGGCGCGCTTGTGTACGGCGCATTGATTATGCACGGGCTGCGAACGTGGTGGGTCGGGGCGGTCGGAACCACAACGCTGACACTACATGCTTCTCCCTTCTCTCTCGCACTCGGCGGAGCGAGCGGAATAATCGTCGCGCTTTGTTGTATCGCATGGACGTTAAGAAAAGTGGCGGGCGGCTCGACGCGCGGATTATTAACGGGAGTTATAATCAATAACCCCAATGCGCCCGATGAACACTCATCACAGTCGGTGACATCGCGCGCTCGTTCCGTGCTCAAGCGCGTGAAACTTTTCTCCGCGTGGCATGTTGGTATCGTGTGTAGCCTTCTTGGGGTTTCTCTTTTGCTCGTCGCAATGCTCGGTTGGGTTGGACAGGTCGCCGGATTCTTTGGCGGCGGTACGCTCGTGTTGGTCGCGCTTCTCTGCTATCAAGCGGCATGGCTTCGCGGTCGTCGCGTCAGGCAGATTCAATTCGGCGGCTGGTGGTCAATCGCGCGGCTAGGGTTGCGTAATGCCACACATCGTCCGGGCAGAAGCATTCTCTGTATCGCGCTCATCGCTTCCGCCGCGTTCATCATCGTGTCGGTGAATGCCTTCAGACGAGATGAAACGCATTCGACTTCAGACCGTAAATCAGGAAGCGGCGGGTTTCCACTATTCGCCGAATCACTGCTCCCGATTGTTCATGACCCGAACACGGCGGAGGGCAGAGAAGCGTTAAATTTGATTGCGGACGAATATGACGCCGCGTTATCAAGTGTTCGCTTCACGAGATTTCGCGTGCGACCCGGCGATGACGCAAGTTGTCTCAACCTCTATCAACCACGCAACCCGCGCATACTCGCCCCGACCGACGAGTTTATAAACAGCAATCGCTTCACGTTTCAATCTTCGCTCGCGCGAACATCGCAAGAGCAAGAAAACCCGTGGTTGCTGTTGAACGGTGAGGCAGAAGACGACACCATACCCGTCATCGCCGACGCTAATTCGATGACCTACGTGCTGCATCGCAAACTGGGCGAACAGATCATTCTTAATCAAGAGGACGGGGCAGGCGCGATTCGCCTAAAGCTTGTCGGCGCGCTCTCCGATAGCGTGCTTCAGGGAGAATTGCTGATGTCGGAAAAGAACTTCCTGCGCCTGTTCCCGGAGCAAGAAGGCTATCGCTTTTTCTTGATTGACCTGCCAACGTCCGGCGAATCGGATGCGTTCACCGCACGACTTGAAGAACGACTCACCGACTTCGGCTTCGATGTTTCTCGAACCTCCGACCGCCTCGCGGATTTTCATCGAGTTGAAAACACGTTTATCTCAACCTTCCAGATGCTCGGAGGCTTAGGGCTGGTGTTGGGAACTCTAGGACTGGCGGCAATCTTACTTCGCAACGTTTTGGAGCGGAGACGGGAACTCGCTCTGCTACGCGCCGTCGGCTATAACAAATCGCATTTCGCCTTGATGGTAATCGCGGAAAATTTATTACTGCTTCTGTTGGGACTGGCGACCGGAACACTCTCCGCGCTGCTGGCAATCGCCCCTGTCGTCTTCACGCGCGGTGGTCGGCTTCCGACACTCACACTGGGTTTGCTGTTACTGGCGGTATTGGGATCGGGACTAATCGCTTCGTTGCTGGCGACCATAACGGCGTTGCGTTCACCCTTGCTCCCGGCACTACGGGCAGAATGATTTTCAATGTAGCCATCGCACTTCGGTAATGGCTCGAAAGCGGGAAAATCTTTGCGCTCCTTTGCGACTGCCATCTTTGCGCTCCTTTGCGTTACTCCTTAATTGGTATCGCAAAGATTCGCAAAGAGAAGACGCCAAGTACCGCAAAGGAAAGTCCGCCCTTCGTCTTATCGCCAAAACTCTGAATCCGGGACGCAAATACTTCAAGCTTGCGGCTTGAAGTACAGCACCAGACCCGCGCCGAGCGACGCCAGAATGATGCCGACATAAAGCATCGGATTAGGAGCCGTCTTCGGCGGATGCAACCACATCGAGAAAAGCACATTGACCACCGGCGCACCGGCGAAGACGAGCGGCATCACATACGTCGGCAGCCCGCCCGATTTGAACGCGAAGATAATGCACACTGCGCCCGCCGCGCCCAACACTCCGCCAAGCGTCGCCGAAGTCGAGCCTTTCACCGTAAAACCGTTTAGCTCTCCCTGATACCAGAGACCGACGATTGGAACTAAAACCCCGATCAGAAAGTACGCCACGCCGACACACAATAAGGCGCGTAACGGACTGCCGAGTTGAACCTGCCCGCGATGTAACGCCGGACCATATAAGCCCCACGACAACGCCGCACCTAAAGCAAAAATTATCCACAACATGATTGAAACCTCTTTGAGAGTAGTCAGCAGTCGGTGGTCAGTGGTCGGTAGAAAGACGTTCGGGTTTTCTAATGAGCAACTGTTTGAAAAATACGATGCGATAGTCCCGTAGGGACATGGTGATAATAGCCCAGCGATTTATCGCTGGGTCTCATGGTCATTCGTTTTCCAGTCCCGTAGGGACGGCTGAAACCTACGACGAAATCAGCCGTCCCTACGGGACTGGAACAAAAGACTTATCTATACCCAGCGATAAATCGCTGGGCTAAAGTCAATCGTCCCTAACGGGACTTTTCAAACAGCTTCTGACCACTGACCACTGACCACTGACCACTATTTTCAAAATGTAATCCTTAGTCCCAACTGAATCTGTCTGGAAGAAGTGACGGTTGAGCGTATGCGTCCCAGTGTCAAGATATTGGGTCTAATACCTGCCGGTTCACTCTCTGCGCCGGAGAAGGCGAGCAGGGTTGGCGGTGCGAAGTTGGCGCGGTTGAAGATGTTGAAGGCTTCGATGCGAAATTGGATGTTGGTGGTTTCGCCGAAGCGGGCGATGCGCGTGTTCTTGATTGCCGATAAATCGAAGGTGCGGAGGTTGGGACCGATGAGCGCGCCGCGTCCGAGATTGCCGAGCGTACCGGCGGGTTGAAGTATGAAAGCGTTCGGGTCGAAGTATTGATCGGGGCGACCGAGGATTGCGCTTTGATGTGTGAAGCCGGGTGCGAGGCTTGGACGGTCGAAGCCTAAGCCGGGTCCAAGTGAGGGCGACCAACGCGAACGCGAACGATTGTTCTGTACGAACAAGGTCAAAGGATTGCCGCTTCGCATTTGTGCGATGCCCGCAAGCTGCCAACCGTCAAGCAGTTTGCCGATTGCGCCGTCAAGATTTTTAGCGAATGGAATGTCCCAGTTGAAATTTAGGACGAGGTTGTTTTTGGCATGGTAATCGGCAAGACCTTTGTTGTAGTTAAGACCGGGAAATTCGGGAAAGGCAGAGGTCGTGCCGTTGGTCGCGTCGGAGAAAAAGGTCGAGGCTTGCGTCGTGTCTATGTTGCGCGAGAAGGTGTAGGACGCTTGCGCGGTGACGCCGCGCGTGAAGCGTTTGCGTGCTTCAAAGACGAGCGCGTTGTACCACGAATTGCCGTCGCTGCGTTTGAGCTCGATGGTCGTAAATGCGGTGTTCGGGCGCGTCGCGTTTGTCGGGAAGAAGAGCGTTCCGTCGGGTAGAAGTTGCGGCGTGGGGATATTGACATCGCCGCTTCGCAAGAGATGCACGCCGCGCGAACCAGCATAGCCGAGCGTGATGACTGTATCGAGAGGTAACTCGCGTTGGACGTTGAGATTGAAAACCTGTGTGTACGGGTTTTTCAAATTGTACTCGACGGGGCGAATCGTGTTGCCGACGCCGCGCTCGAATTGCGGGTTGGGGAACGTCAGATTTGTGTTGGTCGGATTGTTGTTGATGATGATGCGCGGCGTCGCCGGAGGATTGGTGACGGTGACGATCAGGTTCTGTTGATTGTTCGTGTTGAAATAAACGCCATAGCCGCCGCGTAAGCTGGTCTTGCCGTTGCCGAACACGTCCCACGCGAAGCCGACGCGCGGCGAAAGATTTTTGCGCGTCGGATTTTCGTAAAGCTGTCCGACGGTCGGCGTGCGGTCGAGTGGATTTATCAACGCCGAGTCGCGCCCGTAAATATCTATTGGCATCGTCGTAAATTCGTAGCGGAGTCCGGCGTTTAGCGTGAGACGAGAATTGACACGGAAAGCGTCTTGCACATAGAAGCCGAAGAGTGTGAAACGCCAGTAGCGGTCGAGCGCGCCGTCGGGCGCGAGTCCGAGAAATCGTTGCGGGCGATTCGTGAGAAAGTCGCGCAGGCTGGAGAAGGTATAAATGCCGAGCGAGAAAGTCGGATTGACCATGTTGTCTTGATAACGCTCGACGAGCGCACCGGCTTTGATGAGGTGACGCCCGCGTGTGTGAATAAAATTATGCTCGAAGCCAAAGACGTTTTGTGTCAAGGATAAGTTGAACGAAGTCTGCGGACCGAAGCGCGGGACGCCGCCGATGTCTATGTTGCCGATTAAGCTTCTGCCCGGCACGAACGGTTGCAAAGCGGACGCGACGTTTGATTCGACATCTTGCCCGATGCGGGTGCGGCTAAATCCGAAGCGAAATGTGTTGAGCGTGCGTTCGGAAGTGACGTTGCGATATTCGCCGGTGAAGAATTGATTGCGTGAAATGAAGGCGCGCGGGAACTGCGGAAAGTCGGTCGGGAGTTGTTGGTCGGCATCGTCGAATGTATAGCGGGCGAAGAATTGGTTGCGGTCGCTGCGGTTGTAATCAATTCTTCCCTGTGCAAAATTTTGGTTAATCTGTTGATTGAAGCCGAAGCTATACGCCGCGAGTCCGCCGCCGAGCGTCGCGCCGTTCGGCAAAGGGAACTCGTCAAGGTAAGGGCGCACAAGGGGACTCACCGTGACGCTGATGGTCTGGTTCGGATTAGCCGGGTCGGGCAGCACGCCGCGCCTTGAATTGAGGTCGGGGACGACGGTTGAAATCGTGCGTCCCAAGTTCTCGCGCAACGCTTCATAGCCGACGAAGAAGAAAGCTTTATCTCGCGCGATGGGTCCGCCGAGGCTGCCGCCGAACTGGTTGCGCTTGAATTCCGGCTTACGTTCACGGTCGAAAAAGTTGCGCGCGTCGAAGTTGTCGTTGCGGTGAAACTCATAAAGACTGCCCGAAAAACGATTCGTGCCGGACTTAGTGATGACGTTGATTTGTCCGCCGGAGTTGCGCCCTAACTCTGCGCTGTAAGTGTTGGTTTCGACGCGGAACTCTTGAATGGTTTCGATGCCTAAAGCCGTACCCGCCGCGCTTCCCGCCGGACCGTTCGTGAAATCATTTTGCGGCGTGCCGTCGAGAAGATAGACGTTCGAGCGCGGGTCTTGACCGTTGATGCTCGCGCCGGTTCCGTGTGCGACGACCGAGCCGCCGTCGCGGTTCGGATAAGCGACGACGCCGGGTTGAAGAAAGGCAAGGTCGGTATAATTCCTGCCGTTTAAGGGAAGCTCGCTAATCGCTTTTTCGCCGACGAGGTAGCTTAGTTCCGGCGACTGCGTGTTGACGAGCGCGGCGTCGGCGGCAACGGTGAGTTCTTCATTAAGCGTGATGATTTGCAGAACGAGAGCGACGACTGCTGTTTCACCCAACACTACATTCACTCCTTGACGAACGAGGGGCGTGAAACCGTTTGCCCCAGCGCGAACTTCGTAAGCACCGACGGGCAAGCCTGCCAGCGTGAACCTTCCGTCCGCTTCACTCGTACTTGTACGAATCAATCCGGTTTCGATTTGTCGCGCCGTCACTTGTGCGCCGACGATTGCCGCGCCGTTAGCATCCGTGATTTCGCCCGTGATGATGCTCGTGGTTTGTGCGTGTACATTGATGACGAAGGCAATGAAGAGAACGGCGACGCACAATGCCGTTTGGCTGAAAATGCGAAATGAAAATTGCGGAGTGGGCATGGTGTAGTGCTTTCGGTTTAGTAAGATTCTAAAATGATGAAGTCAGTTTTATAGCAGATTGCAGTTATGAATTTACCTTTGCGAACCTTCGCGTCTGCTATCTTTGCGCTCCTTTGCGTTACTCCTTAATTTGTATCGCAAAGAACCGCAAAGGGAAGACGCAAAGAACCGCAAAGAGAGTTCTGCCGGGACGCCGCAGTAATGAGTTGCTGCCACTTTGGATTACGAAGAACTTGCAAGGAGTGTTTACAGTGAAATTGGTCACCCGTGCTTTTAATCTTACGTTGCTCGCATTGTTTTTGTTATCCCTCTCAATAATCACAACTCCGCCACTCACCGCGCAAACTCACAGAGCCTCTATTCGCGGCGCAATCGCCGACTCCGCTCGCCGCCAACTCGCCGGAGCCACAATCATACTTGTCAACGAAGGAACGAACGAAACGCGCAACGCCACAACCGGCGCGACGGGCGAGTATGCCGTCGCGCAACTCGCGCCCGGCACATATCGCCTCGAAGTCGAAGCCGCAGGGTTTAAGAAGTATGTTCAACGATTTGAATTACAGGTTAATCAGGAGCAACGCTTTGATGTGACGCTTGATGCGGGCGTGGTAATCGAAGAAGTGATTGTGACCGATACGCTTCCCGCACTCCGCAAAGATTCGGCGGCGATAGGAACTGTAATTGAAAATCGCGCAGTGACGGGACTTCCGCTCGACGGGCGAAACTTCTACGAACTCAGTTTGCTGGTGCCGGGTGCGGTTCCCGCCGCGCAAGGGTCGGCGGGGTCTGTGCGCGGCGACTTTGCTTTCAGCGTCAACGGCGCACGCGAAGACGCGAATTTGTTTCTGCTCGACGGCGTGTACAATGTTGACCCTAAACTCAACACCTTCGGCGTGCGTCCATCGGTGGATGCGATCCGTGAATTCGAGATACAGACAAGCACTTACGATGCTTCGTTCGGGCGCAACGCCGGGGCGCAAGTCAACGTCGTTCTCAAGTCGGGGACGAACGAGTTTCGCGGTTCAATTTTCGAGTTCTTCCGCAACGGCAGTTTGGATGCGCGTAACTACTTCGCTCCGTCTGACGAAGGCGATCCGCAGTATCAACGCAATCAATTCGGCTTCTCGCTCGGTGGTCCCGTCGTCAAAGATCGAACATTCTTTTTCGTTGATTACGAAGGCACACGCGCCCGCGAAGGAATCACCCGCGTCACGAATGTCCCGACGCAGCTTGAGCGCACGGGCGACTTTTCGCAGAGCAATACGCCCGCGCCGATTGACCCTTTCACCGGACAGCCTTTCCCCAACGGACGCATCCCGGCGAATCGTTTAAGCCGCGTTGGTCTCCTCATCGCCGCGCTCTATCCTGCGCCGAATCGCAACGTGCCGTTTCAGAACTTCGTCTCCTCGCCGGCGCAACGCGACCGCAATGACACCTTCGACGTGCGCCTCGACCACGCGCTTTCATCAAAGTCGAATTTGCTTTTCCGTTACAGCTTCGGCGACCGCAATCTTTTTGAACCGTTCTCCGGCGCGACGTTCTCCGTCGTTCCCGGCTACGGCGTTGACGTGCCGCGACGCGCTCAGAACATCACCGTCGGCGAGACGCGCGTCTTCACTCCCACGCTCGTCAACGAATTGCGCTTCGCTTTCAATCGCGTCGCTTCCGCCGTACTTCAGGAGACTAGGGGACGAAGCATCAACAACGCGGTCGGGCTGCCGGAACTCTCCAACAATCCGCGCGACTCCGGTTTAAGTTTCATCACCGTGACCGGCTTCTCGCCGCTCGGCGACGAAGGCAACAATCCCCAGAACAGCGTCACCAACACGTTTCAGCTTCTTGACACCGCGACCTACTCGCGCGGTTCTCATCTTTTCAAATTCGGCTTCGACTTTCGCGCCGTCCAGCAAAACGGTTTCCGCGACGTGCAATCGCGCGGGTTGCTCACCTTCTCGCCGTTCGCGCAAATATCAGGCAATGCACTTGCCGATTTACTGCTCGGCTTCCCTCTGTTCACGGGCGGTGCGCGTGTTGACAACGCGCAGCACCTCCGCACCGAAAGCTACAACTTCTTCGTCAACGATAGTTTCCGCGTCACCCCGCGCCTGACCCTCTCCATCGGTCTGCGCTACGAATACAACTCGCCGCCTGTTGATACGGAAGACCGCGCCAACGTCTATGACACGGCGACGCACTCACTCGTGCGAGTCGGCACGAATGGCATCCCGCGCAGTGGCACGGAAAGCGACCGGAACAACTTCGCGCCGCGTGTCGGCGTCGCCTACACGTTCGGCGATGCGGGGCGCACAGTCGCACGCGGCGGCTACGGAATTTATTACGATCAATCGGCACTCGCGCCCGGCGAGGCACTCTACTTCAACGCGCCGTACTTCGATTTTAATCTCTTCTTCTCACTGCCCGGTCTGCCGTTGACGCTCGACAATCCGTTTCCAAATTTCTTCCCCGTCCCGCTCCCCGACTCCGCGCTCGCCATTCAACGCGACCTCCGCACCGGCTACCTTCAACACTGGAACGCGAGTCTTCAACAACAACTCGGTCGCAGCAGCGTGCTTGAAGTCGCCTACGTCGGCTCGAAGGGAACGAAGCTTTTAACCGCCCGCGACATCAATCAACCGCAGCCGAGCGCGGCACCTTTCATCATCCGACCCGTGCAAGGATTCGACGACATCAATCAACTTGAGTCACGCGCCAACTCGAATTATCACAGTCTGCAAGCGCGCTTTCAGCAACGCCTCGACTTCGGTTTATCCGTTCTCTCGTCCTACACATGGTCGAAGTCAATTGACGATGCCTCGAACTTCTTCACCAGTGCGGGCGACCCGAACTTCCCGCAGAACAGCTACGACCTCCACGCCGAACGCGGACGCTCGAACTTCGATGTTCGTCATCGCTTCTCACTCAGCTACGGTTATGATTTACCCTTTGGCAGAGGAAAGGCGTTCCTCTCCGATGCGGGTATCCTCTCAAGCATCCTGAGCGGCTTACAGACTTACGGCATCGTGACATTACAGACGGGGCGACCCTTCACCGTCGCGCTGCTTTCAGAAATTGACAACAGCGGCACCGGTCGTTCAACCCTCGGCTTCGGAGCCAATGACCGACCCAACATTGTCGGCATCCCAACGCTCACGCGGCGCACGCCTGACCAATGGTTCGACACGTCAGCCTTCGCCTTTTCACCGCGCGGCACGTTCGGCAACGCCGGACGTAACATCCTCGACGGTCCCGGCTATCAAAACGTCAACGCCTCACTCGTCAAAAACACGTTTTTAACCGAGCGTCTCAACCTGCAACTCCGCGCCGAGTTCTTCAACCTCTTCAACCATCCGAATTTCAACTTGCCCGACAACTTCTTAGGTTCTCCGACCTTCGGACGTATCCTCTCGGCGCGTGAACCGCGACACATTCAGTTTGGCGCGAAGTTGTTGTTCTGATTTCGTTGAAGGGCGGTCTTAACAGCCCAACTATCTTATTCGGCGAGATTGTAGCAAGCCATCTGCGTTGCGTTACGCACGAGCAACCGTCCGTCGGCGATTGCCGGATTGTTCCACGTCCTGCCTTCGAGCGCGGAGAACTTGGCGACCTCTGCATGGGCATCCGGCGTCGCTTTGACAAGCACAATTTCGCCGCCATCGGTCGTGACGATAAGATGATTGCTTGCCAGCAACACTTGCCCGTAGCCGTAGCGTCCGCCCTTCCATCTGCGTTCGCCCGTCGCCACGTCAATGCACGTCATGATGCCTTCGTCGAGACCATAAATGAAGCCGTTATGAAGAACCGAACTGTTGAACTTGTTCTTCATCTGGTTGTTCTCCCACAGCTTGCGCGCGGTGAAATTCTTGCCACTGCCCGACACTTCAATCAGTGCCGCGCCTTTGCCGTAACCGGCGGAGAGGAAGACGCGGTTTTTATCCACGACAATCGGTTGCGAGACGTTGATGCCCGCGCCGTTCGCCCAACCGTAATCCCAGAGCAGCGAGCCGTCTTCGGACGCCAAGCCGACGATGCGGCGGGCGGTGATGGCGAGTATTTGCCGCTTGCCCGCCAGCGTGACGAGCATCGGCGAGGTGTATGACTGCACATCGTTGAGAACTTTCCAGACGGGCGCGCCGGTCAGCTTGTTATACGCGACGATGGACTTGCCGGAAGTTCCGCCCGGTTGCGTGATTACTTTGTCGTCAACAATCAAAGGAGATGACGACATGCCCCACTGAAGATTCTCCGCGTCGTTATCCGTGAGGATGTTGCGCGACCAAATCATCTTGCCGGTCTTCGCGTCGAGGCAGCGAAGTTCTCCCGCCGCGCCGAGCGCGTAGAGGCGACCTTCATGCCATGTCGGAGTGGCGCGCGGTCCGTCGCCGCCCATTGATTCGCGGAACTCGGCATTCCAAGTGTTCGTCCAAAGTTCGCGCCCGTTCTCCATGTTGTAAGCCGCGACCGTTTCCTGACCGCGACGCTGTTCGATGGTGTAAGCGCGATTTTCAGCGATGACGAAAGAAGCATAGCCGCCGCCGATAGGTTGACGCCACAGCAACGGCAAACCGGCGGACGACCAATTAGTCTTGACCGTTTTTTCTTCGTAACGACCATCGCGCCCCGGACCGCGAAAATCCGTCCAGTAGTTTCGTGCTTTCGTGGCGGCTTGCGGTGCGGTCGCCGCCGTACTGTCCGTCGGTTTGCCAATCGTCGTTTGATTGACTTGCGCGATGGCACCCTGCGGAGATTGTGCAACTTGCGCGGGTTGTGCATCGGTGTTTGGTGACGTGGCTTGCACGACTCCCGCGACGTTCGGTGTACTTGCGGCATTTGCTTCTGCGGCAGGAATCACCGTTGCCGCAGTCTCCGTTTCGGCGGGTGCGGGCAGTTGTTTCTGTTGTTCGCGGTGCTTTTCCAACTCCGAGTAGTGCGCGTCGTTCCCGCTTGCGCTACAGCCGACAAGCAGGGCTAGAGAAAAAAAACAGGCTCCGAGTGTGAAGCTGTGCAACGAGCCGCGAAGCTTTTCGTGGGCGGTCAATGCTTGGTCGTACATTTTTAACTCCTAAATAACTTCATACAGATAGGACTAAATGGTGAACACAGAATGATGAAGATGTGTGAAAAATGGGAGGCGTTCTGTTTGCCATTCATCGTTCATCATTCATCTGTGGTCTCAGGCTTTGGCGATGCAGTAGAGATGCTTTTCGCCGCGAATAAATAGCTTGCCGTCGGCAATCGCGGGCGACGCATAGATAGGTTCGCCGAGAGAGTTGGTACGCAGGACGCTGTGCGTCGCTCCGGCTTGCAGTACAAAGGTGTCGCCGTCCTCGCTCATCAGCAGAATCTTTCCATCATACGCGATGGGCGAAGCGGTGAAGGTCGCGGGTACGGGGACGCGCCCGCCTTCGTACTTCACCGCGCCGGTCTTGGCGTCGAGACAGGTGAGGATGCCACGGTCGGTCATGAAGTAAGTCAAGCCGCCATAGACGATGGGCGAGGGGACATAAGCAGTGCCTTTCGCGTACTTCCAGATGACGTTGGGCGTACCTGTCAAATCGCCTGTGCCGCCAAGACGAATCGCCAGTGCGATTTTCGTTGGATAGCCGGAAGCGAGAAAAACCGTGTCGTCGGTGGCGACGGGCGAGGGTACGGCGTTGCTCTCCAGACCTTTGTGCCGCCACAATTCTTTGCCGGTTTTCGGGTCGTAAGAGATGACCGCTTCCGCACCGCTGGCAATCAATTCGGTGCGCTTCGCGGTGTGTACGAGAAGCGGCGTACTCCAACTCAACTGCACTTTGCGTGCGACTTTCCATGCTTCTTTTCCGGTTTTCTTGTCGAAGGCGACGATGAACGACTCATCGGGGTTCTCGTCGTCGCATTGCACGATGACGAGGTTTTCGTAGATAACAGGAGATGAACTCGTGCCGACACCGAGGCTGCCGATTTGTCCGATGGAAGCTTTCCAGACGAGTTTGCCGTTCGCGTCGTAGCAATACAATCCTTCGGAGCCGAAGAACGCGAAGACGTGCTTGCCGTCGGTGGCGGGAGTCGCGGACGCATAGCTGGCTTTGCGGTGGCGGTTGTCATAGACCGTGCCTTCGTAAGCGGTCTGTTCCCACAGCAGTTTGCCCGTGTCGCGGTCGAGGCAGAGGACTTTGAACGTGTGGCGGCGGTCAGCACCAACGCTGTCGGGATGGAAAAACTCTTCGCCTTGAATGACATGTTTGGGAGCTTTCGCACCGGGGACGACCGCGCCCTCAATCGCAGTCGTCAAGAAAATTTTCCTGCCCCAGATGATCGGGGACGAATGACCTCTGCCCGTGATTGGTGTTTTCCACTTGATGTTCTTCGTTGCGCTCCACTCGGTTGGCAAATTCTTTTCGGTTGAGACGCCGTTGCCTTCGGAGCCTCGCCACTGTGACCAATTCGGGTCACGACCGAAGGCATCTGACGATACACAGAAAGCAGATGCGGCAATTAGACATAAACCGAAACAGAGATAGTTGAGTCGAATGCGGCGGGTAAATTGGTTCACGATGGTTGCTCCTTACTTAATCTCAGTCACGAGTTAGCGAAGACGATGCTTGACCATCTTCCTTTGCGAACCTTTGCGTCTTAACTTTGCGTCTTAACTTTGCGTCACTCTCTCAAATAGCCATTCATTGAAGCCAGTATCGCAAAGGTTCGCAAAGTTAAAACGCAAAGGTTCGCAAAGAGGCATCCTTTTTCCAACTCATTTCTGGGGTTTCCTTATGCCTTCATATCACGAAATCTCGAACTTGGTTCCTACTTGATACCCGCCTTGCTCGGTTGTCATCTTGTAATACGCGCCATCACTTCGCGGGTTTCGGTTTCGCCGTTGCTTGTTCACCGATACCGAAAACGTGATGCTGCCCGCGCACAATCAACATGCCTTCTGAAATCGCCGGAGTCGCCATCAGAACTTCGCCCATCTGATTGGTGGCGAGCAGTTCGTGTTGCGCTCCGGCTTTGACGACGAAGATTTCGCCGTCCTCACTTGTGAAATAAAGCTTGCCGTCGGCGGCGACGGGTGACGCGGTGAATGCGCCGCCACGGTCGGCGATGCGTTTTTGATAAATACTTTCTCCGGTGCGGGCGTTGTAGCAGGTGATGACGCCGTTGTTGCCGCATGTATAAAGATAGTCGCCGTAGGCAATCGGCGTTGGCATATATGTACCGCCGCGCTTTTTGCTCCACGCGATGAAGTCGTTGGATTCCTTGTCGTCCTTGAGCGAGATGTCGCCATTCGCGCCGAGTTTAATCGCGTAGATGGGTTGAATCGGACGATAACCGCTCGTCACGAAAATCAGATCGTGGGTGATGATCGGCGTCGGCGTCGTGATTTCGGAGTTGCCGGAGAGTTGCCACAGTTCCTTGCCGGTCAGAGGGTCGTAGCCGCGTATAAACTTCGTCGCGTTGGTGATGAGTTCGGGGCGCGTCTTACCTTCATAGACGGTCGGCGTACCCCACGATGGAATCTCTTCGCGCGGGGTGCGCCAGACCTGCTTACCGTTTTTGATGTTGTAGGCGGCGATGAAGGAATTTTGTTGAACGTCGCATTGAATGATGACGAGATTCTTGTAGATAATCGGCGAACTTCCCGTTCCCCATTGATAATCAGGGTCGTAAAACCATCCCGCATCTATCACACCGAGATCATTCTTCCAGAGCAGCTTGCCGTCGGCGTCGTAACAGTAAAGACCTTCCGAGCCGAAGAAGGCGATAACGTGCTTGCCGTCGGTCGCGGGTGTCGAAGATGCTTGACTCGCTTTCGTGTGGCGTTTGGTTTTCGGGATGCCTTCGTGAGCAATTCGCTCCCAGAGAATTTTGCCCGTGCGCTTGTCGAGACTATAAACGCGCCACGAATGTTTTGACAGGTCAGCCGCCGGTTCGACATCGCCGTAGAGTCCGGCGCGGAATTCTGATTTCGGATCGCTGCTGATGGCGGTGGTAACGAAAACGCGGTCGCCCCAGACGATGGGACTCGAATGCGCGAGACCGGGAATCGGAGTCTTCCATTTGATGTTAGTCATCTTCGCCGCATCCCAACTCGTCGGGGGATTTTGTTTATCGGCGACGCCGGAAGCGTTCGTGCCGCGAAACGATGACCAGTGCTGGGCGTGTGCGGGGATGCCGTAGCAGAGGCAACAAAGAAGAAGATAAGTTGATAAGAAGCGTTTCATGGTCGGGGTTCTCATAGGATTTCGATTGGTTGATGAAAGCGATGAGGAATCTTCCTTTGCGGTTCTTTGCGTTTTCTTTCTTTGCGCTCCTTTGCGAAACTAAATCTTTGTATCGCAAAGAACCGCGAAGAGGATAAGACGCAAAGTACGACATCGGCTTAGTTGGTTGCCATTCGCTTGAAAAGCTGATTGTTTGTTCCACCCTGTTTCAGCGTGAAGCCTGTGACCTTGCCGCCCTCGATGGTGAAGGTCGCGGTCACGCCCTCGAACGCCAACGGCTTGAATGTAATTTTATCAATCGCGCCTAACTCCAAAGGCGTTTGACCAGACGGCGCGGCGAAAAGTTTTCCTTCTTTGACGGTAAAGGTGAACTCCATGCCCTCTGGATTCTTATAAACGCCCGCGTAAGAATTGAGCGTCTCGGCGTCAACCTGAAAGTCGGCTTTCGGCGGCGGAACCGCTCCCGCTTTTTTGAGCAGTTCGACGATCTCCGTGTGGTTGGCTTTCATCGCGCTCGCCAGTGCGTTGGTGAGTGTCTCTGCGCTGACGCCGCCTTTGTCGAGTACCGCTTTAACAATTTCGATGCGACCCGATTGCGCGCCTGTCATTAAAGCACCGTCCTTACCTTCCGCCCCTTTGTCGAGCAGCAGACTGACAATCTCCGCGTGACCTTTATATGCCGCCCAGCCGAGCGGCGTCTCCTTGTAAAACGTATCCTTCACATTCACATCCGCACCGTGTTCGAGCAGGACTTTGACGACTTCCGTGTGTCCTTTGTCGGACGCATGGGAAAGCGCAGTCGCATCGTAGCGAAACTTTGCGTTCACGTTCGCGCCTTTAGCCAACAAAGTTCTAACAGCAACGTGGTTGCCTTTGCGTGCCGCCATCATCATTTCTTCGTCAATGGCTTTGGTGTCTTGGGCGCGAACAGTGAGCGTTGGGAGAAGCAGGAAGGACAAACACAGGGACAACAAGATAAGAGATTTGCGCGTCATAGCTTCAACCTTGAAATGTCTGGTAGGGCGGGTTTAGCGAGGACTTAGATGACGCCTGTGCATAAATCGTCGCGTAGCGACCAAATGAATTTAGCCGTGCGTTTTAACGCACGGAAAGCGTCAAAATCAAGCGGTTCGTCGCGTCAGCGACGATTGAAGGCGCGAATGATTTTCAATCGTCGCTGACGCGACGACGAATATTTTTATCGCGCACCGTGCGTTAAAACGCACGGCTAAATTCAAGCCACCGCTCACGCGGTGAAAACATAGATTTTTATTTATGCACAGTCTTCACTTAGAAAGAACGTTCGGTGTCGTTCTATCACTGCCCATTGCGCTTCTAACAAATCGCAAGCGGGAACAGGCGTTGCCGGTGCGAGTGACCGCTTGACTCAATTCTTGGAGAACAACAATATAACTCTTCACCGGATAGTGGAAGTGAAATTTGATTCTTCTTCAAACAAATTTTTCATGAACATCCTCTTCACCAAACGCTCTATATTTCTGCTCTTACTGCTGCTGTTCATCACCGCTCACATCGCCTCTGCGGGCGATTGGACTGACTGGCGCGGACCCTTGCGCGACGGCGTTTCGATTGAAAAAAATCTTCCGGTGAAATGGTCGCCCGCAGGCGAGAATCTCGCGTGGAAAGTTCCGTTCGGCGGACGCTCCACGCCTATCGTGATGGGCAACCGTGTGTTCCTGCAAAACACGACGGGTAAAGAGGCGACATTGCAAGAGCGCGTGCAGTGCTTCAATGCCGATAACGGAAAGTTGCTGTGGGAACACTCCTTCAACGTCTATCTGAGCGATGCGCCGCCGCACCGCATCGGTTGGGCGTCGCCGGTCGGTGATGCCGCGTCGGGCAACATCTACGTCTTCGGCGGCGGCGGGACGCTGCTTTCATTATCGAAGGACGGCAAGTTGTTGTGGGAGCGTTCGCTCGGCGAAGACTTCGGTTTGGTGACGACGCACGGCGGGCGAACGGTTTCGCCAATTCTCGAAGGCGATTTGGTCATCGTCAGCGGCATCACCGCCGGGTGGGGCAACCAAGCGCGTGCGGGACATCGCTTCATGGCTTTCGACAAACGCACAGGCGAAACCGTGTGGGTCAGTTCGCCGGGCGGTCGCCCGTTCGATACGACCTACTCGCCGCCCATCGCCGCCAACATTAACGGCACACGTCTTCTCATCGCCGGAGGTGGCGATGGAAGCATTCACGCCTTGAAGCCGCAGACAGGCGAACCGGTATGGAAGTACGTCGTCAGCAAACGCGGGCTGAACACGGGCGCAGTCGTTAAGGGGACGACGGCAATCATCACGCACAGCGAAGAGAATCTTGATTCCAACGAGATGGGCTTAATCGCCGCCGTTGATGCGGGGGCGAAAGGCGACATCGGCAAAGAGCAAATCAAATGGAACGTCAAAGGCTGGCAGGGCGGGTTCTCGTCGCCGGTGATTGACGGCGAACGCTTTTATCAAATTGATAACGGCGCGAACCTCGCCGCGTTCGACATCTCGACGGGTAAGCAACTGTGGCTGTTCAATCTCGGCACGATTCAGAAAGCATCGCCTGTTCTCGCCGACGGGAAGCTTTACGTCGGCACGGAGAACGGCAAGTTTTTCATTCTCAAACCAAGCGCGACGGGCTGTGAGATTCTCGACCAAGATCAACTCGGAACAGAAGCCGCGCCCGAAGCGATTATCAGTTCGGTCGCAATCTCTGACGGGCGTGTTTTTGTTGTGACCGACGCGGCACTTTATTGCATCGGCAAGAAGTCATCGAATCCGTTCGAGAAACTTGTAATGGGCGGAGGTCTTCAACGTCTTACCGCTGATGTGACAGTCGCTCATGTTCAGGTCGTGCCGACCGAACTCGTCTTGAAGCCCGGAGAGAAAATCAATTTCCGTGTGCGGCTGTTCGATGAAGCGGGGCGTTTCCTGCGTGAAGAACCTGCCGCTTCGTGGACGCTGGAAAAGCTTCGCGGGACTGTTTCGACAAGTGGACAATACGCCGCCGCATCCGATGCCATCGCGCAAGCGGGAGAAGTTAAAGCCACTGTCGGAAACGTCACGGGGGCGGCGCGTGTTCGAGTCGTTCCGTCGTTGCCGTGGAACGAAAACTTCGAGACGTTCGCGCCCGATACAGTCCCAACACATTGGGTCAACACGACCGGCAAGTTTGTCGTCCGCGAAGTCGAAGGCAACAAGGTTCTCGTTAAAACCAGCGAAGGCAATTCGCTTGTCAGTCGCGCACGCGCTTTCATGGGCGCGTCCGATTTGTCCGGCTACACGGTCGAGGTTGATGTGCGCGGAGTCGAGAAACGGCGTCAAATGGGCGACGCCGGAGTTATCGCCCAACGCTATGCGCTCGTGCTTTTCGGCAACTCACAAAAACTAGAACTCGCACCGTGGCAGCCTGAAACGGCGCGCACCGTCGGCATCCCTTTCAAGTGGAATGCCGACACTTGGTATCGCGTCAAACTTCAAGTCGAAAACTTGCCGGATAATCGCGTGCGTGCGCGTGGTAAAGCGTGGCTGGCAAGCGAAGCAGAACCAACCGCGTGGATGATCGAACGCATTGACCCGATTCCGAACCGACAGGGAAGTCCGGGCATCTTCGGCAACGCGCTGTCCGAAGTATTTTTTGATAATTTGAAAGTGACGATGAACAAATGAAAAAAACAGTGGTCAGTGGTCGGTGGTCAGTGGTCAGTGTGCGGCGGTCAGTCGTCAGTGACCGGAGAAGGGTATTCGGAAATCGAGTGGTGAAGATTGGGAGTTGGTGTTTGGCAGCACTGCTCGCCGTCGTGATTGCCGGTTATTGGCTATTAGTCAGTGCCTACAACCCACTGACCACTGACCACCGACCACTGACCACTGACTGGGCGATGTGGGGCGGGACGCCTGAGCGCAATATGGTCTCGAATATGAAGGGGCTGCCGACGACGTGGGACGTAGCGAAGAAGACGAATGTTAAGTGGGTCGCAACGCTCGGTTCGCAAACCTACGGCAACGTGACGGTTGCGGGCGGGACGGTCTTCGTTGGCACGAACAATGAAGGCACACGCGACCCGAAGCAGACGGGCGACCGTGGCGTTGTGATGGCTTTTCGTGAATCGGACGGAGAGTTTTTGTGGCAGATTACGCACGAAAAACTTGTCGCCGGGCGTGTCAATGACTGGCCCTTTCAAGGTGTCGCATCATCGCCTCTTGTCGAAGGCGACCGCATGTACTACGTCTCGAATCGAGCCGAGTTGATGTGCGTTGATACGCAAGGGTTTCGTGATAAAGAAAATGACGGCGATTTCAAGAGCGAGAAGTTGACGGGTGAAATGGACGGCGACATCGTGTGGCGATTCGACATGATGGAAGAGGTCGGGTCATTCCCGCACAACCTCGCCAACTCGTCGCCGGTCTCGTTCGGAGATTTGATTTACGTCAGCACGTCGAACGGTCAGGACGAGAGCCACGTCAACGTCCCGTCACCGAAAGCACCGAGCATCATCGCGGTCAACAAGAAAACCGGCAAACTCGTTTGGGAAGATAATTCGGTGGGCGATCGCATCCTGCACGGGCAGTGGGCATCGCCGACGGTCGGCAAAATCGGCGGCGTGGATATGGTTATGATGGGGCAGGGCGACGGTTGGATTCGCGGTTATGAAGCGTTGACCGGAAAGAAACTGTGGGAGTTCGACACCAACCCGAAGGATTCCGTGTGGCAGAAGACGCGCAACGAAATCATCAGCACGGCGGTCGTTTATGACAACCGCGTCTATATCGCCAACGGGCAAGACCCGGAGCATGGCGAAGGCGTCGGGCATCTGTACTGCATTGACGCGACGAAGCGCGGCGACATTACGACGACCGGCATGGTCTGGCATTACGACAAAATCCGCCGTTCGATTTCGACTCCCGCGATTCACGACGGGCTTATATATCAACCCGACTTTAGCGGCTTCCTTCACTGTCTCGATGCGAAGACCGGGCAAGTCTATTGGACGCACGATATGTTCGCCGCCGTGTGGGGGTCGCCGCTCGTCGCCGATGGGAAATTATATTTGGGCGACGAGGATGGCGATGTCGTCCTCATGCAGACGGGTAAGGTAAAGAAGGTTTTGGGGGAGATGAACATGGGAAGTAGTGTGTATAGCAGTCCGGTTCCGGCAAACGGTGTGCTGTATCTCACGAACCGCAATCAGCTTTATGCACTCGCCGACATTAAACCTTTGCCAGCGAAGAACGCGGGTGAATCCGCGAAATAATTTGAAGCCTGTGCATAAAAACATCGCGTAGCGATGAGGTGAATTTAGCCGTGCGTTTTAACGCACGGAAATCGTCAAAAGCGCGCAGTTCGTCGCGTCAGCGACGAGTGAACTTTCACTGACGCGACGGTGGATATTATCACCGCTCCCGTGCGTTGAAACGCACGGCTAAATTCACGCCACCGCTATCGCGGTGAAAACCGGAGCTTTTTATTTACGCACAGGCTTCAAGTAATTTGGTTGAATATAATCATGAATCTTTCGATGGCTCGCCGCCTTTCAGCAACACTCATCTTTCTACTTTTACCTTTTGCCTTATGCCTCATGGCTTTCGTGGTAAAGGCGGAATGGTCGCCGCCGAATAGTTGGGCGCAGTTTCGCGGCAACCCGCAACTGACCGGGTATTCACGTTCCGGTTTGCCTGAAAATCTGAAACTTCAATGGACGTTTGAAGCGGGCGAGTCAATCGAATCTTCGGCGGCGATAGTTGATGGCACGGTCTATGTCGGTTCACAGAAAGGCGAACTCGTCGCGCTGGATTTAGGAAACGGCGCGGTGCGGTGGCGGTACAATGCGAAGGCTGGCATCGGCGAATCTTCTCCGGCGGTGAGCGGTGGCGTGGTTTATGTCGGAGATTTGAGCGGCGTCGTCCACGCAGTAAGTGCGCGTGACGGGCGGGGCTTGTGGACGTTCAAGACCGGCAAAGAAATTAAAGCTTCGCCCGTCGTCGTTGATGATCGTGTACTTATCGGCTCTTATGACGAGCATCTCTATTGCCTCTCGGCGCGCGGCGGAAAACTGTTGTGGAAGTTCAAGACCGAAGGAGCGGTTCACAGCACCGCCGGAGTCTCGAACGGCATCGCCCACATCGCCGGATGCGATGAACAGTTTCGCGCCATACGCATCTCCGACGGGCGCGAAGTCTTTCGCGTCTCCTCCGGCGCATATACCGGTGCGTCGCCCGCGTTGTGGCAGGGGAATGCTTTTTACGGGACGTTCAATAACGAAGTGATGGGCGTCAACCTCGTCGCGCGAAAAGTCGGATGGCACTATCAACATCCACAGCGACAGTTCCCGTTCTACTCGTCGGCGGGCGCGGTTGACGGTCGCATCGTCGTCGGCGGGCGCGACAAGATGGTGCATTGCCTCGACGCATTTAGCGGGAGAAGCCTCTGGACTTTCGCCACGCAAGCCCGCGTCGAATCATCGCCCGCGCTTGCCGCCGGTCGCGTCTTCGTCGGCTCGAATGATGGACGTTTTTATGTGCTGGATTTTAATAGCGGGAGGAAGGTCGCGGAGTTTAATGCCGGTGCGCCGATCTCCGCTTCGCCCGCCGTTGCTCAAGGGCGCGTCGTCATCGGGGCGCAGGACGGGCGGCTATATTGTTTTGGATAGCGGCGCAATCGTATTTGAAACTTTGCGGTTCTTTGCGTGTTCTAATCTTTGCGTACCTTTGCGATTAAATCCTTTTTACGCAAAGGTACGCAAAGGAAAAGACGCAAAGAACCGCAAAGGTTTTATTCAAACTTGGCTGATCGAAGGGAAATACCTTTCTAACGTCTCCCCTCTCGGCTTCGCCGTCAACCGTGAAACCACGACCATTAACAAGGCAGAGACAATCACCATCGGCACCACCGGCATGAAGCCAAAGACGGCAGTTCCGCCGGGCGTGCGCGAGAGGATTTCGATTCCCGCCAGAGACGAGATGAGTATGGGCGCACCGGGCGCGGGAGCCGGAACGTAAGCCTGGAAGACGGCGACCGCGACGACCGCCGAAGCCGTCCAGAGCGTACACGCCAGCGCACCCCACTTTGTACTGCCGCGCCAGAACAAGGCGGCGATTAAAAGCGGCGAGAGCGCGGCGTAGCCGGAGAAGGCATATTGAATCGCAATCTCGAAAATCGTTTCCGGCGCACGCAACGCGACCGCGTAGGCGAGTATCGTTAAGACGATGACGAAGATGCGTCCGGTCTGCACTTGCACAGCTTCGCCGAAGCGACGCTTGCCGCCGTAGAAGGCGAACACGTCCTCCGTGAACATCGTCGAGAGCGCGAGAATCTGCGAGTCGCTCGCCATCACCGCCGCCATGATGCCCGCACCCAACAGACCCGCCAACCACAAAGGCGCGAAGCGTTCGAGCAGACGCAGGATAACGCTATCGCCCGACGAGCGTTCGCGCAATTCGTCGCGCGCTTCGGGCGTGAGCGTGCGTCCTTCGGTCGCAAGCGTGCGGCGGGCTTGTTGCGCGGCTTGAATCTGCGGCACGTCGGTCACGCGATTCGCCATCACGCCGAGAAAAGTACAGGGCAGCCAGATGGCGAGGATGCAGAGCGGGTAGAAGATGACTGTCTTCTTGAATTGGTTCATCTTCCGCGCTGTAAGGCAGAAGATGAGAATGTGCGGAAAGGCGATGGCGGAAAGCGGGATGAAGGTGTAGCTGAAAAAGTAGAGCGGCGAGATGCGTTCGCGTGTCAGGAGCGCGGATGTCGCGGGTGAGGCGGCGAGTGATTCGACGGCGGCGCGAAAGCCGCCCATGCCGGAGCCAATGACGACGACGGCGATAGTCCCAAAGAGTAGAAAGAGAATCGTCTGAAATGTGTTGACCCACGCCGTGCCGCGCATCCCGCCGAAGAAGACGTAGCTCATCACGACCATTGCGACCAGTGCGCCGCCGAACCAGTAAGGTACGAAGCCGCCGCTAATCGTGTTGAGCGTCGTGCCGCCGCCCATGATGCCGATGATGACGTAGGGAAGCAAAAGCACGGCTTGCACGACGAAGATCACCGTGCCGATATGACTGCACTCCCAACGGTCGCGGAACATTTGTACGGGCGTGATGAAGCCGTACTTTTTACCTAACGCCCACATGCGCGTGCCGATGAGAAAGAGTGAAAGCGGGATGATGAGTCCTGCCGAAGAAGCCATCAAGCCGAAGGTGACGATGCCGTTTGTGAACGCATGACCGGAGGAGCCGAGAATCGCAAACGCCGTCATGTTCGTGCCGAAGAGCGAGAGCAGAAAGACGAATGGTCCAAGCGAGCGTGACGCGAGAAAGTAGTCTTCCGCCTTCTCGCGCGACGAGCGGCGAAACGCAAAAATGCCGATGTAGAGAACGACGGCAAGGTAGATAAAAACGATTATCGCGGGAATCAAGGGGCTGCATCCTCCTTCGACTGATTTGCAAGACCGGCAGAAGTTGCCGCGCGCAAATCAAGCTGTTCAATTTCTCTTTCGATATGCGTGGGGTAAGCGTGCTTAACCAGTAACCACATCAGCAGAGTTGCCGCCACCGAAAAACATGCGTGGTAAAAAAGACCGATGGGTATGAAGCCGAAGACGAACGGGCGCGCTGTCCGCCAGAACCAAAAATCCTGATGAAGTAAATAAAGAATGATGACGCACGCGATAAGCAATGCTCGTTTCATGGCTTAACCTAATAGTGAACAGGAGATGTGATTTATTGCTGCGAGGATTGATTGTAACGTCAGTTCGACGTAAGGCGAAACGGCTTTTAGCCACGAAAGAACACGAATAGGAACACGAAATAAAACGGCTTGTTTCGTGTCTTTTCGTGTCATTTCGTGGCTCAGGGTTTTCGTTCCTGACGAACATCGTTTCTTATATCGAACTCACGTTTTGTAATCTGGGATAGCCGCTTCTTACTAAATCGAAACACGCGACATCGGTACGTTTGTAGGGGCAGGGCTTGTCCCTGCCCGTGTTTTCGGTGGCGCGAACGTGGGCAGGGACAAGCCTTGCATGTTCCGATTTAGACGCAGACCCGTGCAGGCGGCACTGCCCGGCTCGACGGCGGAAGCGGTCTGCCGCACAGCACCGTGTCCGGTGTTCGTAGTCCACCCGGACGAACGTCAGTGGGTTGAAACAAGGGAAGGCAAGATGGACTTGCGTCGCCTGCTCGTCGCTTATGATCTCTCGAACGATTCTGAAATCGCGCTTCGCTACGGCTTGTCGCTGGCACAGGAGCATCAAACGGAAATACATCTGCTGCATGTGCTTCCCGCGCCTTTGCTGCAAGAGCCGGAGATTAGGTGGGTAGAGGCATCTTCCGAAGACTCATACTACTGGGCGGCGCGGCGCCTTCAGCGCGCGATCCCGGCGGAAGCCCATCTCTGGTGCCGCGCTAAACACTGCGTCAGACGCGGCAAGCCGGGTCGTGAGATACTCGACTACGCCAAGATGCACGAAATAGACCTCATCTGCATCGGCGCGCAGGGCGCGGATTTTGGGATGGGTGCGCTCTTCGGCTCAAACGTTGACCGCGTATTGCGCCAAGCACCATGCCCCGTACTAGTCACACGTCCGCTAAAACCGATGCAAACTGGCGAGGTCATGCTTAATCACTCACGTTACGCGGTTAGCGTGAAAAAGGTGTAGATTTTCCAGCATGAAACCGAAACAGATGCTGGATTTGTACTCTGACTACTTGCTCGCTTCGTTTGGAGCAACAACTGCTACCGGACTCAGTGAACTGCTTGAGAGTGATGTCAGCCACGACCAAGTGACACGGCATTTGTCCGGCAAGCGGAAAACATCTGCCGACCTGTAGCACGTCGTCAAGCCTTATGTCCGCAAGGTGCAATCCGAGACGGGCGTGATCATTATTGACGACTCGATTGAAGAAAAGCCGTACACGGACGAAAACGAGATCGTGTGTTGGCACTATGACCACTCGAAAGAACGCAATGTCAAAGGCATCAACTTTGTGACTTCCTTGTACTCAAGCCACGGGGTCAGTCTTCCCGTTGGCTTTCACTTGATTGCCAAGACCGAGACTTACACCGACACGAAGACTCAGAAAGAGCGGCGTCGCTCTCCGGTATCAAAGAACGACATTGCTCGCGCTCTAATTGAGCAAGCCGTCCGCAACAGGATACCGCCCGCGCTTTGTCATGTTCGATTCATGGTTTGCCAGTGCTGAAAACATGATGTTTATCAAACATGAACAAGAAAGAGATTTCATCTGTCCCATCAAGACGAATCGGAAAGTCGCCGTCAGTTTGGCAGCCAAGTTAGCGGGACATTTTCAGAGAGTGGACACGCTTGATGAGGAAGAGAACGCGACACAGGAAATCTATACCGAAGGAGTTTCCTTCCCGTTGCTCTCGCGCCAAACAAGTCTTCACAAACGAAGCTGGAAGTATCGGCATTCTCTATCTCGTCACAAGCGATACCACACTTAGTTTCAACAACATAACGACCAGTTATCAAAGAAGATGGCACGTCGAGTGTTACCACAAATCGTTAAAACCGCAACGTCTCGTTGGCGAAGTCTCCAACCCAAACTGAAACAACGCAAACTAACCAGTTCTTTGCCGCGCTGTGCGGCTTCATCAAACTGGAGATGCTCAAAGTTGAGTCAAAGATGAATCACTTCGCTTTGAAATCAAAACTCTATATCAAAGCACTCCATTCAGCTTTTGACACCTTGCGGGAACTGAACCCTGTTCAGCTCACCGCGTAAGGTGAGTTAGTAAATAATTTATTCAGCATCAATCACAACTTTGTTCATCTTGAATTTGTCTTGATTTACAGCCGCCGTATTGAGCGTGAGCAATAGTGCGAGCGCGAATACGTTTCATATTATTGGTTCAGTCCTAAAAGTATGTAAATCAATACAGAGAATCATCTAACGTTCGAGATACTGTGTGAGATGAAAAGCGAGCTTGAAGCAGATTGTATAATCTATGTTGGCAAGAGAAATTACTTCCAATGATGTTCGTTTGAATGCCCCCAGACGTGCGCTCTGGTCGGCGTCACTTGTTTGACATCCGTACCTGACATTAGTAATTACTGAGAAGCCAGTCTGATCACTACGAATCATGTGTCACCTCATCGTATAGTTTAGCCGTTTCATGCCTTCACTTGCGACAAAACAATTTATGCGATGTTTACTCTATGGCGTAACCTCTGCTGTAACAGTGAACCGTAATCGTCCGCCGCGCACGACGTTTAATCGAAACTCGACGTTGACAGTCGCGCCCGAAGCGATTTCGCTTAGGGGGAATGTGCGGTCTATTGTCAGGCTTGAGTTATACCCTCCACCTTGAGGTTGTTGGGGCGGTTGTTCGAGCGTCAATCCGCGAAGCTGCACGCTTGTTCCGTTTTCGTTGACGGTGCGATTCTCAGATGATAATACGCGCACGTCGGCGAACCCGCCGGAACCACTTGACGTGCTGCCAAGCGTCGAGATTTCCGTGACGCGAAAACGCAATCGAGTGATAGTGCGACCGCCTGTGTTAGTGAAACTTCCGCGTAGTGTGACGATGCCGGGTGCAACTTTGCCGGAAGGGAAGTGCCGCCCACGCGATCTCAATCCGGCGGGCGTGGTGTTCGTCACATTGGCGATGCTAAATCGAACTGTGGTGAGGTTGTTGACGGGGCTTGCTGAATTCTCAGGTCCCGGCGCGCCAAGCACCGATTGTATGTTGTCGAACATCGCGCCCGTCGGCGACACCAACACAAAATCAGTGGCGTTATCATTCGTGTCTTGTGGTCGTCCCGCGACGAAACGCCGTACATAACTGTGTTCAGTGTTACCAGTGATCGCCGATGATAGTCCCGCGCCTTCACGGTAGAGTCCCACGATTGAACCGGACAAACGGCTAAAACCAACCGCGTCGAGGCGTTCGGAAACATTGAAATTAGCTTGATTGGCGGTGCGGAACAACGCGAGTCCGGAGTTGTCGGCGATGACGGTAGTGTAAGTTCGGTCGCCGACTGCGTTAAAGTTGTTCGTGTTCGCGCCGCCCGCCGGATAGCTGCCGAGACTGTATCCGCCGGGCGTGTTGGGATTGCCCGTGCCTAAATAATGACTGCGTGCACGGATGATGGTTCCATTCGGAACCGTGAAGCGCGGGCTTGCCGAGCTGCCGTTTTCTGCGAGAGCCGCAAGCGTCCAACCTTGTGAACCATCATTGGTGCCAACCGTAAGGTCAATGTCCGTGTTGTTGTACAACTCGACGAACTCATCTTCCGCGCCGTTAGTTCCGCGCGTGCGAAATTCGGTGATAAGCATGTTACCCGCCGCGATGTCGTTGTCCGTGATGGAAAGGGTGAGTATGGGGAAAGAGCCGAGCGAAGCACCGCCGGTCGGGTCGCTCAGGGCAATCCTCAAATTCTCGCCGCTTTCGAGCGTCGCGTCGTCAATAACGGGAATCGTGAAGGATGCCAGCGTCACACCGTCGGCAAAGACAAGCGTTCCCGATGTGGCAGTATAGTCTTGACCGTCGAGGGCGGTATCGTCAGTTGTCGCATAGGTTACGCCGACAGTTCCGCTTGTGCCGCCGATGCGTTCGACAAACACGGTCGCGGCATTGGCACTCTCGTTGACCGAGTTGGTGTTCGAGAAGCGGAATTGAAGCGTTCCCGCGAAGTCATTGTTGGTAATCGTGGCGACGTTTTGTGGATTGACGATAATCGCGCCCGTTGCCTCTGTGAGATTGAGAAACACGGTTTCGTTGTCTTCAATCATCGTGTCGGCGATGGTTCGGACGGCGAGGTTGCGCGAGATTTCTCCGGGCGCGAAGGTGAGAACTCCAGAGGCGGCTTCGTAGTCTTGCGAAGCTGCGGTCGCTGTGCCGTCGGCGGTCATGTACCGCACCGTGACGGGTTGATTAACGGCGGCATCGAGAAACACATTGAAGTTTAAGTTAGACCCTTCGGTGGTGGAGGTATTACTGACTTGAATACGCGGCACATCGCTATCGGTCACTTCGTCTATGATGATGCCGACGGCTTGATTGTTGTTGAGCGTGGCGTTCACTGGACGACTAAGATCAACAAAGAAGGATTCGTCTCCTTCGCGTAGTGTCTCACCCCGAATGCCAACACGGATGGTCGCGGTCGTCGCGCCCGGTACAAATCGGACGCTGCCGGTGATCCCGAAATAGTCACTGCTGTTGCGCGCCGTACCGTCAAGCAAATTGAAGCCGAGTGTTACTTCGCGACCTGAAGCTGCTGAAAGATTCACGTTGAAAACTATTTCGGTCGTGCCGCTATCGCCTTCCGCGACGCTCGCATCATTGATTGAAACGACGGGAAGCGGATCGTCATCGACAATCAAGCCGGTGGCTTGGCGGCGACTGAGCCGGACGTTGATGGGGGCAGTGAGTGTGACGGCGAGAATCTCGTCGGCTTCGTCGAGCGCGTCGCCGAGAACGGGGACGATGATGGTCTGCGTCGTTTCTCCGGGGTTGAACGTTAAAGTTCCGTTCGCGGCTTGATAGTCCACCTCCGCCGTCGCCGTCGTCGCGTTCTGCGCCGTAGAGTTTCCGGTCGCATAATTCACCGTCACGGTTTGGGTCGTCGCGCCCGACAATCGCACATTGAAAATTAACCCGGCTCCTCCCGCGCTATCTTCCATTATCGCGGCGTCCGTGATGGAAACACTTAGCGGCGGATTCTGATTAACCGAGAAAGCGAACACGTCGCTCGTGCCGTTGAAATCGTTTCCGACAAAATTGGTCGCTGTACTCTCGAACGCTACAAGCGAATTGTCGAGGCTAATCGTCGGAAGAAAAGACGCGCCGTTCGGCGGGTTGCCGTTTCTGCCGACGCTCGCTTGCACGGTAAGGTTGGCGACACTATCGCGCACGAAAACATTTTGATTGAAGGAGTTGTCACCTTCCGCCGTCACTAAATTGGTGGCGTTGCTGAGAAAAGCGACGAAGCGACCGTCGCCGCCCACGACTGCCTCCGAAGATGGACTGCTACCCGCACCCGTATTGTTCGCGTCGGCACTCACGAGCATCGTACTCCGCGCGGTTCTGTCGCGTAGATAGACGTTCGATTGAGTGAACTGATTCAAGTTGGGAGCGACGAGGTCGTTGCCCGCACTGGCAAAGGCGATGAAGCGTCCATCCGAACTGATGACAGAATTTGAAAGGGCTAATGAGGATGTGCCGCCCGCGCTCGCGGTTCCGGCGACATTGATACTGACGAGTTCCGTGATGTTGCTTCGGAGGTCACGCGCGAACACATCGGTTGTGTTGTTGGCATCACCCGCGACAAGGTCGCCCGCTGAACTGACGAAGACCGCTGTGCTGCCGTCGCCGCTAATGGCGATGCGACTCGTCAAAACATTGTTACCGTTGTCGGGGAAGGGAAGTCTGCCGCTCGCGGTGGTACTGTTATTGACGCTGACTAGCGTAGTCGTTCCGGCGATGAGGTCGCGCACAAAAGCGTCGGTGCTGTCGTTGGCATCGGGCAGAGTCGTCAGGTCGCTGGCGCGACTGAGGAATACGATGAATTGTCCGTCGTCGCTGATGCCCGGCGCAATCGAGTTAAAAGTATCGAATCTGTTGATGCTGCCCGATATGTCGCCGCCGCTCGCCGTGCCCGCGCTATTGATGCTGACGAGAGTCGTAGTTGCCGTCTGCAAATCATGGACGAATACGTCGAGTGCCGAATTTGTATCGGGCGTCGAAGTCAAGGTGCGGTCGGAGCTTATGAAAGCGACAAAGCGACCATCGGCACTGATGGACGGGACGGTCGAAGCGTTACCGGCGGTCGCACCCGCGCTGACGGCGCGCACGAAGACGGTTCTTCCTTCCTGCAAGTCGCGCACATAAACATTTCTACCGGTGATCGTACCTTGACTCATCACAATGTCAGTGGCGGCACTGTCGAAGGCGACGAAGCGACCGTCGGCACTAATGGACGGGTCGGTCGAGGTGGCGTTGCCGGTCGCCGTCCCCGCGCTGTTGGTGCTGACGAGCGTGGTTGTATTCGTCACGGTGTCGCGCACGAAGACATCGCTTGAGTTGCCGTTGAGGTTAGTTTGTGCGACGAGATTGGTTGCCTGACTCGTGAATACGACAAAGCGACCGTTCGCGCTTATCTTGGCGGTTCTTGACGGAGCGTTCCCGCTCGTCGTTCCCGCCGCGTTGATGCTGATGAGTTGCGGTGATTGCGCGGCGAGAGGCGCGGCAGAAAGGACAGTCAAAAGTAGGCAACAAGCGATGTAGGATAGTTCGCGCATAAAGTCACTGAGGCAAAGGTTTATTACGGTTGGAGGAGGATGACTGCGCCCCGCAGATTAGGGCGCAGTCCTTCGGGCGGAAGGCGGCGTTCATGAAGCATCAAGCATCACGGCAAAGGGGCATCAAAAGTAAGATCGTCCTTTCCGTTGCGTCTGGCGCGTCGGTCTGAGCGGTTGTAGCGAATAGGTGAAGTTCACCGTAAAATTTCTGTCGAGCGTCGGCAGTGTCTTGAACTTTGGATATAAAGGATTCGAGCCGAGCGAGAAGTGCGACGGGTGAACGGAATAGTCGTAACCGGCGGAGACGTTGCGGAACTCGTAATAGCCGTTGGCGTCGGTCGTCGTCTGCGCTCGTGCATTGAAGAACTGCCGCAGGAACACAGTCAACCCCGCGACGCCTCTGCCATTCCGTTCGGTCACGCGCCCGCTAATGGTGTGTCGATTAAAGACGACGCTGAAGTTCGCCGTTTGATTGGCGCGCAGGTTGGCGAACGTTTGGCTGGCGGGTGTCCCGGTGACAAAAATGTTCGACGCCGTGATCGTGTAATCGCCGCCTTCCGGCAGATCATAGAATATGAAGTTGCCGTTAAAGTCCGCGCTGACAGAGAGCATCCGCGTACCCGTCAATGTAACTGAACTCGGTGTGCCTGCACCGTTATCGCCGCGAACGATGCGCCCGGTGATGCGATATGTAGGGGGCAACGGCGTGTCGTTCGATTGTCGGCGTTGCCAAGTCGGATATTCATCGAAAAACACGTCGGTAAGTCGACGGCGTTCCGATCCATCTAAGTTGACCACATAGATGCCGCCCGTGCTATTGATGAAACTTGCGAAGACAATCTTGGAACCGTCAGGCGACCATGCCGGAGTGACAGCAGATTGTTCGGCAGCGACAAGCGTTTCGCCTGTGCCGTCAATGTTAGCAATGTAAATGCCGCCTTCTTTGCGATACACAAACTTGGAGCCGTCGGGCGACCACTCAATCATACTGGGCAGAGGTATGTTGACGGGCGCGCTGCCGTCAATATAAATCAGCGATGTACCAAAAAAACCGCGACTTATGGCGAGGCGCGCACCGTCAGGTGACCATCGCGGCGAACTGCCTTCGCTCACACGCATCTCGCCACTGCCATCCACGTTCGCAATGTAAATGCCGCTCGCCCGCCCACCGCTCTCGCCCCCGCTTCTATATGCTATGCGCGTGCCGTCGGGCGACCATGTCGGGGAATTGTCGGGACTGTTATTTGTCGTCAACTGCCGCAAGCCGGTGCCGTCGGAGTTGACGATGAAAATCTCGCTCGTACCGTCGGTGCCTCTGACGAACGCGAGCCGGGTGCTATCGGGCGACCACACCGGTTCGGATTCGCGCCGCCCGCTTGGAAATTGTGGCGTAGGTCCGGTGCCATTCGGGTTAATGAGGCGTGTTTGACCCGTGCCGTCCGGGTTCATAACGTGAATGTACTCATCGCCGCTGCGTCGGCTGACGAAGGCAATCTTCCCGTTCTCTCGCGGCGAACGGTCGGGGGAGATGACGGTCGCCGTGACGCGCGCCGTACTGTTGCTCACATCAATATCAGGGAGCGGCGAGTCGAGAGTCGCCGTGTTTTCAATTTGTGAATTGATTGCCGCCGACTCATTCACCATTGCGACGAGCGTAGCGGTCGCAGATTTTCCTTTCAAGATGGACGGGAAAGTGATGGTGCGATTGTTTCCTGAACCTGAGCACACGCCGCTCTCCGTCGCAGTGCATGCAACGAAAGTGGTTTCGACGGGCAGTATGTTCGTGACGGTGAGGTTCTCGATTGTTTCGGGTCCGGCGTTACGGACGGTGAGGATGTATGTGATGCTCCCGCCCGCTTCGATGCGGAGGTGTGAGGTTGTATTCGAGATGGAGACATCCGTGTAAATGACGTGAGTGCTGACGGTCGCGGTGTTGTCGGATTGATTGTTTTCGGATTCATCGGCGGTGACACGCGCCGTGTTGGTGATGTCTGAAGCGACGGGCGGTTTGATGACGATGGTGATTTGCGCGGTTTGGTTCGCATTGATGTTTCCGAGACGACAGGTTACTTCGTTCGCGGCAGAGGCGAAGCAGGTTCCTTGATTGGATACGGCGGAGACAAGTGTCGCTCTAGCTGGCAAGGTATCGATTAACGTCACGCCGGTCGCCGTAACGTCGCCATTATTTGTGACGTTCAAGGTGTAAGTTAAATCGTCTCCAAGCCTAACGGGATCGGGCGCGTCAGTCATCGTGAGCGCAAGGTCAATGCCCGAACCTATCTTGGCGATGAAGGCATCGTTACTGCGAAACCCTTGCTGCGGGTTGGTGCCGGGAAAGTTAAAACCGTCGGTGGTGCCGACGATGTATGCGTCGCCCTTCGCATCCACGGCGATGGCATTTGCTTGGTCGCTGCCAGAGCCACCGAAGAAAGTTGAGAAGGATAACTCAGAGTTATTCAGATTGATCTTCGTCAAGAAAGCATCTGAGGAGCCGCCAAGAATCGGTTTTATGGCATCGCGCACGGGGAAGTTAGGTGAGGAAGTTACTCCGGTGACGTAAGCATTGCCGGACGCATCAACGGCGATGCCTAAGCCTTGATCTGACCCATTATCCCCGCCAAGATAGGTAGAGTAATCAAGCGTCGCGCCGTTCGCCGCTATTTTAGAGACAAAGGCATCGCTGAATCCGGCATTGCCATTTGTGGTTCTGAAAGCATTAGCGACCGGAAAATCAATTGAAAAGGTGGAACCGGTCAGCAGGATGTTACCGGAAGCATCAAGGGCAAGGCTTAAACCTGAATCGTTACTCCCGCCGCCGAGATAGGTCGAGTAAAGAAGTGTCGATCCCGTCGCATCAAGTTTCGTGACATAGCTATCGAAGAAGCCGTTATTGACGGCTTGTAATGGGTTCGCAGTGGGAAAATTTGTTGACCGCGTTGATCCGGTGACGTAAGCGTTGCTGGACGCATCAACGACGATGTCGCGTGCGCTGTCCGTTTCGTCGCCGCCGAGATAACGAACGTAATCGAAATTCGTGCCCGCCTGATTGAGTTTGGCGACGAATGCATCGGTACCGGAGTTGGTTCCGGCGTAGATGGTCGTGGGCGTCGAGCGGTCGATGACGAGCGCGTTCACGACGGTGTTGGACAGCCCAGTGTTGCTCGCGCTCCAAGTGCTTCCACTGTCCGTACTTTTATAAACGCCGCTGGATGTTCCCGCGTAAAGCGTCGAAGGAGTCATCGGATTGATAGCAAGCGCGTTTACAGTCAAGGTGAAATTCGTGCCACTCACGTTTTGACTCAGCCCCGTGTTGCTCACGCTCCAAGTGCTTCCGCCGTCCGTGCTTTTATAAATGCCGCCAAAGAAGCCCTGAACACCGACGTAAATGGTTGCCGGGTCTAGCGGATCAACCGCCAACGCAATGACTTCCGGCACATTGAAGGAATTTAAGCCCAAGCCGTTGTTGATTGCCGTCCAACTAACTCCGCCGTTTGTTGTCTTGTACATGCCGCGCGATGTTCCGGCATAAATCGTGGTCGAGTTAGCCGGATCGAAACCTAATTCGTTGACGCGCGGCGCACTATTGTTAAATGGGCTGGAAGAAAGTCCGACGTTAATCTCCGTCCAATTCGCGCCGCCGTTCGTAGTTTTGTAAGCTCCGGTAAGCGTGCCGGCGTAAAGCGTCGTTGGGGTCGTTGGATCAACCAAAAGGCTGTACACGATGGGAATAAAAAAACCACTGTTGAATACTTGATACGAATCGCCGCCATCTATGCTTTTATAAACGCCGCTGAACGTCGCGGCATAAACCGTAGTCGGAGTAGCAGGATCAATGACGATAGCATTCGTAGTGGTCGGACTCATCGCGCGTGAACTTCCAGTCAAACGCCATTCACCACCGCCGTCAACGCTTTTGAAAACACCGTTCAGCGTTCCGGCATAAACGGTTCTCGCGTCGGTCGGATCAATCGCATAAGAAGTGACGGCAGATGCAGTCAAGCCATTGTCTCTGGTATTCCAATTACCGCCCGCATTTTCGCTGATGAAATTCGGACTGCCGCTTTTTACTTTCGGAGCATCAGGATTCGTCAGGTTCGGAGAGTCGGTTACCCCAGCGACGTATACGCCGCCTTCCCGGTCGATGGCAATACCAAGACCTTGATCGAAGTTCGCGCCTCCGAGAAAAGTTGAGTAGATGAGCGCGGAGCCTTCCGTATTGATTTTGGTAATAAAAGCATCGAGACTGCCGGCCGGCGATTGCTGAGGCGCGTTTGCCGTGCGCGGAAAGGTATTCGAATCGGTCCAGCCGGTAATATAAGCATTGCCCTCGTCGTCAATGGCGATGTCGGTAATTGAGTCGAAACCATTTCCGCCGAGGTAAGTCGCATATACGATGCTCGTACCCGCCGGATTCAGTTTAACGATAAAGGCGTCACCGCCGCCGGAATTCGTGTTTTGCAGAGCAGCACCGGTGACGGGGAAGTTCATCGAATCGGTGCGACCCGCGATGTACGCGCTTCCTTGCCTATCGACGGCGATGGCGAGACCCTGCTCGGCGTTGACCCCGCCGACAAGTGACGAGTAAATAAGAACCGGGTCAATGACGATTTGCTTGCTTTGATCATACGCCGCGAGTTGGAAGCTAATGCTCGCGTCGTCCGTCAACACATAACGGCTTGCCACTTCACGTTTGCCGTCTTCAATTTCTTGATATACGAACGGCTTTTGTTGACGCAAGATGCCACCCGCTGAGTGAATCAACAGGTCACCGTCATCAGCGATTTCAATTCGGTCAGCACCCGCGACTTTAAACTTAATTTGTCGCGGATCGGCACCGGGAGTGACTACGAAGTCATACTCCAATTGTCGTTGGTTGCCGTAATAGACTACGTCAATACCGGGATACACATTCGCATATCTTACGCGCGCGTACTGCGGCACTTCTCGCCGCCACTGCCCACTATCAGTGCCGATAAAGTAATTACTTTTGCCGGTTAGTTGATCCAAGCCGCGAAGGCGTGGCTTGCGGTTGGAGTTTAGTAACTGCAACCTGATCACGGCGCGGTCTTTATCATCGCTCAACTGACGAGGACTGACTTCAGGTTGATGTTCATCGTCTTCTGAAGGCTCGCGCGACTTGCGGGGCAGGCTCAAATCCAAGACGGCTTCGGTCGCGGTCAGATAAACATTGAAGTTGCTGTTGCGTGAAACAAACTTTACTTGCGAAGCAGTCTGACCCTGGTTGGCTTCAAAACTCAGCGGCGTTTTGCCGTAAGCTTCTTTGAGGCGGTTTCTGCTAGGTTCACTAAGTTTGGACTCGACCTGATGCGTGTGTGGGCGAGTTTTGTCGTCGGTCTGGAGCGTGGTGACGTTCTCGGAGCCAGCAAGGCATTCCGCTTCATGTGAAGCGGACGAGGTTTTGCGTTCATAAATTTCAAATGACAGAACGGATGCCACCAATATTATGAACAATAAAGCAAAACGGTAAGGAGTGGCAAAAATTGTGTGTCGGCGGACGGCGAGGTAGGATGTCATTTATTATTTTGCTTTCAGAAGGATTGATCCAAGGATGTGAAACTAAGCGTGCAACTCGCTCATTCGTCGAGAGAAGAAATGCCGATGGTGTCGGAAAATTATGGTTAGAAACAAATAGTTGAAAAACGGCAGACGCGAGATAAGGAGGTTTTTAACATTTTGAGCATTCTACAATAAAACTTTTACGTAGTAGAAATAAATCGGAGGGTGATATGGCGGCGAAGCCTCGAATGGTCAAACAGACAGACAGTGAACCGATGGAATTCAACGATGCCTTTTAAATCAAATTGGAATGACGGCGGAATCTTGATTTCAACTAAACAAAAACTTTCGCGGTCTGCTTGACAGCAACTCCAATCCGAGTAGAATGCCGCTGAATCTTTCCCCAAACTAAGGAGAGAGTCAATGAAAAGATCATCCGCGTAGCGAGGACGTGGATGATCTTTTCGTTATTACTGTGCGTGACCTGCCCCCATCAAAGTAGACCAAGATAGAATACAGAGTCTTAACCGCCCGCGAAGGGTAGAAAGGCTCAACCGATGAAAGTTAAGATTCATACGACCGAACAAATAATCTCGAAACTGCGCGAAGTTGAACGCTTGCAAGCCGGTGGTCAAAGTATCGCTGAAGCGTGCAAACAAATAGCTGTCAGCGAACACACGTTTTACAAGTGGCGCAAGCGATACGGCACGATGCAGCCGGATGAAGCCAAACGCCTGAAAGACTTAGAACGTGAGAATGGGCAGTTGAAGAAACTCGTTGCCGATCTATCGCTTGATAACCTGATGCTCAAAGAGGTGGCGCAGGGAAAGTTCTAAGCCCGGCGCGCAAACGGCGGGCGGTTAAAACCTTGCAAGAAAAGTTTAAGGTTTCACAGCGGCGCGCGTGTCGCGTCGTCGGTCAACATCGAGCGAGTCATCGCTACATTGAAAAGACGACCGATGAACAAATGCGCTTAACAAAACGAATGCGTGAGTTGGCAAGCTGTCATGCGCGCTATGGCTATCGGCGCATCACCGCACTCTTACGCATGGAAGGTTGGCGCGTGAATCGCAAACGAGTGCAGCGAATATGGCGGCTGGAAGGCTTGCGCGTTCCCAGCAAACAACGCAAACGACGACGATTTGGAAGCATCAACGGGGTGCTGGCTCGCCGCCATGCCCAACACGAGCGTGATGTATGGAGTTACGATTTTGTGATGGATCAAACCCAAGACGGACGACGCTTGAAGATGTTGCCGGTCGTTGATGAATACACGCGCGAGTGTTTAGGCATCGAGGTCGCACGCTCTGTAACGGCACGCAACGTAATCGCAACCCTCGCCAAGCTGTTCAAACTTCACGGCGCACCGAGCTACACCTCTGAGGTTCGGATAGGTTGCACTTACCCGTGTATCAGAAAGAACTCGTCTGTGCCAATCTCATATGGTCTGATTTAGTGCGACTACTTGAGGGTTGATATTTCACCAACGGTTTTCGTGTACAAGCTCATTAAGTGGCAAACGTGTTTTCGCCGCCGAGTTGTTTGCGTAGCCGAGAGGAACGATGAGAATAACTGTTTGACTTGATGGGATGCCGAGAACTCGTTTGACCGCTTGTTCACTAAAGCCCTCCATCGGACACGTAGAGAGTCCCGCCGCCTCTGCCGCCAACATGAACACCATCGCCGACATAGAGACTTGTTTTGCCAACCAATAGCTTTTGTGGATGGCTTGAAGTTTCGGCAATGGTATGAATCGTGAAACGATTAAATCTGCAAATGCTTTCCACAACCAACCTAAACCAAGCGGCTTGTGACTAAACGATAACGGAACATTTTTCCGAAGCATCGCTTCGTATTCAGGTGTTATCGCTCCCGCTTCGCGCTCTTGTGTGAGAATACGTTCAAGGTGATTTTCGGCAACGCGCCGGTCTCCTGTAAAGATTACCGTTGCCGCTGCTTCAAGCACTTGCCGCTGCTTCATGCACGCCGGGTACAAACGCTCTTTGATTGATTTATCCGTCACAACGATGAATCGCGTCGGTTGAAGATTAAACGCGCTTGGTGCCCATCGCGCGGCGTCCAGTAGTTCGTTAATGATTTCCGGTGCTACGGGGTCAGAACGAAAGTGGCGGGTCGAGCGGCGTGCGCGAACGATATTTACCAAGCGCGAGAATTTCGATTCGTACAGATTCTTGCTTCCGTCACCGGCGATAGTGGCGTAAGGTTTAGCGAACACGGGGTTTGTTTGTGGGGTGAAGTGCAACATAAATCTTCGCTTTCGAGTTTGATTCAATTACAAGGATGATTGCTCGTTTGATTGCTTTCACGTTCACTAATTCTTCACCGCTTCGACAATCGAGAACGGTGATTTGGTCGGAATGATGCTCGTCAACTTAAAACCCGCGTGCGCCAAGAGTTCGCGGTATTGACCCGCAGTGCGTTCCACGCCGCCCGGCGAGGTAAGCATTTCAAGGTCGAGCAGTTTGCTGTAATGCGGTTCGTTGTCTTCCGGCACAACCGTTTCGATTATCAAAACTTTGCCTTCCCGATTCATCGCCGCATGTATGCTTTGCAAAATTACAATCGCGCGTTCGTCGTCCCAATCGTGAATGATGTGCTTCATCATGTAAGCGTCAGCGGACGGAACGGACTCAAAGAAATCACCCGCGACTTTTTCAATGCGCTCTGTGACGCCTTGCCCGTCAAGCACGGCATTTGCTCCCGCGATGACTTGCGGCATATCGAACAAAATACCTTTGACATCAGGGTTCGCCTTCAATACTTGTGCGAGCAGATAGCCATGCCCGCCCGCGATGTCGCAAAGAGTTCCTATACCGTTGAAGTTGTAAGCCTCAACGACCGCCGGAGCCGTGCTAACAGACATATCAGTCATCGCGCGGTTAAAAATTTCGGCTTGTTCCGGGTTCATCGTGAAGTAGTCGAACACTTCCGCCCCGTGAACATGCCCCCACGCGGGCTTGCCCGTCCGCACGCTATGCAGCATGTTGCCCCACACCCGCCAGTGCCACTCTTCGCCCATGAAAATCACGCCGTTACGCATTGAACCGGGTGCGTCCGAACGTAACGGTTCGGCGTGTGGCGTGAGGGCGAAAACCTCCGGCTCAACTTCTTGAAATACACCGATACCGGCGAGACTACGCAACACGCGATAGAGAGACATTTCGTGTGTTGCGGTCGCGGCGGCAAGCGCGCTGACAGGTTGTGGTTTATCCTTGAGCAAGTCCGCGATGCCTAACTTGGCGGCGATATACAAGGCTTGCGACATCAGCGCGCCAAATGCCACTTGAGTCAAGAAAGCTTCGGGCGGTTCAGGTTTTACGGCGGTTGCTGTGGCGTTGTCGTGTCGGTTCATGATTACTTCTCCTACGTTTAATCAATCTCGGTCGTCGGTTATTGCCGCACGAGTAAGAATTCAAAACTTCAATCTTCAAAGTAGTTGGTTACTGCTTCACTACTGCTTCTTAGTCGCTTGCGTCAGCACTGCGCCCGCCGCCTGTTCGACGAGGTTTGATATTAAGTCGTCGCCGTCCGACTTGGCTTTTGCTTTAAGCGTGTTGGCGATGACGGGTGAGCCGCTCGCGTTGTTAAGTTTGTAGTCAAGCGTCAATTCGTCTTTCGCTTTGACCGAACTTGAAACGTTGGCGGCGGTGTAGATTGCCGTCGTGGTAACGCTTGCCGCGACTGCGCCCGTCGTGCTTCCGTAACCGCCGAGCGAGGCAACGTCGGCAATCGGCGTTGCCGCTTTTAAGAATCCGCCGAAGCCGCCCGACTTGCCTTTCTTGTGCGCGGCTGTGGTGTATAGAACGAAGTCGCATTCCTTCTGTTTGGCTTCCGCTTCAATCTGTACGGGCAGACGCGCATCAAGTTGTACGATTTCAACCGCCGGACCCGCGAGGAAATTAACCATCGTGTTGCGAACGGCGGCAGAAAGCGCGCCCGCGTCCAAGCCTTCACCGACCGACGTGGTTTTCGTCGGAGCGATGCCGATGCGTATCACGCCTTCCTTCTTTGCACCGGGCATTGTCGAATTTGTCTGCGTCGAATTTGTCGCTTTGTTGGCGAGCGTGCGTGCGTTGGCGGCAACGCCGCCGCTTTCGTTGTCCATCGCGGATTCGTTCTGTTCTTTCGCTTGTGCGGCGTACAACTCTTGCGCGTTTTTCGCTTCACGGTAGTCCGCAGGCACGTCGAACAACGCGGCATCGAGCGTCGCTTTTGAGAGTTCGACGACTTCGTGGTTGTAGTTGCCCGTCGGTTGATTATTTTTGTCGTAGAAAGTCGTCGTGACTTTAACCGGATAACCTAATTTGGCGGTTCCAATTTGTTTCGTGCGGTACTGGTCACGACATCCGCCGTCGTTGTTCGACGCGGCGAAACTCGCGGAACTCTGATTTTCACAGTTAAATTCGAGCGCAAGGTCTATGTACCAACCGTCTGAATCAATGCGGCTTTTGTCTTGCGTACAAGCGTCGGGCGATGATTCCGTGATTGTCGAAGACTTGATGCGGCGCGCGGTGTAACCGAACATCTGCTGTCGCTCGCCCGTATCCTTCACGGTGACAACCGACGTTACGATGCCGCCGCGTTTGGTGGCTGCGCTCTGCATTGAAGTCGCCTGTGAAGTCGCTTGCCCGCGTTCAGTGTTCGCGCCGTCTGCCGTCAGGGTGCTTTGGTCAAACGTTGAAACGGTGTAAGTCTTGGTTTGCCCGTTAAGTTGAACGGTGCGTTTCATGTCGCACTGCGTCAGAATCGCCACGACGCCGCCGACTTCGAGGCGTTGACGCTTGCCTTTGATATAAACGGTTGATTCCGTGCCGCTGTCTGCTTTGGTTTTAATTTTAACGTCGGCATAAACTTCGCCCGTGATGTTCGCGCTCATCACTAATCCGGCGATTAAACAAAGTGTGTGAAGCAGGTTTTTCATGATTTTAGTTTCCTCGTTTTAGCTTGAATGATTGCTTGATGTCGTGGACGCGCCCGGCGTCCGCAAAACCTTTGCGGGCTTGCTTTCGTCCTTCATCAAGTAACGCGCAAATAAAATGCGAAAGGTACGACCAAGCTAAAACTTTTTTTAAGTAAATACTTTCTCTCGAACAAACTGCTTCGTTTGCATCTTCGGGGAACTAAACGGATTGTCTTAACCCGTGTGTAAATTGATTCAAATCGTGTATTTGCTTATAATTCCGAGTTGTCCAATCGTTTTCGCTGAAAACTCCGCATGTCACTTTCATCTTCCAACGAAGTCACACAACTGCTCGTTCAACTAACGGGCGGCAATCGCGCCGTTCTAGACCAACTGCTGCCGCTTATCTACGATGAATTGCGCCGTTTGGCTTCCGGTTACTTGCGCCGCGAACGCTCCAGTCACACCTTGCAACCGACGGCACTTGTTCATGAGGCTTACTTGCGGCTTGTTGACCAGAGAGATGTACGCTGGCAGAACCGCGCGCATTTCGTCGGCGTCGCCGCCCAGATGATGCGGCGCATACTCGTTGACCATGCGCGCAAATCGGGCGCAGAAAAACGCGGCGGCGAATTTCAAAAAATTTCACTTGACGAAAATTTCGATTTATCGGATGAACGTGCCGCCGAACTTATCGCGCTTGATGACGCACTGAAAACCTTGGCGGAGATTGACGAACAAAAATCGCGCATCGTCGAACTACGCTATTTCGGCGGTTTGAGCATAGAAGAGACGGCGGAGGTTTTAGGCGTCAGCGCGCCGACGGTAAAACGTCAGTGGAGCATGGCGAAGGCGTGGCTCTTTGGACAAGTAGAAAGGAGAAATTAGAAGGGAGAAAATAAGAGAAAGAAGAACACGCACGCTCTTAATTGTTTCTCCTTGTCTTCCTTTTTACTTTTTACTTTCTACTTTCTACTTTCTACTTTCTATGATGTCCCCGGAACATTGGAAGCAGGTTGAAAAGATTTTTCATTCTGCGCTTGAGCTTCCAAAAGATGAACGCGAGCAATTCATCGGTGAAGCGTGCGCGCAGGATTTAATGCTGCGCGCCAATGTCGAGGATTTACTGGAGCATCACGATTCGGCGGGAAGTTTCCTTGAATCTCCCGCGCTCGGTTCAAACGCTCCGCCGTTTTTTGCGCCGGCGGGACGCGAAACGCAAGTGATAGAAGACACGCCGGAAGATTCGCACAACTCGATGAGCGGGCGGCGCGTCGGTGCTTACCGCATCGTGCGCGAAATCGGGCGCGGCGGCATGGGTGCGGTCTACTTGGCGGTGCGCGCCGACAGTGCCTATCAAAAGCGCGTGGCGATTAAGCTTGTCAAGCGCGGCATGGATACGGATTTTATCTTGCGCCGCTTTCGTAATGAACGGCAGATTCTCGCCTCGCTCGACCATCCGAATATCGCGCGCTTGCTCGACGGCGGAACGACCGACGACGGCTTGCCCTATTTCGTGATGGAATATATCGAAGGGCAACCGCTTTATGATTATTGCGACAACCACAAGCTGACGACCTCCGAACGTCTCAAGCTGTTTTGTCAGGCGTGTTCCGCCGTTTCCTACGCGCATCAGAATCTTGTCGTTCACCGCGACATCAAACCCGGCAACATACTTGTGACCGCCGACGGCACGCTTAAACTTTTAGATTTCGGCATCGCCAAACTTCTCAACCCCGAACTTAGTCACGACACTCTCGCACCGACGGCGACCGCGATGCGTTTGATGACGCCCGAATACGCTTCACCCGAACAGGCTCAAGGGCTTCCTGCGTCGCAAGCTTCGGATGTTTATTCGCTCGGCGTGATGCTTTATGAATTGTTGACGGGGCATCGTCCGTATCGTTTCGCGCGTCGTTCGGCACAGGAAATCGCGCGTGTGATTTGTGAAGATGAACCTAAGCGTCCGAGCGATGTCGTCGGGCGCAAGGAGGGTTTGTTGCTTGAGACAAACGCGGGCAGCGAAGCCGTGACGCTTGAAATGCTGTGCCGCAATCGCGGTGTCTCAAGCGAAGATTTGTGGCGCGAACTCGCCGGAGATTTAGACAACATCGTACTTAAAGCGTTAAGCAAAAAGCCGCAACGCCGTTATACATCCGTCGAAAAACTTTGCGAAGACCTTACGCGCCATCTCGCCGGTCAACCCGTTTCCGCGCAAGTGCATTCGAGCGCGTCGAGGTACAGAAAATCCAACAGCGAAGATTTTAACGAAGCGAAATCCATCGCCGTCCTGCCGCTTAAAATGGTCGGGGCGATTGATACCGAAAATACCGGCGACGGCTACTTGGGAATCGGTCTGGCAGACGCGCTGATAACACGTCTGAGCAACGTGCGTCGCATCAGCGTGTGTCCGACAAGTTCCATCGTCCGCTTTTGTCACGAGGAATGCGACCCTCTGGAAGTCGGACGCCATCTGGGAGTGACACACGTTCTTGAAGGTCGCATCCAACGAGCAAGCGAGCGCGTCCGCGTCACCGTACAACTCATCAGTCTCGATGAACAAGCCCCTGTCTGGGCGCAGCAATTCGACAAACAATTTACCGACGTTTTAGATATTCAAGATTCGATTTCCGAGCAAGTCGCCGGGATGTTAGTTCCGCAGTTGACCGGCGATGAACGCCGACAACTCGCCAAACGCGGCACGGATGATGCCGACGCATTCGAGTCTTACATACGCGGACGCTACCACTGGAACACGTTCACCGAAGAGGGCTTTGCGAAAGCGATTGCCTGTTATTACCGTGCCATCGCGCTTGACCCCGAATACGCCCTCGCTTATACGGGCATCGCGGATTACTACAATTGGCTTGGCGTCTATGGCGTGATGCCTTCGTCGGAATGTTTCGCCGCCGCACGCGAAGCTGCCGCTAAAGCCGTCGAAATAGATGACCGACTCGCAGAAGCTTACAGTGCTTTGGGCTTCGCTCTTATCGGCTGTGGTTACAGGTGGGAAGAAGCCGCGCAGCAACACGAACGCGCCTTAGAACTCAATCCGTCGAGCGTCGTCGCACACGCATGGTACGCTTTGCAACTTGCGATGGAAGCCCGCTTTGACGAAGCGGTAAGTCACGCACGGCGTTCTTTAGAACTAGACCCGATGACGCCGTTTCACGGTTATAACCTGGGTTGGATTCTCCACCACGCGCGCCGCTACGACGAAAGCCTTGAGGTGCAACGAAAGGTAATCGAAGCCGAACCGAATTACGGTCCCGCGCATTTCGGTCTGGGCTGGTCGCTAGTACAACTCGGACGATTCGACGAAGCCATTGCCGCCTTAACGCGCTCGCGTGAACTTATGAGCGGCGTCACATTTATCCCCGCCGCTCTCGCCGTCGCACACGCAATGGCGGGCGATACGGCGGAAGCGCGACGGCTGTTGGATGAACTGCGCGCGACTTCGGCGAAACGTTACGTATCGCCGTATCGTTACGCGCTGATTCATGCCGCGCTCGGTGAAATTGACGAAGCCTTTGCGTGTCTTGAAAAGACTTTTGAGTTGCAGGATGCGTGGCTCGCGTGGGCGGGTGTTGAAGCGACGTTGGATGTTTTGCGTGATGATGCGCGCTTCGCGGATTTGCTGCGGCGCATGAATCACCCCGCCCGTTTGCAGCCGCCGGAAAACTTGAAAGTGCTGCCCGCCAAAATCATTTCCAACGCGAAACAGGTCAATGACGCGGACGCGACCAAGCTGCTGTCATCGGATTCCGTCACACCGTCCGGGTTAACTTCGGAATCGCTTCCCACAAATAACAAAGAGGCGTATCAACTCTACATCGCCGGGCGTTACTACGCGACGCGCCGCACCGCCGAAGGTTTGCATCAGGCAATCGAGCGGTTTGAGCGCGCCGTTGAACTTGACACCGATTTCGCGCTCGCTTACGCCGAACTCGCCGATTGTTACGCGCTTCTTAATTGGTACGTTGAGCCGCCGCCCGCCGGTGCGTTTGAGAAAGCCTTGCACGCGGCACAGCGCGCCGTCGAAGCCGACGATAAACTTGCCGAAGCGCACGCTTCTTTAGGCTTCGTCAAAATGCATTACGAGCGCGATTGGCAAGGGGCGGAGCGTGAGTTTCTTCAGGCGATTGAACTCAAACCCGACAACGCCGTCGCGCATCGTTGGTATGCTTTCAACCTTTCGGCAACGGGTCGTCACGATGAAGCGGTCGCCGAAATTCGTCAGGCTCAAAAGATTTCGCCGCGCTCGCCTGTGATTGCAACCGCGATTGCAAATGTGCTGTTTCTCGCCTGTCGCTTTGATGAAGCGATTGCACAATGTCGCCGCGCGCTGGAACTCGATTCCGGTTCGATGGCGGCTTACGTCGTGTTGCGATGGGCATATGAAGCGAAGGGCATGAAGACGGAAGCACTCGCGGCGTTCGAGCAAGAACGAGTTTTCGCGGGCGATACGCCGACGACGCACGCCAAGCAAGCGCACGTTCTAGCGGCGTGCGGACGTTACGACGAAGCACGCGCGGTGTTGCGTGACTTGCTTGCACAGCGCGAGGAACGTTGGATCACAAGCTATGAAATCGCGGTTATCTATTCGCTTTTGGGCGACAAAGACGCGGCTTTTCATTGGCTGGCGCAAGCCGAACGCGAACACGCCGTTGGCTTTACATTCGCCACCGTTGACCCGCATTTGGATAACTTACGCAGCGATGCGCGATTTAGTGAAATCATCAAACAGACTGACAACTCGACACGATTTATCGACGACGAAGCCGCAGATTTACAAGCATCGCAACGCGGAACGTCGGCAAGCGCGAAGAAAAATACAGGAGTTGAAACAACGGATGAACCGGCTTCTCAATCAAGCGAAACTTCTAAATCGAAACCTTTATCGCCGCAAAATTTCAGATGGTTAAAGCGTCGCAAGCGTGTGTGGATTGGAAGCGTGGCGGTACTCGTACTCATCATCGTTTCGAGTTTAGCGGTATTGTCGCGTTACGGTTTGCGCGCAACGTCAACGTTTCAAATCGGGCAAGAATCCAAACTCACCACAACGGGCAACGCCGTCAACGCCGCCCTTTCGCCGGACGGTAAATATGTGGCGTTCACGACGGAAGAAGCGGGAAATCAAAGCCTGTGGGTCAGACAAGTTGCAGTTGCCAATAGCGTGCGTATCGTGCCGCCCGCACCCGTCGAGTATCGCGGTTTAACCTTCTCTCCCGACGGAACATATATCTATTACGTGGCTGTTGAAAAAAGTGAAGACGGAAAGCCGGGTCGCGGCGATTTGTACCAAGTTCCGGCACTCGGCGGTTCATCGCAACGCATCATTGAAAACGTCGCAAGCCCCGTCTCGGTTTCGCGTGACGGCGAACGATTCGCTTTCGTGCGCCGGGACGCAGAGCGCGGTAAAGACGCTTTGATGATTGCTGATAAATCGGGACACGATGAACGTCAAATCGCGGCGCGCGAATTCCCCACGCGCCTCTCGGTTTCCAGCGCGCCCGCATGGTTTGATAATGATGAGCGCATCGCATTTGTCGTCGAAAGTTCTGACGCTAACGGCTTCAACATGCAAGCCATCGGCACGGGAATCAAAGACAACAAAGAATTTTCTCTTACTTCCGGGCGTTGGTTAGACGTGGGTCAAATCCTGTGGCTGCCCCGTGAATCAAGTTTCTTGATGGCGGCGCAGGAAGAAGATTCTTCGTTTGTGCAGTTGTGGCGGGTCGCTTATCCAAACGGTGAAGCGCGGAAATTGACAAACGACTTGAGCGATTACAGAGGCGTAAGCTTGTCGGCAAACGCCGATGCGCTGGTGACGGTTCAAAGGCAGACTTTAACCAGCGTGTCACTTGCGCCCGAAGCCGAGCCGAATCGCTTGACACAGATCACAACCGGCGCGGGCAGATTCTTTGATTTGTCATGGACGCCGGACAACAAAATTCTTTACGCTTCGGATGCTTCGGGCAGTGGCGATATTTGGGAGATGGAGTCTGATGGTACGGGACAGAAACAGTTGACCGCCGGTGCGGGACGCAACTACGCCCCCGTCGCTTCCGCTGATGGAGGCGCGATTGTGTTTCACTCGAACCGCTCCGGCAATTGGCAAATCTGGCGCATGAACCGCGATGGCAGCAACCCCGTGCAACTCACGCGCGGGTCGGAAGATAGCAACTGGGCGCAATTCACGCCCGATGGTCGCTGGATAATTTACGAGCAGACAGGCGCGAACACGCCGGTTTCAATCTGGAAACTTGAGTTGAGTGAAGGCAGCGAACCCGTGCGCTTGACCGACCAACTTTCAATGCGACCTTCGGTGTCGCCCGACGGCAAGCGGTTCGCTTACTGGCAGCAGGACGGGACGGCAAACGCTTTATGGCGGCTTGCCGTCCGCTCATTTGACGGCGCGGAAACCGTCAAGCTGTTTCAAGTTCCACAGAGTCCGACAAACGGAGCGACCAATGTGCGATGGACGCAGGACGGAAGCGCAGTGATGTATCTTGATTATCGTGACGGTACGACGATTCTCTGGCGGCAGAAACTTGATAACTCGCCCCCGCAAAAAATGCTTGAATCTCCCGGCAACGTCTTAATTCATTCTTTTGATTTATCGCCACAAAACAATCAACTCGTTTTATCACGCGGCTTGCGCGTCAATGATGTGATTCTTATCAACAACGCTGTCACGGCGCAACCTATACAGTAACGAAACACTCGGCTAACATTTTAGAGATTTCTCAAGTACGCTAGAAGCTAAACTAGAAGTTAATTTGCCTCGCTCATCAACCTCTTCTCACCGCACAACTAAGGAGATTCTTATGTTCAAGAAGTTTGCCGCCGAAGCACTCGGTATCAGCGATGTCGGAGTGATTATTCCACCTGCCGATTACGACAAAGTTGATGCCGACGACTATCTGTTCCACGAAGAGGGAGAGAAAATCTTCTTCCTCATCAAATCTAAAAAAGATGAATACTGCTTCACCAACCTCGGTCTCATCCATGTTGACGGTGAATCCGCCGTTTCCGCTAAACGTACAATCAAACGCTTTGATTACGTCAGCCACAGGATTTCGCATGTCTCCATTGAAACCGCAGGCACGATTGACTTGGACGTTGAGCTGAAGTTCACCATTGACGGAGGAGCAATCTTTAGCATTGATGTCAAAAAGCATTTCCTCGAATCGCTAAAGGATATTTACAAAGCCCTGATTACGATTAGCAGGCTTCAACACAAAGATGAGATTGCCCGCGCCAACGCGATGCAGTGTCTTGGTGCGATAGCTTCGATGTACAAGATTAACCACATTGACAGCGAGGAAGCGATTGTCAAGCACTACAACGCGATTCTTGACAATCTAAACCTGACGATACTTGAGCGTCATGCCGGACGAGACTTCAGTCATGTATTTGAAAAGTATATCCATGCCTGAAAATCTACGAGTTTAAGATGATCAAGCTAAGAGCGTGTTCGGAAAAGTTCCTATTCCCCGAAGGGGCAATGGCATTAAGTTAAGGTTGTTTGGAGGCGGGCTATGCCCGCCGTCCCC
>JANDLT010000032.1 GCA_024330265.1 Pyrinomonadaceae bacterium MAG19_C2-C3 | reverse complement strand
TTCCTTTTTCCCAAAAACACCAACAAAAAAATTTTTTTTGGGGGGGGCCCCCCCCCCCCCCCCCGCGGGGGGGCGCACCCCCGCCTCTAAACAGTCCCATCCAAATGCAAATCGCTAGAGATGGTGCGGGCGAGGCGTTCGTCAAGCGCGGCAAGGGCGCGCTCAAGCATCGTGCGGTGGCGTGGATTGGTGGCGGTAGCGAGTTGATTAACGATGCGTGAGCGTGAGAGTTGAAGCGAACGGATTTCGGATTGCCGTGCGCGCTCGGCATCTGTCAATTTCGCGCTCGTGTCGTCGCTTTCAATCACGCTCGCTTGCCGCGCGTCAACTTGGTCTTCAACCGATTTGCTTTCCCAACCGCGTGCCATGATGTCCGGCTTTCTTGTGAGGTATGGCGGAATCGCTAAACCGCGAGGTTTGATTTAGGTTGTACCGGATTCCGCCGCATTTTCCAAGCCGTCCGCATCAACATTATTCCCGCGACGCGAACGCCACGTGTGGAAGCGTCGCCACGATAAAGACAAACCCGTCCAGACGAGAAACGCCGCCCCTAAACTGACGAGTCCGGCGATGGTCTGACCCGTAAATCCGGCGGCTTCGCCCGTGTGCGCGAAGCGAAGTATCGAGCGCAATTGTCGCCCGCGCGAATTGTTTGAAAAGGGTTCGTACTTCACGACTTCACCGCTTGCGCGGTTGAGTGTGAGAGTGGCGCGCTTGTGCGGTTGCCCGCCGTCGCCCGCGTCGAGCGTGAACACGGCGGGAGCATCGGGAGTGTTTGGCAAGCGAAAGCTGATGCTTCTCCAATCGTCGGTGTGGGCGGCGGCGCGTGCGAACAACGCATCAAGATTATCGGGTGCGGTTGGCGTATTTTGCGGACGTTCGTTCGCGGGGCGGGGCGGCGTGGCGTTGGCGGCGGGCGGAGTTTCACCGACGACGCGATAGACCAGATTTCCCGCCCATGTATAAGAGATGACGACGCCTGACAGGACGACGATAAAGAGCGGCACGGCTGACCAGATGCCAATGACGTTGTGCCAGTTGAAATCACGCGCCTTGCTCGAAAGCCCGCTTCTAAACCACAACACGTTCTTAAATTGTCCCCACGTTTTACGGCGCGGAAACCACAGGTAAAAACCACTGGCGACGATAAACAGAAACGCGAGATTACACGCTCCCGTAATGGCGCGACCGACATCGTGACGCGCGCCTTGACCCGATGCTCCGAGCCAGCGATGCCAATCCGTGACCACATCGAAAAACTCATTCGTCCGATGTGAGCCTTCACCGAAGACCGCACCCGTAAAGGGATTGATGAACACCGTGCCGTCGCGCCCGAAGCCGACTTCCACCGGAGCGGTACTCTCACGCCGCAACGTAACAGTCGCGGCGGTGGCGGTGGGCTTCGCTTCGCGTGCGCCCGCGATAAGCGTCGCAACGGGCAAGCGCGCGGCAGATTCCGAAGCCTGTGTCACTTGATAATTGCGCGTGTTCGCCCACCTTGTGAATTGCCGCTCGTAGGTTAGTAAAACTCCGGTGACCGACATCACGAGAACCACGATTCCGGCGAACACGCCCGCGATTAAGTGACACCAAAAAATGATTTTTCTAAATTGCTTCATGGTTTCTTTTGACGTTCAAGGTTCACGGTTTAATGTTCAAAGATTTTACAATCCGTCCGGGTCGTCGAACCTCTAAGCTCGAACATTGAACGTCTTTTCTTAACCCATGTAACACGCAAGTGCTTAATCAGAATTGCACGCGCAAACCGAAATTAGCCTGACGAAACAAGCCGGGTTGAATGCCCTGCGGTGCGCGCGATGAAATATAAACTCGATTCGTCAAGTTCTTGATTGTCACAAACGGCGCGATTGAAAATCGCTCGAAGCGGCGTTCGTAATCTAAAGAAAGATTGTGCAGCGTGTACGACGGAATCAAACCGATTTCGCCGTTTGCACTCGGAGAAACGGTTTCGTTGTTGTCGGCAAATTGGCTGCCGACGAACGTGACATCATACTGCGTGCCGAAGCCGCGCGGGTGGCGATAGCCGGTGATAAAGCTAAACAAGTTTTCCGGCGCGTAAGGCAGACGGTTACCGTCGTAAATGCCTTCGATAAAGCGCGCGGTGGCGAGATTGGTATAACGAAAATCGGTGGTGACGCGGTGGCGAATATCAAACAATCTGCCGAAGTCAAATCCGGCTTGCAGTTCAATTCCGCGATGCAAAGTTTCCCCGGCGTTGATTAAAGTCGAAGTCGCGCCGCCGGATTGCGATGCCGGAATAATCTGATTTTCAAAATCAAGTACATAGAAAGTCGCTTCCGCGTTAAAGCCGCGACGGGTCGCAAAGCGCGCACCGGTTTCATAATTCCAACTATATTCGGCGTCAAGTTGGACGGGAACGCCCTGACTGCTGACCGCATCTTTCACGCGCGGCGGAGCGAAGCCGCGATGCGCTCCGGCGAAAAACGTCAACCGCTCGACGGGTTGAAACGTGACGCCGATGCCGGGAACAAGTGCCGAAACTTGGTCTTCGCCGCGACGGTTGACATCGGTCGGAATGTTGTTGACGCGCGCTCTGGTGATAAAGCGTTGATAGCTGTAACGCTCGTAACGTAAGCCGGGCGTCACGGTAAAATATTTGCCAATCGTAAAGCGGTTTTGCGCGAACACCGACACGCCGTGAGCCGGTCTGGTTTCAGCATCGCGCAATACGCCGTCGCTGCTCGTCGCCGTCGCGCCCTGTACGTATTCGTCAAACGCTTTCTCGTAAATATAGTGCGCTCCGCCCGTGAAGTTACTGCGGTTTCCGGCAATCGAATACTCTTTCGTCAAGCGCGATTCGATGCCCGCGACGTTAAACTCGCGGTTGCGATTGCCCGTGCTGTTACGCAGGAAAACCGCGCCGCCCGGTATGCTTTCATCGCCGAACACGCCCGTGTAATTTCGTCCCGCGACGCGCGCCCGGTCAAAGTCTTGTCTGCGCCAGTTGCGAACCGTGTTGTAAGCGTAAGCCGTCGTGTTTAAGAGCGTCGTCGAGTTGAGGACGAATTGATGATTGATGGAAGCGAAGTAGCGATTGACCTTCAGACGGTCGTTGGGGACGGCGTTGTCGTTCGGGTTAAGTTCAAACTGCCTCTGCGTCAAACCAAGGTAAGTCGAGTTCGAGTTTTCATCATAGAGCGAGATTTTCGCGCCGAGAGTTTGACGGTCGGTTAAAGCGTAATTCAGCTTGCCCGTAAAATCCGTGACTCCGAAATTGAAAGCACGAAACCCGTCGCCCTGCTTACGCAAGAAAGAACCGTACAGACCGAGTTTGCCGATAGTCCCGCCGTAGTTGGTTCGCAAGTTAAGAAAGTCGCGCTGTCCGCCGACGATTTCAAACGATCCGCCCGCGCGTTGCGGCGGGTCGGGCGTGACGAAGTTGACGACGCCGCCGATGGTTTGCGGACCGTAGAGAATCGAGCCGCTGCCTTTCAAAATTTCCACGCGCTGCATACGGTCAATCGGCGGGCTGTAATAAAGTTCCGGTTCGCCGTAAGGCGCGAGTGAAAGCGGTATGCCGTCTTCTAAAACTAAAATCTGACGACTACGGTCAGGATTCAAACCGCGAATCCCTATGTTCAAACGAAGCGCGACCGGACCGCTGTCTTCTCTGATATGAACACCCGTCACGCGCCGCAAAACTTCGTTCGCATCAATCGCGTGACTCGCGCGCAATTCTTCACGCGAAATCACCGCCACCGAACCGGGAATCTCCGCGATAGCGTCCGTATCCGTGCCGACAACATCAACTTGATTAAGGCTGCCGCGCACTTCGACGAAACTGATGTCTCGCGTTGTCCTGCCGCCGACCGTCGCAGTCACCGAAGGCGACGTAACGGTGTTGTAATCATCGGCGACAATCCTGATGGTGTAATCGCCTGACGGTAGATTCGTGAATTGATACATCCCCGCGACATCACTTATCACGCGCCGCTTGAGTTCAATAATTTCAACGGACGCACCCGGCACGGCACGCCCGTCCGGGTCTAAAATCATCCCTTGAACGATGCCGTTCGGGGTTTGCGCGAACAACGTCGATGACAATAAAGGCAGCATCAATAACAACAATGCGATGCGAAGATTGCAGTTGTGGCGGGCGGCGCGGGGCGTATCGGGTTTATTAGTTTGGGCGGAGTCAGTCATTTTGTTATTTCCTCGTTCGCGTTCGGGGTGTTTGGTTTTTATGACCGACGTTGCGTAACATGCACGCGCGCCGTCAGCCTTCGGGTCGTCGGTGGAAGAGGTTCGCGCGCTTGCTTCGACAAAGGGTCGGCGCGTGAACCTCGATTTACGTTCAATGAAAATCGCTGAATTGAAATCGGGTTTCAATTTCGGGGATACTAGACTTTTAAGTAATCTATTGTCAACGCTTGTTCGGGCTGGATTTGCGATGGGTTAAAAAATTGTAACCAACCGTGTGCGGGCTTCGTCTAATACCATAACAAGCCGGATTGGAGCGTCATCTCTCGCGTCTTCGGTAAAGCGGCTAAGACGTAAATAACGACGGTAAATCAATTCAAGTTTTGGAGAAAAAGACAGATGCAATTCACACGTTCAAAGAAAATCATCGGCGGGCTGACCCTCGTCGGAGCGATGGCACTATCCGGCGACGCCGGATTCGCACAACAAACACAAACGCCGAATCAAGGCGAGACGAAACGCATGGAGCGCGGGCATCGCGGCGGTGGTAAAGGGATGCGCGGCGGACACAGTATGTTCGGACGCTTCGGGGCGCAACTCAATCTGACGGAAGCGCAGAAGCAACAGATGCAACAGATTTCCGCGCGTTACAAAGAAAGCTTCAAGGCAATGCGTGGACAAGGCAAAGCCCAACGCGGTGGTGGCGGCGTCGATGCTCTGACCGACGGCACGTTTAACGAAGCGGCAGTGCGCGCGGCAGCCCAAGCCCGCGCCAACGCGCATGTCGAAATGGAAGTCGCGCGGGCGCGCATGATGTCGGAGATGTACGCCGTTTTGACCGCCGAGCAGAAGGCGCAAATCACGGCTGCCCGTCAACAGCGCGAACAACGTCGTCAACAACGACGCGCACAACGCCAGTCGAATGCAACGCAGAGTTTGTAAGGTCTTAGAAATCGAGAGGCTTCCGCGCTCCAAATTCAAACAGAGCGCGGAAGCCTTCAATCGTCACAAGACATCTCCCCTGATGTATCAAAGGCTCTCCTTAAAACATTTAGTGGAGGATAAGAAAATGAAGAACAAGCTGAAAGTATTTTTCGTGATGTGCGCCCTGATGCTCGGTACGGCAGTCACGTCGTCGGCGCAAACGACTTATCGCACGCAAAACGGCAGAACCGTCACGGTTCGCCGCAACGGTTCGCGCGTGATTCGTCGTCCGAACGGTCGCACGATTGTTCGTCGTCCGAACGGTCGCACGGTGGTCAGACCGAATGCGCGCCGTCGCGGTGTGCAGCAAGGGCGGACGTATCGTTTATCGAACGGCAGATATGTGACCGTGTTGCCAAACGGCAGACGCATTTATCGTAACTAAGCGGTCCGCAAGCCGATTGGCTTAAAAACGGCGAAGTTCATAAGTTCGGTTTCGGCAGTTCTTCGCAGGAAGGCTGCCGAAACTGTTTTCACTTTACTGTTTTACTTTTCAACTTTTTTCACTTGGCGCGGGCGTGACGATTGGTGAACGACGAGATGGCAAACGGTTCTGATTCCGTCACTCCCGAAGCGACGGATGCCGAACTCGTCGGGCGCGTGCGTTCAGGCGATGAGGCGGCGTTTGAGGAGTTGTTCAATCGTCATCGTCGCCGCGTCGCGTTCATCATCAATCGTTTTTTCAAGCGGCGTGAACAGGTCGAAGATGTGATTCAGGAAACTTTCGTCAAAGCCTTTTTCGCGCTCGAATCCTTTGACGGCACGCACGATAAATCTTTTCCGGCGTGGCTCGCGCGAATCGCCACCAACGCTGCTTATGACGAATTGCGGCGCACCGGACGCCGCCGTGAAAGCGAGTTATCGGAAGAAGAAACCGCGCACCTCGAAGCGAACCTGCGCGCGGAAGGTGAAGACGGCGACATCGAAAGCGCACTCATCTCGCGCGATTTGGCACATAAACTTCTCGCGCGTTTGAGTCCTGAAGACCGTTTGGTTTTGACTTTGCTTAACGGCGAAGAAGCTTCCGTCGCGGAAGTCGCGGAGATGACCGGATGGTCAATCGCCAAAGTCAAAGTCCGCGCGCATCGTGCGCGGGCGAGTTTGCGCGCAACGCTTCACAGGTTTTTGTAACCCGTTCGATTTATTTGTCGTCTCTCTATTTAGCATCAGCGCATCACTTTCGGCGAAAGAGGTTTTAACTATGTTCGGCAGACATCACAGACAATTAACGAAAGCACGTCTCGACCGTTTAGGGGCGGCGGTGGTAAGCCGCGCCGCCGAAGTGGACGAGCGGGAAATCGAAGCCGTCGCCGCATCGCCGTTTCTTTATGCGCGTGTGCGCGCACGCATCGCCGCCGAACGCGAACGACGCGAAGCGGGCGAGAGTTGGTTGACGATGTTGACGGTTGCATGGCGCGCCGTCCCCGCGATGGGCTTGGCGGCGGCGATGGCGTTCGGCGTGTTCTGGTTTGGCGGGACTTCAAACATTTCACCCGAATCATTATTTACGGATGAAGTGATGTTTGCCGCCAACGATGCGGGCGTCGAACACGTTCTGTTTGCCGACCGCGACGCGCTTTCGCGTGATGAAGTTTTCGATACGCTTTACGGTAGCGGCGATAGTGGCGGCAGCGATGATGCGGGGTTATCAAGATGAATCGTTTGACGGGTAATAAACTAAAAATCTGGTTGGTCATAGTTCTCGTTTTTGTGCTTGGGTGTGTGACCGGAGCATCGCTTGTGGGCGTGTACCGTTCGCAGTTCGGCGGCGGGCGCGAACGACACCGAAGCGATGTCTTCGAGCGTCTGCGGCGTGACCTAAATTTAAGTGATAAACAGGCGGCGCAGGTACGCGCCGTTCTCGATGAGACGCGCGAGGAATATCGCCGTTTGCGCGCCGAAGCCCGCCCGCGTTATGACCGGATACGCGATGACGGACGGACGCGCATCAGGGCGGTGTTGACCGCCGAACAACAAAAGATTTTCGACCTCAAGGTTGCCGAACGCGACGCACGCGATGCACGGCGCGAAGAACGCAATGGGCGGTGATTTGAATTTATTGATTTTTAGTAACTACTCAGCCGCGTTCACGCGGCTTTCCGCGAAGCGGCACATAGACCAGCCGTTTGACGGCTGGGGACTATTGCCAACCAAGTTCAGCAGCCCGTTTCTAACGGGCTTCCGGCATGAGGCTTGAGCCGTTCGGGTGTGGTGGCTAAAGCCGGATGAGAGAAGGACGTTGAAACGCCCTTCTATATTTTTCAACTACCAACCCAGCCGTCAAACGGCTGGTCTATGCGCCCTGCGGGGAAGCCGTCTGAAGACGGCTGAGTAGTTACGATTTTTATTTTAAGGGATAGGATATGAGTTTATTGAGTGATTTATTTAAGCGAAGCGTCAGTTTGATGTTGACGTTAATTCTGTGCGGCGGCTTAGGCTTGGCACAGCAGACGACCGGAACTTTACGCGGTCAAGTCGCGGACGAATCCGGCGGTCTCGTCGTCGGTGCGACCGTTTCGACCATTGATGCCAACGGGATTGAAAAAACCGCGACGACAAACGGCGAAGGCGTTTATACCTTGACCGGACTCACCTTCGGGACGTACACCGTGCGTGTCGCGGCGGAAGGTTTCGCACAGTATGAGAACGCCGGAGTCGCCGTCACGAATAGCACCGTCACGCCGCTTAACATCACGCTCGGCATCACGATTGCCGCAGAAGAAGTGACCGTCGCGGGCGAGGCTCCGGTCAGCACCGACCCGGAAAACAACGCGAGTGCGGTCGTCTTGCGCGAAGCCGACATCGAAGCTTTGCCCGATGACCCGGATGATTTAGCCGCCGCGCTTCAAGCCTTAGCGGGACCCGGAGCAGGTCCGAACGGCGGTCAGATTTTCATTGACGGCTTCACGGGCGGGCGTCTTCCGCCGCGTGAAACCATACGCGAAATCCGCATCAACTCGAATCCGTTTTCATCGGAGTATGACCGTCTCGGTTTCGGGCGCGTCGAGATTTTGACGAAGCCGGGAACGAATCGCTTTCGCGGTCAAGCCGAGTTCGAGTTTGAAGATGAATCGCTTAATTCGCGCAACCCATTCGCGCCCAACCGCGCCGCGTTTCAAAACCGCGAATACGATTTCAATTTGTCGGGTCCCATCGTCAAAAACAAAGCGTCGTTCTTCCTCGACTTCAGCAAACAAGATACGGACGACAACGCCGTCATCAACGCTTTGACGCTTGACCCTTCGCTTAACATCACGCCGTTTCAACTCGGAGTGCTTGTCCCGCGCACGCGCACGACGTTTAGCCCGCGCTTTGACTACGCGATAAATTCCACCAACACGCTTGCCGGACGTTATTCATACTCGCGCTCACGCGGAGAGAATCAAGGCATCGGTGAACTCAGTTTGCCGACGCGCGCCTTCGACACCGAGCGCGTCGAACACACAATTCAATTGACGGAAACGGCGATTATCAATTCGTCCATCATCAACGAAACGCGCTTTCAATACATCAGCCGCCGCGACGAACAGAACGGCAACAACCTGATTCCGTCCGTCAATGTTCTCGGCGCGTTCAACGGCGGCGGCTCCGGTGTCGGTGTCGGGTTTGGTGATGAAAGTCGCTTCGAGTTTCAAAACTACACGACCTTCACACTCGGCACGCACAGCCTGAAAACCGGAGCGCGTTTGCGTCACATACGCCTCGCCGATTCATCGCCGAACAACTTCGCGGGGACATTCACCTTCGCGGGTACTCCGACCCTTACCTCGCTTGAACTTTATCGCAACACGCTGCTTAACATTGACGGCGCAGGTCCCACACAGTTCACCATCGCGGGCGGCAACCCGCTCGCCACCGTCAAGCAGACCGATTTAGGTCTGTTCTTGCAAGACGATTGGCGCGTGCGTCCTGACCTGACGCTCTCGTTCGGGCTTCGTTACGAAACGCAAACCAACATCAGCAGCAATCTCAATTTCGCCCCGCGCTTCTCGTTCGCGTACTCGCCGGGAGCGAACGGACAGGGCAGACCCAAGACCGTGATTCGCGGCGGCTTCGGCGTCTTCTATGACCGCTTCGGTGAAAATCTGACGCTTCAGGCAAACCGCTTTAACGGCACGAACCAACAACAATTCATCGTCACCGACCCGAACATTCTCGATGCCGTCGTCTTCAACGCGGACGGTACAATCTCGAAGATTCCGACGATTGAAACTCTCAACAGCTTCGCCTTGCCGCAAACCGTGCGCCGCGTCGCGGAAGATTTACAAGCTCCGTACACGATGCAAACCTCATTCAGCATCGAGCGTCAGTTGCCGTTCAACACGACGGTTTCGCTCACTTATCTTAACGCGCGCACGCTTCACCTGCTTCGTTCGCGCAATACGAACGCCCCGCTTCCCGGCACGATTGTTCGCAGCGCGGACGGCGATATTGTTTCCGCGCAATATCCGAATCCGACAAACGCACCCGGCAACATTTATCAATATGAATCATCGGGACGCTTCAACCAGAATCAATTCATCGTCAACGTCAGAAGCCAACTCAATCCGCGCGTTTCACTGTTCGCCAACTACGCTTTGAACAAAGCCAACAGCGACACCGACGGCGCGGGTACGTTCGCCGCCGACCCTTACGATTTCACGAACGAATACGGCAGGGCGGCTCAAGACATACGCCATCGCTTCGTCATCGTCGGCAATTTCACTGCTCCTTACGGCATCAGCCTCAGCCCGTTCGTCACGGCGTTCTCCGGTCGCCCGTACAACATCACGACCGGCTTCGATACCAACGGCGACACGCTGTTTGCGGAACGCCCGACTTACACCCAACTTGCCGACGCGATTGCCGCGCGCAACTTAACCGACCGCTTCAACTTCACCTTCGACCCGTCGCTTGCCGATACCGTCATCCCGCGCAACTTCGGGCAAGCTCCATCGTTTTTCAATGTCAACCTGCGCGCCAGTAAAACCTTCGGCTTCGGCGGCGAAAGCAGTGACGTGGCAGCCAATCAACAAGGTGGCGGCGGCAGAGGCGGCGGTGGTTTCGGTGGCGGCGGCTTTGGTGGTGGGCGCGGCGGCGGCAGAGGCGGCGCGTCAAGCAACAGCCCCTATAACCTGACGTTCTCGCTTCAAGTGCGAAACATTTTGAACACCACGAATGAAGGCACACCCGTCGGCAACTTGAGTTCGAGCCGCTTCGGTCAATCATTTTCCAGCGCGGGCGGCTTCGGTGGTGGTGGCGGTCAATTCGGCGGCAATCGTCGCATCGAAATGGGAGTCCGCTTCAGTTTCTAAGACAAGGGACTTTGGTCGTCTTGCCGGAAAGACTTTGTTACCTGAAAGACGTGGCGGGAAGTGAGATTTCCCGCCACGTCTTTCGTCGTCAGTGCGTGCTATAATCCCGCGCGCAATCGCAGAAATCAGCGGCTTATAAATGCACATCCGAAGGAGAAGCGAAAGATGGCGACGGAATTAAAACGCAACACGGCGGGCAGCGTGATTGACCGCATCGAACAATTACTTGGCGACGATACGCGCTCGCTTTTAGACCACACCTCGAACACCATTCCTCGCGCAAACATTCACCTCCCGACACCTGATTATGTTGACCGCGTGTGGCTGCTCTCCGACCGTCCTATTCCCGTCATACGCAGCCTGCAAACGCTTTTCGACAACGGACGCCTCGCGGGTACGGGGTATCTCTCAATCCTTCCGGTTGATCAAGGAATTGAGCATTCGGCGGGTGCGTCGTTCGCTCCGAACCCGCAGTATTTCGACCCGGAGAACATCGTCAAACTCGCGCATGAAGGCGGATGTAACGCCGTCGCTTCGACGTTCGGCGTACTCGGCTCGGTGGCGCGCAAGTACGCGCACAAGATTCCATTCATCGTCAAAATCAACCACAACGAACTTCTCTCATACCCGAACAAACACGACCAAATCTTGTTCGGCACGATTCAGGAAGCACGCGATATGGGCGCGGTCGCGGTCGGCGCGACCGTCTATTTCGGCTCGGATGAATCGCCGCGCCAGATTGTCGAAGTCGCGGAGCAATTCGCCTTTGCACACGAACTCGGCATGGCGACGATTCTGTGGTGCTACCTTCGCAACCCGAAGTTCAAAACCGAAGGCGGCGATATGCACACGGCGGCTGATTTAACCGCGCAGGCAAATCACTTAGGCGTGACGATTAAAGCCGACATCATCAAGCAGAAATTGCCTGAGAGAAACGGCGGCTACAACGCGCTGAACATCGCCGCCGGAAGCAGTTACGGCAAATCGAGCGATAAGATTTACTCTGAATTAACCACCGACCACCCGATTGACCTTGTGCGTTACCAAGTGGCAAATTGCTATATGGGACGCGCCGGGCTTATCAATTCCGGCGGCGACTCCAAAGGCGCGAGCGACATGAAAGACGCGGCGCGCACCGCCGTCATCAACAAACGCGGCGGTGGCATGGGACTAATTTCTGGGCGCAAAGCCTTTCAACGTCCGATGACCGAAGGCGTGGAACTTTTGAACTTGATTCAGGATATTTATCTCGCGCCTGAAATCACCGTCGCTTAAAATAAACACCACAGGGGGAATGAGAACAATGGCATCAACCGACGACCATGCAATTCAACCACCGGCGATTTCAGACCAAACCGGACAACTAGATTCGCGCTTTATGTTGTGGCGCATGTTCTGCACCGAAGCGAACATAGATGTCGAAACGATGCCGAGCGAGTTGGACGGCGAACTCAAAACACGTTGGGAAAAGATTAAGGACAGCCAACTTCACCAACCCGCCGAAACAACCCCGACACCGCCCGTCACAACGAACTCTTAGCAAAATCACGACGGTATCAAATTGCAAGCGGGCGGCGAGATTGAGATTCTCGCCGCCCGCTTGCGGTTGTTATTTGTTCCCGCAACCCGCGTCGCTTTATGGCGAGTTCAGAAAAGGATTCGTCGCGCGTTCGCGCCCGACCGTCGTCGCTTCGCCGTGTCCGTTCAGCACGCGCACATCGTCACCGAGCGGCAAAATTTTGGTCTTAATCGAAGCGATTAGTTCATCGTAAGAACCGCCGGGTAAATCCGTGCGCCCGATGCTTCCGGCAAACAATGTATCGCCCGCGATAACGATGCGTTCGCGTGCTTCATACATCACGACGTGACCGAGAGCATGTCCGGGCGTGTGAAGGATGTCGAAGTTTAATTCTCCGACCGTGTACGTTTCCTCGTCCTGCCAGAAGCGTTCGACGGGCGGCGGCGCATCGTAAATCAGGTTGAGCATCGCCCATTGCGAACGCGGAATGCCGAGCCACGCGGGTTGTTCGGGCAAGTGTTCATAAAGCAGATTATCATCCTTGTGCAAGATGATTTCTGCTTTCGGGCGAAGCCGTTTAAGTTCCGCGACGCCGCCGATGTGGTCAAGATGCGCGTGCGTCAAGGCGATTGCCTGAAGTTCAAAACCGAGCGCATTGAGCCTGCGGGCAAAGCGCGCACCGTCATCGCCGGGGTCAATGACGATTGCTTTGCGTGTGCGTTCGCACGCGACGATGCGCGCGTTCTGGGCGTAAGCTGAAACGACGATTTCCTCGATGTACATAAATTTGTTCAATAAGCTTTTCGATGAAGCAAGCATCTAAATGGCAAAGCGGGATTCTAACAGCAAATCGCCATGAACTCTGAAACGCCCGACAACCGACGCGCACGCACCGCCGCGATAAAGCACAAGGCGCGCGAATTAGGTTTCCACAAAGTCGGAATTGTCCCCGCCGTCGCGCTTGACGCGGAACGTGAACATCTCGAAGCGTGGTTCGTCAACGGCTTTCACGCGGATATGAATTGGATGCGACGTGATGATGATGCGACGAAGCGACGCACCGACCCACGCGAGATTTTCGCGGGCGCACGCTCGGTTATCGTCGTCGCTCTCAACTATTTCACCGCCCATGAACACGAAGAAAGCCCGGCGCACGGCAAGCTTTCGCGTTATGCGTGGGGCGACGATTATCACGATGTCGTGGGTGAAAAGCTGCGCGCGCTGCTTGCTTGGATGAGCGACAACTTTGCGGGGGCGGCGGGCAAAGCGTGTTGCGACATTCAGCCGATGATGGATAAAGCGTGGGCGGTGCGCGCCGGTCTTGGATGGATTGGCAAACACTCGAACGTCATCACGCGCGATTACGGTTCGTGGGTTTTTCTTGGCGAACTGATAACGAATCTCGAACTCGAATACGACACGCAAATTGAAAGCGACCATTGCGGCTCGTGTCGCCTGTGCATCGAAGCTTGCCCGACCGATGCGATTATCGCGGACAGAATCGTTGACGCGCGCAAATGTATTTCCTATCAGACCATTGAATCGCGTGCCGCGACACTGCCCGATGACATCGCGCACGCTCAAAACGGTTGGCTTTACGGGTGCGATATATGTCAGGACGTATGCCCGTGGAATCGTTTCGAGAAGCCGACAGCCGAAGAAAGATTCACTCCGCGTGCGAATGAAACCGCGCTCGAACTCGTGCAGGTTTTAGCGTGGACACAGGAAGAATACGCCGCGCGTTTCCGCCACAGCGCGATAAAGCGCGCCAAACTTTCAGGCTTGCGACGCAACGCCCAAGCTCTGCTACAAGCTTCATCGGAAACGTCGCGCGGCGATTTCGAGTAACCTTTTCTCGCTTCGATAGACATCGGTTCTAAATCAGAACCCATGAGATTGGCACAGTGAACGAATGGTTGTAGGGGCAGGGCTTGTCCCTGCCCGTCTTCTTCTACCGAAAACACGGGCAGGGACAAGCCCTGCCCCTACATCTGTCCCAATCTTGCATGTTCCGATTTAGAAGAACTTATCAATTTACGAATCCTTAATTTACGTTGAATTGACGCTAATCGCTTTTGCCGGAAGTCAAAGGTCTCACACATAATCATTCACGATGAATCGCCGTTGCCGCCTTCTGTTCGCCGCCCTCGTGTTGCTCTGCGTCGCGCCGAGGCTCGTCCCGGCGCAACAACCCTTCATCACCGACGATGCGGATGTCACACCGCGCGGCAAGTTTCACTTCGAGTTTAGCGATGAATATGATTTGCTCCAACGCGATGCCTTCCCTGCCCGGCGGCAGAACACGGCGAGTTTCGAGTTGGGTTACGGGCTACTCAACGGAGTTGAGATTAGCCTTGAAGCACCGCTCGTCAGCATTTTCAATGCGCCCGGTACGACGCCGCGCCGCGTGACGGGAATCGGCGATACAAACTTCGCCGTCAAGTATAACTTCCGAAGTGAGCGAGAAGGCTCACGGCTGCCCGCCCTCACTGTGAGCGGCAATATAGAAATACCGTCCGGCGACGTGGCGCGCAGTCTCGGCTCAGGCATCGCCGATTATTCCATTAACGGCATCGCGCAAAAGACGTTGACCAAGCGCACCACTTGGCGCGGCAACGCGGGCGTCATCTTCTCCGGCAACACCGCCACCGGCGCGGTCGGCATACGCGCACGCGGCACGGTCTTTACCGGCGCGACTTCGCTTGTCCGGCGTTTTAATTCGCGCCTGCAACTCGGAGCCGAACTCGCGGGAGCCGCCACGCGCAACCGTGATTTGGGTCAAGAACAACTCATCTTCCAAGTCGGCGGTAATTACCTTGTGCGCGAAAATCTGACCTTCGATTTCGGCGTCCTCGCCGGAGGCTTCGTCGCCAGCCCGCGCGCCGGAGCGCAAATCGGTGTCTCGGTAGATTTTTGAAACGGGCAATCACCTCCGACTTGACCACTGCGTCTCATGCGCGCACGAAAAGCCTTCCGCGCGGCATCATAACCTTCGCCTTAATCGAATTTACGCGGAATGCCAGTCGCGGTTTCGTCTATGTTAACCTCAGTCATGAGTTAAGCAAAGATGATGTTTAACCCTCTTGCTTTGCGTAACTTTGCGTCTTATCTCTTCGCGTACCTTGGCGATACTCTCTGACATAGCTCTATATTCAGCCAAGCAGTATCGCAAAGGGCGCGCAAAGCTAAGACGCAAAGGGCGCGCAAAGAGCAATCCTTCTTCAACTCATGACCGGGGGTTATGTTAAAGTCACGACTCACCCGTTAGTTTTTGGATTGTTGAGGTTGTACGTCCGAGTTTTGAATATCACGCCCTTAAAAGATTCATATCATCGCCCGATACGCGACCTTCGCGTTTCAGTGACCGACCGTTGCAACTTTCGATGTTTCTATTGTCTGCCGCACGGCGAACCGCCCGCCGCGCCCAAGTCGCAGATGCTGACTTATGAAGAAATCGAACTCGCGTGTCGCATCTTCGTCAGGCTCGGCATCGAGAAAATACGTTTGACGGGCGGCGAACCGCTCATGCGCCGCGACATCGAAATTCTCGTTGCGCGCGTCGCGGCGATTGACGGCATACAGGATTTAGCACTCACGACGAACGGTTATTTTTTACCCGACCGCGCGGGTAAATTGAAAGACGCGGGACTTAATCGCATCACGATTTCCCTCGATAGTCTTAACCCCGAACGCTTCAAACGAATGACCGGAGTTGATGTGCTTGACCGCGTGCTTGAAGGCATCCGCGCTGCGAAGCGTGCCGGACTTGAGCCGATTAAAATCAATTCCGTTATCGTGCGCGGACACAACGACGGGGAAGTCGCGGATATGGCGCAGTTCGCGCGTGAGCATGATGCACAGATGCGCTTTATCGAATTTATGCCTTTGGATTCCGGTCACGATTGGAGGCGCGCCGATGTCGTTTCCGGTAAAGAAATTCGTGCGCGCATCGAAGAAAGATTCCCGCTTGTTCCCGTTCACATGTCGCCCACACCGCTCGGTTCGGAAACCGCGACGCGCTTTCGTTTTGCCGACGGCGCACCGGGCGAAATCGGAATTATCGCTCCCGTCACACAAGCGTTCTGCGGAGCATGTTCGCGCATCCGCTTAACCGCCGACGGGCAAATCAGAACATGTCTGTTTTCAAAATCCGAACACTCTTTGCGCGACGTAATTAGGGGTGGAGCAAACGAAGATGAAATCATGGACTTCATACGCGCCGTCGTATGGCGCAAGGAAGCGAGCCACAACATCGGCAGCCACGCCTTCGTTCAACCCGCGCGCACGATGTCGCTTATCGGCGGCTAAAGACGCTTCACGGTAAGTGACGCTTTTATAAGTCACTACCAAACAGGACACTCTCGTAAATCGTCCACGCACCTTTCCCCGTTTTAGAAAAAGGAGTTTCGTATGAAAATTATCAGTTCCCTGTTCTTGTTACTCATCGCCGCGTGTGCCTTCCTGTACACCCCGACCGAAGCCCGCATCGCCCAACCGCAGACGATGACCGATGTCGCGTTTAACGGCGAAAAAATCACGAAAACCAACGCCCAATGGAAGCGCGTTCTGACGCCCGCACAGTACACCGTGCTTCGCAAGAGCGGCACGGAAGCACCCTACTCACACCCTTACACCAAGCTTAAAGCCAAAGGAACTTTCCACTGCGCGGCGTGCAAACTCGCGCTCTTTAGTTCCGAAAACAAATACGACTCGAAGACCGGATGGGCATCGTTTTACCAACCGATTGCCGCCGCCAACGTCATCGAATCCGAAGACACCAGTAACCCTATGGAAACGCGCACGGAGATTACATGCGCCCGTTGCGGCGGACACTTGGGACACGTCTTCAAAGATGGACCGCAACCGACCGGCTTACGTTATTGCATGAACGGCGTCGCGCTTAAATTCATGCCCGCCGCCGGAAGCACGACGACTAAGCGACGTGCGACCGCGCGCCGCAGCTAAAACATCACACCAACCTCGAACACGAATTACAGGAGCGGTGCGTGCTTATAGATAAGACACGCACCGCTTCTCTTTTCGCAGCTTAATCCATACCGTAAAACACGATGCGTGATTTCCTTTCCGTGAGCCGACATGATTCCGAGGCATCGCCACGAATGAAAAGAAACGAGCCTCGATGTCACTGTTTTAACTGACCACCGACCACTGTTCACTGACCACTTTTTTATTAAGAGAGTTATACTTGCTGCATCTTCCGAACACTTGAGGTGAGCCAGCCATGTCAACGATTCTCGAACCACCGTCCGCGATTAAAGAACCGACGCCGCAGCACAGCGAGACCGCCGATGATGTCCTTGTCCAAAGCGCGCCGGAGACGTATCGCATCACCGTCGCGGAATATCACAAGATGATTGAAGCGAACGCCTTCAACGAAACCGCGCGTCTCGAACTTATTAAAGGAGTTCTCATCAAAATGAGTCCGAAAGGTAAACGCCATGCGGCGACCACCGACCACATCAACAAAGTCTTTTACAAGTTGCTTGGTGAGCGCGTCATCGTCCGCAATCAGAACCCGATTCTGTTTGACGACTCGACCGAACCTGAACCGGACATTGCCCTGCTTGTGCCGCGAGAAAAAGAATACTTCGACCGTCTGCCGACGCCCGCCGATGTGCTGCTGATAATCGAAGTCTCCGATACGACTTTGAAGTATGACCGCGACACAAAAAGTTTGCTGTATGCCAAAAGCGGTATCTCTCAATACATCGTGCTGAACGTCAAGACGCGCGAAATCACGGACATGCGCGAACCTTCTTCCGAAGGCTATCGTTATCTGAAAACCCTACGCTCCGACGAACGCTTCAACCTCGTCGCGTTTCCCGAAGTCGAAATCAAAGTCGGTGACTTGTTGCCGCCGGAGTAAGTGGCGGAAAGAATCTAAGGTGACATTATGAGTACAGTTCTCGAACATGCGGAGATTGAACATGCGTTGATAAGCAATCAAAGCAAGCATATCCAAAGTCACGCGCCCGAACCCGCATTGCGCCTCATCACGGTCGAAGAGTATTACCGCATGGGCGAAGCGGGCATCTTCGACGAGGACGGGCAGGTAGAATTGTTTCAAGGAAGGATTTATAAATTGAGTCCAAAGAATCCTATGCACTCGGCGACCGTTGATACGGCGGGCGATTCTCTGAAAGAGCGTCTTGGAAAGCGTGCTATCGTGCGAACGCAAGAGCCGATACATTTCGGTAGCCACTCTGAACCGGAGCCTGACGTTGCCGTTCTCGAACCGCGTGAAGATAGATACTCGAAAGCGCATCCGACACCCGAAGATTGCTTGTTGCTCGTCGAAGTTTCCTTATCCACATTAAAGTACGACCGCGAAAAAAAGGGCGCGGCTTACGCCGCCGCCGGAGTTCCCCAGTATCTAATTTTGAATTTAGCCGCACGCGAACTTGAAGATTACCGCGAGCCTTCGCCGGAAGGTTATCGTTACAAGCATCTGCTTTGCGCCGACGAATCTTTTAATCTCGTCGCCTTCCCCGAAGTTGAAATCAAGGTCGGCGGCTTGTTGCTGCCGGAGTAAATTACGGGAGAAAAGCAAATGAGCGATTTAGATCTAACATCACACGCGCCCTTGATGGTTAGTGAAGACGGTACGATTCGCATTGCGGGTTCGCGCGTCAATCTCGAAACGATTATTTATCACTTCAAGCAAGGCGCGACGGCGGAGCAGATTCAAGAGGATTTCCCTTCGCTCTCTTTGCGAGAAATCTACGGCGCGATTTTTTATTACCTTGAACACACGACGGATTTTGAAGAGTACGCGCAACGACAAGAAGCCGGGATTGCCGAAACGCGCCGCTTGATTGAGACTTGTTTAAAGGCTGATAACGGCGGCGATTTACGCGAACGGTTGCGCGTGCGACGTGGACAGACGGTGAAGCAGTGAGCCTTTGTTAATGCTTAGACTTCTGTTTGACGAAAACTTGAATCAACGTATTTTGCGCGGCTTGAAACTACGACTTCCGTCACTTGATTATATGCTCGCGCAAGATGTCGGATTGAAGGGTATTGAAGATACGGAAGTTTTAGCATGGGCGGCAACGGAAAACCGCATTCTCGTGACGCATGATTTGAAAACAATTCCCCGCTATGCTTACGCACGTGTTGACAACGGGCAAGCGATGGCGGGCGTGATTGCTTTCGCCGAAACGCTTCCTATCGGACAGGCTATTGAAGAACTCGCCACGATGATTGAATGTAGCGAACAAGATGAATGGGTTAATCAAGTTGTCTATCTACCTTTGTAGTGTCTCTGTTTTGCTTATACGCCCGTAAAGATTTTCATGTAGTACACTGACAACCTGAACATTAACGGGGGAGCCGGAATTTTCGGCTGAGAGTCGCTTTCTTGAATCAAGCGAGACCCTTACAACCTGATGCGGATAATGCCGACGAAGGGAGCATGAGAAGATGAATCACGATAAAGTTTCCAACCAATCAGCCGACCAAATAACCGACACGAACCACAATTCAAACGCGACGCTAAACACACCACTCGCATCGAACCGGACGCAAACGCCTCTGCCCAATTCACGCAAGATTTATGTTGAGACCAACGGCTTGACGGTAAATAGCGGCGGGCATAATTTGCGCGTGCCTCTGCGCGAGATAAGTCTTAATCCGACGCGCAATCATCTGACCGATGAACTTGAAGAAAATCAGCCCGTGCGCGTTTATGACGCGAGTGGCTTGTGGGGCGATGCGGAGTTTCGCGGCGATGTGCGCGATGGTTTGCCGTCCGTGCGGGGCGAATGGATTGTGAGTCGCGGCGATGTCGAAGAGTACGCGGGGCGCAAGGTTGAACCGCAAGACGACGGTTACTTGACGGCGAATGCGCGTGAGTTTGCGAAGGCGAAGGATAACGGAAAGTTGGAAGAGTTTCCCGGTCTGCGTCGTTCGCCGTTGCGCGCGCGCGCGGGTCAGAACGTGACGCAGATTCACTATGCGAGACAAGGCGTTATCACGCCGGAGATGGAGTTTGTCGCCATTCGTGAAAACATGGGACGCGCCGCGATGCGTGAAGTAATGTGTGAAGGGATGAATGAAAGCGGGGCGGATTTCAACGACACGCAAGCCCGCACTTCACTGCTTCACCAACACGCCGGACACTCTTTCGGGGCGTCAATTCCGAACGACATCACGCCGGAATTTGTGCGCGATGAGGTCGCGCGCGGGCGCGCCATCATCCCGGCGAACATCAATCATCCCGAATCGGAGCCGATGATTATCGGGCGGAATTTCCTCGTTAAAATCAACGCCAATATCGGAAACTCGGCGATTGCGTCGAGCATTGATGAGGAAGTCGAAAAGATGCGTTGGGCGACGAAGTGGGGCGCGGACACGGTGATGGATTTATCAACGGGCAAGAACATTCACGCGACGCGCGAATGGATTTTGCGAAACTCGCCCGTTCCTATCGGCACGGTTCCGATTTACCAAGCACTGGAAAAAGTCGGCGGTAAGGCGGAAGAACTGACATGGGAAATCTACCGCGACACGTTGCTTGAACAGGCGGAGCAAGGCGTTGATTACTTCACGATTCACGCCGGAGTCCGCTTGCCTTACATCCCTTTAACCGCGAGTCGCATGACAGGGATTGTTAGTCGCGGCGGTTCGATAATGGCGAAGTGGTGTCTCGCTCACCATAAAGAGAGTTTTCTGTACACGCGCTTTAATGAGATTTGCGAGATTATGAAAACTTACGATGTCTCGTTTTCGCTTGGTGACGGCTTGCGTCCCGGCTCGATTGCCGACGCCAACGACCGCGCCCAATTCGCTGAATTAGAGACGCTCGGTGAACTGACGAAAATCGCGTGGAAGCACGATTGCCAAGTTATGATTGAAGGTCCCGGACACGTTCCGATGCACTTAATACAAGAGAACATGACGAAGCAGTTAGAGGTTTGCGACGAAGCACCGTTCTACACTTTAGGACCACTCACCACCGACATCGCACCCGGCTACGACCACATTACTTCCGGCATCGGGGCGGCGATGATCGGCTGGTTCGGCTGCGCGATGCTTTGCTACGTCACACCGAAAGAACACTTGGGACTTCCAAATCGTGATGATGTCAAAACCGGAGTCATCACCTACAAACTCGCCGCCCACGCCGCCGACCTTGCGAAAGGTCACAAGGGGGCGCAACTGCGCGACAATGCCTTATCGAAAGCCCGCTTCGAGTTTCGTTGGGAAGACCAATTCAACCTCTCGCTTGACCCCGAACTCGCGCGCGAATATCACGACGAAACCCTGCCCGCCGAAGGTGCAAAGAACGCGCACTTCTGCTCGATGTGCGGACCGCATTTCTGCTCGATGAAAATCACGCAAGATGTCCGCGAGTATGCCGCCGAACACGGACTCGAAGAATACGAAGCCTTGCAGGAAGGCATGAAAGAAAAAGCCGCCGAGTTTAAGGAAAGCGGGGCGGAGATTTACGCTTAAAGGTTTTTTGAGCGAAAACGAACTGACTTGCAACAGGCGCGGAACTTGAGACTTCGGTTTATAATCGAAATCAAGTTTCGCGTTTTTGTTTGTTCAAGGAGCGGTGATTTCGATGGCTAAACACAATCTGCTTGATACGGATACGGTAAGTATCAACGACCTTTTCACCAACGGCAGGATTTACCGTGTGCCGCAGTACCAGCGCGATTATTCGTGGAAGGAAGAACATTGGGACGACCTGTGGACGGACATCGTGAGCATTGAAAGTGAAGACCGCCCGCACTACATGGGGGCGATTGTTCTCCAACAACAACGCGACAAATCATTCAGCATCATTGACGGTCAGCAGCGCATCGCAACTTTAAGCATCATCATTCTGGCAGCGATAAAAAACATTCAAGACTTGATTGATTCGGACATCGAAGCCGAAGCCAACACGCAACGCATCAGGCTTCTACGCGAAAGATATGTCGGCTCAAAAGACGCGGCGAGTTTGCGTTATTCAAGCAAACTTTTCTTGAACGAAAACAACGACGGGTTTTATCAAAACTACTTACTGCAACTTCGCCCACCGATTAATCCGACGCGACTCACGGCAACCGAAAAACTGTTGTGGAACGCTTTCAACTATTTTTACGGCAAAATCAAAAACCATTTCAGCACACAGGCGAGCGGTGAGCGAATCGCTTCATTTGTCACCGATTGGACGGCTGAAAGATTGGTCTTTATTCAAATCGTCGTTGAAGACGAACTCAAGGCATACACTGTTTTTGAGACGCTCAATGCGCGCGGAATTGATTTAACCGTCACCGATTTGCTTAAAAATTATCTACTCGCGTTGTCGGCGCAATCGCCGGTTGACCAGCGACAAGCTCAAGTTCAATGGAACAAGATTATTCAAATCACAGACCTCGATGAGTTTCCCAAATTCCTACGTTACTACTGGAACTCGCGCAACGAACTTGTGCGAAAGGGCAATCTGTTCAAAGCCGTTCGCGGCTCTATCAAAACCGCGAACGAGTCTTTCGCGTTGCTGGACGCGCTCGAAAGAATGGCTGCCGTGTATGTCGCGCTTGACGACCCGAACGATGAACTGTGGAGCGGTTCGCGTGAAATCAGAAAGCTGATTCGTGAAATCAAACTATTCAGAGTCACGCAATGTTACCCGCTTTTGCTCAACGTATATGAAAGGTTTGAGACGGCGGAGTTTGAAAAGGTTTTGCGCCTCTGCTCTGTAATCTCGTTTCGGTACAACGTCATTTCCGGGTTAAATCCCAACGAACAAGAAGGAGTTTATAACCGTGCCGCACGCAAGGTTTTCGACGGTACGTTGAGCAACGCCGCGCAAGTCGCGCATGAACTCAAGGATATTTACCCGGATGATGCAGCGTTCGGCAATGCTTTTGCCGCCAAAAGCATCAACACCAATCGTTCCAAAAAACTTGTCCGGTATGTTTTGTTTGCGCTTGAAAATCAGATTGCGGCGAGCGGCGCGGGGCGAGATTATGAAGAAGAATCGGCAACCGTCGAACACATTCTGCCGGAAAATCCAACGGGCGAGTGGGCGGAAAATTTTAGCGATGACCAGCAACCGAACTTCATTTATCGCATTGGCAATCTCACACTACTCGAAGCAAACAAAAACCGCGATTGTGAAAGAAAGATGTACAGCGAAAAACTGTCAATCTATAAAACCAGTCAGTACGCAATGACCAACTCGATTGATTACCCTGATTGGACTCCGACGCAAGTTAAATCGAGGCAGGACAAACTCGCCAGATACGCAAAAGCGATTTGGCATATTTAACTGAAGCCTGTGCAAATTAAAACCATTTTATTTCAACATTTAGCTGATAAAAATGCCCAACCGACTGGAGCAACCGACTGGAGCGCAAGCGTCCCCGCTTGCCATGAGCGCGAGAGCGCGAAAGGCGGTTGCCGTCTTGCAACGGCATGGCAAGCGGGGACGCTTGCGCTCCAGTCTAATTTGCACAGGCTTCATTTAACTTTAATCGTTAATCCCGCAGAATTTTTACCAAGGCACACACACGCAACTCCGGCAATCGGGAAGCAAGCGGTAAAGCGTGCGGCGCGCGAGGGTGTAGGCTTCGGGGGCGCGCACGAGTTTGTCGGGCATTTCGGCGCGTGTGCCGACGAGGTTGAGCAAGCGCGGCTCGAATTGGATGTACCACAGACGGTTGGCGCAGAAGGTCGCGGAAGTTTTGTCGTCGGTGACGTGCGAGATTTCGGTGTACATCTGTGCAAGGCGCGGTTCGCGTTCCGTCAAGGCTTCCCACGTTACGATGGGCGCGACGGTGATGTCCGCCGCTTCGTCGGTCACATCGTCAAGCACCACATCATCACCGACATCATCCGCGTAGTTTGGAACATGCGGGGCGGCGGATGATGTAGCGTAGTCAGCAATCGCGGGAGCGACGATTGTTATTGAATGCTCTCCGGTTCGACGTGATGATGCGTCATCGTCTGCGCTCTGTCGGTAGTGGTCGTAGTCGGGGAAGTGCGTATCACCGATGAGCGTTCCGGGGTTGCCGTCGGTGAGAAGGAGTGGGGCTTTTTTTCCGGCACATTCGCGCTTGCCTCGCTTTCTACGCGACGGTCGCGGACGATTTCCGGGACATATACTTCGCCTGCGTCGCGGCGGCTCAAGGATTCGACCTGATTGGCGAACGAGGCGAAAGCTTCTTCGTGCGTCCCGAAACGGTTATAACGCCCGGAGAGTTGTAGAAAGCACCAACCTTCAGTTTTCAGTTTGTCGAGTTGAATGGCGAGAAGGCGTGCGCGTTCGCCGTAGTTGAAGATGTGTTCGACGGCGATGCTTGCCGCGACCGCGAGACTCATCATCACCGTCAGGTAGTACACCAAGCCTGCCCAACCGCCGAGAAGCGTGTCGTTGAAGCGCAACGTCACGAACATCAAAAGCAGAAGGCTGCCGATGACGGTCGTGAGGCGCAAGGCTTGATGGAGTTTGCGGGCGCGTGTCGCGTCCTGTTCGAGTTGCAGGATTTGCACGAGCCAGCGCGAACGCAAATAGGTTTTATTGACGGTGGAAAAACCGAGTTCCTTCGATTCGATAAGGGTGCTTAAATCTTCGCTCAACCAACGGCGATATGAACCGTTGCGGAGCGAGGTCGGCATGGGCATTTGGAGACTCCTTGTTGAGTGTGAAACTTAAAAAGTCCGAACTTAAAAATACGATTGTCGCACGCGCGGGCGAAAGATGATTGACGTAAATACTTTCAGCGCACAGGCGTTTTGTCTTTGCTATTACAAACGATGAATCGGGCATAACTTTTATTTTGATTTCACCGCGCTGGAAGCTTTAAGCCGCAATCTTTAGCATTTCGCCTTGATTGTGCAGCACTATCAGTTGTTCGCTCCGTAAAGCTAATTCGGCGTAGGTCCGCCCTTCGTCATCGCAAAACTCAACCTCATACACATCGGGTGCAAGCAGTTCCACAATAGTACCCACTTCGCCTCGATTCAGATTACGTTGCGGCAAATCCTCTAACAGTGCCACCGTGTCAAGCAGTTTCATTTCTTTCTTCAGCATTGCGTTTCCTCTTCAAAACGTAGCAAGTAGTCAAGCGTGGATTGTTTTCGCCACGCAATATAATCCAGCCGCTTCGGACAGGCGCACTCCCGACTTCCGTTATCACCTCAAAATCCATCTTGTAGCGTTGCCCGTAAGCATCAAGTTCACCCAAAGTCACTTCGGTCGTGCGCGCTGAGTTAAGCAAGTATTCTCGTAGGAACTCGGCTTCGTTGGATGTTATTCCAAGCGCGGCGGCGAAAACTCGTGCCTTGTTACTGCCGCGTGGATTGTCTGGATTTAAGCAATAATCGCGCAGTTTGCGAATGTCAACAAAGGCGTTTTTACCATTTGGCAACAGCATACCAACAGTTTAGAGTCGCCGCCTTTATTTTCGCAAGACAAATTACAATGCCTTTTGTTTCAGGGGAAAAGGTCGAACTTTTATTTCGATTTCACCGTCAAGTCACCACGCCACAGGTTTAATCTTTCAATGCGCGGCGTTCGCCTTCGCGCCGCCCATTAAGGCTTCGATTTCTTCAACCGATTTCGGCACATCGCCCGTCAGGACGCGCCCGCCTTCAGTTGTGACGACGACGTTATCTTCGATGCGAACGCCTATGCCGCGATATTTGTCGGGGACGTTTTCGGCTTCCTGCGAAATATACAAACCCGGCTCAATCGTGACGACGATTCCGGCTTCGAGCGGGCGCGGTTTGCCGTCGCGGTAGTACGCTCCCACATCATGCACGTCCATACCGATGAAGTGTCCGAGTTTGTGCATGTAAAATTTCTTGTGCGCGCCCTCTTCGATGAGCTTCGCCGCGTCGCCTTCGAGCAAGCCGAGTCGAATCATTCCGGCGGTTAAAATCTCGACCGACAAGTTATACAGTTCATCCATTGAAATGCCGGGACGCACACCCGCGACGCACGCCGTTTGCGCTTCTAAAACCAGTTCGTAAATCTCGCGTTGGGCTTCGGTGAATTTACCGTTGACGGGAAACGTGCGCGTGATGTCGCCCGCATAACTTTTATACTCCGCGCCCGCGTCGAGCAGTACAAGGTCGCCGTCTTTTAACTCCCTGTCGTTTCTAACGTAGTGCAGAACGGTCGCGTTGTTGCCGCCGCCGACGATTGAACCGTAAGACGCGGCATCGCATCCGTTCTTGCGAAACACATATTCAACCAACGCTTCGACTTCATATTCGTACATGCCCGGCTTAATCGCTTTCATCGCGGCGACGTGGGCTTCGGCGGAAATCTGCGCGGCGCGCTCAATCAGCTTGAGTTCGTCATCCGTTTTTGTGACGCGCATTTCGTGAATCACCGTTGCCGTATCGGTCACGGTCAAAGGCGCGACGATGCCTTTGCGCGTCATCGCCCGCAAAAGTGCGAGATGCTTGATAACGTTTTGGTCAAGGTTCGGGTGCGTGCCAAGCCGATAAATGAGATTGCTTCTGCCGGTTAAAAGTTCCGGCAGCTTCGCCTCAAACTCCGCGATGGGAAAAGCTTCGTCCGCTCCGTAAATCTCTTTCGCGCCTTCGACTCCGGCGCGCTCTCCGTCCCACACTTCCTTTTCGGCATCGCGCGGGCGGACGAATAGAATATACGGATGTTCTTCGTGCGCGGGACGAATCACGGCGATGGCTTCGGGTTCATCGTAGCCTGTCAAGTAATAGAAATCGGAACTTTGACGGTAACGATGATTCGTGTCGTTCGAGCGCACGGTTTCTAAAGCACCCGGAATAATTGCGATGTCGTTTGCGGTTAAACGGCGCATCAACTCATCAAGCGCGGACGGGCGTGGCATGGGGTTCTATTCTCCTTCGTGGTTAATTCTCTTTTGCGAGTCAGGCGATTTTGACATTGTAACCGAAGCGAGGTTGCGCGGATAATGGGCGACACAATTCATTTGATATTTGCCGCCCGATATTTGTCTATTGATATTCGTTTTTGATTAAGGAGCGTCCACACTCATGCAACCGTCAACATCCACCGCCGCACCTCTCAATCAACCCGCGTTGCAAAATCAATCCCCGCTAAATCAATCGCCCGTCCTCACACACGATGAAATCGTCTCGCGCGACCCGGCGACGAATCAGGAAATCGGGCGCGTCCCCATACTCACGCAACCGGAAATCGAAAGCATGATTGCGCGTGCGCGTGCGGCGCAAACCGCGTGGGTGGCGGTGTCGTTTGATGAACGCGCTCGAATAATTACGCGCGCACGTCAAATCGTACTCGATGAGATGGACGCGATTGCGACGCTTATTTCGCGCGAATCCGGCAAGCCCGTCGCCGAAAGCGTTTCGATGGAAATCATACCGACGCTCGACCTGATGCACTTCTTCGCCCGCCGCACCGCGCACATTCTCAAACCTGAACGCATCGCGCTCGGTCAATACACGATTGCCGGACGCACCTCGCGCATCATTTATAAACCGCTTGGCGTCATCGCTATTATCGCTCCATGGAATTTCCCTTGGGCGATACCTTTGGGCGAAGTCGTGATGGCGTTGATGGCTGGAAACGCCGTCGTCCTCAAGCCGAGCGAAGTAACTTCACTCGTCGGTTTGAAAATCAAAGACGTATTCACGCGCGCCGGACTCACCGATGACTTGCTTCACGTTGCGACGGGCGACGGCATGACGGGCGCGGCACTCGCCGCCTCGCCGTTGGTGAATAAAATCATGTTCACCGGAAGCGTGGCGACGGGCAAGCGAGTCGCCGCCGCCGCCGCGCAAAACTTAACTCCGGTCGTGCTTGAACTCGGCGGCAAAGACCCTATGATTATCTGCCGTGACGCGGATTTACCCGTTGCCGCGCACGCCGCCGTGTGGGGTGCATTCGCCAATTCCGGTCAAGCCTGCGCGAGCGTCGAACGCTGTTATGTGCATGAATCCGTCGCCGCCGAATTTACAAAGCTCGTCGTCGAAGCGACTAAAAACCTTCGCCAACATCACGGCACAAATGAAGCATCCGATGTCGCCGCGATGTCGAGCGAACGTCAAGCGCAAATCGTTGACGCGCACATCAACGATGCGGTCACACGCGGAGCGCGCATCCTGACAGGCGGCAAACGCAATCACGACTTCGCCGCGTCGCCCGATGATGCACACCTCGACGACACACATAACGACACGCACACCAACCTGTTTTATGAGCCGACAATTCTGGTTGACGTTGAAGATGCGATGCTCGTCATGCACGAAGAAACTTTCGGACCCGTGTTGCCGATTAAGACTTTCCGCACAGAAGACGAAGCCGTCAGACTCGCCAACGATTCGCCGTTCGGTTTGACTGCGAGTGTGTGGACACGCGACTTAAAACGCGGGGCGCGTCTCGCCGCGATGATTGACGCCGGAACGGTCACGGTCAACGAAGTTCTCTACACACATGGACTCGCCGCCACCCCGTGGGGCGGCATCAAGCAGAGCGGCATGGGACGCACGCACGGCAAACAAGGACTTCTCGAACTCGTCTACCCCCAACACATTCACACCAACCGCCTTCCGCGCTTCGCTGATTTGTGGTGGTTCAACTACACCCCGTCCGCCCACACCCTCTTTCGCCAACTCGCACGCCGCGCCACGAACGGCTCAATCCTTCAATCCGCCCTCGCCTTCCCCGCCGTCGTCCGTCGCTTTCTCGAAATGCGCCGACGGAAATGACGGTGGATTCGATATAAAAAGCGGTGAAGTTTTTATCCAAGAATCAACACGAAACGGCACGAACCAAAGCCGGATTTCTTCCGCGTTTTTATTCGTGTGCTTCGTGGATAAAAACTTTCGCGTCTTGTATCGAACGGACGCTATGCTACCGAAGTCGCGCCGTTTCCTTTTGTGTCGCCCGCTTGCTTTCGCGTTCTCGTTATTCGTAGGATGAAAGCCAACCTGCAACTTCTATTTTCAACGAGAGAACCGCCGATTTGCTTCGACGCTACATGCACGCCCGCGAACGGCGACTCGCCACACTCGATGACGACTCGCGTCAGGTGCGTCCATTTGAGTGGGGCGCGTCATTCATCCAGGATGCGATGCCCGCGCACGATGAACACGCATCACCCGCCGCGCTGTTCGACCTGCACGCGACTCACGCCGTCGAACACAGCGACGACTATTTCCACCTGCCGCCCGTCCGCGATTACAAACTCGACGCGCATCATCGTTTGACATGGACGAGCGCGATTGAAACGCCTTCGCCCGTCAACAACACCGCGCACGCGCAATTCTTTCCGCCCGCCGCCCGTCAAACTTCACACACGCGGCACGCATCCCGCCCACGCCGCGCCGTCGTCCTGCTGCCGCAATGGAACGCGCAGCCCGACAGCCACATCGCTTTATCCAAACTACTCGCGCGCTTCGGTATCGCCGCCCTACGTGTGACTCTGCCGTATCACGAAATGCGCCGCCCGCCGGAACTGACGCGCGCCGATTACCTCATCGGCTCAAACGTCGGGCGCACAATCCAATCGGTTCGCCAAGCCGCGCTCGACGCACGCGCCGCCGTCCGGTGGCTTGCCGCCGAAGGCTTCGAGCGCATCGGCATCCTCGGCACGAGCATCGGTTCATGCGCCGCGTTCCTAACGTTCGTGCATGAACCTTTGATTAACGTCGGTGTGTTTAATCATGTCTCCGGCTACTTCGCCGATGTCGTCTGGAACGGCATCTCGACGCGCCACGTCCGCGAAAGCTTCGAGCCGCATCTGACGCTCGAAGATTTGCGCCGTTACTGGCTGCCGATTAGCCCGCTCGCCTACATCGAACATCTAAGCCGACTGAATCCGCGCCCGATGCGCTTCATCGCCGCCCGTTACGATTTGACTTTTCCCGTTGATTTATCCCGCCACGTCATTTGTGAAATTCACCGCCGCCACATCCCGCTCGATGTCGCATGGCTTCCTTGCGGTCACTACACGCTCGGCGAAACGCCTTGGAAATACCTCGACGGTTATAAAATCGTGTCGTTCTTTCGACGAAAACTTTAGATGTTAGTGGATAACGGATAGTGGATAACGGATAGTGAAAAGCCGATGTCTTAATGTCTTAAACTATCCACTATCCACTATCCGTTATCCACTTAATTTGTTTTCCAAAATCATGCCGCGATGAAAGCCTTTGATAGTCGGAAAGTAATCGGCGGTTTCATCCAGTGCGAGACGCGGAACCAAGCCGACAATTTCGCTCTCAATAATTTCGACTCCGGCTTCATCCGCCAAATCCCGCACCGCATCGAACGCCCGCGCAATAGAGGTCACTTCATAATCAACAAGGTTCATCGAAACTTGGACCCAGCCATGTTCTCTAAGTTCGAGTCCGAGAGCCTTGACCGCCGCCAGCCCGCCGCCGCTCGTGCGTATGCTTCGCGCAATGCACCGTGCAATCTCAACATCGCGCGTGCGTAAATTGATGTTATACGCAATCAAAAACTTACGCGCCCCAATCAGCACCGCACCCGCCGATTTATGCAAACCATTCACGCCTTCCACCTTAATGTCGGGCGCGCGATTCGGATTACTGACCGCCTCATCGCGCAACCTCTCGAACCCGCCCCGCCGCACATCCTCAAGCTTCACGCGCTCCGCCTTACGCGCCGCCGCCCCGTAAAAATAAACCGGCACACCGACTTCACGCGCAATACGCCCCCCCGCTTCATGCGCGAGACGTACACATTCATCCATCGTCACGCCTTCAAGCGGCACGAACGGCAACACATCCATCGCTCCGACGCGCGGATGCGCTCCACTATGCACACGCAAATCAATCACATCGCGCGCCACACCCGCCGCCCGCACCGCCGCTTCAACCACGCTTTCCGGCGCACTGATGAACGTCACGACCGAACGGTTATGCGCCCGGTCTATATGCACGTCAAGCACACGCGCCACCGATTCAACGACGGCAATAATGCGCTTAATAATTTCTTTGTCTCGCCCTTCACTGAAATTCGGGACACACTCAATAACTTCTTTCATAACTCGACATTAGTGTCCAGTTCGATTGCACGTTTTGCCCGCATTCAGAGCGATTTTTAGTTGAGATAAAAGCAATTCAAACACACCTATAGGTTAGAGTTTTGGATTCTGTCAAATTCCGCGCGTTAGTAAGTGCCTAAATCAAAACTCTTCATGTCTATTGGACGATTGAAGTTGTACTGCACCAAATTTGTCTTCCACTCGTTTATCGTTGCTCCAGCATTGCCTGTAACGGAAAACTGAATAACGTATGTATGTGGCAGAACTAGGTTGCCTTCCTTCTTGAAATCCGAAAAATCTTCCACCATTTTGAAGCGCGTTTCGCTCTGACGCACCGAATTGTCAATATTGCTGCCTAAACCAGCACCAATTGTTTTCTCATACTGCGTTCGGAGATGTTGGAAATTGTCAGCGTCAAAGAAAAAGATGATTTGTAAATCTGAACCGTTTTTTGGAAGGAACCTGACTTTATAAACCTTCCTGTCTCCGATTTTTCCAGTTCCTCCATAACTAAGCTTTGCATCGCCTGACGTTGTGTTTAGTAACGACCACGACGAGGAAAGCGCACCGCCGATCAAGCCCTGCTTGAAAATTGCTTCACTCCTATAAAGAAAATCGCCGAATGTTGATCGGGTGCCGGGTAGGATATAGCCAATACTGTAATCCTTACCGTTAAATGCTAATCCCTCAAGCCGATAATCAGTGGCTCGGAATCTCATAAGGAACAAATTATTCACGCCTTGCGAAGCGAAAACAGTTTGCCCGTTAAGCGTTCCGGTTGTGCGCCCGCGAAAGGTGGCGATGCAAGTCCCTAAGATGATTCGACTCTTAGTGGCTGCACGGGCTTGAGCAGAACCAATGGAATCCAGATGCTTAGTGACGATCTCCTCTACCGTGATTGTATCTTTGACCGGTGGACTGGAAAACGCCGGGACGGATATGAGCAGTAGCATTAGTACCGCAAAAGCGGAGACGAACTTATCCCTTATGTGAAAATCTCTCATTGTCGTTTTCCTCTCGTTTTGTAGAGCAGCAATCATGTATAAAATGCGCTCGAAAGATAAAGTGGAGTTCAATAGCGTATCGCGCCTCACTCAGAATTTCTCAATATTACTGACGTGGATCCCTCGCTTTTGTTGCTTAAAATAAAAGAGGGCGTTGCCTTAGCTTAAGGCAACGCCCTGAAAATCAAGTTCAGCTTATGCTTTTTACACAAACTTAGAACTCGAAGCGCACGGCGAATTGAAGACGGCGCGCCTCATAGCTTGGCGACGTATCGGTCGGGAAAAGCTGACCGAAAGTTGAGCTATTGATATCAACGGTTAGCGGGAGTCTAAAGTTGGCATGGTTGAAGACATTGAACGCCTCGGCACGCAACACAAGACGGGTTCCCTCGCTGAGGCGGATATTCTTGAGGAGTCCCATGTCCGTGGTGAACAACTTCGGACCGTTCACAATTGCACGGTTCACACTGCCGGTTGTTCCCGGTGCCACGTTGAAGAATACCTGACCGGCGAAGGGATCTTGACCGGGACCGTTGGTAGCAAGGCTGGTAAAGCTTCCATCAGCGTTTTGTGTGATTGAAAGCACGCTCGGATTGATGAAATAGCGTTGTCCATTCAATTCAAAGTCGCCGAACAGATTTTGAATTTCATTTCTGCTCAACGGGGAGTCGGGCGTTTGACGACCTGAGCGAACAGCGCGATTGAGCGTGCCGCGCGCATCAACGATGGTAACCGGGCGACCCGTACCGTAGCGAAGAATCGTTGTGAACTGGAAACCTCCGATTAAGCGGTCGAGCGCGCCGCCTGCATCGCCAAAGAATCGCTTGCCTCTACCGAAAGGTAATTCAGCAACCGTATTGAAATTAAAGGCGTGCGTCTGATCGAGATCGGAGCGTGTGTATTCCAGTCCGGGGTTGTTGAGATCAAGAAGAGGGTCGAAGAGTTGCTGACTTGTGCCGATAGTGTCGGTTAAGGTCTTCGAGAAAGTGTAGTTCGCCTGCAACGAGACGCCTTGCGCGAAGCGACGGCGAATCTCGGCTTGAAGCGAGTTGTAGTTGAAGCCACCGTCGCTTTGAACCAAGTCCGCAACGCCCGTGTTCGGATTTCGCAGTATCGGAAATTGTCCGTTTGCAGTGTTGAAGTCGGCGTTTGTAGAAAGGATGCCACCTGCTAAATCAGCCGGCGTACCGTTGTTTAGATTGTTGATAAACGTTGCGGAGCTAACAGCGTTTGCTCCGGTCCCGATTCTAATCCGCGAATTAGCTGCGATGCCAAAGATTGTTAGCGGCGTGCCCGTGAAAGGACTGCCACTAGCAAGCAGGTTCGCGCGTGCGCGATTGAAATCTTCAAGCAAACCGTTGTTGAAAATATCAACCTGATTGTAGTCAATGGCGCGCAGTAAGGAACCGCTGCGGTTGCCGACATACTTGATTTCAATCGCAGTTTGGAAGCCGATCTCACGTTGGATGCCAAAGTTGTACTCCATGATACTTGTGGTTTGAAGATCAGGATCAACGCCGAACACCGTACCAAAGTTGTTCCGGTTCGGACCGTTGTTTGCCAAGAATGTTGGTGTCGTTTCCGGTGTCAAGGCAGTCGGTGCGTTAAATGTCGGTAGAGGATCGCCCGCGCGGAGGTTAAGCTGCGTCGAGTTACTTGCATTGACCGCATTTACTATCGTTCTGCCCAGCCCAACGTTTCCAACACCAGCGTTATTGAGCGTCGTGAGAACTTGATCTTGAACATAGCTGATACGGAAACCGCCGCGAATCGCTGTTCGATTCTCGCCGGGCAACAACGAATTCAAGAAGTTGTTCTTAAACTCCGGCGAGTAAGCGAAGCTGACGACCGGGCTAAAGTTGTTTTTGTCAGTGTTATGGAACGCACCCCTGTCACTTCCGGCGTTTCCGCCGAGAAACTGGAAACGACCGTTCGGGTTGAGAATTGCTTCAACTGGATCAGCCCCATTAATAGCCGGTTCCAAGAACAATCCGTTCTCCAGACGAAGGGCAGTGAATACGTCATAACGCAACCCGTAATTGAGTGACAATCGCGGTGTAACGCGCCATTGATCGGCAATGTAGCCGGCGTAGTTCTCGTACTTGAAATCTTGCATCGTGGGCTGAACACCAAATGGGCTGGTGATGTTCGCTTGATTGAAGCTTACGGCAGCACTACCGACAATGCCGCCAAGCGTAGCCAGCAAATTATTAGCCCTCGCTACATTGGTCGCGCTGATTGTCGTACCCGTCGGCAAACCGAAACTCGCTGCCGTCAATTGCGGCGTGTTTTGGTTGACACCGAGATTCAAAGTCGGAGTAGTGCCGACCGCATTGAACGGATTAACTCTAAAGAACTGCCCCAAGAAACCGAAGCGAACCGTGTGATTCCCCGCGATAAACGAAGCATTATCTTGAATATTGTAGTTCCGTTGCGTGCGTCCCTGATCCACGAAGCGGTCTGTGTTTCCACTAATAATTGGGGAAAAAACGAAGAATCCCGGATTGGGACCCGTTTGATCAAAGATAGCTTCAGGGAAGCTGAAGCCACCACGCACCTCATTGCTGAAACCGCCCGCAGATGAATAACGGTAAGCGAGAGCAAGAAACCTGTTGGTGCCGGGCTGTTGGATGCCGGAGGTAGGATTGAACCCGCCACTCTGCGCGTCGGGACGCAGGAGAATTTCTCTTTTATCCGTGTACACGCCGTTAACCGTGTTGCGGTCGTTGATGTCAACGTCAATTCTCGTGGTGTAGTAATCGTAATCACTAGGGAATGATTGGTTGAAGCTGAAGCCGGTGGTGTTTAAACCGTCGCCCCCTCCGGTGTTTCCAAGTGGCACACCTGTAATAAACTCATCTCGAACCAATGGATTGATGCTTGTGGGAGCACCGCCAGCACCATTAAGCAACGAAAAGATATTGACTTGGCGCGTAGCACCTGCACTATCAATAAAGGTGAAAAGACCATTGCGCGCCGATTCGGTTAACACCGTGCGGCTGAAAGGGAAAGCTTGACGCAGAAACTGCTTCTCATAGTTAAAGAAGAAGAAAGCTTTGTCTCGAATTATTGACCGACCGCCTTCGCCGAAGCGCGGCAACGGAAGGGGACCGCTGACTCTGCCGCCGAACTGGTTGCGGTTCAAAAACGGACGTGGGCTAATCTCTTCGCCGGTCACCGGGTCCCTACCGACTGAATTACCTACGAAGTCGTTCGCACTGAATCTTGAATTGCGATTGTAAATGTAGAGTGCGCCGTCAAACGTACTCTGCCCGCGCGGAGTTACGAGCTGAATCTGCGCCGCACCGTAACCCGACTCTGCGCCCGCATTCTGCGTAACAATCGTGAACTCACCCGTGTCATCGCTTGACGATCTCTCAGGCGAGAAATCGGTAGCATTAGCGCGAATAAAGTTATCTTGGACGTTGATGCCGTCGCGCGTGATGTTTGTAAAAGACGTGCGCTGACCGTTAATAGTCGTGACACCACCGGTGCTCTGCGTGCCGGACTGCAGCGTCGTCAAGCTGAGGGGGCTACGACCGTCAAGCGGAAGTGCCTGAATCTGAACGGGGCTGACCGAGGTACTCAACTCGCCGTTTGAAGCGTTAAGAATATCAGCACCGCCAACGACGGTGACTTCTTCACTAACCTGTCCTACTTCTAAAGTCGGGTTAAGCGTGTACTCTCTGTTAACGTCGATTTTTATATCTGTCGTAACAGATGTTTTGAAACCTTGTGCGGTAATATTAACCGTATAAGTACCGAATTCAAGCGGGATTGAGAATGCACCCTGACCGCTTGTCTGCAGCGTCTGTTCTCTTTTGGTTTGATTATCAGTAACTGTGACCGTTGCACCCGGAATGACTCCGTCGGGACCGGAAACAGTACCGACAAGTCTGCCACTTGTGGTCTGCGCTGACGCCGAAGCTACAAAAGCGCATAGCATTAGCACTGCGAAAATAAATCTTTTCATGTTGGAACTCCTTTTACACATCCTTAATTTGTCTTTACTTGTACGCACGCGACTGGGAACCCTTATAGCATCGAATTGTAAGGGGAATTTGGCACTTGCCAGTCAAGTTGTAGCTTGAATTGCCCTGTGATTGGGTGACTGAACTTCAAGGATTGGCAAAAACTATGCCGTCACTCTTATCAACAGCTAGATGCTTTGTTATGTAAGGTTTAGACAGTTGCCTCAAAAAATCGAGAAGTAATCTTTCGATAATTTTGTATAACTATCCAAATTTTTGAGTGCCTAATCGCAAGATGCAGCTTATCTAGCGACAGTATGTTACTCGTGGGATTGATTAAGGATTTGCGCTAATCTTGCCTTGTAATTTGGAATTAACGAACGTGGAGAGGTCCCAAGCATGGAGGGGAATGCTGAGACGCCGCTCCATGTCGCTGAGATTCATACCATCGAGCATCACTGGTTCGTCGGATTTTACAGCGGCACTGGGGAGAATTGCGAAATCGCCTTCAATTTGGTCGCGCGCTGCTAAGAGGTCTGAACCGGTGAGCAATCCGGCGACGGTAATGTCCGCGCCAAAATAGCGATTCTCGATTCCTGCAACATGAAGTTTGGTGCCAAATTGTTCGTTTAGAGAACCTATCAAATTCCGCAGAATCGGAGCGAAAAGCTCGCCTGTGAGGATTGTGCCGTTCACGCGCCGTACATTTTGGGGAGGGCGGCGATGAAGTTGGCGACGGAGTTGCTCAAATTCGTTGTAAAAACTTCTGACCATGCCGATGCCGTCTTCAATTTGCGGGTAGTCGCCGTAGTGTTTGCGAGAAGGCACGGGGCGTCCGGCGCGCAGGTAGATTTCATCGCCGAGAAAAGCGAAGGTTGTACCGAGTCTGGCGCGAAGTTCCTTTTGAAGTGGTGTGATTTGGCGAATTACGGATTGACACCATTCAGGGGTGACGCGCGTGAGGCGAGAATCGGTGTTGTACTTCGTGAGTCCGAGCGGGACGACGGCGCATGAGATGATTTGCGGGTGACGGGCGGCGAGGTCGCGTATCGTGCGCTCTAAAATCGCGCCGTCGTTGATGTTCGGACATAAAACGACTTGGGCGTGAATCTCAATTCCGGCATCCATCATGCGTTCCAACTTCGCGGAAATATCGGCGCGTTTTTTATCCACGCCTAATAAATGCGCGCGGACATCCAAGTCCGTCGCGTGGACGGAGACGTATTGCGGTGACATGCGTTGCTCGATGACGCGGCGCATCTCTTCTTCGGTGATTGAAGTGAGCGTCGTGTAGTTACCGTAGAGAAACGAGAGGCGCACGTCTTCATCGCGGACGCGAAGGGCGGGGCGGGCATCTTCCGGGTTGCCTTTACAGAAACAGAACAGGCAATCATTGGCACATTGACGTGGCACAATCTGTTCAAACGTGATGCCGAAATCTTCGCCTTCGCCGCGCTCCAGTTCGACTTCCCATTCTTCGCCCGTGTGTTTGACGACATCGAAGGTCAGTTCCGCTTCGCCGCTGGTTTGAAAACGAAAGTCCAGATAATCGCGCACGGCACGCCCGTTGACGCGCACGATGCGGTCACCGCGTTCCAGTTCCAGTTCAGCGGCGAGACTCGCCGCCGCGACTTCCGCGATTTCAACTCCGCGTCGCCGTATCTGCGTCGTCGCCGGAGTGACAGCAAACTCGTACATAAAAACTCAAATCTTTCTTCGTAAGTCACCTTACGCGGTAGAGCGGCTGTGCCGCCCGATGTGCGGAAAGGCTCTGCCTTTCCGACCCGCTCTCAGAAATTTATGGCGGCTGCGCCGCCTACGTTCGAGGCGTAGCCTCGAAGACCTTTCAGATATTTGACGGTGAGGCGGCAGCCTCACCGCACATCAGGCGGCAGAGCCGCGAAACTTCGTCACCGCGTAAGGTGACTTCGTAAATTCGCTTCTTACAAATCCACATCCGGTGGCTTTTCGGGTGCTTCGCTATCAAAGGCGTTCACCCTGCAAAACCTTCGCGCCGGAGAAACCGCGCATTCTAACACAGACACGCGCACGCACCATTTGACGGCACGACTATTCGGACATCACCGCGTCGTTCAAAATGAAGACTATGACTATCACAACGCCGTCAGACTGAACGAACCGCGCTTCACCTCAGGCTTAGAACATGCTAAAGCCGCGCTTATCATCACGGCATCGCATTTGCACAGTGCTTGTCACGAACGGCTCGCTTCAAGCCGTCTTCTCCTGCCTTCTCAATCCCGTTTCGATGTCGCGTGACGATTGTAAGATGTAAAGTCGCCCACCCGTTGCTGAACAATCGTCAAGCAATCTTCAAATAAACGTCAAACCATGAGCATCGCCAACCACATCGTTCCCGGCATCACACCCGCGCCGCCACTTAACGGAGCATCCGCCGCGACGGGACGACCGACGATTTTGCTTGTCGAAGACGATTCGGCGATGCGCCGTTACTTGAGCGTCGTTTTACAACGCGCGGGTTTCGCCATCGTCGCGGCGGGCGACGGCATGGAAGCCGTCGAACTGGCGATGACGCACTCGATTGACGCGGTTGTGACGGACGGCATGTTGCCCGGTTTGGACGGGCGCGAACTGTGTCGTTACCTGCGTCAACATCCCGCGACATCCCACGTTCCAACGGTTTTACTAAGCGGCTTGACCACCGGCATCGCCGAAACGCGCGGCTATGTTGACACGTTTATTCCTAAACCCGCCGCTGCCGCCGAAATAGTTCATTCCGTAAAATCCTTGCTTCACAAAGCCGCGCTCGCGGCGTAAAAGGGTTTTTCCAAACTATCACTGCAAACACGATACAGGTTTAGTCTCACACGCAAATACTTCAAACAAGCGAAGAGGCGGGCTGTTTATAAACAACCCGCCTCTTCGCTTGTTTTTATGTCGAGGGCTTCGCCGGAATTTAGATTCCCGTTGTCGCGCCCTGCGTCGTGGTGTTCGCCGTCGTCGTACTTGTAGTTCCGCGTGCGATGTCGTCAAACGGCGTGTAGTCCAAGTTTTGCGCTTCGGCGACGGCTTCGTAGGTAAGCTTTCCGGCGTAGGTATTGACGCCTGCTTTTAAGCCGTTGTCGCCCGTCACGGCTTCCATAAATCCGTGATTCGCTAACTTCAAAACGTAAGGCAGCGTCGCGTTCGTCAATGCGAAAGTTGACGTGCGCGGAACTGCTCCGGGCATGTTGGCGACGCAATAATGCAAGACGCCTTCGACATAGAAAGTCGGGTCGCTGTGCGTCGTCGGATGCGTCGTCTCGATGCACCCACCTTGGTCAACCGAAACGTCCACGACGACCGCCCCGTTCGGCACGTCTTTCAACATCTCGCGCGTCACAAGGTGCGGCGCGGCGGCTCCGGGAATCAGCACGCCGCCGACGATTAGATCGGCGTGCGAAATCGCTTCGTGAATCGCATAACGACTCGAAGCCAGCGTCGTGATGCGCGATAAAAAGATGTCGTCGAGTTCGCGCAAACGGTCAAGGTTATTATCAACAATCGTGACTTGCGCTCCCAAGCCGACAGCCATTTTCGCGGCGTTTGTGCCGACGACACCGCCGCCCAGAATCACGACGCGCCCCGCCGGAACGCCCGGAACGCCGCCCAGCAACACGCCGCGCCCGCCGTTGATTTTCTCCAAATACTGCGCTCCGACCTGTACCGCCATGCGCCCCGCGACTTCCGACATTGGAGTTAAAAGCGGCAAAGTTCCGCGCTTGTCCGTCACGGTTTCATATGCGACCGCCGAAACTTTTCGTTCGAGCAAAGCCTTCGTTTGTTCCGGGTCGGGGGCGAGGTGAAGGTAGGTGAAAAGCAACTGCCCTTCACGCATACGATTGTATTCGGGCTTGATGGGTTCTTTGACTTTCACGATCATCTCGCCCTGCCCCCACACTTCATCGGCAGAACCCAGAATCGTCGCCCCCGCTTTTTCATACAAGGCGTTTTCAAAACCCGAACCCTCGCCCGCGTCCTGTTCAACCACAACCTTGTGTCCGGCATCGGTCAACGCGCGCACTCCGGCGGGCGTCATCCCGACGCGATACTCGTTATCTTTGATTTCCTTCGGTAAGCCAACTAGCACAATGATTTCTCCGTTCGTAAAAAGTTGTTTTGAAATATCAACATCGGCGTTTCAGCTTGCATCTCGCTTGCTTTGAATCTCGCTCATAATCTCATCCAAGGTTATACTTTTGAGCAAGTTTTCGCGTTCCTTTGTGTAATCGCCGCTTCCCGGTTCAAACAATTGTATGAATCGAATCATGCCGACTGTTCCGAGTTCGCGCACTAACGCCTCTAAACCTTTGGTGCGAATCTGCTCAGGTGTCATTTCGCGTGTGTTCATGGTATCTCCGTTTCTTGCAACCATGTCACAGGATTTGCCGTGCTTATTGAAAGTTGAGCGCGCAACCGCAACGCGCGTTTGAGCAATTTATCATCCGTCGTCAAAAACACACTTGCCTCACTTGCTTCGGCGCAAGCCAGATGAAGCGCGTCCAACGCGGCGAAACCAAAATCCGTCATCTCTGCGGCGCGGGCAACTACAAACTCATCCGACGCAATGCGATGTGAAGCCAGCATCATTATGGCTTGCACGCGATTAGCGCGCCTTTGATTCGTGATTTGATTTACTTCGTATTCAATCGCTTCGCTTGAAAACAGCCTTATCCGGTTTTCTTCGACGTAAGACAAAATCAAAGCGACGGCTTCGGCTTCCAACCGCACACGAACTTGCGACAAATCATCAAACGGACGTTGCAAACAACAAACATCAAGATAAACGCTTATCGGCATCAGCTTGGTTTGCAGTTTCTATCGCGGCAACCACTCTGTTTTCAAATACAGATAAATGTGCGGACTGAAAATCATCAAACCGATTAAGACCGAACCGATGGCGGTTATCAGCACCGCGCCCGCCGCGACATCTTTCGCTTTCGCTGCCAATGGGTGAAAGTTTGGCGAGGCGACATCGGTTAAAAACTCGAACGCCGTGTTTAATGCTTCCGCCGTCCACACGGAAATCACGGCGAGGATAATCCAACACCATTCAGCCGCCGACAAACGAAAGAACAACCCGACACATAAAACCAATAAACTCGCCGCCGCGTGAAGCCATGCGTTATGTTGTGAAGCTAGCATGATGCGAATGCCGTTGAACGCATAACGCATACTGCGAACTCTGCCCGTGAACGTCAAACGCGCTTCGTTGTTATGAAAGGCATCGCTCATAAGTTCTCGGTATCAATCTGCGCCCGTTGAAGCTTGTTGCTGTAATCAACATAGACGGATTTCCATTCCGTGAAAATGTCCAAGACTTGCGTTCCGGCTTCGCGGTGTCCGTTGCCCGTCGCTTTCGTTCCGCCGAACGGGAGATGCACTTCCGCGCCGATGGTCGGGGCGTTGATATAGACGATGCCGGTGTAGAGTTCGTTCATCGCGGCGAAGGCTTGGTTGACATCTTTCGTGAAAATCGAAGCCGATAAGCCGTATCGCACGCCGTTTGCAATCTCGACCGCATTGTCCAAAGAGTCGCACGGGATGAGTGCCGTCACGGGTCCGAAGATTTCTTCCTGCGCGATTCGCATACTCGGCGCAACGTCTGTGAATACCGTCGGTTGAATAAAGAATCCGTGTTGGTGTTCGCCCGTTGTAAGTTGTTCGCCGCCGCACGCGAGTTTCGCTTTGTCTTCCCTCTTTCCGATTTCGATGTAGCCGATGATTTTATTGACGGCGTTTTGGTTGATGACGGGTCCGACATCGGTTGAGTCTTTTAACCCGTCGCCGACGCGCAAAGCATTCGCCCGTTCGACGAATTTCGCGGCAAACTGTTTATAGATTTTCTTGTGAACGACGATGCGCGATGTCGCCGTGCAACGCTGTCCGGCAGTTCCGAACGCGCCCCACAAAGCACCTTCAATCGCAAGGTCAATGTTGGCATCGTCCATCACGATTTGGACGTTTTTGCCGCCCATTTCAAGCGAACATATCGCGTTTCTGTCGGCACACACGGACGCGACTTTTCTTCCGGTTTCGGTCGAACCCGTGAAGGAAATCAAGCGCGTGTCGCGGTGTCCGACCAATGCCGCGCCCGTTGCGCCCGCCCCCGTCACAACGTTGACGACGCCTTTCGGAATGCCCGCTTCAACACACGCTTTGACTAAATTGATGGTTGATAAAGGCGTGTCTTCGGCGGGTTTGATGACCAGAGTATTGCCGCAAATGAGTGCGGGAATCATCTTCCAACTTGGAATCGCCATCGGGAAGTTCCACGGGGTGACAAGTCCGCAGACGCCCACGGGTTGACGCACGCACATCGCAAACTTGTTCGGCATTTCCGCCGGAGTCGTGAAGCCATGTAGCCTGCGACCCTCGCCCGCCGTGTAGTATGTGCAGTCAATCGCTTCCTGAACGTCGCCGCCCGTCTCCTTCAGAACCTTGCCCATCTCGCGCGTCATCTCACGCGCGAGAGCGTCCTTGTTTCGCATCAAAATCTCACCGACTTTGAACAACAATTCAGCCCTTCGGGGTGCGGGAGTCTTGCGCCACTTATCACGCGCATCAACCGCCGCCTCGACCGCGCGATTGACATCATCTTCAGTGGAAGCCGCGAACCGCCCGACGACTTCGCGCGTATCCGCTGGATTCAAATTTTCAAACGTCTCGCCGCCCGAAGCTTTGACCCATTCACCGTTGATGTAATTTTGATAACTCGCCACGCGCGGTTTCGCGTTCGCAACGGTTGTTTGCGGCTTAGATTTCTTGATGGACTTTTGCGCCTGAGACATAAGGATAAGGAGTCAGAAGTCAGGAGCCAGAAGCCAGAATCAGGGCAGGAAGAAGAATGTGTTTTATTCTGCCTACTGCCCTCTGCCTACTGCCTACTGTTTCATTGGAAGGTGAACTGCACGATGTTATAGACGACGCGCTCGCCGTCATAGAAGGCGACGTTTAAGACGATGGCATCGCCGGGTTTAAGGGCGGCGATGGCGCGCTCAAAGTCCGTCATCGAATTGACGGGTGCGCGGTTGATGCGTTGAATGATTGTGCCGGAGCGCACGCCCGCGCTGTCGGCAAGCCCGCCGTCTTCGACATCGCGGACAAGCAGACCGCGCAAGCCTTTGAGGTTGCGTTCGTTCGCCAGTTGCGGCGTGAGTTCGCTTAGACGCAAGCCCATACGCGGGCGCGCGGGCGCGGCATCGGCGGACGGCGCGGGTGTTTCCGCTTCGGGTTCATCCAGAGTAGGATGACCGGGCGGCAGATTGCCGCGACGTGTGCGGCGCGTGCTGGTAGCGGGGCGTTCGCCAAGCATGACGCTCACGGTGCGGCGTTCGAGTTTGCTCGTCGCACCGCCTTCCGTGTCGCGCAAATAGGTCAGTTGAATGGTGTTGCCGACGGGCGTGGCGGCGACTTTGTTAATCAACTCCAGTGAATCTTTGATTGTCTGCCCGTTGATTTCCGTGATGACATCACCGACTTGCAATCCGGCGCGCGGGGCGGGTGCTTCGCGGTCTGGGATGTCGGCGACAATCGCGCCTTTCGCTTCCGGCAAATTATAGACGCGCGCAAATTCGCCGCGCACAGGTTGAAGCACGATGCCGAGATAACCGCGCCGGACGCGATTGCCTTCGGCGGTGAGCTGTTTATAAACGAACGTCGCTTCGTTTGACGGAACGGCGAAGCCTATGCCGTTGTAATCTCCGGTCGAGGTGGCGATTTGCGAATTAACGCCGATGACTTCGCCGCGCATATTCACGAGAGGTCCGCCGGAGTTGCCGCGATTTATCGCCGCGTCGGTTTGAATGAAGCGCACGATTTGACCGGATTCGGCTTGACGGTCTTTGGTTGACACGATTCCGGCGGTCACGGTTTGACGCAAGCCGAACGGCGAACCGATGGCGAGTACCCAATCACCGACTTCACAGGCACTGGAATCACCGAGTTTAAGCGTCGGAAGTTCCCTTCCGGCATCAACTTTGAGAACCGCTAAATCCGATTCGGCATCGCGCCCGACGACGCGCCCGCGCAATTCCGTACCGTCTTCGAGTTGAACGGTGATGGAAGTCGCGCCGTCAATAACGTGATTATTGGTTAAGATGTAACCCTTTGAATCAACGATAAAGCCGGAGCCTACGCCGCGCGGAGCGGGATTGATTTGACGGCGAAACATCTCGAACAAATTGTTATCGGAGTTGTTCTCTTTATCGTCCTTATCCGGCGTTTTACCGTCCGGCGTTTTGTCACCTTCGCCCTGCTTCGGTGTGTCGCCGTTTTCTTCTTCTTCGTCATCCATACCGAACGTGCCGTCGGGCTTTTGCCGCACACGCCCGATGCGCGGCGCGGCGGTCACGGTGTCTATATTAACGACCGCCGGTTCGACACGGCGGGCGATTTCCGCAAACGACGCCGACAACGCTTCGGGAGCGCGGGCAATCTGTTCTCTCGATTGTCCGTCGTTCTGCGCGACGACCGAAGAACGTCCGGCGAGCAACGCGCCGAGACCCATCCCACACACCAAACACGCGACGGCGAGCGCGGCAATCCACACCCGAAGCTTGTGCAAAATCGCTTTTTCAGCGTCCGTCGTGCCGCCTTCTGGAAGTCTTAACATAAAACTTTTAACTCCATAACCGCTTAATGCAAATTGTTTTTCGTCAACCATGTCGCCGCGCGTAACCCGACGCGGCTTCCTGCGCGCATGGCTTAAAATCAGGTAATACAGGAAGGTCAGCGAGTATAACGCTTATTAGTGGATAACGGATAGTGGATAGTGGATAGTGAAGAAGCCGTTCTAAATCATCCACTATCCACTATCCACTACACGCCGAAACGCTTTATAAGACGGACGGCAACACGTTCTAAACTATCCACTATCCACTATCCGTTATCCACTATTTCCGCCGTACTTCCGAAATCAACACGCCCAACAATATCAACGCCGCCCCGAAGCTTGCCCAGCCGCCAAGCCATTCGTCGCGCCCGCGCAATGCGACGGCGAACAGCGTCGCAAACACCGGCTCAAGGTTGAAGATAATCGCCGCTCGCACTGCTTCAACACGCGCCTGTCCCCACGTCCACAACAGAAACGCCGCGAGCGTTCCGACCAAGCCGAGATACAGCACACGCCACAGCGCGCCGACGCTCCACACCAATGGCGCGGCTTCGCGTGCGAGCGCGTCCGGCATCCATGCGTCCGCGCCAAAGAGGGCGCACACTTTAATCGTCGTCCACACGATGACGAACAGAATCGTCGCGGTGGTGATTTGCAAAACCGTCAACCGTTTGACGTTCGTGCGCTTTGTATAAACGCCGAGCAGCACGATATGCGTCGCAAACAGAATCGTGCATGAGAGTGTCAATAAGTCTCCGATGTTGACCGCGCTCAACATGCCTTCGCTTTGATTTGATGAAGGCGGCGCGAGCAGTATGAAGCCTCCAAGCGTCGCGCACACGATGCCGAGCATGTTCCCGAACGTCGGGCGCGCACGCAATAAAAGATAGGCACACAACGGGACAAGCGGCGTCGTGAGTCCGGTGATAAACGCCGATTTCGCCGCGGACGTATAAACCTGTCCCATCGCCTGCACAACAAAGCCGCACCCGACCAGCATCCCAAGCACAAAACCTGCCAGCCAGTCGCTTCGCGTCGCCGCCGCCAACTCTTTTCTAAACATCAACGCAAGCGCGACGGCGGCAATCCCAAACCGCACCGTGATATAAGCGAGCGGCGTCCATTCGCTCAAAATATCTTTGGCGAGTATGAACGTCGAACCCCAAATCAACGTCGTCAAAACAAGTGCAGCATCGCCCGCATAGCGTGAACGAGAAAGCATAAAAGCAGGAGCCAGAAGTCAGGAGTCAGGAGTCAGAATTTGTGTTCTGCTCACTGCGGAATGATTTCAACAACCTTACCCGCAATCAATTTATTGTCGAGCGTCGGCTTCTCCCAAAATCGGCTGTCGAAACTGTTAGACCGGTTGTCGCCCAATAAGTAACACTCATCGCGTGGCACGACGGCTGGCACGAAATCTTTTTCAGGCGCGAAGGGTATCGTTGCAAAAGGTTCAGCCAACCTTTTGTCGTTGATGTATATGCCACCGTCTTTTATTTCAATCTTCTCACCGCCGAGTGCAATGACCCGCTTTATGTACATAGTGTCGGGTGATTCCCCCAAGGTTCTCACCATTACAGGGTTTTTGAACATGACCAAATCGAATCGTCTGACCGGATTGGCTTTGTAGTAACCCTCGTCAACTGCAGCGAAGTCACCCGGTCGAATCGTCGGATTCATATTCTCTGTCGGCACTCTGACAATTCGATGAGTAGCATTAAGGTAAAAAAGTCGCGCCGTTTCGCAGCCGCTCGCAACAAGAACTACTGACAAAACTAAAAGCAGTGATGCCCTATTCATCATGTTATGTCATCTTCCCATCTCAAAAATCGCGTGTTCGCATGTATGCATTTTGCGCGGTTAAATTCACATCCTGTTCGCGTCCGCGCACGTTGACGGGCAGACGCCACATGACTTCTTCCGCCCCACGTCGCCGCGAAGCATAAACCCACCATCTGCCCGCAGGGACTTCCGCCGTTGCCTGTCCGCGCTCGTCAAAATGTGCTTCGATTGGCGTGCGTCCCGCCATGCGGCGCGTCACGAAATCATCGAACGACACGCCCGCTCGCCGCTCCGTCAAAAACTCTCTCTGCACGACCGCGACATCAACCGGATACAACTTGAGGCTCAAATCGCTTGGTTCGTCGCCTTTTGATTTGCCGTTCGCAGCTTCTTTATCCCTGTCGTGCAAGTTGACGCGCAGCATGGTTAATTGCTTCGCGTCGCTTGACGGCGAAGCTTCTTCGGGCGGCAACGTCACCGCGAACCACCACGCGCCGCCGACAATCACGGCGACCACCACGACGCGCAACGCGAGTATCAAACGTGTTTGAAAATCCGCTTCCCGTTCGGGTGTCGTATGCGTCACGCTGTCGTTTGAGTTCTTGAATCGCATTAAAGAAGGCTGGTGAAATTGTTTTGCGCGGGAATCTTTTCACACGTCCGGCACGGCTTCCGCGACTCTAGCATTCTCGCCTGCATCGCGCATCAAAGCACGCATCGCCCGTGCGTGTCTTGTACAATGTGAAGCGCACGACAATCAAATCAATTTTTAATCTTTCGACGAACTTTAGTGAAAGCGACACTCACGGTGAAAACTACGGTGCAATCCGCCATCTTCGATAAATTCCGCGACGAGTGCGGTGTGTTCGGCATCTTCGGTCACACGGAAGCCGCGCGCCTCGCGTATCTCGGTCTGTACGCCCTTCAACATCGCGGGCAAGAATCCTGCGGCATCGTTGCCTCGACCGGCACAGAACTCCGCAGCGAACGCGCCATGGGTTTGGTCTCCGATGTTTTTAATGAAGCGGCATTGAATCGTCTTCCGGGCGCGAGTGCCATCGGTCACGTTCGTTATTCGACCGCCGGAGAAGTCTCAATACGCGAAGCCCAACCCTTTCTCGTTAAATGTCGTTACGGGCAAGTCGCCGTCTGTCACAACGGCAACCTTCCGTTTGCGACGGATGAACGCAAACGACTCGAAGATGACGGGGCGATTTTCTCCTCGACTTCCGATACCGAAGTCGTGCTTCACGGCGTCGCGCGCTCTCAAGCTTCGACGATTGCGGAAGCGATACCGGAAGTTTTACGCGAAACCGAAGGCGCGTTCTCGATGCTTTTCCTCACGCCCGACGCGCTCATCGCCGTGCGTGATGCGCGCGGCTTTCGCCCGCTCGCTTTGGGTCGCATGACGACGCCCGACAAACGTGATGCCAATTATTCGACACGCGGCGCATGGGTCATCGCTTCGGAAACATGCGCGTTCGATTTAATCGAAGCCGAATACGTCCGCGATATAGAACCCGGTGAGATGCTCATAATTGACCGCGACGGACTTCATTCATCGTTTCCGTTGGGAGAAAAACCGCACAGCTTCTGCATCTTTGAGCATGTCTATTTTTCGCGTCCCGACTCGCTCGCCTTCGGGCGTTCCGTGAATGAGTCGCGTCACAAAATGGGCAAACGCCTTGCCATCGAACATCCGGCGGACGCCGACATCGTGATTCCCGTTCCCGATTCCGGCGTCGCCGCCGCGATAGGTTTCGCCGCCCAATCCGGCATCAAATACCGTCAAGGCTTGGTGCGTAATCACTACGTCGGGCGCACCTTCATCGAACCCAAACAATCAATCCGAAGCTTCGGCGTTCGCATCAAACTAAACCCCGTGCGGCATCTCATTCAAGGTCGCCGCGTCGTCTTGATTGACGACTCCATCGTGCGCGGCACGACTTCCAAGAAAATCGTCCGCATGGTCAGAGAAGCGGGCGCGAGTGAAATCCATATGCGAGTTAGTTGCCCGCCGACGACCAACCCGTGTTTCTACGGTGTGGACACACCCGACCGCGCTGACCTCATCGCCGCGCAGATGACGACCGATGAAATCTGCCGCTTCATCGAAGCCGACTCGCTCGGTTATCTCTCGCTCGAAGGCATGTTGGAAGCGATCGGCTTCCGCCCCGATTCGTCATGCGTCGCGTGCTGGAACGGACAGTACCCGACGCGCATCACAAAGGAAGCCGAAACGCAGTGGGCGCGCGAACATGAACCCGTGCCGTCGGATTAACCCAAATCTACAACTCGCTTTCGTTGAAAAGGAGTCAACATCATGAACGAAGAAACAACCCAACCTTTAACCGCTTTTGAGCAACGTGTCCTTAACGAGTTCGCTGGCATACGTCAAGAAATAGCCAAAATCAATTCACGTTTAGATAGACTCGAAAGCAAGAGCGACATTATCGAATCTCGCTTATCCAGAGTCGAAGACAAAGTTGATATAAGCAATGTGCGTCTCACCAAACTCGAAGATAAAGTTGACGCGCGTTTGCGTGAGACGCGACCGATTTGGGAGGGCGTGTTGTTGAAATTAACGGAAATAGAAAAAGCCTTAAAAGCCATTCAAATTCAAATGCGCCAACTGGCTTTCGACTCGGTTGACCTGCGCGGGCGTGTCTCGCAACTTGAACAGAACGAACTCGAACGTGAGCGCACGCCCGCCGTGTAAAAAGCGGCACAACAGCCGAACAAGGAATCTATTACGGAGGACAGTATGGACGAAGAACCGACACAGCAATTAACCGACTTTGAACAGCGTGTACTCGCGGAACTAAGCAGCATAAATGCAAGATTGACGATGCTTGAAGATAAGGTTGAACGTCGCCTACATGATACGCGCCCGATGTGGGAAGTCGTCATCGTACAGTTGCGTGAGATGCGAGAGCGCGTTGATAAAATTGACTCGCGCATCGGTGAACTGTTGCGCGAGTTGTTCGAGACGCGAACGCGCGTCGCGCAACTCGAAGAACGCCAGCGCACGCCCGCCGCGTAAAAGTTTCTGAAAGGGTGAATGACAAGTGGCGCAAAAAAGAACCGGATGCGGATGTTTAATCGCGGTGTTGATTGCCATAGCAATCATCATCTTCGGCGTGCTTTATTATTTACGCACGCGCCGCACGGAGGAACAACTACCGCCGCCGTCGGGCGGTCAGCTAAATGTTCATGTCCTCGACATCGGGCAGGGCGATTCAATCTTAATTCGCACGCCGTCAAACAAAGCCGTCCTGATTGACGCGGGCAATCCCGGCAACGGCAAAAAGATTCTCGCCGCCCTCAACGGTTACGGCGTAAATCAGATTGATTTGCTCGTCGCCACGCACGCCCACGCCGACCACATCGGAGCGGCGGATGAAGTCATCAAAGGCATCCCCGTGCGTCAGGTTTTAGATTCCGGCGTTGAGAACGATACGAAAAACTATGCTGACTTTCTCGCGGCGATTGACGAGCGCATGGACGCCCCCGACAAGTATTTAACCGCCACGCCCGGACAACGCTTCGACTTGGGCGACGGCGTTTTCTTAACCGTTCTCGCACCGACGCAACCGCTTTTCAAGAAAGAAGATTTGCGCGGCGGCGGCAACGAACCGAACGCCAATTCCATCATCATGCGGCTTGATTACGGCGAGTTCTCGATGCTCTTGACGGGCGACGCCGAAGCCCAAACCGAAGACCGTCTCATTCAAGCGGGGGCGCGTCTCGAAGCCGACGTACTGAAAGTCGGGCATCACGGTTCGCGCTATGCGACATCGGAAGACTTTATCGAGCGCGGACGTTTTACAGACGCGATTATCTCCAACGGCGAAGACAATCGTTACGGTCATCCGTCGCAAGATGTCCTCGACCGTTTGCGCGCGGGCAAGGTCAATATCTATCGCACAGACCTTCAAGGCGAAATCACCATCACCTCAAACGGCAGTGAGCGGTACGAAATTAAACCTGCGCGTGAAGCAACGGGCGACATCGCCACGGGGCGCAAACCCGACCGTGACGACTCATCACGCACAGGCTTCATACAGTATGGCGACTTCGGACCCGCGCGCCGCCCGACCCAAGCCAACGCCAATAACCGCAATGCAAACAATCGCAACGCGAACACGTCATCGCGCCGCACTGCGAACAATAACAATCGCGGCAGATAGCCTTGAAGTTTCAATCAGTCCTTCGTTGCGATTTATGAGGAACACCGCGCATGGCTAATCAAGAAAGCGAATCGCCAGAATCCGGCAAAACATCCGTCACCTTGCGCGCCGTCGTTGACCGCATCGAAGACGGTGACATCGCGGTGTTGATGATTGATGCCGACAATACGCAGACGCAACTCGACATCCCGCGTGCCTTGCTTCCATCTGAAACCGAAGAAGGCGCGCACCTTCGCATCACGATTAAACTTGACGGCGAATCGCGCGCTGACACGACGGCGCGCATCAGGTCATTACGTGAAAAGCTGCTGAAGGGAAAATGATGACGACGAATGACAGCACTCACCACACGATTTCCTACGCCGATTCCGGCGTCTCGATTGACCGCGCCAACGCCGCGAAAGAGCGCATCAAAACCCTCGCCGCCGCGACCTTCAACGCGCGCACGCTGACTGAAATCGGAAGCTTCGGCGGCATGTTCGACGCCGCGTTTCCAGACATGACGCAACCCACACTCGTCGCGTCCGCCGATGGCGTCGGCACGAAACTCAAAATTGCTTTTCTCACAAAGACGCATCATACCGTCGGGCGCGACCTTGTTAATCACTGCGTCAACGACATCCTCGTACAGGGTGCGCGTCCGTTATTTTTTCTTGATTACATTGCGACCGGAAAGCTTGAACCCGACACCATCGCGGCAATCGTCGAAGGCGTGGCGCGCGGTTGTCGTGAAAACGATTGTGTCTTGCTTGGCGGCGAAACCGCCGAGATGCCCGGCTTCTACCGCGAAGGCGAATATGACATCGCGGGCTTCATCATAGGCATCGTTGACCGCCCGAAAATCATTGACGGCTCGCGCACAAAAGCGGGCGACATCGTGCTTGGACTTCCCTCGTCCGGCTTGCACACCAACGGCTATTCACTCGCCCGCAAACTTCTTTTCGATGTCGCAGGATATACGCCCGACACACACCTCGACGAACTCGGAACGACCGTCGGCGCGGCTTTACTCGCGGAACATAAATCTTATCTTCCCGCGCTACGTGACATTCTCGAACACGAACACACTCACGCCCTCGCCCACATCACGGGCGGCGGAATCATCGAAAACATTCCGCGCGTCTTACCTCGTAATTTAAGCGTCGAACTTGAACGCGCGAGTTGGGAAACGCCCGCCCTCTTTAATCTGCTTCAACGACTTGGCAACGTCGCCGAAGACGAGATGCTTCGCACCTTCAACTGCGGCATCGGCATGGTCGTCATCTGTGCGGCGGAGGCGCATGATTCGATAACTCACCATCTCGCACAACGGGGTGAAACGGCGCGCCTCATCGGGCGCGTAGTTGAAGGGAATAGGAATGTGCGTGTGGTGTAGAGTTAATCTTAGACGGGCGAAAGCACAAGCTGAGGATAAGCGCATTGAATGTTTATTTCTGCGCCGAATGCTTCTCCATCATTGGCTTTACAACGCTCTCAAAGCAGTCCGGACAGATGCTGTGGCTGAACTGCGCCTCCGTATGTTCCGTGATGTAACTCTCGACCTGCTGCCAGTAGTTCTGATCGTCGCGGATATGCTTACAGTAGGTGCAGATGGGAAGTATTCCGCGTAGCGTCTTGAGTTCGGCTACTGTCTTTCTCAGTTCGAGTTGCGTCATCACCTGACGGCTCAACGCACGCAGCGATTCTTCTTGCTCGGCGTTAAAGTCTCGCGGGATGCGGTCAATGGCGCAGAGCGTTCCGAGTTTGTGTCCCTCAGGTGTGACCAGCGGTGCGCCGGCGTAGAATCGTATGTGCGGGTCGGAGGTGACGAGGGCGTTGTCCGCAAATCGTTCGTCTTCGAGCACGTTGCGGACGACGAAAACGCCCGACTGAAGAATAGCGTGGGCGCAGAAGGAGAGGTCACGATGAGTTTCCGTCGCCCCAAGCCCGACCCGTGATTTGAACCACTGTCGCTCGGAGTCAACCAGGCTGATAAGGGCGATGGGCGTTTGGCAGATGTATGAAGCCAGCTGCGTGAAGTCGTCATATGCCTGTTCGGGAGAGGTGTCGAGGATGTCGTAACGGCGTAACGCTTCCAGCCGCTTCGCCTCGTTATCCGGTAAAGGTGCTTTCATCTAATGAATTCCCGTATCGCTTGAACAATGGTTCGGACAGTTTTTCATAAATTGCCACTAGCTTTAGCTAGTGGACAGAGAAATACAAATTAAAGGCTTTAGCCGAATTTGAAGAGAAATAATTAAATTCCTTTTGGCTTTAGCCCGAGAATTAGGCTAAAGCCAAAATTTATTGGGGTTAGTGGCTCAAAGGCGGGAGAATCTTTGCGGTTCTTTGCGTCTTTAATCTTTGCGGTACTTTGCGTTACTTCTTCTTGTATCGCAAAGTACCGCAAAGATTAAAGACGCAAAGAACCGCAGAGCAAAGATCACGCGCCTTCACCCACGCTTGAACCCCTACCTTTATTGGAAACTCCTGTCCACTAGCTTTAGCTAGTGGCAATTTATCAAGGCAATTTCAAAACTGTCCGAAGTGGCGCATTCCCAGCGATTCATCGCCGGGCTATTGCCAAAATGTCCGCTTCGCGGACTTTTAAGACACGCTCTTAGTGGAGTCTAGCACCTCTCGTACTTTACTCACCAAGCTTTCCGGGGTGAACGGCTTCTCCAAGAATGCGACGTTCGCGTCCAACATGCCGTGACGCATGAGGGCGTCGTCGGTATAGCCGGACATGTAGAGAACGGGTATGTCGGGACGCAATTTCGATAAGCGTTCGGAGAGTTCGCGCCCGCTCATCTGCGGCATCACCATGTCGGTGAGCAGCAAGTGAATGGGTTCTTCGTTGCGTTCGCAGAGCCGCAATGCCGCAACGCCGTCGGTCGCTTCCAACACTTTATACCCGTTCATCTCAAGTATCTGCCGCGCCAGACTCCTGACGATTTCTTCATCTTCGACGAGCAGGACGGTTTCCGTGCCGCGAACAGATTCTTCTCGTGGGAAATTGGAGACGGGCGGATCGGCGACTTCGTCCACGCGCGGCAGATATACTTTGAAGGTCGTGCCGTGACCGACTTCGCTATAGACCGAGATATAGCCGTCCGATTGTTTGACGATGCCATAGACGGTCGAGAGTCCGAGTCCCGTGCCTTTGCCCGCCTCTTTAGTCGTGAAGAACGGCTCGAAGATACGTGCTTGAGTTTCAGCGTCCATCCCCATTCCGGTGTCCGAGATTGCCAGCATCACATAGCGACCGGTTCGCGCCCCCAAGTGATGTTGCACAAACGCTTCGTCCAGACGAACATTTTTCGTTTCGATGGTGATCTTCCCGCCGTTAGGCATCGCATCTCGCGCGTTGAGGACGAGATTCACGATAACCTGTTCAAGCTGACCGGGATCAACCTTGACTTGTCCCAACGCGGGGTCGAGCATGGACGCCAACCCGATGTCCTCGCCGATAAGCCGACCGAGCATCTTGTCTGTGTCGCCGACGACCTCGTTGATGTTAAGCACCCGGAGTTGCTGCGGCTGTTTGCGCGAGAAGGCGAGAAGTTGGCGGGTTAAAGCGGCGGCGCGATCCGCAGCTTTTTTTATCTCTCCGATGTTCCGGCGCAACGGGTCTGCCTCTCCGATTCGTCGCAACGCCAAATCGCTGTAGCCGGTGATGACGGTCAGTAGATTGTTGAAGTCGTGCGCCACACCGCCGGCGAGTTGCCCGACGGCTTCCATCTTCTGCGCCTGCCGGGATTGTTGTTCCATTTTTCTGCGCTCGGTGCTGTCTTGCTGGATGGCAATGAAATGCGTCGTCTCGCCGCTCGCGTTTCGCACCGGAGTGACATTCCACTCAATCCAAAACTCCGTGCCATCCTTACGATAGTTGACGGTTTCGCCGTGAAAATCCTTGCCTTCCGATAAACACCGGCGCAACTTATCCAGCACGGCGCGCTCTGTCTTCGCTCCTTGTAAAACGCGCGGTGTTTTGCCGATGATTTCTTCGGGCGTATAACCGGTCATCTTCGTGAAGGCGGGATTGATAAACACCACTGCGGGACCGGGCAGGTCGAGGTCGGGAGTCGTAATCAGCACCGGATCATTAGCCTGTTGCACGGCGGAACCGAGCAGCCTCAGTTTCTCTTCAGCCTGTTTGCGTTCGGTGATGTCGCGGACGGCGGTGCTAATGTAAGTCTTGCCCGCGACGACCGAGATGGAGACGGTGGCTTCGAGGGTTATGAGCGACCCGTCCTTCCGCTTGCCCCTGAATTCGTAAATGGTTGGGGGTGACTCGCCGCGCAGACGGGCTTCGCCGTACCCGGTCATCCGCTCCGCGTCGTCGGGCGAAAGTATCCCGGAAACATGGGTGCCGATCAGTTCTTCCGGCGAGTCGTATCCGAGCATCCGCGTGTACGCCTCGTTGACGTAGCTGATCTGTCCCTCGTCCTCGACGAGGATGCCGTCGCGCGAGGCACTGAGTAGGGCGCGCAGCCATTCCTCGCTTTGCCGCAGTTCTTCCTCTAATCGCTTTCGCCCGCTGATGTCGCGGATGACTCCCGTGAAGTAGTGCCTGTTCTCTCTGGTGAACTCGCCGAAGGAAATCTCCAGAGCTATCTCCCGCCCGCTCTTGTGCAAACCCGGCAGTTCATATCCATCCCAAGGGATGTGTCTTCGTCCGGTGGCGAGGTAACGTCGCACGCCGTCTTCGTGGCGTTGCCGCATAGTATCCGGTATCAGTATGGTGAGACTTCGACCGAGCATCTCTTGTCGAGAGTACCCGAAGATTCTTTCGGCGGCAGGGTTGACGAACAGCATCGTTCCAGTTTCGTCAATGGTAATGATGGCGTCGGAGGCAGTCTCCGCCAGCACGCGATAACGCTCCTCACTCGCGCGTAGTTTCTCCAACTCCGCCGTCAACCGGTCGGGAATGGCTTCTTTGTTATTTGTCATGGTTCACCTATCTAGCGTCAGAATTACTAGCCGGGTGAGGGGTTGCCGCTAATTGTACTACATCAGCCTTCTATAATTCGCGCGGCAAATTATCGCGTCCGTTTCGCGTGGTCAAACGTCGTATCGCTGATTCATCAACAAAGAAGTATGATTGAGCATTCTTAATCTTTGTTCATGGGCGGGATTCTTTACCCTTCAAAATTAGGTATTTCACTTGATGAAAAACCGTCTCGCACGCGAAGCCTTCAACACGACGCTAATCATTTTCGGCATCCTTTCGGCAGGTCTGGGATTGAAGGGTTTTCTATTATCAAGCCACTTCATTGACGGCGGCGTGACGGGAGTTTCGATGTTGCTGGCGAACGTCTTGGGCTTGCCGCTTTCAATCTTGATATTGGTCATCAATCTGCCGTTCGTCGCTCTCGGCTATCGGCAGATAGGCAAGGTGTTCGCCGTCAAAAGTGCTTTGGCGATTGCCGGATTGTCCCTGTGCCTTGAGTTCGTCAAGTATCCGAACATGACGCATGATCTACTTTTGACGGCGGTGTTCGGAGGCTTCTTCATCGGCGCGGGAATTGGTTTGGCGATACGCGGCGGTACGGTCTTGGATGGTACGGAAATCGCCGCCCTGTTGATAAGCAAAAGCAGTCACCTCTTAAAAGTCGGTGACGTGATTCTGATTCTCAACATCTTCATCTTCGCCGCCGCCGCGTTTTTACTCGGCACGGACATCGCGCTTTATTCGATACTGACCTACTTCGCGGCGTCAAAGACGATTGACTTTTTGATTCACGGCATCGAGCAGTACACCGCCGTCATCATCATGTCCGAACAGAGCGAAGAAATCAGGCAGGCAATCTTGCGCGACTTAAATCGCGGCGTGACGATTTACAAAGGGCGCGGCGGCTTGAGCGATACCGAACAATCCATTCTCTATTGCGTCGTCACGCGCCTTGAAATCGGCAGCGTCAAAACTGTGGTGCGCGGCATAGACGAAACCGCGTTCGTCGTCACCCACGCCCTATCCGATGTTGACGGCGGCATCATCAAGAAGCCGACTTTGCATTAGGAGAACATTCGTTAAGCCACACCGCGCGCTCATATCGTTACGGCAAAGGAAGCGGCATGAAGCGGTAAAACATGCCCGGACGGATAAAACATGCTTGACAGTTTTCACGCGCTTTCGCTAGTATGCGCGGTCTTGTGCAGCTTTAGTGACCGCGAATGAAACTCAGTCGCACCCGGCTGCCACCCGTTATATTCAAGTTTTATTACAATGATTTTTCGTTTTCCCCGTCAGTCCGTTGTTTAGATGAAGCGTGTCGTTTGACGACGTTCACACGTTTATCTGAAGCGGGCTTTTTTGTTTGTGCGAGTGTTTGAATCTGTATGCCTCACCTTTTATCCAAAACCGATTCGGCTTGGCATCCGTCGGCTTCAAATCAATCAACAAACTTCCACCCTCAACCACTGCGTTCGCCGTGATGAATTGCCCTGTGTGCCGTTCGTCGCCTGACGCTTAAACTTTATGTGTTACTGAAATTGACAGGAGGATTAGTTAGCAATGTCGAAAATTATCGGAAAAGTGAAATGGTTCAACAACGCGAAGGGCTACGGCTTCATCGAGCAACCCGGCTCCAGCGACATCTTCGTTCATTACAGCGCGATTCAGGGCGACGGCTTCAAGACGCTCGAACAGGGTCAGGATGTCGAGTTTGAAGTCACGCAAGGACCTAAAGGACCGCAAGCCGAAAACGTCTATAAGACGGCGGAAGCCACAACAGCGGCGACGGCTTAGTTCCGATTTTTGAATCGGCAACTTCCGGTGTCCAAGCTTGCAAAGCACCGGAACGATAAACGGGCGTGGGGGGGGGGGGGGGAAGGTAAAAAAAAACCCACCCCAGGAGGGGGTTTGTTTTAAGGTATATAAGTTGTGGGGGTTGTTAGTAGCGCCCCCCC